>NZ_FMHJ01000005.1:0-493315 GCF_900090125.1 Streptomyces sp. WMMB 714
TGCTACAAGTCCTACGCCTGGCGCAACACGCTGGCCGCGGCCGGCATCTCGCACAAACGCACCCGCGCCTACCGGCCGCAAACCAACGGGAAGGTCGAACGCCTCAACCGCACCCTGCTGGAAGAGTGGGCATACGCCCGCCCTTACCACTCAGAAAGCCAACGACGCGAAGCGTTCCCCAACTGGCTGCACACCTACAATCACCACCGCGCGCACACCGCGCTCGGCGGCCTACCACCCGCCAGCCGCGTTCCTAACCTCACGGGTCAGTACACCTAGGGCACGCGGCCCTCGCCTGCCGGGCCCGGCCGCCGGTGCAGCTCCAGTTCGCACCACACCGTCTTGCCCGGGTCCCGCGCGTCGACTCCCCACTTGTCGGCGAGCGCGGAGACCAGCAGCAGACCCCGGCCCCCGGCGTCCTCGTCGCCTGCCCGGCGTTCCCGCACCAGCGACAGACCCGGCCCGCTGTCGTCCACCTCGACACGCAGACGCCCGGCGGCGGGCTCCAGCAGCAGGCTCAGCCGGTAGCCGCGGCCCGGCGGGACGCCGTGCAGCACGGCGTTGGCCGCCAGCTCGCTCACGCACAGCAGCACGTCGTCCGTGCGGGCGCCCGCGCACCACTCGGCCAGGGCCCGTGCCGCGAACTCCCTGGCGGCGGGCACGGAACGGCGTTCGCGCCGGAAGTAGCCGGCACGGGTGAGAGGGGGCCGAATGTCGTCGTTCATGAGACGACTGTCACAGTGCGTCACTAGAGTCGACCAGGGAGTCAGCGCGTACGGACGCACCGTACGGCGGCGCACGGGTTCGTGTACGGCACTGGGCGGGGAACGGAGAGCGGGCATGCAGCCGGTGAGGAACAGGAAACCCAAGAAGTACTCGTCGTGGCACGTGATCGGAGCCCAGGTCGGGCAGTTCCGCAAGGCCGCCCGCATCACGCAGCCCGCGCTGGCCGAGCGGCTGTGCGTGCACGAGGACACCATCGGCTCCATCGAGCAGGGCCGCAGACCTCTCAAGCCGGACCTCGCCGCACAGCTCGACGAACTGCTCGACACGAAGGGCGTGCTGGCGGTGGCGGTGGCCAACGTGCCCGAGCGGGAACGGTTCCCGGCGTTCGCGCAGGACTTCGTCGAGCACGAGCAGGAGGCCCTGACGCTGCTGTCGTACGAGAACCACGTGGTGCCCGGTCTGCTTCAGACGGAGGCGTACGCGCGGGCGGTGTTCAACTGCCTGTATCCGCCGATCAGTCCGGAGGAGGTCGAGGAATGGACTTCGGCCCGCCTCGACCGGCAGCGGATCCTCGAACGGAGACCGTGGCCCGCAATGATGAACTTCCTGCTGGAAGAGGTGATCCTGCACCGGCCCATCGGTGGCGCCGACACGCTCCGCGAGCAGATCCGGCATCTTCGACGCTGCGCCGAACTGCCGTTCATGGGAATCCAGATCATGCCGACGAGCCGGGAGAGCCACGCAGGGCTCGCTGGCCCCATGGTGCTCTTGGAGACACCTGATCACGACCATCTTGCGTACATCGAAGGTCAGCACGTCAGCTTCCTGATCGATGACCCAGATCAGGTCAGTTCGTACCACCAGAAGTATGGGATGCTGCGCTCGCAGGCGCTCACGCCCGACGAGAGCGTGAGGTTGCTGGACAGATTGTCGGGAGGGTCATGAACAGTGCACTGGCCGAAAACCTTCACGCTGCTCGTACCTGGTTCAAGTCCAGCTACAGCAGTGATGCTGGCGGCAACTGCGTCGAGGTGGCCCGTCCCGCAGGTGCGGTGCTGGTGCGCGACACCAAGTGCCCCGGCGGGCCGGTGCTTTCGGCGGCCCCCGGCGCCTGGGCCGCGTTCCTCCGCTTCGCCGACGGGACCTCCTGAGGCCCGGGCGAGGCCCCAAGAAAGCCCCACGAGGCCCCGACCTGGGCGGACCCCGGTCCCCCTGCCGGGCAGGGGGACCGTGACCGGTCAGTAGAGTCGGCTGCGTCCCCGTCCCGAAGCCGAGGTGGCAGCAGTGGCCAGCGCACGTCCCGACCGGCCGGCAGTGACCGTCGTCGGCGTCGGCGCCGACGGATGGCCCGGTCTCACCGGCGCCGCCCGCGACGCGCTGCGCGAGGCCCAGGTGCTCATCGGCGGCGAGCGTCAACTCGCCCTGCTGCCACGGGAATGCGCCGGAGAGCGCGTGGCGTGGCCCTCGCCTCTGCGGCCTGCCGTCCCCAGGCTGCTCGCCGACTACGAGGGCTGCCGCGTGTGCGTACTGGCCAGCGGCGACCCGATGTTCTACGGAATCGGCCGTCTGCTCGCCGAAGTGGCGGGCAAGGAGCGGCTGTCGGTGCTGCCGCACCCGTCGTCGGTCAGCTACGCCTGCGCCCGGCTGGGGTGGCCGGTGGAGGACACGGAGATCGTCACGCTCGTGGGCCGGCCCGCGGCGGGCCTGAACGCGGCGCTGTACGACCGGCGCAGGGTGCTCGTGCTCAGTGCCGGAGCGGCGACGCCCGCCGAAGTCGCCGGGCTGCTGCGGGAACGCGGTTTCGGGCCGACCCGGATGCGGGTGCTGGAGCAGCTCGGCGGGGAAGGCGAGCGTCAGGTCGAGGGCATCGCGGGGGAGTGGGCCCATCCACCGGGCGATCCGCTCAACGTCATCGCCCTGGAGTGCCGCCGGACCGCCGAGGCGCCCCGGCTCTCGCTCGTGCCGGGCCTGCCGGACAGTGCGTACGAGCACGACGGCCAGCTCACGAAACGCCATGTCCGGGCGGCGACGCTGGCCGCTCTCGCGCCCGCGCCCGGCGAGCTGCTGTGGGACGTCGGCGGCGGTTCCGGCTCCGTCGCCGTCGAGTGGATGCGTGCGCACCGCGGATGCCGCGCGGTGAGCGTCGAGCGTGACCCGGTGCGGGCGGAGCGCATCGCGCGCAACGCGGACGCGCTCGGAGTGCCGTCGCTCCAGGTGGTGCGGGGTGAAGCGCCCGCCGCGCTGAGTGGACTTCCCGCACCCGACGCCGTGTTCGTCGGCGGCGGGGTCACGGTGCCCGGTGTGCTGGAGCGCTGCTGGGAGGCGGTGGCGGACGGCGGCAGGCTGGTCGTCAACGCCGTGACGCTGGAGTCGGAGGCGCTGCTGGCGGAGTGGCACCGCCGGCACGGCGGGGAGCTGTTCCGGCTTGCCGTCGCGCAGGCGGCTCCCGTGGGGGGCTTCACGGCCTGGCGGCAGTCGATGCCCGTCACCCAGTGGGCCGTGGCCGGAACCGGTCCTGGCGGCCGGGCCGCCGGGACGAACGACGCTGCGAGCGGAGAACCAGAGTGACGGTGTACTTCATCGGTGCGGGGCCCGGCGCCGCCGACCTCATGACGGTACGGGGCGTGCGGACGCTGGCCTCCTGCCGGGTCTGCCTGTACGCGGGGAGCCTCGTGCCGGAGGAGCTGCTCGCCGAATGCCCGCCCGGCGCGCGGCTCGTGGACACCGCGCAGCTCGATCTGGACCGCATCACCGAGGAGTTGGTGCGGGCACACGGCGAAGGGCACGACGTGGCCCGGCTGCACTCCGGCGACCCGTCCGTCTTCAGCGCCGTCGCCGAGCAGATGAGGCGCCTCGACGCGGCGGGTGTGCCATACGAAGTGGTGCCGGGCGTACCGGCGTTCGCCGCCGCGGCAGCGGCGCTCAAACGCGAACTGACGGTGCCCACCGTCGGGCAGACGGTGGTGCTGACCCGTATCGCTGCCCGCGCCACGGCCATGCCCGAGGGCGAGGACCTGGCGACGCTCGGACGCAGCCGCGCGCTGCTCGTACTGCACCTGGCGGCGGGCCACGTGGACCGCGTCGTGGAGGAGCTGCTGCCGCACTACGGGGCCGACTGCCCCGCGGCCGTCGTCGCCATGGCCAGCCGCCCCGACGAGACGGTGCTGCGGGGCACGCTCGACGGCATCGCGGCCCAGGTGAAGGCGGCGGGCATCGTGCGCACCGCCGTCATCATGGTCGGACGCACCCTCGCCGCCGAGCAGTTCGGCGACAGCCACCTCTACTCCCCTCACCGCGACCGGAGTTGCGGGCCCGGGCCCCGCGCAAGCGACGGCTGACCCGGTCCGGGCGCGCCGCGCCCGTCCCGAACCGCAGGCCCGCGAGGGCACGCTGCCGCCGATTACGGGTCATTGCGGTCTCGAACAGGCAAAGGCCGCCGAACCTCCGTATTCTGGTGGTGATCCGGGCGGATGAGAGGTGAGTCACGTGCGCATCGTGATCTGCGAGTTCATGAGTCTCGACGGCGTCGTGCAGGCGCCGGGCGGGCCTGGCGAGGACACCTCGGGCGGCTTCGCCCACGGTGGCTGGACGGCCCCCTTCTTCGACCCCGAAGTGGTGGGCGGCACCTTCGACGACGCGACGGCGAAGGCCGACGCGCTGCTGTTCGGGCGCCGCACCTGGAAGGCGATGGCCGAGGCGTGGCCGGGCCGCGCCGGCGACCCGTTCGCGGACCGTGTGAACTCCCTCCGGAAGTACGTCGTCTCGGGCACGCTCAACGACAAGGACCTGGTGTGGGAGAACACCGTCCGCGTCCCCGGAGGTGAGGCCGTCGCCCGCATCCGCGAGCTGCGCGGTTCGCCGGGCGGCGACATCGTGGTGATGGGGAGCCCGACGCTGGCGCGCACCCTCCTGCGCGAGGAACTGGCCGACGAACTCCGGCTGATGATCATGCCGGTGCTGCTCGGCGGCGGGAAGCGGATCTTCCCGGACGAGGGCGTGCTGCGCACCCTGGAGCTGGTCTCCACCGTCACCAGCGCCAAGGGCGTGAACGTGTGCACCTACCGTCCGGTGCCCGCGGGGTAGACCCGGCCGCTCAGCGCGGCGCGGAGCGGCCGACGATCGTGCCGGCGCGGTCGACGCAGATGACGTCGACCGTGACCGGTGCGCCGCGCAGCACGCCGATGGCCTGGTCCCGGGCCGCCGCGGCCACCAGGTCGCCCAGCGGCACGCCCGCCGCGGCGCACGACTGCAGTGCGGCGAGGCCCGTGTTGGCGTTGGCGACCGCCGCCGCCAGCTCCTCGTCCGCTCCGCCTTCGCGGGCCAGCGCGGCCAGGAATCCCTTGTCGACCTGGGAGCGCGCCGAGTGCAGATCGAGGTGCCCCGCGGCGAGTTTGGAGAGCTTCGCGAAGCCGCCGCAGACGGTGAGCCGCGGGACGGGGTGGCGGCGCACGTATTTCAGGACGGCGCCCGCGAAGTCGCCCATGTCGAGCAACGCGTCCTCGGGCAGGCCGTATTCGGCGGTGACCGTGCGTTCCGACGTCGAGCCGGTGCATCCCGCCACGTGCGTGCGGCCGGCGGCACGCGCCACGTCCACGCCGCGCCTGATGGAGTCGATCCAGGCCGAGCACGAGTAGGGCACGACGACGCCCGTGGTGCCGAGGACGGAGAGCCCGCCGAGGATGCCCAGGCGCGGGTTCCAGGTGGAGCGGGCGATCTCCTCCCCGTCGTCCACGGACACGGTCAGCTCGGCGTCCGCGGTGATGCCGTGGCCCGCGGCCACGCGGCTGAGGTGCTCGCGCATCATCTCCCGCGGCACCGGGTTGATCGCGGGCTCGCCCACGGCGAGGGGGAGACCCGGGCGGGTGACGGTCCCGACGCCGGGCCCGGCGCGGAAGACCACGCCGGACCCGGGCGGCAGCGCCCGCACCCGCACGCGGACCAGGACGCCGTGCGTGACGTCCGGGTCGTCGCCGGCGTCCTTCACCACGCCCGCCATGGCCTCCCGCTCCGGTCCGGGGGTCAGGGACTCGACGGCCAGCGCGAAGGAGGGCGTGCGGCCCTTGGGCAGGGTGACGGTGACCGGGTCGGGGAACTCGCCGGTCAGCAGGGCGGTGTAGGCGGCGGTGGCGGCGGCCGTCGCGCAGGCCCCGGTCGTCCATCCGGGCCGCAGACCCGTGTGCTTGAGTTGGGCCTCGCGTCCGCCAGGGGCGGAGGAGCCGTGCGCTCCGGAGTCAGACGTCGTCATGAAGGGGCCCGCCGCCGATGCACCGTGCCGAGACCGCCGCCGCGCCCCGTGTGCTGATCCTCGGCGGCACCACGGAGGCCCGCCGTCTCGCCGGACTGCTGACCGGGCATCCGGCCGAGGAGTCTCCCGAGGGGACCGCGCCCCTGCACGTGACGACGTCGCTCGCCGGGCGGGTCGCCAGCCCCGCGCGGGTGCCGGGCGCCGTGCGCGTCGGGGGGTTCGGGGGCGCCCAGGGAATGGCTCGCTGGCTGCGGGACCACCGGACGGACCTCCTCATCGACGCCACCCATCCTTTCGCCGGCACGATCAGTTCCCACGCGGCGCTGGCCGCGTCCCTCGCCCATGTTCCCCTGCTCGTGCTGCGGCGGCCCGGCTGGGAGGCGGCCGAGGGCGACGACTGGCATTCCGCCGCCTCACTGGCCGAGGCCGCGGAGATGCTGCCCGCCCTGGGGAAGCGGGTCTTCCTCACCACGGGACGTACGGGCCTGCCGGCTTTCGCGCACCTCGACGGGCTGTGGTTCCTGCTGCGCTGCGTCGACCCGCCGCGGCCCCCCCTGCCCGCGCACCTGGAGACCGTGCTCGACCGCGGCCCGTTCCACCTCGACGACGAGCGCGAACTGCTGCGCAGGCACCGCGTCGACGTCCTGGTCAGCAAGGACAGCGGCGGCGCGGCGACCGCGCCGAAGCTCGTGGCAGCCCGCGAGGCGGGCCTGCCCGTCGTCCTGGTGCGCCGTCCGCCCGTGGTGGAGGGCACGCGGACCGTGGAGGAGCCGGAGCAGGCCGCGGCCTGGGTGCGGTCACGCCTCGGGTGAGATCTCCGGGGTGTAGCGGCGGGGCGTCCAGACGGCGGGCCCGCCCTCTCCGTCCGCGCCGCCGCGCGGTACCGCACGCGTACGGGACGACCCGACGAGCAGGATCGTGCGCATGTCGACCGTCTCGGGTGCGAGGTCGGCCAGCTGCACGGTCCGCACCCGCTCTCCCGGGCCGCCGACGTCGCGGGCCACGACGACCGGGGTGTCCGGAGCGCGGTGCTCCAGCAGCAGCTCGCGGGCCTTCGCCACCTGCCAAGTGCGGCTGCGCGAGCCGGGGTTGTAGAGCGCGAGCGCCAGGTCCGCCGACGCGGCCGCCGCGAGCCGGCCGGCGATGACCTCCCAGGGCTTGAGCCGGTCGGAGAGCGAGATGACGGCGTAGTCGTGGCCGAGAGGCGCACCCGCGCGTGCGGCCGCCGCGCTCGCCGCCGTCACGCCGGGCACGACCCGCACCGGAACGTCCTGGTACGGCTCCTGGGAAGCGACCTCCAGCACGGCGCTGGCCATCGCGAACACCCCGGGGTCGCCGGACGAGACGACGGCCACGCGCCGGCCGCGCCGTGCGAGGTCCAGGGCGAGTTCGGCGCGTTCGGACTCCACCTTGTTGTCGGAGGCGTGGCGCCGCTGGCCGTGGCGCTCCGGCACCCGGTCGAGGTAGGTGGTGTAGCCCACCAGGTCCTGGGCGGCGGCGAGTTCGCCGCGCGCCTCGGGCGTGAGCCACAGCGGCCCCGCGGGGCCCGTCCCGACCACCACGACCTCTGCCGCGCCGGGCGGCGGCTCGGGCGCCCGCCCCGCGCGGCTGGGGAGCACGGCGAGGGAGAAGTACGGCACCGAGCCGGCGTCGGCGTCCGCCAGGGTCCCCGTACGCTCACCGGTCATCGTGGCGCGCTCCACGTAGCGGGCCTCGGCCAGCCGGCCCGCGTCCTCGACGGCCTTGCGGACGGCGGGGAAGGTACGGCCCAGCTTCATCACCACGGCGGCGTCGGTGGCGGCCAGACGCGCGGTCAGCTCCTCCTCGGGAAGCGTCCCCGGCAGGATCGTCAGCACCTCGTCGCCTTCGGCGAGCGGTGTGCCCAGCCGGGACGCGGCGGCGCTCACGGAGGTGACGCCCGGCACGACCTCCGTCCGGTAGCGGTCGGCGAGCCGCTTGTGCATGTGCATGTACGAGCCGTAGAAGAGCGGGTCCCCCTCGGCGAGTACGGCGACGGTGCGGCCCGCGTCGAGGTGCGCCGCGAGACGCGCGGCGGACTCCGCGTAGAACTCCTCCATCGCGCCCTTGTAGCCGCCGGGATGGTCCGTCGTCCCTGTCGTGACGGGGTAGACCAGTGCCTCCTCGATGTGGCCGGGCCGCAGATGCTCGGCCGCGATGGCGCGCGCGATGGAACGGCCGTGCCGGGCGCTGTGGTAGGCGACGACGTCGGCCTCGGCGATGACCTGCACCGCCCGCAGCGTCATCAGCGACGGGTCGCCGGGGCCGAGCCCCACGCCGTAGAGGCGGCCGGGGGAGACCGGGCCCGGGGACGGGGTGCGCTGCCCGTGCGGTGCGGCGGCGTCCCCGTCGGCGTGCTGCACGGGGGCCGTGTCCTGAGGGGTCTGCTGCTGTGTCACTCTTTTTCGCTCGCTATCGCGTTGATCGCGGCCGCGGCGATCGCGCTGCCGCCGCGACGTCCTCGTACGACGAGGTGGTCCAGGCCGGACGGGTGGGCCGCGAGTGCGTCCTTGGACTCGGCGGCGCCGACGAAACCGACGGGTACTCCGATGACGGCGGCCGGGCGGGGCGCGCCCTCCTCGACCATCTCCAGCAGCCGGAACAGAGCCGTGGGCGCGTTGCCCACCGCGACCACGGCACCGTTCAGCCTCTCCCGCCACAGCTCCATCGCCGCAGCGCTGCGAGTGGTGCCCATGTCGGCGGCGAGCCCGGGCACCGACGGGTCGGAGAGCGTGCACACGACGTCGTTGCCCGCGGGGAGGCGCCTGCGGGTGACACCGCTCGCCACCATGGACACGTCGCACAGGACGGGGGCGCCGGCACGCAGCGCGGCCCTCGCGCGCGAGACCACCCGCGGCGTGAACGCGAGATCGCGGACCAGGTCGACCATGCCGCAGGCGTGGATCATGCGGACGGCGACCTGGGCGACGTCCGGGGGCAGGCCGGACAGGTCCGCCTCGGCGCGGATCGTGGCGAAGGACCGGCGGTAGATGGCCGCGCCGTCCTTCTCGTACCGGTACCCGTGCTCCGGGTGCTCGTCCTGCTGGGCGGGTTCGTCGTTCTGGGCGTACTCGTCGTGCTCGGACACTGCGCTGTCGCTCATCCCGTCACTCTCGTCCGGCGCGTGCCGATGCGACGGCGTGGGCGAGTTCTCCGTCCGGCACGGCCCGCTCCCGTGTGGAGCCCTCTGCCTGAACGGCCACCGTATAGCCGTTCCCGCCCGCCACGACATCGACCACGTCACCTTTGGGGCGTCCGCAGCGGCGTTCGCAGCCCGAGAAGTGGACCGGCAGCAGGGACGTTTCCGCAGGCGGCGCGGGCGCGGGCGCGGGCGCGGGCTCGGGGGCGGGTTCGGGGGCGGGGGCGCCGGAGCCGGAGGCCGCGGTGTCCGGCCCCGGTGCCAGGGCGGCGTCGGAGCGCACGTCGCGGTGCGAGCGGGCGCAGCCGGGCAGGCCGGTGCAGGCGCTGACGCCGTGCCAGGGGGAGTCCGCGCCGGTGACCAGCCCGGCGTCGCGCAGCTCGCGCAGCCGCGCCGACGCCTCCGCGGCGGGCAGGCCGGGAACGACGACGCCCCGCCAGGGCGTCACCCGCAGCTCCCCTTTCGCGGCACCGTCAACGCCGTTCCCCCGCTGTTCGGAGAGGGAGGCCAGCCGGTGCAGCTGCTCCGCGGTCAGGCGCCCCAGCCGGGCGAGGACGTACAGGGAGCACCGGCCCGCCGGGCCTTCCACCACGCCCGGTGCCGGAGCGGAGGCGGCGGGCAGGGGAGGGACGCCGGCGACCGGCCGCACCGGGACGCCGCCTCCACGCAGCCGGTGGGCCACGCGGAGGGCGAACTGCTCGCCGCCGTCCGGCAGTTCGCTCACCCGCCAGACCGTCGCGCCGCTCTCCCGTACGGCCGAGAGGAAGGCCTCGGCCGCCAGCAGCGCCGCGTCGGGGGCGTGTTCGGCGGGGACCAGCACGGCCGCGGTACCGGCCACCCGCAGGAGGACCTCCCGGCCGCCGGGCAGAGCGATCAATGTCACATCCGCCTCCAGGCCCGCGGTGTCGCCGCGGCCGTCGTCGAAGGCGAAGAGGAACCGTCCCGAGAGCGCCGTCGCGTCATCGCTGGCCAGCAGCAGCTCGTCCAACTGGGCGGCCCACGGCCGGACATCGGCGTGACCGTGCCCGTCCAGTCCGCTGAGCGGGGACGCGACGACGTTGCGCACCCGGTCGTGCCGGGGCGAGGGCAGCAGACCGGCCGCGTCGAGCCGTGCCGCCAGCTCCGCGCTCTTCTGCCCGTCCAGGCCACGAAGTTGCAGGTTGCCGCGGGAGGTGACGTCGATGTGGCCGTCACCGAGAAGCTCCGCCGTCCCGGCGAGCGCGCGGGCCTGCGCGGAGGTCAGCAGGCCGGCGGGGACGCGGACACGGGCCAGCGCGCCGTCGTCGGCGGGGTGCAGCCGCAACGCTCCGGGGCAGGCGTCGCCGCGGTCCCGTCCGTGCCCGTCAGGCCGGACCCGGGTGTCCGTTCCGTCCCGTTCCCGTGCGGTGGAGGCGAGTTGCGGCATGGCGGCGAGCATACCGACGGCCTGGGACGACGACGCCGCGTCCGTATCGCGCGGGCCGCCGCGGCGGCCCTTACGATGTTGCACGGCGGGCCGCGCGGCCCGCCACCGTCAGCGACGGCGCCAGGGGAGGAAGCCGGTGTGAATCCGGCGCGGTCCCGCCACTGTGAGCCCGTCATGTGCGCGCTGCGCACATGCGGGCGAGCCAGGAACTCCCGCCGTCTCTTCACCGCCCGGGGCGCGGACCCCGAGGAAGGCCTGCCGCATGATTCTGCTGCTGTCCACGTCCGACACCGATCTGCTCAGCGCACGCTCCGCGGCCGGCCCGGTGCCCTACCGCTACGCCAACCCCTCCCGGCTCACCCTCGAAGAGCTTCCCGGACTGCTGGACGGCGCCGAACTCGTCGTCGTACGGCTGCTGGGCGGGGTGCGTGCCTGGGAGGAAGGGCTGGAGGCCGTCCTCGCGCAGGGCCGCCCCGTCGTGGTCCTCACCGGTGAACAGGCCCCCGACGCACAGCTGATGGAGCACTCCACGGTGCCCGTCGGCATCGCCACCGAAGCCCACGCGTACCTCGCGCACGGCGGCCCCGCCAACCTGGAGCAGCTCGCACGGTTCCTCTCCGACACCGTCCTGCTGAGCGGGCACGGCTTCGAACCGCCCGCGCCGGCGCCCAGTTGGGGACCGCTGGAGCGGACGGACCGGGCGGAGGGCGACGGGCCGGCGGTGGCGGTGCTCTACTACCGCGCGCACCACATGAGCGGCAACACGGCGTTCGTCGAAGCCCTCTGCCGTGCCATCGAGGACGCCGGCGGCCGGCCGCTGCCGCTCTACGTCGCGTCGCTGCGCACACCGGAACCCGAACTGCTCGACGCGCTGCGGCCGGTGGACGCCGTCGTCACCACCGTCCTCGCCGCCGGAGGGACGAAGCCCGCGGAGGCCTCGGCGGGCGGCGACGACGAGGCGTGGGACGCCGGAGCGCTCGCGTCCCTCGACGTGCCCGTACTCCAGGCCCTCTGCCTCACCAGTCCCCGCAGCGCGTGGGAGGAGAACGACGAGGGGGTCTCCCCGCTCGACGCGGCCAGCCAGGTCGCCGTGCCGGAGTTCGACGGCCGCCTGATCACCGTGCCGTTCTCCTTCAAGGAGATCGACGAGGACGGCCTGCCCGCCTACGTCCCCGACCCCGAACGTGCCGCCCGCGTCGCCGGGACCGCGGTCCGCCACGCCCGGCTCCGCCGGACCCCCGCCGCGGAGAAGCGCGTCGCGCTCGTGCTGTCCGCCTACCCGACGAAGCACTCGCGGATCGGCAACGCCGTCGGTCTCGACACACCGGCCAGCGCGGTCGCGCTGCTGCGCCGGATGCGCGACGAGGGCTACGACTTCGGGCAGGGTGAGGACGGCGCCGAGCCCGTGCCCGGACTGGAGTCGGGCGACGGCGACGAGCTGATCCGCGCCCTCATCGAGGCGGGCGGGCACGACCAGGACTGGCTCACGGAGGAGCAGCTGGCCCGCAACCCCGTGCGTGTCCCGGCTGCCGACTACCGCCGCTGGTTCGCGCAACTCCCCGCGGAACTGCGGCAGTCGGTGGAGGAGCACTGGGGGCCGCCGCCCGGTGAGATGTTCGTCGACCGCAGCCGCGACGAGGACGGCGAGATCGTCCTGGCGGCGCTCCGCAGGGGCAACCTGCTGATCCTCATCCAGCCTCCGCGCGGCTTCGGCGAGAATCCCGTCGCGATCTACCACGACCCCGATCTGCCGCCGTCCCACCACTACTTGGCGGCCTACCGGTGGATCGCCGCGCCCCGCGAGGGGGGTACCTCCCACGCCGAAGGCCGCGGGGGAGGAGGGTTCGGCGCCGACGCGATGATCCACCTCGGCAAGCACGGCAACCTGGAGTGGCTGCCGGGGAAGAACGCCGGCCTGTCCGCCGCGTGCGCACCCGACGCCGCCCTCGGCGACCTGCCCCTGATCTACCCCTTCCTCGTCAACGACCCGGGCGAGGGCACCCAGGCCAAGCGCCGCGCGCACGCCGTGCTCGTCGACCACCTCGTGCCGCCCATGGCGCGCGCCGAGTCCTACGGCGACATCGCCAGGCTGGAGCAGCTCCTCGACGAGTACGCGGCGGTGTCCTCGATGGACCCGGCGAAGCTGCCCGCCATCCGCGCCCAGATCTGGACGCTCATCCAGGCGGCGAAGCTCGACCACGACCTGGGCCTCGAAGAGCGTCCCGACGACGAGGGCTTCGACGACTTCCTGCTGCACGTCGACGGGTGGCTGTGCGAGGTCAAGGACGCCCAGATCCGCGACGGCCTGCACGTGCTGGGCGCGGCGCCGCAAGGCCCCGAGCGCGTCAACCTCGTCCTCGCCGTGCTCCGCGCCCGACAGATCTGGGGCGGCACCACCACCCTGCCGGGGCTGCGCGAGGCGCTGGGCCTGGACGAGTCGGCCGCCGACCGCGGCGGCGCGGACGCAGCGGAGGCCGCGGCCCGCTCCCTCGTCGAGGCGATGGAGGACGCCGGCTGGGACCCGGGTGCCGTGCCGGGGACAGTCTCCGAGCTGCCCGAGGAGCAGCGTCAACAGGTCGGCGCCGTACTGGACTTCGCAGCGCGCGAGGTCGTGCCGCGGCTGGCGGCGACCACGCAGGAGATCGACCACGCCGTGCACGCCCTCGCGGGCGGCTCCGTCCCGGCGGGGCCCTCCGGCTCCCCGCTGCGGGGCCTGGTCAACGTGCTGCCGACGGGCCGCAACTTCTACTCCGTCGATCCCAAGGCCGTGCCCAGCCGTCTGGCCTGGGACACCGGCACCGCCCTCGCCGACTCCCTCCTGGAGCGCTACCGCGCGGACAACGGCGAATGGCCGAGCTCCGTCGGCCTGTCCCTGTGGGGCACCAGCGCCATGCGCACGTCGGGCGACGACATCGCGGAGGCGCTGGCGCTGCTGGGCGTCCGCCCCGTATGGGACGACGCGTCGCGGCGCGTGACCGGACTGGAGCCGGTGCCGCTGGAGGAGCTGGGGCGCCCCCGCATCGACGTCACGCTGCGCATCAGCGGATTCTTCCGCGACGCCTTCCCGCACGCCGTCGGGCTGCTCGACGACGCCGTCCGGCTCGCCGCCTCCCTGGAGGAGTCCGCGGAGGACAACCGCGTACGGGCCCACGCCCAGGCCGACTTGGCCGAGCACGGCGACGAACGGCGCGCCACCACGCGCATCTTCGGCTCGCGCCCCGGCACGTACGGCGCGGGCCTGCTACAGCTCATCGACTCCCGGGACTGGCGCACCGACGCCGACCTGGCCGAGGTCTACACGGCCTGGGGCGGCTACGCCTACGGCCGCGACCTCGAAGGGCGCCCCGCCCGGGAGGAGATGGAGACCGCCTACCGGCGCATCGCGGTCGCCGCGAAGAACACCGACACGCGTGAGCACGACATCGCCGACTCCGACGACTACTTCCAGTACCACGGCGGGATGGTCGCCACCGTGCGGGCGCTGCGCGGCACCGCGCCCGAGGCGTACATCGGCGACTCGACCCGGCCCGAGACCGTGCGCACGCGCACCCTCGTCGAGGAGACGTCACGGGTCTTCCGCGCCCGCGTCGTCAACCCCCGCTGGATCGCGGCGATGCAGCGGCACGGCTACAAGGGGGCCTTCGAACTCGCCGCCACCGTCGACTACCTCTTCGGCTACGACGCGACGACCGGCGTCGTCGCCGACTGGATGTACGACAAGCTCGCCTCGGTCTACGTGCTCGACCCGGAGAACCGCGCCTTCCTGCAGGAGGCCAACCCGTGGGCTCTGCACGGCATCACGGAGCGCCTCCTGGAGGCGGAGTCCCGCGGCATGTGGGCCAAGCCCGACCCCGCCGTCCTGGAGGAGCTGCGGCGGATCTTCCTGGAGACGGAAGGCGAGCTGGAGGACGACGACGGGTGAGCCGGACGGTTCCGGCATCCCGGCGCCTCAACCTCCTTGTGGCGGACGTGAGTTGAGCCCGGCGAGGGGGCCCCGCTGCCGCGGCGGGGGCCCCGGCGCCCGGCGAGGCGGCGTTCCGCTGACGCCGCCGCGGCAGCGTCAGCGGAACGCCGCCTCGCCCGTCAGCGCCTGCCCGATCACGAGTTGGTGCACCTCGGACGTCCCCTCGTACGTCAGCACGGACTCCAGGTTGTTGGCGTGCCGCATCACCGGATACTCCAGGGTGATGCCGGCGGCGCCGAGCACGGTGCGGCACTCGCGGGCGATGCCGATGGCCTCCCGCACGTTGTTCAGCTTGCCGAGGCTGACCTGCTCGGGACGGAGCGAGCCGGCGTCCTTCAGCCCCGCCAGGTGCAGCGCCAGCAGCATCCCCTTGCCCAACTCCAGCGACATGTCCGCGAGTTTGGCCTGGGAGAGCTGGTACGCGGCGAGGGGCTTGTCGAAGATCTCGCGCTCCCCGGCGTAGGCGATCGTGGTCTCCAGGCAGTCGCGAGCGGCGCCCAGAGCGCCGAAGACGATGCCGTACCGCGCCTCGTTGAGGCACGACAGCGGCCCGGAGAGCCCCGCCGCGTCCGGCAGCACCGCCGACTCCGGCAGCCGGACGCCCTCCAGCACCAGCTCGGAGGTCACCGACGCGCGCAGCGACATCTTCTTCTTGATCTCCGGCGCCGAGAATCCGGGGGTGTCGGTCGGGACGACGAAGCCGCGGATCCGCTCGTCGGTCTGCGCCCACACCACGGCCACGTCCGCCACCGAGCCGTTGGTGATCCACATCTTGGTGCCGTCGAGCACCCAGTCGGAGCCGTCGCGCCGTGCGCGGGTGCGCATGCCCGCCGGGTTGGAGCCGAAGTCCGGCTCCGTCAGCCCGAAGCAGCCGATCGCCTCGCCGGCGGCCATCGCCGGCAGCCACCGCTGCTTCTGCTCCTCGCTGCCGTACCGCCAGATCGCGAACATCGCCAGCGACCCCTGCACGGACACCAGCGACCGCAGCCCCGAGTCGCCCGCCTCCAGCTCCATGCAGGCCAGGCCGTACGCCGTCGCGCTGGTCCCCGCGCAGCCGTAGCCCGTCAGGTGCATCCCGAGCACGCCGAGCGAGCCCAGCTCCTTGGCGAGGTCCCGGGCGGGGACGGAGCCGGCCTCGTACCAGTCGGCCAGCTTCGGCTTCACCTTGTCCTCGACGAACCTGCGGACGGTGTCCCTGATCGCACGGTCCTCCTCGCCGATGAGCGAGTCGGTGCCGAACAGGCCGAGCGGGCTCTGAGGTGTCACGGGGGCCACGGAGATCTCCTCGTCCACGGACGGCGCTTCCACGCCGGCACTGCACAGCGCTTCCACGCCGCGCACTGCGCCGGTGTCCACGCCGCTGTCTGCGTCGGATCCTTGGGCACGCTACAGGCCGACCTGCGGCGAAGCCACGGCGCACCACGCAAGGTGAGACCGCTGCCACACGGCGTTCCCGGGGCCCCGCTGCCGGTCGCCCGGCTTCAGCCGGCGGTGTGCCCGCCGTCGACGGTCACGCGCTCGCCGGTGATGAAGGGCCGCGGCCCAGGGCCTTCATGCCGGGCAGCGCGGCACCTGTCCGCCCCGGGGCCGGCAGCGCCGTCACGCCTGGCGCCGCGGGCCCCGTGGGCGGGGCGGTTCAGGCGTCCGTACGGCCTTCCGCGAGCAGCTCGCGCAGCTCCGCCACCGCGTCCCGCAGGCAGTCGGCGAAGGTGTGCATCTGCCCGGCCACCGTCTTCGGCGTGCTCAGGTACAGGTTGAAGCGGTCCGGCAGCAGGACGTAGGCGACGCCGATGCAGCGGCTGCTCGTCGAACCGAAGCCGAAGTACTGGATGTTGACGGACGGCGCGGAACTCGTGCTCAGGTAGTCGTCCCGCATCGTGAGCCACCCCGGCGTGCGGAAGAGCGCGGGCTGCTCCGGCACGCCGATCTCCTCGCCACGCCTGCGCTGGATCAACTCCAGTTCCCACAGGTGCTGTTCGGGTGCCTCCACGGCCTGGCACTCCTTGGCCCGCGCCACGTGCTTCTCCGCCGCGGCGCGGAACGCGGCACGCCGCGCCTCCCCGTCGGCGGCCTCGTCGTCCATGGCGGCCACGAAGTCGAACATCTCCGGCGTGACGACGCGCATCGCCTCCGTGCGGCCGTGGCGGTACTGGCGCGTCGCGATCGACTCGTACGTGGCGCCGAGGTGGCCCTTCGCCCTCTTGTGCGCGAGCTGGTAGGCCAGCTGCACGAACGCGTCGGGCGACACCCCCAGCGACTTGGCGGTGCTGCTGCCGAAGTCCTCGAAGGAGACGGTGCGGGTGGCGGTGTCGCGTCCGTACTGGGCGAACGCGTCGGCGGCGGAGCGCACACGCTCCCGCAGCGAGTCGTCCAGCGCGAAGTCGACGGGCTCGACGGCGGGCTGCCCCTGGGAGCGTGCCCCCGCGGCGGACGAGTGCTCCTCGGGGGTGGTGTCCAGGAGCGCGTCCGTGAAGCTGAGGACGGTGGTGCCGTCCAGCTGGCAGTGCTCGATGTTCAGACCCGCACGCCCGTCCTCGAAGACCACGATCGAGACCGCCTTGTCGAACCAGCGGTTGCCGCGGTCGCCGTGGAGCAGCTCGTCGCACGCCTCCTGGACGCCGGCCGGTGCGAAGTCCTCCAGGCAGACGCAGAACAGGGCCGTCTCGATGACTTCGAGCGACTCCGCGTTGCCGGGGTGGAGCGCGATCAGCGACTCCCGCGTCGCCGCCCACTCGGCGCGGGCCATCGTCGTGAGGTGCCCCACCGAGGAGTCCGGCGCGGCCGGTTCGGCTGCCGCCTTCATCACCGCCCGCAGTCCGGACTCCAGATCGCCGAGGCTGTGCGGCGTGCCGTCCTCGCCCAGGACGTCCATGCGGAACATCCGGCCCTTGTGCAGGACCACGAGGTGACGCTCGCGCGACGGGCCCGGCCACGCGTCGGAGTACGGAGTGCGGGAGGTGTCCAGCTCGGCGCCGGGGATGCGGGTGCTGGAGAAGAGGTACTTGTGCTGCTCCATCGACTGCGGGCGGCCCCGGAGCACCACCGGCGGGATGGTCTCCTCGTCGATCTGCCGCTTGTAGGCGACCGCGCCGGCGACGAGTCCGGCGGCCCGCTCGACCTGGGTCTGCGGCGCGTCCTGGAAGAGGAAGAAGAAGTTGGCGTTGAGAGCGATCCGGTCCCGGCGTCCCAGGTAGCGGTACGGCCAGAACGTGTCCAGCCAACTGTTCACCTCCTCGCGGGCGTTGTACTCCTCAAGCGCGGAGTGCAGGGCGCGTCCCCAGCCGCCGGGCCGCAGGAACTCCTCGACCTCGGCCCGCGTCGCGGCGAGTTCGCCGGGTGTGAGCAGCGGTGCGCACCAGGAGAGGAACCGCTCGCAGCTCTCCTCGAGGGTGGGCAGCGGCACGCGCGGCAGGGAGTCCTCCTGCGCGAAGGTCGGGACGGTCGCACTTCCCTGACTGCTGTTCAATTCTGCTCTCGCTTCGGTTCGTTGATACGGGTGACGGGTGACGGGTGACGGGTGTGCGCGGACGTTGCCGGCTCCGGCGCGGCGGCCGCAGAGCGCCGGCGGTCTCTACGACGGCGGGCCGGACGGGCCCGTGCCGGCGGGACGGGAGAGGTGGAGCTGCGCGTACAGCCAGCCTTCCTCCTCCAGGCCCCCGGGATCCACTCCGGCTTCCTTCATCGTCCGCAGCACGAGCGCCTGCTCCTCCTCGGAGGCGAAACGGCGCTGCCTGTGCACCTCGTCGAAGCGGACGGTCTCGTAGCCCAGCTGGGCGAGCGCCTTCTCGACGGGGTCGAAGGGAAACATGCGGAGGACGAAGTGCGCCATCCAGGGCCGGTGTTCACCCATGGAACGGACGATACGCGTAAGGGTGCGCCCGGTGACGTAGCCGATGCACCCCGTCGAGATCACCAGGTCCGTCCCGGCGAACCGGGCCCGCTGCTGCGCCGTCGGCTCCTCCTGTTCCAGGTCGGCGTGGACGGCCTCGTCCAGGAACCCCGCTTCCAGGGCGTACGCCAGCGCGCTCGCGGAGGTGTCGAGCCCGATGAACCGGGTGCGGCGGACGGGCAGATGGGATCTCGCCAGCTTCCGGTCCCGGGCCAGCAGGGCGGCGGTGGTCTCGGCCGGTGCCGCTCCGTCCGTGCCCGCGCGCTCGTCGTGGTAGCGCGCGTACATGGCGTCCATGGTCACGTCGTACTTCAGCAGCGCCGCGTTGATGCCGTAGGAGCAGCCGACGTCCAGGATCTTCGGCACCTCCACGCCCCGTGCCTGCCGGTACTCGTCGATGAGCTTCACGAAGTACGGCTTGGCCTCCTGGGGGACGCGGTAGTCGAGGCGGCGGAGCTGGGTGAAGTAGGCGCGCGGATCGGGCTGCGTGTAGATGTGGTCGAGCGAGACCTTGCCGGTGGCGTCGAAGCGCACGGGATTTGCTCCTGGGAGTCGTCGCGGTGGGGGAGTCGCGGCCGGGCGGGGTCAGTCCAGCAGCCGGTCTCCCCGCACCGCTCTGCCCTCGGCGGCCAGATGCTCGGGCAGGACGCGGCCGAAGAGCTGCCGCGTACGCGAAACGCTGCCGATGACGCCCGGGCGCTCGCTGTAGGCGAAGATCGCCGAGTGCCTGGCCAGTGAGCCGCGCACCGGGCTGACCCTGTGCAGCGAGTAGCGGCCCTTGAACAGCTGCAGGTCCCCCGGGCGGAGAGGCAGCCGCCGGACCCGCTCGCCGCCCTCGCCCGCCAGCACGTTCCGCACCGCGGGGAAGTTCTCCTCCTCGGCGCTCCGGATGTTGGGGCAGTACTCGAAGACGCCGCCGTCCTCCGCCGCCTGCGTGAGCATGCTGACGGTGAACTCGTTGGTGTCGAAGTGCCAGGGGTGTTCCATGCCGGGCTCGACGACGTTGAGGACCAGCCCGGAGAGCGGATCGGCCAGTTCGTGCAGCTCGCGCAGTTCGAAGCAGCGGGCGACGAACTGCTGGAAGAGCGCGTGCGAGTAGAGCCGGCTGATCAGCGAGCCGGCGGGGACGCGGTCGCGGGGGACGAAGGCGTTGCCCCGCTCGAAGGCGGTCCGGCCGGGATGGTCCTCGGGGAGGTCCTCGTCGACGGCCATGTTGTAGACGTTCACGGTCGCGACGTCGAAGTGGGCGCGGGGAGCCATGGCCGCGCACTCACGCTGCAGGAGTCCCTGCAGCGACGGGCGGATGAAGTCGGGGAGCACCGTGCAGCCGTCCGCGGCCAGTTCACGCCGTGCGCGGGAGACGACGGCGGCGCCCGCTTCGCCGTCCAGGTCCGAGAGGGGATAGCGGTCCGAGTCGACCAGGTCTTCGAGGGGCAGGGCTTCCGAAGTGCTCATCAGGTCCTCTCCGGAACTCTCAACTCTACTGAGTAGTAACAGAGTTGAAGCTCCCACAGGCGGACCTGATTGTCTGTGACACGCCACACGCGGCCATGGTCCGCGGTGGCGGGGAGGGATGCGGAGCGAGAGCCGGACGGGAGTGGGAACGCGGCCGTGCGCATGCAGGAGCGCGTGTCCGGGGAGCGGTTCGGCGCAGGCGGCGCCCTGCCGGCACGCGCGCGGACGCCATCCGCGACGCGGCTGCCCGCGTGGGCCGATGTGCCTGGACGGCCCTGTCGGCGGGCGGGTTCGGTGGGACGGCCCCCACGCCGTCACCACCAGCCGGCGTCCGGCGGCTGCTCTCGCGAGCCGGACGTCGGCGCTGCGCCCCCCGCGGGGGAGTTCAGCGTCGTGCTGTACCGATGTCCTCCCCGCCGGTCACCCCGTACCCGTGGCCGAAGCGTCGAGGTAGGCCTTGGCCGCCGCGGCGTCCAGCTTCCGGGCGGTCGCCTCCGGGTTGGACGGGTCCCGCACGAAGTCCTGCAGGAGCTGCCACTCGCCCTGCCCGGGAGTCCCGCCGAACGGTCCCGGCGCCTGGTCGGACATGTCGAACTGCACGGCCTCGCCCGCGTCCACGAGGGACTTGGCGACCTTGCGCGTCGTCTCGTTGGGGTAGGCGTCCAGGTCGAGGTTGATGTTGGGCGAGAGGAAGCCGCCCTCCTTGGCCCATATCGAGGCGGCCTTGGGGCTCGCCAGGTACTCGATGAAGGACATCGCCAGGTCCTTGTTCTTGCTGTCCTTCATCGCGACCGCGGCGTCCCCGCCGCTCAGCACGGGCGCCTCGCCGTCGTCGACCTTCGGGAACGGGAAGAAGTTGGCGACCTTGTCGACGTCCTTCTTCGCCTCTCCGGCGATGAGACCCGCGACGAAGTCGCCCTCGTAGACCATGGCCGCCTTCGGCTTCTTGCCGAAGACCGCCTCCACGGACTCGGCCAGGTCGGTCCGCAGGGCTTCCGTGCCGCCTCCGGCGGTCAGGTCCTGGTCGTTGGTGAGCTTGCCGAGCGTCTTCAGCGCCTTGACGACGGTCGGGTCCGTCCAGCCGATCTCGTTGGTGGCGAGCTTGGCGTAGTTGGTGGGTCCGGCCTGAGCGAGATAGATGTTCTCGAACCAGTCGGTGAGGGGCCAGGCGTCCTTGCCCGCGACGGAGAACGCCGGGTAGCCCGCGGCCGAGAGCTTCTTGCCGACCCTCAGCATCTCGTCGTAGTCGGTCGGCGGCAGCACCTCGGCCTTGTCGAACGCCTTCGGGTTGTACCAGACGGTCGACTTGTGGGACGCCTTGAAGTACAGGCCGTAGAAGACGCGCCTGTAGCTGCCGTAGTTCTGCCACACCAGCGCGAAGTTGCGGGCGGCCTCGAGTTCGACGCTCGGCGGCAGCGGTTCGAGCCAGCCCTTCTGCGCGAACTGCTGGAGAACGCCGACCTGCGGCACCATCGCCACGTCGGGGGCCTTCTTGCTCTTGATCTTGTCGCGGATGAACGCGGCGAAGTCGTCCACGCCGGTCGCCCGGCTGGACTCGAACTTCACCTTGGCGCCCGTCTTGGCCGTGAAGCCGTCCAGCACCTTCCGGAAGGCCTTGCCCTCTCCGCCGTCCCAGGTGCCGGCGACCGTGAGCGTCTGGCCGCTGAACTCCTGGTCGCCGGAGCCCTGATTGAGGCTGCTGCAGGCAGTCGCCGTGAGGACGAGCGCCACGGCGGCCGCAGACAGTCTAGATAGCGCTTTGTGAGGTTTTCTCATGGTTTCTCTTTCAAGGCAGCTTGTCCGTGTGCTGGGTCGCGCCGTTCACCTTTCGCTGTAGAGCGCGTTTTGCTGGCGCAGCAGCCGCCTCGGCCGGAGAGGGCGAAGCGGTCGTACGCCGGGCCCGGAGCGGTGCTGGAACTCCCTGTTCAACTGTCCTTCGCCACGCGAAAACGAGCGTTGGACGGGCGTCCTCAGAACGCATGCTGCCCTCGCCGCACGGGTGGCGCCCAGGGCGCGTCCTGGCCCGTCACGGCATCAGACGGGCTGGTCTGACCCGACCGGTTCGCGAGGTGTTCGCGCCAGACAACGTAGTGGAGTGAGTTCAGCAGCGACACGGTTGTTGCAGAATGCGACGAAAAAATCTCAGACGGTGCCCGCGCGTTCCGCATCAGGGCTTCTACGGCGGCCAATTCACCGGGAAAGTCGAGTACGTCGACAAAGTCGTGAAGTGAAGAAAAGTCGAATAGCGCCGGGTGAACACGAATATCCCAGTAGGGCGGCTCGGGGGTGATACGCGGAGTAACCTCACGCCCCTGTCCGGGCCGGAGCCCGCACATGCCGCGCGACCCGCCGCGGCCGCGGCCGGCACCCCGCCGCGGAGGCACCCGATGCACAGCCATGCCGGGCCGCGTGGAGCGGCCCGGCGTGGTGTGCGCTGGTTCGGTCGGTCGGTGGGACGTCGGATCGGTGGACGTAGGGGAGATGGATCAGGGCAGCGGCGGCGACGCCAGGAACGTCAGCGGTGCCGTCGTCGTCGAGGCGCTGAGGCAGCCGTCCCCTGCGAAGCTCGCCCGGTACGTGTTCGCCGTGATGACGATCGGGGTGACCGGGCGGTTCGGGGGAGCGATCGTCGCCACGCCCGACGCGTCGGTGACCGCGCTGCCGATCACCGTGGTGCCTCCGGCGCGGTTGGCGACGAAGGTCACCGTGCGCCCGGCGATCGGGTTGTTCGTCGCCGTCTCCCTGAGCGTGGCGCTCATCGCCGGGATGACGAACTGGCCGTTCGTGCGCACCCGGACCTGCGCGGGGACGGCGGTCAGGGTCGTACCCGTCGTGCCGGGCGTGACCGTCACCGAGCCCGAGGAGCCCTGGCGGCAGGTGTCGCCGTTGTAGGTGGCGGTGACGGTGCCGCTCCCCAGGGTCGAGGAGCTGATGCAGGCCTGGCCGGTGCCGTCGAGGGTGGCGGTCTGGTTGAGTCCTCCTGGTCCGGTGAAGGTGACGGTTCCGGTGGGTGTGCCCGAGCCGGGCGCGTTGGTGGTGACGGTGGCGCAGACCTGCACGGGCTGCCCGCACCCGGGACCGCTGGGGGTCGCGGTGACGGTCGTCGTGGTGCTCGCCGGGTTGACCGTGACGGCGCGGGTCCCGGTCGAGGTGGTGTGGCAGGCGTCGCCGTTGTAGGTGGCGGTGACGGTGCCGGTGGCGAGGCCGGTGGTGGTGACGCAGGCCTGGCCTGCGGCGTCGAGGGTGGCGGTCTGGTTGAGTCCTCCTGGTCCGGTGATGGTGACGGTGCCCGTCGGGGTTCCCGAGCCGGGCGCGTTGGTGGTGACGGTGGCGCACAGCTGGACGGACTGCCCGCACACCGAGGAGTTGGGCGTGGCGGTCACCGCGGTGGTCGTGGACGCGGCGTTGACCGTGACGTCCGCCGTGTCCGAGGAGCCCTGGCGGCAGCTGTCGCCGTTGTAGGAGGCGGTGACGGTGCCGGTGGCGAGGCCGGTGGTGGTGATGCAGGCCTGGCCGGCGGCGTCGAGGGTGACCGTGGTGTTGAGTCCGCCGGGGCCGGTGAAGGTGACGGTACCGGTGGGTGTGCCGGAGCCGGGCGCGTCGGTGGTGACGGTCGCGCAGACCTGCACGGACTGCCCGCACACCGACGGGTCGGGTGTGGCGGTCACCGCGGTCGTGGTGGTCGCCGAGGTGACGGTGACGGTGGCCGTGTCCGCCGAACCGAGGTGGCAGGTGTCGCCGTTGTAGGTGGCGGTGACGGTTCCGGTGGCGAGGCCGGTGGTGGTGACGCAGGCCTGGCCGGTGCCGTCGAGCGTGGCCGTCTGACTGAACCCGCCGGGGCCGGTGAAGGTGACCGTTCCGGTCGGGGTCCCCGAGCCGGGCGCGTCACTGGTGACGGTCGCGCAGACCTGCACCAGCTGACCGCACACCGACGTCTCCGGGTCGACCTCCATCGCGGTCGTCGTCGCGGAGGCGTTCACCTCGACCGTGGTGCTCCCGGACGACGGCGCACCGCACCCGTCGCCGTTGTAGGTGGCGGTGACGGTGCCGGTGGCGAGACCGGTGGTGGTGATGCAGGCCTGGCCGGCGGCGTCGAGGGTGGCGGTCTGGTTGAGTCCGCCGGGGCCGGTGAAGGTGACCGTTCCCGTCGGCGTACTGCCGACGACGTCGAAGGAGACGTCGGCGCACACTTCGACGGACTGCCCGCACACGGACGGGTCGGGGTCCGCCGTGACGGTGGTGGTCGTCGCGGCCGGGTTGACGGTGACGGTGGTGGACCCGGTGGAGCCGGCGAAGCAGGGGCTGTCGCCGTTGTAGGTGGCGGTGACGGTGCCGGAGGCCAGCACGGTCGTGGTGACGCAGGCCGCGCCCGAACCGTCCAGCGTCGCCGTGGTGTTGAGCCCGCCCGGCCCAGTGAAGGTCACCGTCCCCGTCGGCGTGCCCGAACCTGGCGCGCTGGTCGTGACGGTCGCGCAGATCTCCACCGGCTCGCCGCACGACGAGGGGTCCGGGTCGGCCGTGACGGCGGTGCTCGTGGACGCGGCGTTGACCGTGGCGGTGGCGCTGCCGGTCGAAGCGGCGTGGCAGGCGTCGCCGTTGTACGTGGCGGTGACGGTGCCGGAGGCCAGCTCCGTCGTCGTCAGGCAGGCTTCGCCGGTGCCGTCGAGCGTGACGGTCTCGGCGAACCCGCCGGGACCGGTGAAGGTGACGGTTCCCGTGGGTGTGCCCGAGCCGGGTGCGCCGGTGGTGACGGTGGCGCAGACCTCCACGCTCTGTCCGCACTGGGACGGGTCGGGGGAGACGGTCACAGCCGTGGTCGTGGTAGCCGGGTTGACGGTGACGGCCCGCGTCCCGGAGGAGCCGAGGTGGCAGGCGTCGCCGCCGTAGGTGGCGGTGACGGTGCCGGTGGTCAGGCCGGTGGTGCTGACGCAGGCCTGGCCGGTGCCGTCGAGCGTGGCCGTCTGGTTGAGCCCGCCCGGGCCGGTGAAGGTCACCGTGCCGGTGGGCGTCCCGGAACCCGGGCCCGCGGTGGTGACGGCCGCGCACAGCGTGACGCTCTGCCCGCAGACCGAGGTCGCCGGGAAGGCGGTGACCGCCGTCGCGCTGGCGGCCGGGTTGACGGTGACGGTGGTGGACCCGGTGGAGCCGGCGAAGCAGGGGCTCTCGCCGTTGTACGTGGCGGTGACGGTGCCGGAGGCCAGCACGGTCGTGGTGACGCACGCTTCGCCCGAACCGTCCAGCGTCGCCGTGGTGTTGAGCCCGCCCGGCCCGGTGAAGGTGACGGTTCCGGTGGGTGTGCCCGAGCCGGGTGCCTCGGTGGTGACGGTGGCGCACAGCGTGACGCTCTGCCCGCAGACCGAGGGCGTCGGGAGCGCCGTGACCGAGGTGGCCGTGGCCGCCGGTGCCACGGTGGCGGTGAACGTCCCCGTCGACGCGGCAGCACAGGGGTCGCCGTTGTAGACGGCGACGACGGCGCCGTCCGTCAGCCCCGTCGTGCTGAAGCAGGCTTCACCCGAACCGTCCACGGGCACGGTGGTCTCCGCGCCGCTGGCCAGGGTGAAGGTGACGGTGCCCGTCGGCGTTCCCGCTCCCGGACCGTCGACGGTCACGGTGGCGCAGACCTCGACGGTCTGGCCGCACACGGACGGGTCCGGGGCGGCGGTGACGGTGGTGGTCGTCGCGGCCGGTTCGACGGTGACGCCGAGCGTGCCCGTCGAGGGGTCGTGGCAGGCGTCGCCGTTGTAGGTGGCGGTGACGGTGCCGGTCTCCAGATCGGCGGTGGTCGTACAGGCCTGGCCGGTGCCGTCGAGCGTGACGGTCTCGGCGAGTCCGCCCGGGCCGGTGAAGGTGACGGTCCCGGTGGGCGTGCCCGAGCCGGGTGCGTCGGTCGTGACGGTGGCGCACAGCTCGACCGGCTGCCCGCAGACCGACGGGTTCACGTCCGCGGTGACGGCGGTGGTGGTCGCGGCGGGGCCGACCGTCACCTGGAACGTGCCGGCCGATCCGGCGAAGCAGGGGCTCTCGCCGTTGTAGGTGGCGGTGACGGTTCCCGTCTCCAGGACCGCGGTGGAGACGCAGGCCTGGCCTGCGGCGTCCAGGGTGACCGTGGTGTTGAGTCCGCCGGGGCCGGTGAAGGTGACGGTTCCGGTGGGTGTGCCCGAGCCGGGCGGCTCGGTGGTGACGGTGGCGCACAGCTGCACGGACTCGCCGCACACGGACGGGTCGGGGACCGCTGTGACCACGGTGGCCGTGTCTGCCGGATCGACGGTGACGCCGGCGGTGTCCCCCGAACCGGAGTGGCAGGGGTCGCCGTTGTAGGTGGCGGTGACGGTGCCGGTGGCGAGGCCGGTGGTGGTGGTGCATGCCTGGCCGGCGGCGTCGAGGGTGACCGTGGTGTTGAGTCCGCCGGGGCCGGTGAAGGTGACGGTTCCGGTGGGTGTGCCCGAGCCGGGCGGCTCGGTGGTGACGGTGGCGCACAGCTGCACGGACTGCCCGCACACGGAGGTCCCCGGCTCGACGGTCAGAGCCGTCGCCGTGTCGGCCGGATCGACGGTGACCGTGGCCGAGCCGGCGGAGCCGCTGTTGCAGGCGTCGCCGTCGTACGTGGCGACGAGCACCCCGCTCGACAGCGCCGACGTCGTCAGGCACGCCTGGCCGCCGCCGAGTGTGACGGTCTGGCTGAAGCCGCCGGGGCCGGTGAAGGTGACGGTTCCGGTGGGCGTTCCGGTGCTGGGCGCGTCCGCGGTGACGGTCGCGCAGACCTCGACCTGCTCACCGCACACGGACGAGGCCGGGTCGAGCGTGACCGTGGTCGTGGTGGCGGCGGGCGTGAGGACGAGGCCGACGCCGGCGGAGGAGCCGTTGAAGCAGGCATCACCGTTGTAGGTCGCCGTGTACGCGCCCTCCACCAGCACGTTGCTCGTCAGGCACGCCTGGCCGCCGCCGAGTGTGACGGTCTGGCTGAAGCCGCCGGGGCCGGTGATGGTGACGGTTCCGGTGGGCGTTCCGGTGCTGGGCGCGTCCGCGGTGACGAACGCGCACAGCTCCACGGGCTCACCGCAGACGGCCGGGTTCGGGCTCGCCGTGAGGAGGGTGCTGCTCTCCGCCGGTTCGACGACGAGGTCGACGGTGCCGATCGAGGAGAGGTTGCACTCGTCGCCGTTGTAGGTGGCGGTGACGGTCCCGTCGGGCAGGACGCTGCTCGTCAGGCACGCCTGGCCGGTCGCGTCGAGCGTGACGGTCTGGCTGAAGCCTCCGCCGGCGGTGAACGTGACCGTTCCCGTGGGGGTGCCGACGCCCGGGGCGTCCGTGGTGACGACGGCGCACACGTCCACGGGCTCGCCGCAGACGGCGGGGTTCGGGTTCGCCGTGACGGTCGTGGTGGAGTCGGCCGGGCCCACGGTGACGTCGAACGTGCCCACCGATCCGGCCGCGCAGTCGTCGCCCTCGTAGGTCGCCGTGACCGTTCCCGTGGTCAACTCCGTGGTCGATACGCAGGCTTGGCCGCCGGCGTCGAGCGTCGCCGTCGCGGTGAACCCCCCGGGGCCGGTGAAGACGACATCGCCGGTGGGCGTGCCCTCACCCGGCACGTCGATGGTGACGTCCGCGCAGAGCGTCACGAGCTGACCGCAGACGGAGGGGTCCGGGCTTGCGTTCACCGTCGTGGTCGACGAGGCCTGGTTGACCGTGTGCGTGTCGAGAGGGGACGACGACGGGTCGAACGTGCCGTCGCCGGAGTACACGGCGACGGCGTCGTGCACACCCACGCTGAGGTCGTCGAAGACGGCCTGCGCCTGGCCGGCTCCGTCCAGCGGGACGGTCACCGACGGGCCGTCGTCACTGACGATGAACGTGACCGTGCCTGTCGGCGTGCCCGTGTCGGGCGGGACCACCGTCACCACCGCGGAGAACGTGACGGGTTCGCCGCACACGGACGGGTCGGGTGCCGAGGATATGGTCGTGGTCGTGCTGGGCATGGAAGGCCTCTCTTACAGCGGTGCGGAATCTCACGGAACCGCGGGCTGACGGAAATCCAGCTCCGGACGGTCTGATGCCTGTGCTCTTCCTCGTTCTCGCCGGGCGGAGGGGAGCAGATCAGGCGAACTCGGTTTCAGCGGAAAGCGGTTCGGGCCGACGGCCCGTTGCCGTTCACCCGGCGACATCTCAAGTAGGCGCCCGCATCGGGGTATTGAGCCATACCTGAAGCACCGATAACCCCCGTATGGCGGAGCGCGGTACGGAGCGAGGGGTGCGATTACGTAAAGGAGGCCGCACTACGGCGCACCGCTGTGGAGGGCCTGAAATTACGGGGAATCGGGCCGGATCACGTCGAGGAGGGGATGTGTTTCCGCCGCTTCCGGAGTGCGCGACGCCCGTTTCCCGGAACGTTCGCGCTCCCGTTCCTGGCGCACTCGGAACTCCGATGCGCCCGTGCTCCTCTCCCGTACCGGAAGTGTGCGCCCCCTGGCGGCCGTTGCCATGTGCAGGCAGGGGCCGCCGGGGGCGTCTTTCCGAGGGACGGTGAACTCCTCGCCGGTGGCAGGGGTTTCAGTCTCACAGGGCGCTTCGTGGCCGAGTCCGGAGAATGGAGACCTGTCCGGCGGTGTCAAGCGCGGCGGCTGAAAACAGCGGCGCATTCGCAAGTCCCGACGCGCCTGCGGAAACCGCTCGTTGTGCGCCCTGACTTCGGACGGACTGCATTCGGGTAATCGTATGGATAACGTTCACGCACGACAATGCCGGCGCGCTCCGAAGAGCGCGCCGGCATTCGGTGACCCGGTGCCGACCCGTGCGGCCTCCCGCCCCGACCCGGGCGGGAAGGCGCTGATCAGGCCGGTCGCCCTAGCGGTTGACGGTGACTATCCTTCCCGTGCCGCCCCTTCGCTGCCTGGCCGCCTCGGCCTCCTGGCGGGTGACGTAGTCACGCCCCGCACCGTTCGGCAGCAGCAGGCGGTAGACGGTGACCGTCCGGCGATTACGTCCGCCGCAGTTGCATCCCATCAGAAATTCCCTCCAGTCCGGCCGACCCGGTGCCCCGTCCCGGCTGTGTTCTCCATCGTGCTTCCGCGGCCGGTCCCCGGTGGCGTTGCTGAAAGCGCGCCGTGCGCCCGGGAGTTCGCGGCGAAGTGACGGTGTGACGGTGAACGCCGGGTGCGGGGGCCGGGGAAGGGGCTCGCCCGGGAAGGGCCGTGAATGGCCTCTCCCCGTCCTCCGGAGTTTCCCCGGTTCCTTTCCGTCCGACACCCGGAACGGTGGCGGGGAACTGGAAACCCGGCTCAGTCGAGCCAGTTGGACGCCACGCCGCTGAGATAGGACAGTGTCAGCACCATCGCCACCGCCTGGAACGCGACCGTGTTTCCCGCGAGAAAGGCGACGGGCACCACGGCGGCGGCCACCCAGACGCTCGTGCACCAGCTGCACGTGACGAGATAGGCGAACTTCGAGTCGTCGCCGAACCGTTGGGCCGTCCAGGAGCGGAATCCGGCGGCGAGCGTATCCTTCGTTATGAGTCGTGTAATACGACAAGTGATGCCCAGGGTCAGAAGAAACACCACTACGTTCATGGCATTCATCGTACGGCTGCCGCCTTATCAGAAACAGCCCGAGCAGGCTCCGATATCCACGAGCCGGGCGGGTCCGCCACAGCGGAGACGACGGCCGGACGCGGCGCGCGATGGGGTGGCGAGTCGTAGCGAGGGCCCCAGCGCGCCGCCTCCCATACGCCCAACTCGCGGCGCGGACAAGGGCTTTGCCGGGCCGTGCTTTCGGCTACCGGATCGCCTCCGCCGTCCGCCACCATTGGCGGTCACCTGCACTCACCACCTTCCGCAGCGACAGGAGCACGACCGATGACCGGCTACGTCATGGCTGCCACCGACGCCCGGGGCGAACGGATCGCGGAACGCGACCTCTCCGCGGCACCCACCCTCCGCGAGGCCGCCGCGTTCGGCCGCAGCCACCGGACGGACTACGTGTCGGTCCGTCACGGCGACGACATCACCCTCTACGGCAGGGACGCGGCCGGTGCCTGGTCGGTCCTCGTCACGGACGCGCCCGCACCCGTCGTCGTGGAACTGCGCCGCCAGCTCGACGCCATGTGCCGCCGGAGGCCGGAGCGGGGCGGCGGCGACGGGCCGGACGGGACGGGCGATCCCTTCCTCCCGCTGGACCTTCCCTCCGCCTCCGGTGGGGACGGTTACGTCCTGACCGCCGTCGGCGTCGGCGGCGAACCGTTCGGGGAGCGCTTCAGCTCCACGCCGCCCACCTCGGCGAGGCCGCCGAGGTGGGCGAGCTCCACGAGGCGGACTACGTCGTCGTGAGCCGGGACGACGCCGAGCTGGTCACGCTGTACGGGCGGGGCGCCGGGGGCTCGTGGTCGGTGGCCGCGGCCGACGTCGATGCCGGGACAGCCGAGGAGGTGTGCCTCTGGTTCGAGCTCACGCAGCACTACCGCGGCCGGTCGCCGTCCACCGCGCCCGCGGGCCGGGTCGGCCGCCCCCTCGACCACGCCCCGCCGCCCGACGGCGGGGGCATGCCGGCGGCCAGGGCCACCGCGCTCGTCGCCGAGCACGTCCGGGAGCACCGGCTCGACCACCCCGACCAAGGGCTGGCGGCGGACCGCTTCGAAGCGGGCTGGAGCGTGTACGCACCGGTGGACGTCGACGAGAGCGACCCCATGGCGTTCCTCGACATGCCGGTGGGCCGTTCGGTCTTCCTCGTGAGCGACATCGGACGGGTGAAGGAGACGTCGAGCTCGATCCCTCCCCGGGAGGCCGAGGAGCTGTTCGCCGCCGAGGAGGCGTATGTGCGCCGCCGGCCCGCGGAGGAGCGGTTCCTGGCAGAGCTCGAGGACGAGGTCGTGCGCCGTGAGGCCGAGTCCGGAGACCCGCCGCAGATCAGCTCGTTCACCGTGGAGCCGCCCTCGGAGGAAGCCGTCGCGGCCAGGGCGTCCGGGCTGCTCGGCCCGATCGCGCAGCAGCTCGCGCTGCTCGGCCCCGCGGGGTGGGACCGCTTCACCGCGGCCTTCTCCTTCACGGTCTCCCGCGAGGTCGGGCAGCTCCGCTTCTGGTCCGGGAGCCGCAGCACGGAGGTGCCGGTGCCCGAGCAGATCGCCGTCCTGGTCCGCCGGCAGCGGCACCTCGCCGCGCGGATGCCCGCCGGCCCGTGGTGGCGGCTGCTCCTCGACCTCGGCCACGAGGCCGGCGCGAACGCCCGCATCGCCACCGAGTTCGACTACGGCGACCGCCCCCTCCCCGACTGCCACCTGCTCGCACCGGAGCACTACCGCAACGACCTGGCCGCGTACCCGCGCGCCGGCACACCGGCATGGCTGGCCGAGTACGTCGCGGGCGCCGGCGGGCCCGGCACCGCGGCCCGCAGCGTGCCGCAGGCCGCTGCGGCGTCGCGCCCGTCGTCGTCGGGGCCGCCGCGGGGCCGGACGTCACCCGCGGCGGCGCCGTCACGCCCGGTTCCGTTCCTGGACACAGCGATCGGCCGGAAGCGTCTCTACGCCGATCCGCAGGTGATCACTTTCGGCAAGAGGTCGATCGCGCTCGACGAGGTGGAGTGGGTGGGATATTCGGCCACCCATACCGCCACGAAGCGCTTCCTGTGGCCGACCACCCACGAGAGCGCGCACGCCTTCCAGGTGGACAAGTACCCGTACTACGGCGGGCTCGGACGGGACGGCGTCCTCGTGAACTTCCACGCCTTCGGCCGCCGGAGCGAGCCGCCGGAGGAGTGGCTGTCCCTGGTGAACCTGTCGCGGCAGTTCCTTGAGCCGCGGCTGCTCGCGGAGCTCGTCGCGGCGGTGCGCAGGGGCGGGACCGCCACGGTCGGCGCCGGCGTGAAGGTGGACCGGGGCGGCATCGGGTGTGCCAGGCCGCGGGTCTCCTTGCCCTGGCGCGAGGTCGCCGGCACGCAGCTCCGCGGGGGCATGGTCTGCGTCTACAGGACGGGCCGCGCCGCGCCGGTGCTCACCGTGCCCCTGGGCTACCCGAACGCGGTGCTGATCCCCGACCTGATCGCTGAGTTCATGCCGTGAGACCGGGCCGCACCCGCGGTGGACGCCCCGGTGCCGGGCGGCATCGGGCCGCCCGGCACGCTACCGGCACGCCTTCGCCGGCTACGCCCCGTGCGCTCCGGGAGACGGGCACTGCGCACCGCCGGCGGCTTCCGCGCCGGGGGCGGCGTCCTCAGGCGCGGTGCCTCCGGAGGCCGGGCAGCCGCCGAGGCCGAAGGGGAGCGCCCTGACGCGGTTGTCGAAGCTGGAGGGCACGAGCTCGGGCGGCCCCGCGGCGCGCATCGCCACGGATTGGTCGAGCAGCAGGCGGAAGAGCGCCTTCAGTTCCTGCCGGGCGAGGTGGGCGCCGAGGCAGTAGTGGGGCCCTCCGCCGCCGTAGCCGAGGTGGGGGTTGGGGTCGCGGGTGATGTCGAAGGCGTCGGCGAACGGGAAGACGGCCTCGTCGCGGTTCGCGGAGGCGTAGTACAGGGCGACCATCTCGCCCTCGCGCAGGGTCCGTCCACCGACCACGTGGTCGCGCCGGAGGGTGCGCTTGAACTGGATGATGGGCGTCGAGCAGCGCACGATCTCGTCCACGGCCGAGTCGGCGTACTTCTCGAAGTCTCCGGCCCACAGGTCGCGTTGGTCCGGGTGGTCGGCGAGCAGCGAGAGGCCGTGCGAGATGGCGTTGCGGGTGGTCTCGACCCCGGCGACCATCAACAGGGTGAAGAACGCCCCGAGTTGGCGGTTGCCCAGGCACTCCCCGTCGACGTCGGCGGTGACGAGCGCGGAGATGAGGTCGTCCGTGGGGTGGCGGCGGCGCTCGCGGGCGAGTCTGGCGATCATGACGTGCATCCGGGCGAGCGCCCGCAGGCCCTTGCCGGGGACGCGGAACCTGCGGCGCGCTCCGCGTCCGACGCCGATGTCCTCGGAGGCGTCGTTGAGCTGGGCGAGGATGCGCGGCCGGTGCCGTTCGGGGATGCCCATCATGTTGCACACGACCTCGAAGGGCACGCGGGAGGCCACGGCGGTGACGAACTCGCGCGACGGGCGCCGCACCGCGTCCCGCACGACGCGCTCGGCCACGTCGTGGATGTCCCGCTCCGCCTTCGCGAGCAGGCGCGGGCTGAAGGCACGCGAGACGATCTTCCGGAGCTGCGCGTGCTCCTGGCCGTCGAGGTTGACCATGGACTGCCCGAAGAGGGCCTGCACCCAGCGTGCGGGCAGCGGCGTGGTCACTCCGGGCGCGCTCCCGAACACCGCCGGGTTCCGGCTGGCCTCCCGTACGTCCTCGTGCCTGACCAGCGCGTAGAAGCCCGGCTCGTTCCCCCTGCGCAGGGCGCCGGCGGGAGGGCTGAAGAACTCCGGCGACTCCCGGCTGCGCAGTTTGGCGAACACGGCCAGCCGCTCGTCGTGGGGGAGCTGCCAGAAGCGGGGGTCGGCCGGGTTCGCCTCGGGCGGCAGGTCCGCGGGCCGGGGGGCGGCTGGCCGTGTCCGCCAAGCTGCGGAGCCGGGGAGTTGCATGGTCGTCTCTCCTGTCGCGTGGTGACGGCCGCACCGCTCTCCCGCAGACGCGTGCGAGGGCCCGAGCCGGGGACGGCGCCGGGCGGCACCGGCGTGCCGCTGCTGCGTCCGCTTCTTGGCCGCGTCGCATGCGGAGCCCGGGCGAGGCGGGCGGTGACTGTCCGGGAGCAGCTTGGAACCGCCGGGCGCGGCCCGTGGCCCGCCACACCGCCCGTCCCCGGACGCCCCCTCCGTCGGCGCAGGGAGGGACAGGCGACCGGCCCACGCGCACCGCCGTTCGAACCGCCCGAGGGCATGTGCGACCCCTCACCGCGGATCGCCGCCCGAGGTGCGGGAGGCGCTGGAGAACGTCGTCGCCGCGGCCCGGACGCTGCGGGCCGAGACGCGGTGACGGCCGTCCGTTCATCTCCGCGCCGGGCAGGGCGGGCAGTCACGCCGCAGTGGCGGGCAGCGGGTCCTCGCCACGGGTGACGGGCCGCGCGGACGGGCCGCTCCGGAGCGGCCCGCCCGCGCGGTGACGGGTCGTCGGGGGTGAACAGGCCGCTGCCACGGGCCTCTTGACGAGGTCCGTGGCAGCGGCCGTATCCGGTTGCCCGCCGGACTTCCCGCACCGGTCGGGCGGGGGCGCGGTTCGGGCGGATCAGACCTGCGCGGCGGCCGGCGCCGCTCCGTCCCGCACGGTCTTCCGCTCGCGGGCCGGGCCCACCAGGAGCCGCTGCGCGAAGTGCGCGAACGCCAGCCCGAAGGCCGTCCACAGCACCAGTTGCACGGCGAGCGCCGAGAGGCGGAACCGCCAGAGCAGCAACGCGGGGAAGTGCTCCGGGAGTTCGCTCATCGACGGCAGGAAGGCGTACGCGCCGCCCACCGCCACCGCGAAGCCGAGCCCGGCGACGACCGTCGCGTACCAGTTGCCCAGCCGCGGGGCCAGCCGCCTGCCCGCGATCGTCGCCGCGACCGCGAGCAGCACCCCCAGCACCACCATCAGGAAGAACAGAGCGGTGCGCTTGTCGAGACTGGCCGGATCGCCCACGGAGGGCGGGTTGGCCGGGTACTTGAGGAACGGGACGAGGTAGACGCTCACGAAGGCCGCGCCCGCCAGCAGCAGCGCCGTGGCCCGCGGGCTGAAGCCGCCCACCCGTCCCAGGGCGAAGCTGAAGACGAGCGAGGCCACGCCGCCCACGGCCACGCCGTAGACGAGGACGCCGGTCGCCAGTCCGGCCGTCGACTGCACGGACCGGCTGACGACTTCCGGGCCGTGCTCGTGCCCGTGCGTGTGGGCCTCTTCGTACGCGATGGCCGCGTCGATCTGCGGTTCGCCCAGGAAATAGGCCGTGACCAGGGCGAACATGCCCGCGATGAGACCCGCGAGCATGCCCCTCACGAGGAGTGCCCGCACTGTCGAGGAGTTCACGGTGTGCTTCCTCCCCGTCAGTGGCAGGGGAAGCCGAGCAGGTGGCGTCCGTCGTGGACCCACTCGTGCACGCCCGTCCCGGCGAAGACAGACGTCGCACCCTGCTCCGCGCCGACGAAGTACAGCGCGATCAGGGTCAGAAGACCGAAGAGGACCGCCCACGGGAGGATCGCCTTGACCGGCAGCGGGGCCGGGACAGCGGCGGGGGCGCCGGTGGACGGCGGGGCGATGGACTGTGCCATGACATGACCTCCTGATGGGAACTCGCGTCCCTGTTGGTGGAGCCCGTGACGGCACAGCGGGTCTGACTCGTCCCGCCCGTACTCTGCGCGCGGCAGTGAACGGGGAGGGGGCATACAGTGGCGCGACCGCGCCGGATTCCCACCGGCTTCCGCCCTGCCGTCGTCTATACCTGCGGAAGGTACCGCGCGGGGACCTGCCCGGCCAAGGCCGCACCCGGTCCCCGAGGCCGTCCCGCGTGTTCAACTGCCTTCCGGGAAGCCCCAGTTCAGCCCGGGGAGAGGAAGAGATGACCTGCCGAGTGACTTTGATCTCGCCCGCCCGCAACGAGGCGTCGGACGACGTGCGCTTCGACGGGGGAAGCGGGCTCACAGCCGCCGGACTGCGGGCGGCGTCCGCGGCGGCCGGGACGCTCCCGGCGGCACCGCCGGTACGCCACTTCGCCTCCCCTGCGCCGCGCTGCGAGCAGACGGCGGAAGCGCTGGGCCTGCCCGCGGTACCGGCGCCGCGGGCCGCCGGATGCGCCATGGGCCGGTGGCGGGGGAGGACGCTGGAAGAGGTCGCGGCAGCTGAACCCGAGGGTGTGCGCCGCTGGCTGTCCGATCCGGAGAGCGCGCCCCACGGAGGCGAATCCGTACGGGAGTTGTGCGGCAGGGTCGAGGGCTGGCTGACGGAGCTCGCCGCGCGGCCGGGCAGGGTGGTGGCGGTGGTGGAGCCCGACGTCGTACGCGCGGCCGTCGTCCTCGCACTCGGCGCGCCGGCCCGGAGCCTGTGGCGGGTGGACGTGGAACCGCTGACCGCGACGGAGTTCAGCGCGGCAGCCGGACGCTGGAACGTCCGCCCGGGAACGCGGCTCGGCCGGGTCTGAGCGCCGGTACCGGGCTCTCCTCTGTCATTCCCGCCCGGCGGGAGGGTCGGCGAGGATCCCTTCCAGAAGGCCCGTGGACTGTCCCACCTCGATGAGATAGCCGTCGGGATCGCGTACGTAGCAACGCAGTTCGGCTTTGCGGTCGACGGGCGCCGTGAGGAACTCGGCGCCCTTGGCGCTCCATTCGCGGTAGCACTCGTGGATGTCGGCCACGCGGATGTTGAGGAAGCCGGACGTGGTGCCGGTGTCCTCCGGGGGCCGGAGCGTCACTCCGGGTTTGTCGGGGGTGGGGCCGCCGCCGGGGTTCATGATGATCCAGCCGTTGGCGAGCCTCACGATGCAGGGGTTCTCCTCCAGGACCACCTCGCCCCCGAGGACGTCCGTGTAGAAGCTCCGGGAGCGTGCGACGTCACGCACGGTCAGGAAGTGGGTCAGAAGCATGCCCGTCTCAGGAGCGGGCAGGTCGTCTCGGTTCATGGCCTCTCTCCGCCTGGCCGGGTGACTGCTGGGGCCCGTGCGGACGGCTCGCGTGCGGGGCGGGTGCGCACCGCGCGTGCTGCCTGCGGGCTGTTTCCGCAGCGTACGGACGCAGTCGCGGGCACCGACGCAGGAACACGCGTCACGACCCCATGTGCGCCCGGATCCGCGCCGCCTTCACGGCCCTGTACAGGCTGTCCATGTCGTAACCGCCCTGGTGGCGGCGGCCGTTGATGAAGAACGTCGGCGTGCCGGAGACACCGCTCTCGTCGGCGGAGTCGAGGTCCTGCACGATGCGGTCCTGGCCGATGCGTTCGCGCAGGTCCTCGCGGAAGCGCTCCGCGTCGAGCCCGAGCGCCTGGGCCTGCCGCACCAGGTCCGGCACGCTCAGCTGCTCCTGATGCGACAGCAGCCACTCGTGCATCTCCCAGAACGCGCCCTGCGCGGCGGCGGCTTCGGCGGCTTCGGCGCCGAGCTGCGCGTTGGGGTGCACGTCCGTCAGCGGCAGATGGCGCCACACGTGGCGGACGTCCTCGTGGCTGCCGAGCAGCTCGCGGACGACGGGGTCCGCGCCGCTGCAGTAGGGGCACTCGTAGTCGCCGTACTCGAGGATCGTCACGACGGCCTCCTCGGCTCCCCGCACGTGGTCGCGGTCCCCGTCGACGACGGAGGCGAGGTCGACGACCGGGTCGGACAGGCCCAGCAGCGCACGGCCCCGGAGCCGGTGCGGCAGCAGGGCGGTCGCCCTCGACAGCCCCCACGTGAGCGCGGACGCGCACAGCGCCGCACTGAGCACGCCGATCTTCGCCTCCTCCAGCTCCGTGCCGTGGAAGGCGAGTCCGGCGATCAGCAGCGAGACGGTGAAGCCGATGCCGGCGATGGTGCCGCCGCCCGCCGCGGCGGCCCACCCCACCGGCGGCCGCAGCCTGCCGCGGCTGAGGCGTGTCACGAGCCACGAGACGCCGACGATGCCCACGGGCTTGCCCAGGACGAAGCCGCAGAGGATGCCGTAGGTGACCGGCGAGGTGAAGGCCCGGGTCAGGAGCTCCCCCGTCAGCGGGACCCCCACGTTGGCGAGGGCGAACAGCGGCACGATCACGTAACTCGTCCAGGGGTGGAAGAGCTCCTGCAGCCGCTCGTTGGGCGAGATCGCCGACGTCAGCCCCACCCGCGCCGTACGGGCCAGTTCGCCGGTGGGCTGCTCGCGGAAGAGCCGGAAGAGGCCGCTGGCCCGCTCCAGGTCGCCGCGGGACGCCGGGTAGGCGTACGTGAGCAGCCCCAGCGCCAGACCCGTGGTGACCGGGTCCACCCCGGATTCGAGCATCGCGACCCACAGCGCGGCCCCCAGCACCGCGTACACGACACCGGAGGTCACTCCGGCGGTGCGGACGAGCAGCACCGCGGCGAAGATGCCGGCCGCCGTCAGCAGCGGGCCCCGGGCCACCTCTTCGCTGTAGACGAGGGCGATGACCAGCAGGGCGATGACGTCGTCGACGACGGTGAACGTGAGCATGAAGGCCCGCAGCCGCCTCGGGAAGCGCGGCCCTACGAGGGCGAGCATGCCCAGCGCGAAGGCCGTGTCCGTCGACATGGCGGTGCCCCACCCCTGCGCGGTGGGATGCCCCGCGTTGAACGCCAGGTAGATCCCGACGGGCACGGCCATGCCGCCGACGCCGGCGAGGACGGGCAGGGCGACGCGGTGACGCTCCCGCAGGTCGCCCATGTCGAACTCGCGGCGCGCCTCCAGCCCGACCACGAAGAAGAAGAACGTCATGAGGCCGCTGTTGACCCACCCGTGCAGGTCGAGCGAGATCCGGGCGTCGGAGACCCCGACGAACAGCCGCGTCGCCCATACGCGCTCGTACGACCCGGAGTCGAGGTTCGCCCAGACGAGTGCCGCCAGCGTCGCGGCCAGCAGCATCGCGGCGCTGCCGGTCTCGGTGCGCAGGAAGCGGCGCAGGGGCCGCTGGAGGGCCGCCCAGCGGCTGCGCTCGGTCTGCTGGGTGCCGGGCCCCCGGGACTCGTTCATCCGGCAAGTCTGCCCGGGGGCGTCGGGGCGGCCCAGCACCTCGGACGTGCGTCGTGCCTGGTGCGGGCGGTGCGCGGCGAGGTCCCGGCGCGGCGCTGCCGGCAGTGGGTCAGGCGGGCTTCTTCCCCATCAGAGCGGCGAACTCGTCCGGCTCGGCGTCGAATCCGCGGACGCCCGCCCGCAGTTCCCACTCCCCGGACTCGCCGCGGACGAACTCCGCGACGGTCGCCGCCGTGGCACCGGCGACGCCCCCGAAGTCGTCGTCCGCCAGCTGCGTGTAGCCCTCGGTGACGGCGACGGCGGTGTTGGCCACGTCCCCGAACGTCATCCGCCCGCCGCTCTGCTGGATGACGACGCCCACGACGACCCGTGCGTAGGAGGAGGCCAGCCGCTCCAGTTCGAGCGTCATGGCCTCGTCGGGGCCGAAGCCCTGCCCGGTGCGGCTGTCCCTGTTGAGGGTGATCGTGCCGTCGGGTGAGCGGGTGTCGAAGGTGACGAGGTAGGCGGGCTTTCCGTACGGGTCGTCAGCCGTGTACGTGGCGGCCACGAGGTCGAGATCGTGCACCGGTGCACCTATGGGACTGGGGTCCCACTTCAGAGCCACCCCGACCTTTCCGAGTCCCTTGCTGATGCTCACAAACGTCCCTTCCTCCGTGCGGATGTGGGCGGAAGCGACCGCGCTCACATGCTCAACTGTACTGGCGGAGGGCACAGTTGAAACGCGGTCACGGGAGGTCCGGCGGACGCACCGTGAGACCGGGGACAGCGGCGGAGGCCGGGGCGGCGAGCGGGACGCCCGAGCCGCGGCTCAGTCGTCCGTCCTCCCGCGGTGGTCCGTCTTGGAACCGGCCTCGATCGTGATCTTCTTGAAGGCAGCCGTGACGTCGCGTACGCCCCTGACGACCTCATGGAGGGAGTCGGTGAAGTCGCCCTCCCGCTCCTTCACCGGCGCCTTGGGCAGGCCCTTGGGCGGGATCATCGCCTCCTGGCACTTCCGGGCCGCGGTCCGCACCCGGCTCAGGGCGGCCGACCATTCGCGCTGGAGTTCCTTGTCCGGAAGGGCGAAGTAGTCCAGGGTCCGGTCGGTCTGCTTCCGCACGTCGCCGCAGAGCCTGTGGAAGTCCTTCTCCTCGATCAGGACCTTCTTCTTCCCCGCACCCCGGGTGCGCGTCCTCTCGATCTCGGCGTACAGCGACGTCACCGCGGTGTCGAACCGCCGCACGCGCTTGATCCCGCCCTTGTGCAGCCATGAGTACATCTGCCGCTGCTGGATCGCCGGGTCCACCGCGGGTGTCTCCCGCTCCGGCTTCCGGTCGTCCGGACCGGTTGCCTCCTTCTCCCGGCCGGGAGGACTGCCGGGGCTTCCGTCCGCCCCGGCCAGTTCCCGGGCGACGTTGCTCGTGTAGTCCGACGGCCTCGGTTGCGTGCCGGCGACGACGCTGAGGAAGACGGCCGGCACGCAGAGCGCGAGCACCACCCCCGCCTTCAGGGCCGCCACCCGCCGGTGGGCCGCGGCGGCGGGTGCGGGCAGCGGCGCGACGACCGCCCCCGGACGAGCACGCCACCGCCGGAGGAGCCACGCTGCGCCCGCTCCGAGGAGCGCGGCACAGGCCGCACCGAGCACGGCGTTGGTGAAGGTGAGGCGGATGACCGGGTAGGCGGCGGTCGCGCCGTTGCGGAGATGCCAGTGGCAGGTGTCGGAGACCGCGTTCGCCGGTCCCAGGCAGCCGTCGGCGGCGAAGGAGAGGAACACGGCCCCGTACACGAACACTTGCACCACCTGCGCGGCGACGAGAGCCCTGAGCATCCAGTGCCTGCGCGAGAAGGCCGCCACGAGCGCGCCCGCCGCCATGCAGACGACCATCACCGTCACGATCAGCCACCACAGGTGGACGATCAGGAAGGCACCCGTCCGCTCTTGCACGTCCGCCGGCCGCGGCGTCGCCAGCGCGTACCTCACCGCGACCACGACCACCCAGGACACGAGCCCGCCCGCGAGGCCGGCGGCGAGCGTCCGCCGTACCTCCGGACGGGCTTCCGCGCGTTGCAGCAGGAGCAGCACCAGCGGTGTGAGCCACAGCAGTACGGCGGCCACGCTGACGAGAAGCTGCGCGTGCAGCGGCGTCAGGACGGACATGCCCGCGGAGAGGGCCGCCAGGTCCGAGGCGTAGGGCTGCCAGTCCCCGTGGACCGACAGGGTGTAGGCCCTGGCGAACGCCCCCGCCGGGTCGCCGACCCCCATGGTGATGCGCTCTCCTCCGAGCCGCCACCACAGCAGTCCGCTCAACAGCGTCGTGGCGGCGACGAGCGCGCAGACCACGAGCGCCACCCGGCGTCTCCGTCCGCGCAGGCCGGCGAGCAACCGCAGGATCTGCGTCCACCACACCATCGGCACGGTCGCGACGAGCAGGAAGACCAGCAGGTACTGGGGGTTCGAGGGCAGCAGGTCGACCCGGTACCGGCCGCTCACCGCGAACTGCCCGACCAGCAGCCCCAGTCCGAGCCACAGACCGGCGAGCACGCCGGACCCGGCGATCCTGTCGAGCTTGCTCGCGGCACGCGTCGCCTGGACGCCCAGGACGGAGCAGAGCGCCAGCGTCACCAGACCGTCCGAGATCCACAGGACGGTCTGCCCGCGCGGCATGAAGGGGAGGACCGATACCGCCCCGTGCAGCAGCGAGGCCGACGCACCGGTCAGGAACATCTCCAGCGGGGCGAGCCGGTCGAGACGGCCGGGATCCGCGAGGACCCTCCTGCGCTGCTCCCAGCCGGGATGGGTCCGCAGCAGTGCGGTGAACCGGCGCCAGGACGGCAGCACGCCGCCAACCGGTTCCGGACGCTGCCAGCCGGCCAGATCCGCGCCCCATGCCACCGCTCGCAGATCGGCGTGGAACTCGCGCTTGCGCAGCAGGTCGGCCCGCGCCAGATGCACCAGCCCGACGAGGAGCAGGGCGACGAGGACGAAGCCCACCATCGAGGGCGCGGCGGGGAACCACGGGGAGTCCGTGTGGAGGGCGAGGAGGGCGAGGGCGTAGCCGTACTGGGCGAGGTGCGGCAGCAGCGCGGTGACGACGAACACCCGCCAGAGCGCCGTACTTGCGGAGGCATAGTCGACGTCGCGGTGGCGCACGTGCGCGAGTTCGTGCAGGACGACGGCGCGGAACCCCGCGGGATCGATGCCGCGCCGCACCAGCAGCCCGGCGTGCAGGTGCACGCTGTAGCGGCCGGAGCGCCCGTGAACGTAGGCGCCGCTGGTCGTTCGGGCCAGGTCGACGTGGAAGCTCAGCTCCGGGCCGAGCCCGGCGTGGGTGCGCAGCAGGGCCAGCTCCGTGGCCAGCGAGCCGTCGGCGTCGACGGTCTCGACAGGCGCCGACCTGCGCCGCAGGTCACGCAGTTTCGGCTGGTACCAGTACACGGCTCCCGCGACAGCGAGCATCACCGCTGTCGCGATGACGCCGGAGTAGGACGTGGACTGCTCGTCGAGGCACTTCCCCAGCAGGTCCATGCGGCGCATCGCTCGGAGGGCGTTGTCGCTGTCGCTGGCCGCCGGGTCGAACCCCGCCGCGAACAGACAGTCGATCACCCCTTGTCCGGACGTGTTGTCCATGGTCAGGACAGTGAACGTGATCTCGAACAGCGGGACGCTCGACAGCGTGACGAGCACCATCAGGAGCACGAATCGGGGCCCGGTGCCGGTCGCGCTCCGTAACGCGGCCGGCGGCCTCACGAGCGGTCGTCAGGCGTCTCGGACGGCCCGCCGGGCGTCGCTGCGGCCGTCGCGATCCTGGCCACGACGCTGTCCGCGAGTGCCTCGGCGTCCGCGCGCCCGATACCGCGCTCCGTCGCCCGCTCCACGATCTGGGTCCTGACGAGGGCGAGTTCGCCGGGTTCCAGCTCGATCACGACCGGTTCCGCCGGGGCCGGGCCCCGCCGGAGCAGCCTTCGCGCCCCCGAGCGGAGCCGTTCCAGCAGGCTCTCCGTGGCCGTGTCCACGCCGCGCCGCGCCGCCTGGTCGAGGACGAGCCAGACCACAGGGGTGATCAGCCCGGCGACCTCGGCGTAGCCGAAGCCGAGCGGCTCCCGCCTCCGCCGCCGGGAGGCGAGGGCACGGACGGCCCCGGCGTCGTCCAGCTCGTGGAGGCTGTCGACCAGCGGCAGTTCGTGCGCCGCCTGCTCCGCCACCACTTCTCGCACCACATCGCGTACGTACACCATCGGCAACCCCCCGCTTCCAGCACGTGAGCTGAGAGTACGTCAGGGCCTGAACGGGGGCGAGCCGGAGCCGTCAGCGAGGGGCCGGCACCCGTGGAAACCGGTCACCGGTCACCGGTCACCGGGACGCGGCGGGAGGCGGGAGGCACATCGCGTCCGAACCACCGCTCCCCGGCCGTCCCGGGGCTCACTCCGTGAACGCGGCCAGCAGGCCCGCCGCGAGAGCCGCCCGCTGTGTCATGCCGCTGACCGTGGCGTGCTCGCCGCGGGCGTGCGCCCCCGCGCCGACCGCGCCCAGCCCGTCCAGCACGGGCACCCCCGCGGCGAGCACGAAGTTGCCGTCGCTGGCGCCGCCCACGGCGCACTCCCGCAGGTCGAGGTCCAGCGGCGCCGCGCAGGCGCGGGCCAGCGAGTACAGCCGGGCCACCCCCGGGGTGCGTTCGAAGACGGGCCGGTTCCACTCCCCGGTGACCGTCACCTCCGTACGGGGGTTCACCGGGGAGAGCCCGGCCAGCGCCTCGTCGATCCGCTGCCGCTCCTGCTCCGACGCGACCCGGACGTCGATGTCGGCGACGGCACGCCCCGCCGTGACGTTGCTGCGCGTACCCGCGTGCAGCACACCGACGTTGACGGTGGTCCCGGCGGACGGGCGGCTGAGCGCGCCGAGGTCCAGCACCTGGTGCGCGGCCTCCTCGACCGCGCTGGCCCCCGCGGTGGGATCCAGCCCGGCGTGCGCCTCGACGCCCTCGACGGTCAGACGGAAGAGCCCGACGCCCTTCCGGGACGTCTTGACCGCGCCGTCCGCCGACGCCTCGAAGACGAACGCGGCACGCGAGCCGAGGGCTTCGGAGACGATGGCCTCGCTGGAGGCGAGGCTTCCCGTCTCCTCGTCGCCGTTGACCACCAGCGTGCACGCGGGCCGGGGCAGGCCGAGCGCGTCGAGGGCCTTCAGCGCCCAGACCGCCTGGACGAGCCCCGCCTTCATGTCGAAGACGCCCGGCCCGGTGCACACGTCACCGTCGCGCCGGAAGGGCCAGTTCTCCAGGGTGCCCGTGGGCCACACCGTGTCGTAGTGCGCGAGCAGCAGCACGGGAGCCTCCCCGGACTGCTCCTCCCCCGGGCCGCCGGTGGCCGGGTAGCGCCGCACGAGGACGTCGCCCCTGGTGTCGCGCTGCAGCAACTCCTCGCTGACGCCCCGGGTTCCGGGCGCGCCGAGCGCGTCGTCCAGCCACTCCCGCAGCCATTCCAGGCACCGCTCCAGCTCCGCGGGGTCGTCGCTGGAACTGCCCTGGGCCGTGTAGGCGGCGAGGTCGTCGACCATCGCCTCCCGGTGCTCCTCCAGCCAGGCCCGCACGGCCTGCGCCTGCGCGCCGCCGAGCACGGGCCGGGAGGGGAGGCCGTCGCCGGCAGCGGAGGCGCCTCCGGGGTGTGCGGAGCCGGCAGCCGGACCGGCCGGCGCCCCGGGCGTATCCTCCCGGGCGCGCTCGGCGTGGCGGGCGGCCAGGCGGTCCAGCTCGTCCAGGCGTGCCTCCGACATGCCCGCCGGGTCGGCCTCCAGTTCGCGCAGTCCGCCGATGACGGCGCGCAGTACGGGGGTCTCGATGCCCGCGCGCTCCGCCTCGTCGAAGACGGTCGTGTAGTGCGTGGTCACCTCTACGGGGCGGCGCCGCACCGCGAGGTCGCGCCAGATGCCGCTGCGGTCCTTCGGCTGGGTGCGCAGCCACGCGGTCAGCCTGTCCGTGGCGCTGTCCCGCACGTGTGCGGGCCGGCCCCGCTGGAATGCCCGTGCCTCGAAGGCGTCGAACGGCTCCAGACGCACGCCGGCCGCCTCCGCCACGTCGAAGACCTCGCCGACCACGGCGTACATCGCTTCCCTGTGACGGCCGATCAGGTCGGCCATCGAGGCGTCGGCGAGGGCCGTGGCCGCGAGCATCGCGCCGAAGCCGGCCTTCGCCCACAGGTAGCCCTCGACGTTGTCGCTCGCACGGGCCGGCCCCCACGCCTGGAGGTCGTCGACGAGCCGGCGGACGCGTTCCGAGACCGGTGCGCCGCCCGGCTCTCCGATGACGAACGCGCCCGGCCCGCCGTCCCGTACGACTCCCGGCGCCGTCAGGTCGGCGAAGATGTTGACGAACGCGGCGAGGGTGCGCTTCTCCCCGACGTACGAGGCGATCACCGGTTCGTTGAACCCGTTCTGCACGGAGACCACGTAGCCGTCGGGTGCCAGCCGCGGGGCGATCCAGTCCATCGCGCTCCGCGTCGCCTGCGCCTTCACGGCGAGCAGCACCCGATCCAGCGGCCCGTCGAACTCCTCGGGCGTCGCGGCCGTGACGCGGGCGGCGGCGAACCGGCCGTGGCCGTGGTCGACCTTCAGGCCGCGTTCGCGCATGGCGGCGACGTGGTCCGCGTCGCTGTCGACGACGGTGACGGGGTGCCCGGCGCGGGCCAGGCTGTGGGCCAGGGTCCCGCCGATGGCACCGCCGCCGACGACGGTGTAGGCGTCGGCGCTCATGTCGCGCTTCCTTCCGTGGTGTTGCCGCTGTCGCTCGTGCCGCCGCTCTCGCCGCGGCCGCCGTCGCCCTGTGCGCCGCCCGGAGCGGGGTCCGGGGGCCACAGCCGGGGCAGGTGGCTCGCCCCGGTCCCCGAGCCGCCGTCGACGCGCAGCACCTCGCCGGTGATCCACGCGGCGTCGGGGCCCGCGATCCAGCGCACGGCGCGGGCGATGTCGGCCGGGGTGCCGGGCCGCCCCAGGGGGTTCGCCGAGACCGCCGCCGCGTACTCCGGCGCGACCGGGTTGCAGGAGCTGTCGACCGGTACGAAGCCGGGGCTCACGGCGTTGACGCGGATGCCGTGCGGGCCGAGCTCCAGTGCGGCGGCCCGCGTGGCCATCTCCAGCGCGGCCTTCGAGCTGGCGTAAGGGCCTCCTCCGGGACGGGCCCGCAGCGCCGCCCCGGAGGAGATGTTGACGACCGACGCCGGCCGGGACGCCGCCACGGCGCGGCGGGCCAGCGCCGCCGTCGCCAGCGCGGGGGCGCGGGTGTTCAGAGCGAACACCCTGTCCCACGCGTCGGCGTCCAGGTCGATCATGTCGAGCGAGGGGTAGACGCCCGCGGCGTTGACGAGGACGTCGATCTCGCCGACCGACTCCCACGCCCGCCGTACGGCCCTCTCCGGCCCGTCCGCCTCCGCGAGGTCGACGCACACCTGCGCGGTGTCGAACTGGTCCGCCACCGCTTCGAGCCGTTCCTCGTCGACGTCGACGAGCGTCAGGACGGTGCCGGGCCCCTCCGCGGCGGCTGACGCGAACTCCCCGGCCACGGCACGTCCGATGCCGGAGGCCGCACCCGTCACCAGGACGTGCGCCATCAGTCGAACTCCTTCTTGTTGGTCTCGGGCATCGTCAGGTAGACGATCAGCGAGATCAGTGCGGCACCGGAGACGTACAGCCACAGCAGATCGCCGTGGCCGGCGTCGTTGAGCCACGTGGTGATGTACGGGGCCGTGCCGCCGAAGACGGCCACGGCCAGCGCGTAGGGCAGCGCGATCCCGGTGGCGCGGACCTCCGGCGGGAACTGCTCGGCCATGATCACCGCGCAGTTGGCGGAGTAGCCGAGGATCAGGATCATGCCGGTCAGCTGGACGAAGAACAGGCTCGCGAAGCTGTCGCTCAGCAGGTGCAGCAGTGGCCAGGCCAGGACGACGAAGCCTCCCGCGAATCCCGCCATGGTGGGCTTCCGGCCGATCTTGTCCGACAGCTTGCCCACGAAGGGCAGCAGCGCGATGAAGATGACCAGGCAGATCGTCTGGGAGAGCAGCGCCTTGTCCAGCGGGATGCCCGTCGCGACGTTGGCGTACGTCGGCAGGTAGGTGATCCATATGTAGTACGTGAGCGTTCCGGCGATGGTGATGCCGACGACGCGCAGCGCTGCCCCCGGGTGCTCCCGGAACATCGCCGTGAGCGGGTTCTTCTTCGCGCGCCCCTTCTCCTGGGCCTGGTGGAAGGAGTCGGTGTCCTCGACGGAGACCCGCAGCCACAGCCCCACGAGGCCGAGCAGCCCGCCGATGACGAACGCGGCACGCCAGCCCCACGAGTGCAGCGCGGCGTCGTCGAGCGTCGAGGTCAGCACGGTCCCCAGGAGCGAGGCGATGAGCGTGCCGCCGCCCACGGAGACCTGCTGCCACGAACCGGCGAACGCGCGCCGGCCCTTGGCCGCCGACTCGACGAGGAACGCCGAGGACGAGCCGAACTCGCCTCCCGCGGAGAAGCCCTGGAGCAGCCGCGCCACCAGCAGTACGGCGGGGGCGGCCACGCCTATCGACTCGTAGCCCGGTGTCAGCGCGATCACGAACGACGCGCCCGCCATGAGCCCCACGGTCAGCGTGAGGCCCTTCTTGCGCCCGAACCGGTCCGCGTACGCACCGAGCACGGCGGCGCCCACCGGCCGTACGACGAAGCCGACCGCGAAGACGGCGAGCGTCGACAGCAGCGCGACGGCGCCTTCCGCCTTGGGGAAGAACACCTCCGAGATGGTCTTCACGAAGATCGTGTACAGCGCCCAGTCGACCCATTCGACGGTGTTGCCGATCGTGCCGGCCAGGATCGCCTTGCGCTGCGCCGGGTTCAGCTTGTGCGGCGCCGCGGCGGGGGAGGGGCCGCCGGCGGCGGGTGAGGTGTCGGTGCTCATCGGGAGGTCTCCGGGGAGGTGGGACGGTCGAGCTGGTCGCGGGCGATCCCGGCCAGCTGGGCGTGGGTGGCGAACCACACGTCGCCGTGGGCGGCGATGTGGTCCAGCAGTTCGCGAAGGATCACCAGACGCGAGCGGTGGCCGATGACGTGCGGGTGCATGGTGAGCTGGAAGACGCCGCCGTCGCGGTAGGCCGCGTCGAACTCGTCCTTCCAGATCTCCAGAACGTCGCGTGGGCGGGTGTAGGGCCGCACCGAGTTGAAGCGGTCCATCGTGAAGTAGGGCGCGTCGTCGCGGATCCACTCGACGGGGATCTCGACGAGACCGGTGGGGGCGCCCGCCGCTACCACCTCGTACGGCTCGTCGTCGGCCATCAGCGAGGAGTCGTAGTCGAATCCCAGGTCGAGGATCGTCTGCAGGGTGGAGTCGGAGAAGTCCCAGGAGGGCGTGCGGATGCCCGTGGGCCGGCTGCCCGTGATCTCCGTGAGGGTCTCGACCGCGCGTCCGATGAGCGTCCTCTCGTCGTCCGCGGCGAGCAGCGTGTTCCGCTCGTGGATCCAGCCGTGCACCCCGATCTCGTGGCCTTCGCCGACGTAGCGGCGGGCCTCGTCGGGGTGGAGCAGGGCGGAGACGGCGGGCATGAAGAACGTGGCGGGGGCGCCGTAGCGCTCCAGGAGGCGCAGCACGCGGCCCGCGCCGACGCGGGCGCCGTACTCGCCCTGCGCGAGACGGCCGGGGCTGGTCTCCCCGTCCCGCAGCGGGATCGTCTCGTGATCGCTGTCGAACGAGAGCGCCACCGCTGCCCGCGCGCCCCGCGGCCAGCGGGAGGGCAGGAGCGAGCGGCCGGCGGTCACGGCCGACGCGTGGCCGCGCCACACGGATTCGGGCCACTGCCAGGAGGGCGTGCTGCCCGCGGCGCCGCCGGACGGTGCGGGGCCGGGGGAGGGCTGGTCGTTCGGGGACATGGTTCCTCGCTGGGAGTCGGGTGACGGGGGTGGGGGAGCGGGTGGTGGGAGAAGCAGGGCAGGGGAGGGTGGGGCCAAGGGGACAGGGCGGGGACGGACGTGGGGCGGCCGGTCGCGGGAGCCCGGTCGGGGAAGCGGGTACGCGGGCGGTGTTCAGATGTGCTTCGGGTGCTGCACGAGCCGTCCGGGGTGGGGCCCGGATGTCGCGGCTCCGTGCCTCAGGCGTCGTCGGGGACGTCGGGGCGGGTGTCGAACTGGTCCATCCGCGTCCACGCGCCTTTGAGTGTGACCAGATGGAGGGTGACGTCGGAGGCGTTGAGGCCGGGCAGGGCGCCGATGACCTCGTCGGTGTAGCGGAAGAGGTCGGTGCGGCGGGGCAGGACCATGTGGCCGACCAGGTTGAACCGGCCGGTCGCCGCGGCCAGGAACTTCGTTCCCGGATGCTTCGCGAGCTGCCGCCCGGCGGCCTCCAGGCTTCCGGGTTCGATCGACAGCCACAGCATGAACTCGGCCTCGTACCCCAGCAGCGCGGGCTCCGCCAGGGTGCGGAAGTGGAGGCAGCCGCGGGCGACCATCCGCTCCAGCGCCCGGGCGACGCTGGACTCGTTGCGCCCCAGGTTCCGGGCGATGGTCGTGACCGGCATCCGCCCGTCCTTCGCCAGCTCGCCGACGACGGCGCGCTCGAGTTCGGTGAGCGGCTGCGGCGGCTTGTCCCAGTCGACCCGCTCGTAGGGGGCCGTGCTGGCGGACGGGCGCAGGTCGGCCACCGCTTCCTCGGGGAGCAGTCCGGTGTCCCACAGCGCGGCCGAGGAGAAGGTGCGGATCACGGCGACGTGCTCCGTACCGGCGATCAGATGGGCGCCCGGCAGGTCGGTGTAGAGCAGGCGCAGCAGCTCTTCGTTGTCGCGGGCCACGAAGTCGACGATGAGGTCGGCGGTCCCGGTCACGAGGGCGAGGAAGCGCGCCTCCGGGCATTCCGCCAGCAGTTCGGCGAGCTCGAGCCCCTTGCCGGGACGGGCCTGCACGCGCACCAGCATGGAGGAGCCCCCGCCCGTGCGGTCGAGCTCCACCGCGCCCACGACGTGGAGCAGCCGGCGCTCGCGCAGGACGTTGAACCGGCGCTGCGCGGTGGATTCACTCGTGCCCGCCCAGCGGGCTATACCGGCCCAGGGGGCACGCCCGTTGAGCTGGAGCGCCGCGATGATGCGGCGATCCAGCGCATCGATCATGTCGGCACTCGCACGCGGAATCACGAGCGAGACCGTAGGCAGCCCGGCGGAAGAGCGTCAATGCCGAAATCCTTCATCGAGGGCGCTCCACTGCCTGTGATCCACCGCCCAGGCGCCCGCTGCGGCCTGTAACCACCAGCCGGAGCGTCCGTGTGACCTTCGCTACGCCGTGCGGGATTCCGTCGCGAAGGATTTCGATCGGGTGCTCGTTCCGGCGTTCCCGGCACCCGTCGGGCGAGGTCAGGACGGGGGCGCCGGCAGTCCGGACGCGCCCCGGGCGCCGCGCCGCGCGGCGGAGGTGAAGAGCCGGTCCACGTGGTAGCGCAGCACGTCCGCCGCGTCGTCGGCCGAGCGCTGCCTGACCAGGACGCTCGTTCCGAGGCCGTGGCCGAGCGCGAGCAACCGGGCGGCCTCGTGGGCGGGTTCGGCGTCCGCCACCAGTTCCCCGTCGCACCGGGCCCGCTCCAGCACGTCGGCGAGTTCGCGTTCGAGCCGTCTCGGTCCGTCCGCGAACGGCTGCTCGGCGAGGGAGGGGTCCGTCATCGCCAGGCTCGCGTACGCCGTCCACACGACGTGGAACGCCCGGCTCTCCGCGTCGGTGGGGAGGGCCTCGGCGAGGCACGCCTCGACGACGGCCCGCGCAGGGGGGTCCGGGGAGAGCGCCGCGAGCCGGGCCGCCCACCGCGCGTAACTCTGCGCCTCCAGCCGCTCCAGTGCCGCCCGCACGAGCTGCGCCTTGCTGTCGAAGTAGTACTGGACGAGCCGGAGCGAGACGCCCGAGGCGGCGGCGACCGAACGCATCGTCACCGCGTGCAGGCCCTCCCGGGCGGCGACCCGCACCAGGGCGTCGGTGATCTGGGCGCGCCGCTGCGCGTGGTCGACGGTGCGGGGCACCGGCTCTCCCTCGGGGTGTGGCGGCTCTCGCCGCGGGCTCGTTATGATACAGGTGTATCACGAACAGGGCGGGAGCAGACGGCGGCCCCGTGCCGCCCGGGGCGAGGGAGGATCGGGGAACATGACCGAGCGCAAACCACCGGGCATCAGCTTCGAGTCCTGGGTCGACCGGCAGATCCGCGAGGCGGAGGAGCGCGGCGCCTTCGAGAACCTGCCGGGCGCCGGTAAGCCGCTGCGCGACGCGAACGCCCCGTACGACGAGTCGTGGTGGCTGAAGCAGAAGATGCGCGACGAGGGCCTGTCGCACCTGCCGCCGACCCTCGCGCTGCGCAAGGAGGCCGAGGACGCCCTGAAGGCGGCCTCGCGCGCGCGGTCGGAGGCGGAGGCGCGGAGGATCGTGGAGGGGGTCAACGAGAAGATCCGTGAGGCCTTCCGCCGCCCGCTCCCGGGCCCGCCGCTCAATCTGGCCCCCTACGACGTGGACGCCGTCGTGGCCGAGTGGCGTGGCAGGCGCGAGGCGCAGGACGGCTGAGGCGGAGGAGCGAGCGGGCCGCGGGTATGGGGCGAACGGCCGGAGCCCCCGCGCGGGGCGGGGGCTCCGGCGGCCTCGGCGCGGGCCCTACGGCAGCAGCGAACGCACCAGCCGGCACGTCGTGCCGGACGGGGGATGGACGCCGATGCGCGCCGCCGTGCGCCGTATCGTGACGTCCCGCGCCTGCCCCGGTGTGTAGACGCCGGAGTCGAGCAGCGCGATGGCGAGGCGCATCGCCTTCAGCTGGCGGTTGTGGGAGATGTACCACTCGCGGGGACGGCCGGCGGGCAACCGCTTCTTCGGCAGCGGCACTTGGGCGTGGGACGTCGGCACGGGGAGCGGCAACGGGATCGTCAGGGTGCTCGCTGCGGTCATCGGCGACCTCCATGAGTGTCGTGATCCGCCTGGCCTCTGATCCAGGATTCTGTCATCAGAATACCCGTCGGCACTGACAATCGAACGCCCCAACGTCCCTGGTCGCACGGGAAGTTGGGGCCGAAGTGTTCGATTTTCCGGAAGGGTCGCGAGGTGACGTCCGGGCCCGCCTCCGCCGCCGTCAGGCGGCCGCGTGCGAGCGGCTTCCCGGAGCGGGCCGCGACGCGCTCCCCGCGCCCGGCAGCGGCATCCCGAAGTCCCTCAGGACCTCGCTCGCCGCGCGCCGTCCCGAGACGAGCGCGCCCTGGGCGGTGCTGGTGTCGCGGTGCTCTCCGCACACGTACAGGCCGGAGAGCACGCGCACGGGCCGGCGCATGTCGTGCGGTGCGGGCATGGCCGGCACCGCACGCGCGTCCTGGTGGGCCGCCAGCAGGGTCCAGCGGTCCGCGGGAACGCCGTGCAGGGCGCCCAGTTGGGGACGGGAGGCCTTGTCCAGCACGGCGACCGGATCGGCCGCGGCGTCCCCCAGTACGACCGACGTGATCAGGGTGCACCCGGACGGCGCTCGCGCCGGGTCGACCGCGGAGGCGGCCCAGGTGTGCGAGACCGGCCCGTGCCGTTCCGCGTCGCCGTCCACCAGCAGGGAGGGGGACAGCGGCAGCGGCTCGTCGACGGCGTGGTGCAGCACCGTCACGGGGTGGAATCCGGGCACGCGGAGGCCGGGCAGCAGCTCGCCCGCGTCGGCGGCGTCGGTGGCCACCACGACGGCGCGGCAGGCGAGCGTGCCGTGGTCCCGCGTGGTGACGGAGTTGGTGGTGACGGACAGGACGTGCACGTCCGTACGTACGGTGCCCGGGGGCAGTGCGGAGGCCAGCAGATCGGGCACCGCCGCCATGCCTCCCGCCGGCACGCAGCAGCCGCCCCGCACGAAGCCGCGCAGTGCCAGGTCGGCGACCCTGCTGGAGGTCGTCAGGGCGGGGTCCGAGAGCAGCGCCGCGAGGAGCGGGCGTACGAGCGAGCCGACCGTGCGGGCGGGCAGGCCGCGCGTCGACAGGGCCTGGGCGGCGGGGAGTTCGGTGCGGGCCAGCAGCCGGTCGGAGGGTATGGCGGCGAACCGGGCCAGCGCGTTGCGCAGCCGGGCGGTGTCGAGGGCGCCGGTCACGGCGGCGCGGCTGCGGGCGCTGGTGAGGGCGCGCGCGGTGGTCAGTGCGCCCCTCGTGCGCCGCCGGTCGGCGCGTTCGGCCCGCGCGGCCCTCTCCGCCCGCGCGGCACGCTCGGCCCGCGTCGGACGCTCGGCACGGTCCGCGCGCTCGTCGAACCGTCCGCCGGCTCCCGTGCGTCCCGTACGGACGCTCGGCTCCGCCGCCCCGACCCCTCCCGCGGCGGCGTCCGGCCCTCCGGCGCGCTGTGCCGGGGCGGAGCGGGCCGTGCGGCGGCCGTTCACGCGCTGCAGGTCGCCGACGCGGTGCGTGCGCCCGTCGGCGCGCAGCAGCGCACCGGGTGCGAAGTGCCGCAGCTCCAGCTCCGCCAGCGCGGGCAGCCGTGCGAACTCGGGCCAGTCGGGGCACAGCAGCCGCCCGCTGCGGTCCAGCAGAAAGCCGTCGACGCGTTCGGTGGCCATCCGGCCGCCCACGCGGGAAGCGGCCTCCAGAACGGTGACGTGCAGCCCGGCCCGGGTCAGGTGGTGGGCCGCCGCGAGACCGGCGAGGCCGGCACCGATGACGACGACATCGGCGTCCGGGGTGAGAGGGGGTCCGGAGCGTGCAGTGTCGCTGGAGTGCACGGTGCCTCCCGTGGTCGGCGCGCGGTGCGGGGCCGTCCTGCGGTCGTCCTGCCCCGAACCAGCGCGAGTGAACCGTGGAGTTCAGGACTCTACGCAGCGGTCAGGTTGCGGTCAGTGGCACACGGGCAGAGCACGGACGCACGCCGGTCGCACACCGCTTCGGTGCGCAGCCGCAGCACGTCGCGGACGCCTCGCCGTGCGGTGCGGCCGGCCCCGGGACCCGGCACCTGACCTGCCGGGATCCCGCTGCGTACCGCTGCCGGCCTCTGTGCGGGACGTCCGTGCGTACCGTCAGCGCAGTGCGGCGCGTACCGCGTCATCGATGTCCGGAAACGCGAATTCGAAGCCCGAATCCAGCAGTCGCCTCGGGACGACCCGCTGGCTGCCCAGCACGTCCCCGGCGAACTCTCCGAGGGCCGCCTTCAGCACCGGCGCGGGGACCGGGAAGGGGGTCGGGCGGTGCAGGACGCGGCCCATCGCGGCGGTCACCTCGCGGTTCGTGACGGGCTCCGGGGCGGTCAGGTTGAACGGGCCGCTCAGGTTCTCGTCGTCCAGCAGGTGGCGCAGAGCGGCGATGTGGTCGTGCAGCGCGATGTGGCTCCAGTACTGCGTACCGTCGCCGAGCCGCCCGCCGAGACCCGCCTTGAACAGCGGGAAGAGCCGGCCCCAGGCGCCGCCGTCGCGGGCGACGACCAGGCCGGTGCGTGCGTGGACCGTGCGGATTCCCGCCTCCTCCGCGGCGGCGGCCGCCTCCTCCCACTCCTGGCACAGGTCGGCGAGGAAGCCCTGGCCGGGCGGTGCGCTCTCGTCCACGACGCGGTCGCCGGTGTCGCCGTAGTAGCCGATCGCGGTGCCCATGATCAGGGTGCGCGGCGGCTCGTCGAGGGACGCGAGCGCGTCCGCGAGGGTGGCGGTGCCCAGCACGCGGCTGTCGCGGAGCTCCTTCTTGTACGCGGGGGTCCAGCGGCGGTCACCCACGCCCGCGCCGGCCAGATGGACGACGGCGTCGCAGCCCGCCAGCCCTTCCACCTGCACGTACTGACCCTTGGGGTCCCACCTGACCTCGGAGGGCGGCCGCTGCGCGCTCCCGGAGGCCGAGCCGCCGGCACCGCCGTCCCCCGTGCCCGGACCTGCGGCGGCCGCGGACTCGTAGCGCCGCGCCTCCTGCGGCGGACGCCGCACGAGCCGGACGATGTCGTGGCCGTCCGCGCGGAGCGAGCGTGTGAGAGCCGTGCCGATGAGGCCGGTGGAACCAGTGACCGCGATACGCATGAGGTCATCCTGCCGTCTGGGGCCGCCATGCTGAAGCGCCGGGCGCGGGCCATCTGTTGGGACTTCGTGTTCCGGGACGGGGACGGTCCGGCCGGTAACCGCTGGCGGGCGACCGGGCCGCCGGTGCAGGGTTGCGCGCATGCCAGACACGCGAACCCCTGCGGCGGAGCTTGCCGTGCGCGCCGCGACCCGGGCCGACGAGACTCCCCTCGCGGAGCTCGACAGGCGCTGCTGGTCGAGGCTCCACTCCGTCCAGCCGCCGCCCAGTCCGCCGTACGCGCCGTTCTTCGACCCGGCGCATCTGCCGGTCCACTACCTCGTCGCGGACGTCGCCGGCCTGGGTCTCGCCGGCTATCTGCGGCTCGTGCCGGCGACGGATCTGGCGTGCAACGCGCATGTGAGGCAGATACAGGGCCTCGTCGTCGACACGGCCGCCCGCAGGCGCGGAGTCGCCCGCGCCCTGCTGGAGGCGGCGTGCGCGCGGGCGCGGGAAGAGGGCGCACGGCGGATCACGCTGCGCGTGCTCGGGCACAACGCGCCCGCCCGCCGGCTGTACGAGGCGGCGGGCTTCGCCGTGGAGGGCGTGCTGCCGGAGGAGTTCCTGCTCGACGGCGAGTACGTGGACGACGTGCTGATGGGCCGTCGCCTGGCCGCCGCCTGACCCGTCGCCTGACCCCCGCCTGACGGGGAAGGGCCCGGAGCGGCGGTCAGCCGCGGAAGCGGTCCCAGAGCTTGGGCAGCCGCTCGGCGAGCGCTTCGTCGTCCTCCAGGTCGAGCGCGACGCCGGAAGGGTCCTCGGGTGCTTCGGGCAGGCCGAGGTCCGGCATGATCACGCCGGTGAGCTGCTCGTACGCCTCGTCCGCGGCGTACCCGAGGTCTTCCGCGTCGCCGTCCAGCTCCTCGTCGAACCCTTCGAGCACGTCGGCGAGGGAGTCGGCGTCGTGGACGGCGTGCTCGAAGATCTCGCGGCCCTGGCCGATGAGCCAGCAGCGGAACGCGTCGAACGCGTCGTCGCTGACGCCGTCCAGCAGGATCCACGCCGCGGCCCACAGGTCCCACTGGCTCGCCCGGTTGTAACGGGACTCGAAGTGCCGGGCGAAGAACATGACGGCTTCCGGATCGAGCTGTGTCAGCCTCTCGATGAGCAGCTCGGCCTGTTCCTCGGGGTCGCCCTCGGCGTCCTCGCGGGTGGAATCGATCAGCGCCCAGAACTCGGTCTCGTCCATCACGAACACAGCATCCGCCTTGTACCCGCCCGGCGCACGCGGACTCCCTCGGATGCCGCCTTGTCGTTACCGGGGCGCGTCAAGACCTCAATGTGCGGTTGTTGTGACCATCCCACGGAACTGCCTTCACCGCAGGTCGCATCCCCGGCCGCGCCGCGGCGTCCGGCGCGAGCGGAGGGTGCAGCCGAAAAGCACGACAGAAGATGTCCGGTATCCATGCGAACGTGCTGGACACGGGAGAGCCCGAGCGGCCTCCGCGGCGTCCGCACGCCTGCCTCCGCACGCCTGTGTCCGCACTTCCGCGCCCCTCCGCGCGCTGTGGATGCCCCGGGGCAGGGACGCCGGGAAGCCGCCGTACGTCCACGCACCGGAGAGGCACAGCAATGAGCACTTCACCGTCACCGCTGACCGGCAAGGTCGCACTCGTGGCGGGCGCCACGCGGGGAGCGGGCCGCGCGATGGCCGTCGAGCTGGGCAGAGCGGGAGCCACCGTTTACGTGACGGGCCGGACCACCCGCGACCACGTCAGCGAGATCGGCCGGGCGTCCGAGACCGTCGAGGGCACCGCCGAGCTGGTCGGCGAGGCGGGCGGCCACGGCGTCGCCGTGCCCACCGACCACCTGGAACCCGGGCAGGTGCGGGAGCTCGTCGAGCGGATCGACCGCGAGCAGGGCCGCCTCGACGTACTCGTCAACGACATCTGGGGCGGCGACCACCTCGTCGAGTGGGACAAGAAGATGTGGGAGCACGACCTGGACGCCGGCCTGCGCGTCCTGCGGCTCTCCGTGGAGTCCCACATCGTCACCAGCCGGTACGCCATCCCGCTGCTGATCCGCCGCCCCGGCGGCCTCGTCGTCGAAGTCACGGACGGCACGGCCGAGTTCAACACCCGCTACCGGAAGCCCTTCTACTACGACCTGGCCAAGTACGGCCCGCTGAGAATGACGCTGGGACTCGCGGAGGAGCTACCCGCACACGGGGCCTGCGCCGTCTGCGTCACGCCGGGCTGGCTGCGGTCGGAGGCCATGCTCGACACCGCGTTCAGGGTGACGGAGGAGAACTGGCGCGAAGGCACGGCCCAGGACCCGCACTTCGCGATCTCGGAGTCGCCCGCGTACGTCGGCCGGGCCGTCGCCGCGCTGGCATCGGACCCCGGCGTGGCCCGGTTCAACGGCCGGTCGCTCTCCAGCGGCGGCCTCGCCAGGGAGTACGGATTCACCGACGTCGACGGGTCGGCGCCGGACGCGTGGCGCTACCTCACGGAGGTCGAGCAGCAGGGCAGACCGGCCGACGTCACCGGTTGCCGCTGATCCGCCCCGGCCCGGCGCGTCGGGCCTGCCGGGCGCGTCCTCGCCACCGACCTCGACGTGTCCTGGACGAGGACGGCCGCGGCGGAGGGCGTGGAAGCGCTCCGCCACGACGTCGCCCTCGACGAACCCCCCACCGGGCCCTTCGACTTGGTCCACGCCCGCCTCGCCCACGTCCACGTCCTCGTCGCCGATGATCTCCAACTGGGGACGCGGGCCCGGCTCCTGGCCCCCGTGCCGGCCCGGCGTCCCGGAGGTGGCGGTGCGCACCCGGCTCGCGGCCCCTCCCCGTCAGACGCCGTCGCCCGGCCGCGCCGCGTCCCGCGGGCGGTCCCCGTACAGCGCGGCCATACGGTGCGCCGCGTCCGCGAACCGGGCGCGCAGCGCGGGCGGTTCGAGCACCTCGCACTCCGGGCCGAGGGCGCGCAGCTGCGACTCGGCGACGTCCAGCGACTCCACGGCCAGCACCACCCGGACGTCCCCGTCCTCCGCGGACCGGGCCGCTGCCGAGCCCCCGCGCCCTGCCTCTCCGGCGTCCTCCGCACCACGCGCGTCGCGCCGGGGCTCCGCGGAGCCCCGGCCCGGCGGCAGCGGCTCCGCCTTCGCCAGCGCCTCCTCGGCTGCGACACGGTCGGTCACGTGCCGCAGACTCTGCCGTCCGGCGGGCGTCAGCCGCAGCACCACCTCGTCGCGCAGGATCGACCTCGCGAACGCCGCGGACCGCTCGGCCCAGAACGCGGGCAGGTCGAAGTCCTCGTCGCGCTCGAAGCGTCCGCCGCTCGTGACGCCCTCGACCCGGTCCACCCGGTACACGCGCCGGTCGCCCCCGTCCACCACCCGGGCGGCCAAGTACCAGACGCCGGCCTTGAGTACGAGCCCGTACGGTTCGAGCTCGCGTTCCACGTCGTCCCCCCGGCGCCGGTAGCGCACGCGTACGCGGCGGTCGTCCCACACAGCCTCGGCGAGCGCGGGAAGCTGCCGCGGCGCCGCCTCCGGCGCCCGCCACCAGCCCGGGGCGTCGAGATGGAAGCGCTGGGCCGCGGTCCGCGGGGCGTCGCGCAGCTCCGGCAGCAGTGCTGCGGAGACCTTCAGCCGGGCCGCCGACGCGGCGTCCGCGAGGCCCATGTCGCGCAGCGCGGACGGCACTCCGGAGAGGAAGAGCGCCTCGGCCTCGCCGCGCGCGATCCCCGTCAGACGGGTCCGGTAGCCGCCGACGAGGCGGTAGCCGCCGCTGCGCCCGCGGTCCGCGTAGACGGGGACGCCCGCCTCCGACAGGGCGAGCACGTCCCGGGAGACCGTGCGCTCGGACACCTCCAGTTCCGCGGCGAGTTCGGCGCCCGTCATCGCACCGCGGGTCTGCAGCAGCAGCACCATTCTGATCAGCCGGGAGGCGCGCATGGCAGCATTCTGCCGCCGGCCCGCGGCAGCGGGAACCGCCGTGCCGGGCGGTCCCGCCTCCGCCGCGAGGCGTGCGGGAACCGCCCCGTGCGGGCCGGGCTCCGGACGGCGCCCGCCGCGTGCCTCGGCCGTACGCGGACGCCGTACGTCGCGGCCGTCAGGACGTCAGGCCGTTCCGAAGCCGTACGTCTCCGACGCCTTCCGCACCGTCTCGCGCTTGACCTCGCCCCGCCGCGCGAGCTGGGCCAGCGCCGCCACCACGACCGACTCCGCGTCCACCCCGAAGTACCGGCGTGCGGCCTCGCGGGTGTCGGAGAGCCCGAAGCCGTCGGTGCCCAGCGACGTCCAGTCCTGCCGCACCCACTGGCTGATCTGGTCCGGGACGGCCCGCATCCAGTCGCTGACGGCGAGCACCGGGCCGGGAGCGTCCTCCAGCACCCGCGTGACGTACGGGACCCGCTCCTCGCCGCGCAGCTGCGCCGCGTCGCACTCCAGCGCGTCCCGGCGCAGCTCGTTCCAGGACGTCGCCGACCACACGTCGGCCCGCACGTCCCACTCCTCGGCCAGCATCCGCTGCGCCTCCAGCGCCCAGTGGACGGCGGTGCCGCTGGCCAGCAGCTGGACGGCCGGGGAGTCCTCGCGGGGCGCGGTGCCCTCCTTGAAGCGGTAGAGGCCCTTGAGGATGCCCTCCTCGACCCCCTCGCCCTCCGGTTTGGCGGGCTGCGCCTTCGGCTCGTTGTAGACCGTGAGGTAGTACAGGAGGTCCTCGTGGGCCGCGGGATCGGGGCCGTACATGCGGCGCAGCCCGTCCCTGACGATGGAGCCGACCTCGTAGGCGAAGGCCGGGTCGTAGGTGACGACGGCCGGGTTGGTGGAGGCCAGCAGCGGGGAGTGGCCGTCGGCGTGCTGCAGGCCCTCGCCCGTCATGGTCGTACGTCCGGCCGTCGCGCCGATGACGAAACCGCGGCCCAACTGGTCGGCCAGGGACCAGAACTGGTCGCCGGTGCGCTGGAAGCCGAACATCGAGTAGAAGATGTAGAAGGGGATCATCGGCTCGCCGTGCGTGGCGTACGACGTGGCGGCGGCCGTGAAGTCGGCCAGCGAACCGGCCTCCGTGATGCCCTCGTTGAGGATCTGACCGTCCGACGCCTCCTTGTAGTACAGGAGTTGGTCACGGTCCACGGGGTCGTAGTTCTGGCCGAGCGGGGAGTAGATGCCTGCGGACGGGAACAGCGACTCCATGCCGAAGGTGCGCGCCTCGTCGGGCACCACCGGCACCCACCGCCTGCCGCTCTCCTTCTCCTTCATCAGGTCCTTGACCAGCCGCACGAACGCCATGGTCGTGGCGATCTCCTGGCTCCCGGACCCCTTGTCGAGCGCCGCGAACGGCTTCGCCGCGGGCTCCGGCAGGCCCACCGGGTGCACCTTGCGGGCGGGGGCGGGGCCGCCGAGTGCGGCACGGCGCTCCTGGAGGTAGCGCACCTCGGGGGAGTCGGGGCCGGGGTGCACGTACGGCACCAGCTCGTCGTCCAGCTTGCTGTCGGGGATGGGCAGCTCCAGCAGGTCCCGCATCGCGCGGAACTCCTTGCCCGACAGCTTCTTCATCTGGTGGTTGGCGTTGCGGGACTCGAAGCCGGGACCCAGCGTCCAGCCCTTCACGGTCTGCGCGAGGATCACGGTGGGGGCGCCCTCGTGCTCCACGGCGGCCTTGTAGGCCGTGTACACCTTGCGCGGCTCGTGGCCGGCGCGTGAGCCGTGGAAGCAGGTGGCGATCTTGTCGTCACTCAACAGCCGCGCCATCTCCGCCAGTTGCGGGTCCGCACCGAAGAAGTGCTCGCGGATGTAGGGGACGTCGCGGGTCGCGTACGTCTGGAACTGCGCGTCCGGCACCTCGCGGAGCCGCTTCACCAGGGCGCCCGAGGTGTCGAGCCGCAGCAGCTCGTCCCAGGCGCTGCCCCACAGCGACTTCACGACGTTCCAGCCGGCGGCGCGGAACTGCGCCTCCAGCTCCTGCACGATCTTGAAGTTGGCCCGTACCGGCCCGTCCAGGCGCTGGAGGTTGCAGTTGACGACGAAGGTGAGGTTGTCGAGCTGCTCGCGCCCGGCAAGGGCGAGGGCGGCGGTCGACTCGGGCTCGTCCATCTCGCCGTCGCCGAGGAAGGCCCACACGTGGGAGCCGGAGGTGTCCTTGATGCCGCGGTTCGTCAGATAGCGGTTGAACCGCGCCTGGTAGACGGCGTTGATCGGGCCGAGGCCCATGGAGACCGTCGGGAACTCCCACAGCCACGGAAGGCGCCGGGGGTGCGGGTAGGAGGGCAGGCCGCCGCCGGCGGCCTCCTGGCGGAAGCGGTCGAGGCCGGCCTCGGTGAGCCGGCCGTCGAGGAAGGCGCGGGCGTAGATGCCGGGGGAGGCGTGGCCCTGGATGTAGAGCTGGTCGCCCGAGCCCCCGGCCTGGGCGGCGCCGAGGCCGTCCTTGCCGCGGAAGAAGTGCTGGAAGCCGGTCTCGTACAGCCACGCCGCGGAGGCGAAGGTCGCGATGTGCCCGCCCAGGCCGTACCGGCTGCCGCGGGTGACCATCGCGGCGGCGTTCCAGCGGTTCCAGGCGGTGATGCGGGACTCCATTGCCTCGTCGCCGGGGAAGTCCGGTTCGGCCGAGGTGGGGATGGTGTTGACGTAGTCCGTCTCCAGCAGCCCCGGCACGCGGAGCCCGCTGTCCCGGGCGTGGTCCACGGCTCGCCGCACGAGGTACGCGGCCCGCTCGGGACCTGCGTGTTCGGTCACCGCGTCCAGCGATTCCCGCCACTCGGCGGTCTCCTGCGGGTCGCGGTCCGGGAGCTGATCGAGCTCGCTCGGCTGGTTGCGTGCGGGGCGGGGCATGGTGGCCACCTTCCGTACGGGTGGACGGGGGGTGTGGGGATGTGGGCGGGTGCCTGAAGGGCAGGACAGAGCGACCCGGCGATTGGACTGTACTCCCGCGATCGATGATCGATCAAAGCTCCGAACGAGATTGGCATTCCGTGCCACGAAAGTCGGCACGCGGTGTCCGCTCGAAAGTCGGCACGCGACGGTAGTCGTCGCGTGCCGGCGCGGTCAGGGCGCGAGGATCGTGCTGGACAGGGTGACGCAGACGGCCGTGCCGGCGAAGACGCTGAGGGGGGCGTTCCGGCGCCACAGGTGCAGTGCGACGGTGACCGCCAGGCCCGCCAGGGGTGCGACGGCCCGCACGTGGGTCAGCGGAAGCGCGCGCAGCGTGTAGATGCTCAGGATCACCATCACGCCGGCCGGCATGCGGGTGCTGAGGTATCTCACGGCGCCGCTGGAACGCAGCGCGGTCAGAGCGGTGAAGGGCAGCGCGCGGAGCCCCCAGGTGATCACACAGCAGGTGGCGGCGACGGCGAGCAGGTAGCGGGCGTCAGGCATGGGCGGGCCTCGTGCGGGTCGCGAGATGCCGGATCAGCAGGGCGGCGGTGAACAGGGAGAAGGCGGTCAGCAGCATCTGCCCCGGTACGAGCAGGCGGGCGAGGAGCGCGGCCAGCAGGGCGAGGGCCGGGGTGGGAAGGTCGCCTCGCCGGTCGCGGACAGCGTCCAGGGCCAGCACGACGAGCAGCGCGGTCATGGCGAAGTCCAGGCCCGTGACGCGTGGCGGGATCAGTGAGCCGAGCAGCGACCCGGCGACGGCTCCGGCGACGCAGTACAGGTGGTTGAACGACTGAAAGGCCACGGTGCGCTTGCTCGACCAGGTGGCGGCTCGTGCGCCTGTCGTCATGGCGTACGCCTCGTCGCTCAGCGCGAAGGTGCTGTAGAGCTTGGCGAGGCGTCCGTTCACGCGGTGCAGGGGGAAGGACAGCGCGTAGAACACATGCCGGCCGTTGACCAGTAGTGCCGTCATTCCGACAGTCGCCAGCGGTGTTCCCGACAGCACCATGGGGACGAGCAGGAACTCCAGCGTGCCTGTGTACATCACTGCGGAGAACAGGGGCGCGGTCCACCAGGGCAGCCCGGCATGGGTGGCAAGCGTGCCGAAGGCCAGTCCCATCGGCAGCAGGCCCAAGCCCACTGACAGGGAGTCCTTCAGGGCGGCAGGTATCTCTGACTGCCTCCGGCACGGTGAGCCCGCAGACCTGGGAGGGTCGGTGATCCCGACCGGATGTTTTCCCATGCCGCAATGCTAGAAAGAAATACGCCTCATTTGGTTACTGATAACGGTCGTATGATGCCCCTGTGAGCAATGAAGTGCCTCTGGATGCGATCGATGAAGAAATTCTGTTTCACTTGCGTCAGGACGGTCGGCTGACCAACGTCGAACTCGCCAGGCGCGTGGGCCTGACGCCGCCCCCGTGCCTGCGTCGGGTGAAGCGGCTGGAGGAGACCGGCGTCATCACCGGCTACCGGGCCGTCATCGACCCGGAGGCGACAGGCCGCGGCATGGACGTCCTCGTCAACGTCGAGATCTACGCTCAGGACCGGAAAACGATCGAGGAGTTCGAGGCCGCCATCGCGGCGCACGACGAAGTCGTCGAACTCCGCCGCATGTACGGCAGCCCTCACTACTTCGTCCGTGTGGCCGTCGCGGACAACGCCGCCTACGAGTCGTTTCTCATGGACAAGCTCACGGGCCACCCCGCCGTCCTGCGCCTGGAGTCCCAGCTCACCATGAAGAAGATCAAGGCCGAGGGCTGACTCCGGAGGCACGGCATGCGCACCGGCGATCACGGTGGATCTGCCCGCCGGCCACGAACCGGTCCGGCAGCACGCAGAGACGGGGCTTCACACCGCTCGGAGACCGAAGAGGCGTGCCGCGTTGTCGTGGCACACGGCGCGGAGCCAGTCCGCGCCGAGCCCCGTACGTTCCAGGGAGCGGAGCGCCTCGGCGTACGGGTACGGGATGTTGGGGAAGTCCGAGCCGAACAGCACCCGGTCGGCGAGGGCGCCGAGCCGGGGCAGGGCGGCGCGGGGGAACGGCGCCTCCGCCTCCGCGAACGGGGTGAACGCCATGGTGGTGTCGAGCATGACGCGCTCGTACCGCTCGGCCAGGCCGAGGAAGTCCTCGTACTCGGGCATCCCCAAGTGCGCCACCACCAGCGGCAGTCGGGGGTGCCGGGCGAGGAGCGACGCGATCGGGCCGGGCCCGGTGAAGGGGCCCGGCGCAGGTCCCGAACCGCAGTGGGTCACCACCGGGACCCCCGCCTCGGCCAGCGTCCCCCAGACCTCCTTCAGCGACGGGTCGTTGGGGTCGAACGCACCGACCTGGAGATGGCACTTGAAGACCCGGGCGCCCTGCTCCAGGGCGCGCCGCACGTCGCCGGCCGCGCTCGGCTCCGCGTAGAACGTCGCCGTGTGCAGGCAGTCCGGCGTGCGTGCGGCGAAGTCGGCGGCCCAGTCGTTGAGCCAGCGGGCCATGCCCGGCTTGTGCGGGTAGAGCATGGAGGTGAAGGCGCGTACGCCGAAGTCCCGCAGCAGCCGCAGCCGTTGCTCCTCGTCCCGCCGGTAGGCGATGGGCCAGGGACGTCCGACGAGCGGACCGGCCGAGTCGAAGTACGCCCACACCTTCGCCAGGACCCGTTGCGGCATGAAGTGCGTGTGCACGTCGATGAGGGAGTCCAGCCCCAACGAGCGGTGAAAAGCGGCCACTTCGGCCTGCTCCCCGGGAGGGGGCTGGGGCCCCGCGGCCCCGGCGGACGGTGCTGACTCACGGGATGATGCGGACACCCGGCCTCCGGAACTCTCGCGCCTCCACGTACGTGACGCCAGCAGACCACGAAGCCGGTGCGGGGGTCGACGCGCCCCCTCCGTTCCGGGACGGCCCTGGGCCTGCGGGGGAGGTCAGTCCTCCGTTGCGGAGTACCGCGCCGCGAGCCCGCGGTGCTGCTCGGCGGCCAGTTCCGCCTCGCCGTGGGTGATCGTCGACCCCGGCATGCCGCCCAGACGCGCCACCTCCTCCGCGAAGCGCAGATGCGCCTGCCGTGCGTGCTCGCGGCACGCGAGGCAGGTGACGCTCTCCGGACGCGGCGAGGTCATCGCATAGGGCACCCGCGTCCCGCATCCGGTCGTGACACGGCTGGGCAGATCGCCCGCCAGGCCGAACGTGGACGCCATCAGGTCCCGGACGGCGGCGTTCCGGCGGACCACCCCGGACTCGACATGGATGTGCGGATCGGGTGCGGCCATGCCTCCTCCTGTCGCGGGACCGTACGGGACGGGCGTCAGCCGGCGCCCGCCCCGCGGGGCGCGGGCGCGCAGCCGAGGACGTGCGCCTTGACCAGTTCGGCGATACGGGGGTCGCGGCGCCGGAACGCCTCCATCACGGCCTCGTGCTCCTCCGCGTAGGACTGCTGCACCGTGCCCAGCCAGCGGATCGACAGCGCCGTCCACACCTCGATGCCCAGCGACTCCCAGGTGTGCAGCAGCACGCTGTTGCCGGCGGCCCGCACCATCTCGCGGTGGAAGGCGACGGTGTGCCGCACCTGCGCCTCCCCGTCACCTGCCCGGTCCGCCTCGTACAGCGCCTCGACGTGCGGCAGGAGCGCCGACGCGTCGCCCGCGAGGCGCGGAGCGGCGAGCTCGGCCGCGATCTGCTCCAGACCCGCCCGCACGGGGTAGATCTCCTCCAGGTCGGCGGCCGACAACTCCCGTACGCGCACTCCCTTGTTCGTCGCCGACTCGATCAGCCGCAGCGCCTCCAGTTCGCGCAGCGCCTCCCGTACCGGCGTCTGGCTGACCTCCAGCTCCACCGCGATCCGCCGCTCCACGATCCGCTCTCCCGGTTGCCACCGGCCGCTGACGATGCCCTCCACGATGTGCTCGCGGATCTGCTCGCGCAGCGAGTGCGCGAGGGGCAGCGGAGAGGGGGGCGAGGTCACAGGCGCGGCCTCCTTCTGAGCGGGGCTCTCGGCGGTTCCGGACGGCGGGCTCCGGCTGCTGCCTCCCCGCGCGACGGCATCCGGCGCCCGGAGGGCCTGGCGGCTGCGGCCGCGAGCGGGAGGGTGCCTCGACAATACGGCCCCGCGGGTGGGCGGAGCGCCCCGTACGCGTGTGGTCTTCACCGCGCTCCGGCAGGCCGCCCTGCCGCGAGGGGCCCGAAGCCACCGCGCCGGGCCGGTGACGGTCACGGCCGCGCGGGCCGGATCCACCACGGGACGTCCTCCGTGGGCGGTCGGGACGGGCAGTCGGGACCAGAACCCGGACGAGCGGCACGCGCTCGCCGATGGCGCGCCGGCCGGTGTGGACCGGCCTGCGGCAGTCGGGTCCCGCGCAGTCTCGCCGGACGGCCGTGCGACTTCGCCACCGCCGCGCGAACCGTTCGCCGTGCGCCGACAGGTCTTCACGCGCTGCCGGGACGCAACTGCCGCACAGCCCCGCGCGACACCGGAGGGGCCGGGCCGCCCGGCGGGCCAGGGTCACCCGTGCTGGTGATCCTGGCATCCCAGCCCGTGACGCCGGTTCCGCTCTGTCGATACTGGCCTTCATGCGGAAGGGGGTACACCATGACGGTTATGGCCGAACGCACGTCTCAGATGCAGGTGGAGGAGTTCGAGGAGATCGCCTCCAAGGCACCCGAGACCGTCATGTTGGAGTTCGTCGACGGGCGGATCGGGGTCAAGAGCATGCCTGACGGGGACCACGACACCATCACGATGTGGCTGCTCAGGCAGTGCATCCAGGCCCGCCCGGATCTCGACCTGCATCCGGAACGCGGACTGCGGGTCGGTTCGTATCGCAACGGCCGTGCTCGTGCCGACGGCGCGCTCGCGCCCGTCGCGCACTTCGCCGGCCAGGGTGAGTGGGCGGACCCGGAGGGGGTCCTGATGGTCGTGGAGGTGACCTCGTACGACGAGGACACCGACCGGCGGGACCGCGTCGAGAAGCCCCCCGCCTACGCGGCAGCGGGCGTCCCCGTCTATCTGCTGATCGACCGGGACTCCTGCACCGTCGTCGTGCACAGCTGCCCGGATCGGGAGGGCGCCCGCTACCGCGACGTGCACACCGCCCGCTTCGGAGAAGCGGTGACGCTGCCCGAGCCGGTCGGGATCGAGCTGGAGACGGACGTCCTCAAGAACTACGTGCGCTGAAACCCGTCGACCGGTCCCGGCCGACCGACCGGATCGGCGCCCGGCGGCGGTGTCGGTGGTCCCTGCCAGAGTCCCGGCATGACCTCACACGCTGCTTCGATCACCGCCTACTGGGACGCCGCCGCGGCGGACTTCGACGAGGAGCCCGATCACGGGCTGCTGGCCGAGGACGTCCGTTCCGAGTGGGGCCGGCTGCTGCGTGCCTGGCTGCCGTCCGAGCCGGCCGACATCCTCGATGCCGGATGCGGCACCGGCTCGCTGTCCCTGCTGCTGGCCGCGGACGGGCACCGGGTCACCGGAGTCGACCTGGCGCCGCGGATGGTCGAGCGGGCCCGGCTGAAGGCGGAATCGGCCGGGCTCGGCGCCCGGTTCCTCGTGGGGGACGCTATGCGGCCTCCCACGGGTGAGCAGCGGTTCGGCGCGGTGCTGGCCAGGCACCTGCTCTGGACCCTGCCGGATCCGGATGCCGCCCTGCGGGAGTGGACGTCCCGGCTGCTGCCGGGCGGGCAGCTCATCCTGGTGGAGGGCCGCTGGCGCGAATCCGGGCGGAGCGGAGTGCCGTACGTCGCGGGGGCGGAGGAGCTGCCGTGGCACGGCGGCGTACGGGCGGAGCGGCTGGCAGCGGCGATGCGCCCGCTCGTCTCGGACCTCCGCGTCGAATCCCTCAGCGGCAACTCCGTGCTCTGGGGCCGTCCCGTGACGGACGAGCGGTACGCCGTGATCGCCCGCCGGTGACTGCCCTCCCGCCCGCGTCCGAAGCCCGCGGGAGCTGCCCGCTTGCGGCGGACGACGCCAACTCGCGCCTGCGACCAGGGTGTTGTGTCTCTGACTACAACACAATGGTCAGCACGTCCGCCCTCCGGCACAGTCCTCGTATACGGGACGTACGTCGCACGTCGTCCCGGAAAAGGGGGGAGCAGCGAGGCGAGGCCGGGAAGACCTGGGGGTCCGTCCCGGCCGGCCTCCGCTCTGGCGGCGCAGAGCCCGAGAACGGCAAGCAGGTTCGGGCTGCCGCCCGTGGAAACGCCCCTGCCCGTACGCAACCGCGGGCAGGGGCGTCGCGCAACCGGCCGGGAGACGGGCTGACGCGCGACCCCGCCGTCACTGCTCCGCTTCAGGGCTCCGCCGCGGCCTCCGCTTCAGGGCTCCGCCGCGCTCTCCTTCCCCGTCTGCCGGAGCAGCGCGGAGCCGAGTGAACTGAGCTGGTGGAAGACGCTGTTGGCGTGCCGGTGGCTCACGAGCAGCCCCGACTCGCGCAGCACCGCCGCGTGCTGGCTCGCCGCCGAGGCCGAGATGCCGACGTGCCGGGCGAGTTCGCTCGTGTTGGGAACGGTCACCGCCGCGCGCAGCACCCGCGCCCGTGTCGAGCCCAGCAGACGGGCCAGCGGATCGCCCGCAGCTCCTGCGCCGCCGTGGGGCGCCGGCTTCATCCAGTCCGGGTCGCGGTCGAGCGGGTACAGAACGGTGGGCGGCAGGTCCGGGTCGGCCAGGGGCACGGGCCTGCTCCACAGGAACTGGGAGGGCACGAGCAGCAGCCCCCTCCCCTGGAGATGCAGGTCGCGGTCCACGGGGTGCGCGGGTATCTCCAGGACGGGCGGACGCCAGCGCATCGCCGGCCGGAAGCCGGCCAGCAGGCCGTGCACGCCCCCGACTCCGCCCGTCTGCCGCGCCCTCGTCCGCACCGCCCGGTCGGCGGCGGCGCGGCGCTGGATCGCGGGCCAGTAGGGGGCCAGCGCACGCTCGTGGTAGCCGGAGATCATCGTGCCGAGGCGCCGGCGCGCGTGCGGCGCGCGGTCGGTCAGCTCCCGCGACCAACTGGGCGCGCCCACACGCTCGTTGAGGATGCCGAGTTCGTGGTCGATCCGCCCGCGGGGCGTCGCGACGATGGCCTCGACGCCTTCCTCCAGTCCCAGCAGCCCCTCGGGCGGCGTGAGGAAGTCGGGGAAGTAGCTGGCGTCGGGGACGAGGGGCAGCAACTGCCGCACCTCGTCGGTGTTCCCGTGGCGCCGCAGGTCGGCCCGTACGTCCCTGCGCCACTCGGCGAACGGCACCCGGCCGTAGCGGGCGCGCAGCATGTGGAGGCTGAAGACCACCTCCCAGAGCGGGTCGGGTCCCTCCGCGACGTGCGTGCGCGCGAGGTCGGTGGGGGTGAAGTGGATGCGCAGCATGCGGTGTTCCCTCGCGGCCCGGGACGCGGTGTCGGCCGGCCGTGGCCCCCGCACCGCTGAAGGGCGCGTCCGGCGTCCGGGGCGAACGGCGCGGAACGCCCGCCCGACACCCTAGCGCGTACGTTCAGGAACAAATGCGGGGAGTGGGGCGGATGTTCCGGCCGCTCGACACAGCGGGGACGGGCCCTACCGGCCCTCTTCCTCAGGGGACGAGGCCTCAGGCGTTGACGCCTCCGGGGTCGACGCCTCAGGGGTCGACCTCAGCTCTCGGAGGAAGTCGTCCGGCGTCTGGTACCTGTCGCCCGGGTCGCGGGTGAGGCACGGAAGAGCGGCACCCCGCACAACGGCGGCGGCTCCGGCCGTGCCGGCCGGAGCCGTACGGACGGGGCCGCCGCGCGCAGTGCGCCCGGGCGCGCCGGGTCAGAGACCCAGTTCGCCCTCGAACTCGCCTGCCTCCAGGCGGGCCTTGACGTCGCCGAGGTAGCGGGCGGCGTCCGCTCCGTCGACCAGCTGGTGGTCGTAGGAGAGGGTCAGGTAGACCATGTCCCGGATGGCGATCGTCTCGCCGAGCTCCGGGTGGTCGATGACCATCGGACGGCGGACGGTGGCGCCGATGCCGAGCTCGGCGACCTGCGGGTAGTTCACGATGACCGTGTCGAACAGCGCGCCGCGCGAACCGGTGTTGCTGATCGTGAACGTGCCGCCGGACATGTCGTCCGGGCCGAGCCCGCCCTCGCGGACCTTCTTGGCCAGCTCCGCCGTCTTGCGGGCGATGCCGGCCAGGTTGAGGTTCCCCGCCTCCTTGATGACGGGGACCATCAGGCCCTTCTCCGAGTCCACCGCGATGCCGATGTTCTCGACGTCGTGGTAGGTGATCGTGCCGTCGTCGTTGAGGCGCGCGTTGACCGACGGGTGGGCCTTCAGCGCTTCCGCCGCCGCCTGCACGAAGAAGGGCATCGGGGAGAGCTTGACGCCCTCACGTGCGGCGAAGGACTCCTTGGCCCGCTGCCGCAGCCGCATCACACGCGTCACGTCCACCTCGACCACGGTGGACAGCTGCGCCTGGTTGTGCAGCGCCTTCATCATGTTCTCCGCGATCACCTTGCGGATGCGCGGCATCTTGACCGTCTGGCCGCGCAGCGGTGACGGCTCGAGCTTCGGCGAGCGCGGTGCGGAGGACGCGGCGGACGGCGCGGCCGCCGCCTGCGACTTGGCCGCCTCCGCGGCGGCGACGACGTCCTGCTTGCGGATGCGTCCGCCGACGCCGGTGCCCTTGACCGAGGAGAGGTCCACGCCCTGCTCGCTCGCGAGCTTCCGGACGAGCGGCGTGACGTACGCGCCCTCGTTCTCCGACGCGGCCGGGGCGGGCGCCGCCGGTGCGGCAGCCGGAGCCGGAGCCGGCGTGGGCGCCGGTGCGGGCTTGGGCTGTGCCTGCTGGGGAGCGGGCTCCGCCTTCGGCTGAGCGGGCGCCGGGGCCTGCTGCTGCGCGGGCTGGGGCTCGGGCTCCTGCGCGGGCTCGGGCTGGGACGGCGCGGGCTGCGCGGCCGGTGCCGCACCCGCGGCGCCGATGACGGCGAGCTTCGAGCCGACCTCGGCCGTCTCGTCCTCGCCGACGACGATCTCCAGCAGGGTTCCGGCCGCGGGGGCCGGGATCTCGGTGTCGACCTTGTCGGTGGAGACCTCGAGCAGCGGCTCGTCGGCCTCGACCTCTTCGCCGACCTGCTTCAGCCAGCGGGTGACGGTGCCCTCGGTGACGGACTCGCCCAGCGCGGGCAGGACGACGTCCGTGCCCTCCGCCGAGCCGCCTCCGGACGGCGCCGGCGCCTCCTGCTGCGCGGGCTGCGGCTGGGCCTCCTGCGCCGGCTCGGGCTCCGGCTGGGGCTGGGCCTCCTGCGCGGGAGCGGACTCGGCGGCGGCCGGTGCCTCTGCCGCGGGCGCCCCCGAACCGTCGTCGATCACTGCGAGTTCGGCGCCGACCTCGACCGTCTCGTCCTCCGCCACCTTGATGGAGGAGAGGGTGCCCGCAGCGGGGGCCGGGATCTCGGTGTCGACCTTGTCGGTGGAGACCTCGAGCAGCGGCTCGTCGGCCTCCACTTGCTCACCCTCGGCTTTCAGCCAGCGGGTGACGGTGCCCTCGGTGACGCTCTCGCCGAGCGCCGGCAGGGTTACGGAAACCGCCATGGTTTCGGTTGCTCCTAACGGAATGGTGCGGATGCGGGTCGCGCCCGTTCCCCTGGGGCTGCTCTCCCTTGCTTCGCCGGGAGGCGCCCCAAGGGGAGAGCCCAAGGGTCAGTCGTGGGAGTGGAGCGGCTTGCCCGCGAGTGCCAGATGGGCCTCGCCGAGCGCCTCGCTCTGCGTGGGGTGTGCGTGGATGAGCTGCGCGACCTCGGCCGGCAGCGCCTCCCAGTTGTAGATGAGCTGCGCCTCGCCCACCTGCTCGCCCATACGGTCACCGACCATGTGGACGCCGACCACGGCACCATCGCGTACCTGGACCAGCTTGATCTCGCCCGTGGTGTTGAGGATCTTGCTCCTGCCGTTACCGGCGAGGTTGTACTTGAGGGTGACGACCTTGTCCGCCCCGTAGATCTCCTTGGCCTTCTCCTCGGTGACGCCGACGGAGGCGACCTCCGGGTGGCAGTACGTCACGCGCGGCACGCCGTCGTAGTCGACGGGCACCGGGTTCAGCCCGGCCAGGCGCTCCGCGACGAGGATGCCCTCGGCGAAGCCGACGTGCGCGAGCTGCAGCGTCGGGATGAGGTCGCCGACGGCGGAGATCGTCGGCACGTTCGTGCGGCAGTACTCGTCGGCGAGGACGAAGCCGCGGTCCATCGCGACGCCGGCCTCCTCGTAGCCCAGGCCCTGCGAGACGGGGCCGCGGCCGATGGCGACGAGCAGCACCTCCGCCTCGAACTCCTTGCCGTTGGCGAGGCTGACCTTCACGCCGTTGTCGGTGTACTCCGCCTTCTCGAAGAACGAGCCCAGCGAGAAGGAGATGCCGCGCTTGCGGAACGCGCGCTCCAGCAGCTTCGAGCTGTTCTCGTCCTCGGCGGGCACGAGGTGCGGAAGGCCCTCGACGATCGTCACGTCGGTGCCGAACGACTTCCAGGCGGAGGCGAATTCGACGCCGATGACGCCGCCGCCGAGGATGATCGCCGACTCCGGGACGCGGTCCAGGTGCAGGCCGTGGTCCGAGGAGATGATGCGGTTGCCGTCGATCTCCAGGCCGGGGAGCGACTTGGGCACCGAGCCCGTGGCGAGCAGGATGTGGCGGCCCTCGTAGCGCTGGCCGTCGACGTCGACCGACGTCGGGGAGGACAGCCGGCCCTCGCCCTCGACGTAGGTGATCTTCCGGGAGGCGACCAGGCCCTGCAGGCCCTTGTAGAGCCCGGAGACCACGCCGTCCTTGTACTTGTGCACCCCGGCCATGTCGATGCCCTCGAAGGAGCTCTTCACGCCGTACTTCGCGCCCTCGCGGGCCTGGTCGGCCAGCTCGCCGGCGTGCAGCAGCGCCTTGGTGGGGATGCAGCCCCGGTGCAGACAGGTGCCGCCCAGCTTGTCCTTCTCGATCAGGGCGACGTCCAGACCCAGCTGCGCCCCGCGCAGGGCAGCGGCATAGCCGCCGCTACCGCCTCCGAGGATCACTAGGTCGAAAACGGTGCTGGCGTCTTTCGCCACGTCACGTCCTCCATGCATGGGTACGCCGGAGCCGGTCTCCTACCGACCGGGCGGCTTTCAGTTCGGCCGCTGTCTTGCTCGGCCCTGACTCGGCTTGGGTGAAGCCGCGCGCGGGGCCCTGTCCTGCCGGGGACCCATCTTCGCACTTGTCGGCGGGCAGCGGGACGCGGGGCCGTTTTACCGGGCGGTACGGCCGCGATCGCTGTGGGCGAACGCGGCCGTACCGCAAGGGGAGTGCACGGCGTACCCCTGAGGCGGAGCGTGAAGTGTGACACTGCTCACGGACGGCGCCCCCGTCCGGTCCCGCCCGCGGGCCCGCCGCGCCGGGGCGCGGCGCACGGCCCCGGGGCCCCGGCGGACGCGGTCAGTTGAGGTCGCCCGCGGCGGCGCGCTCCGCGAGACGGACGAGGGTGCGGACCGCCGAGCCGGTACCGCCCTTGGGCGTGTAGCCGAAGGGGCCGGACTCGTTGAACGCCGGGCCCGCGATGTCCAGATGGGCCCACAGCACGTCCTCGTCCACGAACTCCTTGAGGAAGAGCCCCGCCACGAGGCCGCCGCCCGGACGCTCGCCGATGTTGGCCATGTCCGCGACGGGGGAGTCCATGCCCTTGCGCAGGTGGGTGGGCATCGGCATCGGCCAGGACGCCTCGCCCGCCTCGTCGGCGAGCTCGTGCACGGTGGTGCGGAACGCGTCGTCGTTGCTCATCACGCCGAACGTGCGGTTGCCCAGCGCGAGGACCATGGCGCCGGTGAGCGTCGCGACGTCCACGACGGCGTCCGGGGACTCCTCGCACGCGCGGGTCAGGGCGTCCGCCATGACGAGGCGGCCCTCCGCGTCGGTGTTGAGCACCTCCACCGTCTTGCCGCTGTACATGCTGAGCACGTCGCCCGGACGCGTCGCCGAACCGGAGGGCATGTTCTCCGCGAGAGCGAGCCACCCCGTCACATTGACGCGCAGCCCGAGGCGGGCGGCGGAGACGACGGCGGCGAAGACCGCCGCGGCGCCGCTCATGTCGCACTTCATCGTCTCGTTGTGACCGGCGGGCTTCAGGGAGATGCCGCCCGAGTCGTAGGTGATGCCCTTGCCGACGAGGGCCAGCGAGTTCTTCGCCTTGGGGTGCTTGTAGCCGATGCGGACCAGACGCGGCGGGTTCTGCGAACCCTGTCCGACGCCGAGGATGCCGCCGTACCCGCCCTTGGCGAGGGCGCCTTCGTCCATCACCTCGATGTCGAGGCTGTGCTGCTTGGCGGCCTCCCGGACCTGGTCCGCGAAGACGGCCGGAGTCAGGTCGTTGGAAGGCGTGTTGATCAGGTCGCGGGCGCGGTGGACCTCCGCTGCGAGCACCTGCGCGCGGTCCGCCGCGGCCTTGTGCGCCTTGTCCCGCGCCTTCGCGCCCACGACGACGACCTCGGCGAGCGGAGCACCGGACTCCTGCTCCTTCTTGTCCGCCTTGGCGCCGCGCTTGCCCTTGCCGTCCGCGGTGCCGCGGTAGGCGTTGAAGGCGTACGCCCCGAGCAGGGCGCCCTCCGTCACGGCGCCCACCGAGGGGGCGTCGTCCGCGGGCAGGGCGAAGACGGCCTTCTTCGTACCGGCCAGCGCACGCGCGGCCGTACCGGCGGCGCGGCGCAGCGTCTCCAGGTCGTAGGACTCGTTCTTGCCGGGGGCCTCGCCCAGCCCGACGGCCATGACGACCGGCGCCTTGAGCCCGGTGGGCGGAGCAGGAAGCTTCGTGGTCTCTCCCTCGCTGCCGCTCGCGCCGAGCGCTTCCAGCGTGGCGGCGAGCTTCCCGCCGTACGCCTTGTCCACGGTCTCGCCGCCGAAGGCGACCACGGGGCTGCCCTTGGAGCCCTTGGCTACGCCGATGACGACGACGTCCCCGCGCTGGGTCGTGGCGGACGAGGTGCTGAGAGTCAGAGCAGACACGGTGAGAAGGACCTTCTTCCTTGGAGAGGCCGGAACAGCGGGTCGTCGGTTACGGGTGAACGGCTTCCGGCACGCCGGGCATCGTATGCCCGAGCAATACGTCGTATGCGGGAGACGATACGCGCTGCCTGTGGCTCGATCCCTGCCGCTGCGCACGGGAATGACACACGTGACGTCGCGTCGGCGGGACCGGCGGTGCCCGTCCCCCGGGCGCTCAGCCGAGAGCGAATGCCAGCAGGGCGGCGGTCGTTGCCGTCTCGGACAGGGCGCCGAAGACGTCGCCGGTGACGCCGCCGAAGCGGCGTCGGCAGTGCTGCAGCAGCAGTTCGGCGGCGGTGAGCCCGATGAGGACTGCCAGCAGGCACGTCACGGCGCCGTGGAGCGCGTCGCCCCAGTACACGAACGCGCCCAGCAGCGTGGCCGCCACGGCCAGGGACGCCGCGACGAGGACCGCCGCGCGTACGGGGACCGTGCCCGCCACGACGGCGCCCAGCCCCTCCTCCCGCGCCGCAGGAACACCCGAACGAGCTGCGAGCGTGATCGCACAGCGCGCGGTGACGGCGGCCACCATGACGCCGAGCGCCCCCTGCGCCCAGCCGACCTGCCCGTACAGCTCGCCGACGACGGCGACTTGGGCCAGTAGCACGAGGACGAGGGTCACCACTCCGAAGGGCCCGATGTCCGGCTGCTTCATGACGCGCAGAGCACCCTCGGCGGGCTTCGCGCTGCCCAGGCCGTCCGCGACGTCCGCGAGCCCGTCCAGGTGCAGCCCGCGGGTGAGCACGGCCGATACCGCGACGGAGAGCACGGCCGCGGGCAGCGGGGAGACCCCCGACATCAGCGCCAGCAGCCCCACGAAGGCGGCCGCGCCGCCGACCAGCAGGCCGGCGAGCGGCGCCCACTCCATTCCGCGCCGTGCGGCGCCGCGGTCCCAGCGCTCGACGCGTACGGGGAGGACGGTGAGCGTGCCGAGGGCGAAGCGGACGCCCTCCTCGGCGGCGGCAGCAGCCGCGCGGCCCCGGGAGGTGGAAGCGCCGGTGGAGGCCGGGCCGCCGCCGGGACCGGGTTCCGGGCCGCCGGGACCGGACGTGCCCGCGGGGCCGCCGGGCGTACCGGGACCGACCGGCGTGCCGGAATCCTCCGACGCAGCGGAGTCGTCTGCCGTACCGCGCCGCGGACCGGGGCCGGGACCGGGGCTTTCGGGGCCGCCGGACGCCGCGCGGTCGTGCGGCGTCGCGGACGCGCCGGAGTCACCGGAGCGGCCGGTGCCCTCCGGGGCGTCGGTGCCGTCGGTGCCGGACGGACGGTCGCGGGAGGGCCCGGAAGATCCGGGGGGATCCGTGGAACCGGAAGACCCGTCCGGGGGAGTGGCGTTCATCGGTGCGCAGGCTAGCGCTTGAGGGCGCCGAGCGGCACCGTCCGAACGGACTCCGTCGCACCGCGTGCTCCCCGGCGCCGGCCGGTGGCCCTCGCCGGAGCCGCCTCAGCGGTCCGTACGCGGCGGCCCGTTCGCTGCGGTCGAAGTAGCCGGTCGCAGCGGTCCGGACGGGCCAGGCGCCAGGGCTCCGCCGTGCGGCGTCCGTCAAGTCGCGTCCAGCGCGGACGCGTTGGCGGCCTCGCCGTCCTCCGACGCGGCGGCCCCGGCTCCGTCGTCCCCCTCGCTCTCCTCCGACACGGGGAGTTCCGCGGCCAGTTGGGCGGCCGCCTGCACGAGCGGGAGCGCCAGCAGAGCGCCCGTTCCGCCGCCCACGGCGACCTGCTGGTCCAGCAGCGGTTCGAGGGCCATCCGGTCGAGGGCCTTCGCCTGCGCCGGCTCCTTGCCGGTGTGGCCCGCGACCCACCAGTCCGGGGCGCGGAACGCGACGCGCTGGGCGACGAGCGCACAGGCCGCCGAGACCACTCCGTCGAGGATCACCGGCGTGCGCCGCACGGCCGACTGCAGCAGGAAGCCCGTCATGGCCGTCAGGTCCGCGCCGGCCACGGTCGCGAGCAGCTTCAGCTGGTCTCCCAGCACGGGCCGTGCGCGCCGCAGCCCGTCGCGGACGGCGGCGCACTTGCGCATCCACGTCAGGTCGTCGATGTCGCCGCCGCCACGGCCCGTCACCACGGAGGCGTCCGTGCCGCACAGGGCGGCGATCAGCGTCCCGGCCGCCGTGGTGCCGCCCACGGAGAGGTCGCCGAGCACGACCACGTCGGTGCCCGCGTCGGCCTCCTCGTCCGCGACGGCCATACCCGCGCGGAACGCCTGCTCCGCCTCCTCGGCGGTGAGCGTGTCCTGCGTGTCGAGCCTCCCCGACGAGCGGCGCACCCGGTGCCGGGCCACGTCGGCGGGCAGCTCCGCCGGGTCGCAGTCGAGCGCCATGTCGACGACGCGCAGGGGGACTTCGAGACGCCGGGCGAGGATGGCCGCGGGGGACAGGCCGTCCAGCGCCGACCGCACGAGTGCGTGCGCGCTGCCGGCCGGGCGGGTGGAGACGTCCAGCTCCGCCACCCCGTGGTCCCCGGCGAAGACGATCAGCTTCGGCCGTCGCAGCGGCTCGACGGGCACCTTGGCCTGTGCCGCCGTCAGCCACTCGCCCAACTCGTCGAGGCGGCCCAGGGCTTGGTCCGGGAGGCCCGTCCTCGCCCTGCGCTCCTCGGCGTCCCGGCGCAGTCCGCCGTGCGGGCGCTCGATGAGGTCGGAGAAGTCGTCCAGGTCCAGGGTGCGGTCGCTCATGATGGCGAAGCGTACGGTACGGGCGTCCGCGCGGACCGGCCGCGGCGAGGAGGAGCCGCCGCCCCCGAGGCCGCGGCGGGACCGTGCCGGGCAGCGCTGCCGCCGCTCAGCCCCGCAGCGGCTGTGCGACCCCCGCCGTGACGAGCAGGACGTGCTCGCAATCGGCCGCGAACGCCGCGTTCAGGCGCCCGAGTTCGTCACGGAAGCGGCGCCCCGACGAGGTCTCCGGAACGACGCCCGAGCCCACCTCGTTGCTGACGGCGACGACGGTGCGCCGCGTGCGGCGGACCGCTTCGAGGAGCTGCCCCACCCGCTCCTCCACCATCCGCGAGCCGTTGATCCGCCAGCGGTCGTCGTCCCACGCCCCGGCCCTGTCCATCGCGTCGGTCAGCCACAGCGCCAGGCAGTCCACGAGCAGGGGAGGCCCGGCCTCCTCCAGGAGCGGCACCAGGTCGCAGGTCTCCCGCGTGCGCCAGGACGGGGGACGCCGCTCCTTGTGCGCGCTCACCCGGGCCGCCCATTCGGCGTCGCCCTCCCGGGTGCCGCCCGTCGCCACGTACACCACACCGGGGAACGACTCCAGCCTCCGCTCCGCCTCGACCGACTTCCCGGACCGCGCACCGCCCAGGACCAGCGTGCGGCGCGGCACTTCGGGCACCTCGGGGTACTCGCCCACCACCAGCGTCGTCCCGTCGGGCTCCGTGTGCGCCCCGGCCGCGGCCAGCCTGCGGTGCAGCTCGGGGCCGGAGGGCACGTCGTGGCCGATGTGGACGGCCAGGACGTCCGTCGAGGGGCCGACGGAGCCGGCTTCCCGCAGCTTCGCCAGGGCGTCGGGCCGTCCCAGTACGTCGAGGAGGACCATGTCGTACGCGAACTGCGCCTGGGCGCCGTCCCGCCCGTCCTCCAGACCGGCGGGAGCCGCACCCGGCGGCAGGTACAGCACGCACTCCCCGGCGGGGCCCGTGACCTGGTAGCCGGTGCCGGGCGAGTCCAGGGCGACCGCGCGGACCCGGTGACCGCTGATCAGCGCGAGTTCCTGCCGCTCCGACACGCGTACGGGTGCGGGCAGCCCGGCGGGGATCTCCATCGCGGGGCCGTCGTGCGGGTGGGAGAGCAGCACCTGGCGCACGCCCTGCAGCGACTTCCCCGCGCGTGCGGCGGCGAAGGCGGGGCCGGGGGTGAGGTCGAGGAGCAGCGTTCCGTCCACGAGGAGCGCGGTCGCCGCGCGTGAGAGCGAACGCCCGCGGGCCGCCGCGGCGCACACGGCGCAGGGGCAGTCGGGACGGGGCAGCCCGCCGGGGGCTCCGGTGCCGAGCAGAGTGAGTTCCACGTCCCGATCGTCTCGCGGCCCGCCGCCGGTCGCGCACTCAGGATTAGTCTGCAGGCAGCAACTGTCGATCTCGGGAGGAACAGATGGCGTGGACGTGGCGGTTCGAGAAGGCCGACGGGTCGGAGACGGAACCTGCCGTACAGCCTGAGGAGTTCCCCACCCAGGGCGACGCCGAGTCCTGGATCGGCGAGGTCTGGAAGGAGCTGCTGGAGGGCGGCACCGATCAGGTGACGCTGCACGAGGACGGCAGCAAGATCTACGGGCCGATGAGCCTGCACCCGACGGACGGCGACGAAGAGGGCGAGAACTCCGCCATCTGACGGGCCGGCGCTTCCAGCCGCCCGGGCGCCCGCCTCGCGGCGCCCGCGGTCTGCCGGGCCGCCACGGCGGCCCGGCAGACCACCGGACCGCGGGCCGCGCCGGTCAGCCGCCCCGTACGCCGCACACGTGCAGCATCGCCGCCACCGAGCGGTACGGGTCGGTGCGCGCCGCCCGCTCCTCGAGGGCCAGCATCCGCTCGGCCTCCTCGTCCTGCTCCGGCAGGCGGTCGTGGCCGAATATCCCGACGCCGTACCACTGCCGCAGCGGCGTGCCGATGCCCGCGAGCCCCCTGGTGAACGTGTCCAGCCGGAACGCCCGGCCGGCCCGCTCGGGGAAGTCCAGCGCGGCCTGCGCCGCGTCCCAGTCGCCGGTGCGTCCCGGGTGCATGGCCAGCGCGTCGTCGTTGCGTATCAGCAGCGACAGCAGGCCGCCCGCGTCGAGGACCCTCGCGAGGCCGGCCAGCGTCGTACCCGGGTCGCGGGCCTGGATCAGCTCCCCGTGGCACAGCACGACGTCGAACGTGCCGGGCAGGAAGTGGGCGCCGGTGTCCTCGCTGCCGACCGCGACGAGACGGACGCGCTTGCGTATCTCGTCGGGCTCGTCCGCCAGCTCCTTCTCGACCAGGTCGCGCAGGTCGGGGTCGGACTCCAGCCCTGTCACCTGGTGTCCCGCGCGGGCGAGCCGGAGAGCCTGCACGCCGCGGCCGAGACCCACGTCGAGCACGCGCAGCGTGCGGCCGGATCCGAAGACGGCGGCCGTCTGCTCGTCGAGCTGACGGGCCAGGAGCAGCTGTTCGAGCCGGCCGAGCTGCCCTATCCGGCCCAGCTGCCCGCTCAGGGCTTCTCGCCGCGCGCGACCTGCGGCTTGGGCAGGCGCATACGGCGCAGCTGGAGCGTACGCATCAGGGCGTAGGCGACGGCGCCCCGCTTGTGCTCGTCCGGGAAGCGCTGACGCAGGTCCCGCTTGAGGCGGAAGCCGAGGCCGATCGAGTCGAGGACGATCATCACGATCACGCCGAGCCACAGCAGCAGCGAGATGTTCTTCAGCTGCAGCGACGGCATCATGCTCAGCACGAGGATGATCACGGCGATGGGCAGGAAGAACTCGGCGACGGACCACCGCGCGTCCACGTAGTCCCGGGCGTAGCGCCGCACCGGGCCCTTGTCGCGCGCCGGGAGGTAGCGCTCGTCGCCGCCGGCCAGGGCCTGCCGCTGCCGGGCCATCGCGGCGCGGCGCTCCTCGCGCTGGCGCTTCGCGGCCTCCTTGCGGTTGGACGGGGCCTTCGCGAACGAGCGGCGCTGCGACTGCGCCTCGCTGCGTTTGGGCGTGGGGCGGCCCTTCGGGGCCTGCGGGTCACGGGGCTGCTGGGGCTCGGCAGCGCTCACCCGGGGGGTGGAGGCGGCCTGCCCTTCCTTCGAACGGCTTCGGAACACGGTCCCCAGGGTACGGTGCGGCCTGCGGTACCCCCAGGCCCGGTCGGGAACGATCCGGCAACGTCCGCGACCGCGTTTGCGGCGGTGAGGCCGCGCCGGACGCGTTCTCCTACTCCCTGATGTGGAGGCCCGCGGCCGCGATCGTCCTTCAGGAGGAGCGCATCCGCGCTCGAACAGTGCGGTAATGGGAGCAGGGCCCGTAGTCTTGGGTCTTGTAGGTGTGCTGCTGAGGCTCAGTCCGTTACGAAGGGGGCGCGCGAGGCCCATGAGCGGTGTCATGAAGCGTATGGGGATGCTCTTCCGCGCGAAGGCCAACAAAGCCCTGGACCGGGCTGAGGATCCGCGCGAGACGCTCGACTACTCGTACCAGAAGCAGCTCGAACTGCTTCAGAAGGTGCGCAGGGGCGTCGCCGACGTCGCGACGTCCCGCAAACGTCTGGAACTGCAGCTGAGCCAGTTGCAGGGGCAGTCCTCGAAGCTGGAGGAGCAGGGCAAGAAGGCCCTCGCCCTCGGCCGTGAGGACCTGGCCCGTGAGGCGCTCTCCCGCCGTGCGGCCCTGCAGCAGCAGGTCACGGACCTGGAGACGCAGCACCAGACGCTCCAGGGCGAGGAGGAGAAGCTCACCCTCGCCTCCCAGCGGTTGCAGGCGAAGGTGGACGCCTTCCGCACCAAGAAGGAGACCATCAAGGCCACCTACACCGCTGCCCAGGCGCAGACGCGCATCGGCGAGGCGTTCTCCGGGATCTCGGAGGAGATGGGCGACGTCGGCATGGCCGTCCAGCGCGCGGAGGACAAGACCGCGCAGCTCCAGGCCCGCTCCGGCGCCATCGACGAGCTGCTGGCCTCCGGTGCCCTCGACGACCCCACCGGCATGGCGAAGGACGACATCACCGCCGAGCTGGACCGCCTCTCCGGCGGTACGGACGTCGAGCTGGAGCTCCAGCGCATGAAGGCGGAGCTGGCCGGCGGCACGGCCAGCGGGGACCAGCAGGCCATCGAGAGCGGCGGCGCCACCGGCCAGGGCCAAGGCCAGGGGCAGCAGTCGCAGGACACTCCCAGGTTCGAGAAGTAGCGGTCCGGGCGGGCAGCACACCGCGGCCGCGGATGCCGGCATCCGCCGGCGGGCAGTCACATCGGGAATCGGCTTACGGCCCCATGCCAGAAGGAGAGCGACATGATCGTACGGATCATGGGGGAAGGCCAGGTGAAGCTGGACGACAGCCACTTCGCCGAGCTGAACAAGCTGGACGACGAGCTGCTCGCCGAGATGGAGACCGGGGACGAGGCGGGCTTCCGCCGCACCCTCAGCGCGCTCCTCAACGCGGTGCGCACGATGGGCACCGCCCTCCCCGACGACTCCCTGGAGCCCTCGGAACTGATCCTTCCCGCGCCCGACGCGTCACTCGAAGAGGTGCGGGAGATGCTCACCGACGACGGCCTCATCCCGGGCTGAGCCACCGGGGCCCGCCTGGCGCGAGCCGGAGCCGCCCCGCCCTCACCGGGCGGGACGGCCTCCGGCGCGGACGGCAGGCCCGGAGCCCCCACTTCCTGACGTGACGTGACGCGCGACATGGCCGCAGACGATTCCGTTCCGGACCTCGCTCCGCAGCCCCTCCCGGGCTCCGCCCCTGACTCCGGTCCGAGGGCGGACGACAGCCGGGGCATGCGGCTCGTGTGCGAGGTGCGGCGCTGGATGCGCGTGCACCCCTTCGCCGTCGACACGGCGCTCGCGCTCGCCGCCTTCCTGGCGATCGTCGCCGCTGCTGCCGCCACCCCGCACGGCCCGGAGATCCGCCCGCGTCTCGGAGAGCGCGACGTGGAGCCGCTCACGGTCCTGCTGGCCGCGCTGGCCTGCGGGGCGCTGACGCTGCGCCGCCGGGCGCCTCTGCCGGTCCTCGGGGCGGCGACGCTGGCGACCGTCCTCGGCATGATCACCGATCCGCCGGCGGACGTCGCCCCGCACGGGCACCGCGCCCCGATCGTGGTCGCGGCGATCATCGCGCTGTACACAGTCGCCGACCGCACGGACCGCGTCACCGGCGTCCGGGCGGGAGCGGCGACGGTCGTGGTGCTCACGGCCTCGGGGATGCTGCTCGGCGGCCGGGCCTGGTACGCGCAGGAGAACTTCGGCATCTTCGCGTGGACCGCCCTGGCGGCCGCCGCGGGCGAGGCGATGCGCAGCCGGCGGGCGTTCGTCGACGCCATACGGGAGCGGGCCGAGCGCGCGGAGCGGACGCGTGAGGAGGAGGCGCTGCGGCGGGTCGCGGAGGAGCGGATGCGCATCGCCCGCGAGCTGCACGACGTCGTCGCCCACCACATCGCGCTCGTCAACGTCCAGGCAGGGGTGGCCTCGCACGTCATGGACCAGCGGCCCGACCAGGCCAAGGAGGCTCTCGCGCACGTACGGGAGGCCAGCCGGCACGCCCTCGACGAACTGCAGGCCACGGTCGGCCTGCTGCGGCAGTCGGGGGAGAGTCCGGCACCGACCGAACCGGCCCCGGGACTCGGCGTGCTGGACGAACTGGTCGAGGGCTTCACGCGCGCCGGACTCGCCGTCTCCGTCTCCGTCACGGGCGCCCGGCCGGAGGCCGGTGCGGCGCCCGACCTGCCCTCGGCGCTGGACCTCACGGCCTACCGGGTCGTCCAGGAGGCGCTGACGAACGTGCAGAAGCACGTCGGCACCGGGGCGCAGGCCGAGGTGGCGATCGACATCGCGCCGTCCCTTCTGGAGATCACCGTGACCGACGACGGCGCGGCCCCCGGCCCCGGTGGGCTGCCCGCGGGCGTGGCGAGCGGCGGAGAGTCCGGGGCCGGGGGAGGCGGCGGGCACGGCCTCATCGGGATGCGGGAACGCGTTGCCGCGCTGCACGGGAGCTGCGAGACGGGGCCGCTGCGGGACGGCGGGTTCCGCGTCCGCGTACGGCTCCCGCTCCCGCCGGCGCACCAGCGCGACACGAGGGGTGCGCAGGAGGCCCGGTCCGCCCCGCCCCGGCGGTCACCGGACGTCCCGCACCCCGCGCGGAGGAACCAGGCAGCGGCACACCCCCAGGAAGGCACTCCGACATGACGATCCGGGTCGTACTCGCGGACGACCAGGCGCTGCTGCGCAGCGCCTTCAAGGTGCTGGTCGACTCGGACCCCGGCATGGAGGCGGTGGGGGAGGCCTCGGACGGGGCGGAGGCGCTGGAAGCCGTACGCCGGCTGCACCCGGACGTCGTCCTGATGGACATCCGCATGCCCGGCTGCGACGGCCTCGCCGCGACCCGCGCCATCACCGCCGATCCCGCTCTGCGGGACGTCCGGGTCGTCATCCTCACCACGTTCGAGGTCGACGAGTACGTGGCGCAGGCCCTCCGCGCCGGAGCCTCGGGCTTCATCGGGAAGGGAGCCGAGCCGGAGGAGCTGCTGGCCGCGATACGCACGGCGGCCAAGGGCGACGCCCTGCTGTCGCCGGCGGCCACCAGGGGACTGATCGCCACCTTCCTCGCGCAGAGCGGCCCGTACGGCGAGAGCACCGCCGCCGGCGGAGAGGAAGACGGTGCCGCACCGGCGGCCGACGCGCTCGACGCCCTGACCGGCCGGGAGCGCGAGGTGCTGACGCTGGTCGGGGGAGGGCTGAACAACGACGAGATCGGCGCACGGCTCTCCGTCAGCCCGCTGACGGTGAAGACCCACGTCAACAGGACGATGTCGAAGCTCGGCGCCCGCGACCGGGCCCAACTCGTCGTCGCCGCCTACGAGAACGGACTGGTCAGGCCGGGCGGATGAACCGTCCGCGCGGCCCGGGACCGGCCGCGGCCCCGTCGCGGCGCCGCCTCCGGTGCGCGGCCGTTGGCCGCGCGGCCCCGCCGCGGGCATCACAGGAACCCGCCCGACGGGATGTAGGGGCTGGGCGCCCGCATCCCCCGCAGGCAGACGTAGCCCGCGTTCACCGGGGTGAGCCCCGCCGCGAGACCGACGTCGACGGCCCACTGCTGCTCGGCCGTGACGTAGAGGACGGCGGCCCGGGCTCCCTCGGGGAGGCTCAGCAGCGCCGCGCTGAGCAGCCGCGTGGCGAGGCGGCGCGAGGTCGCGGCGAGCAGCTCCACCCGGCCCTGCTCGCGCAGGTAGCAGTAGCCGCTGCCGGCGAGATCGTCGGCGACGAGCAGGCGGCAGTGCCGCAGCAGGAACTCGTGGTCGGGGCCGTGCGCCCCGCCCCGCAGCCGCCGGTCGACCGAGTCCATCAGGTCGCGGTCGGAGGCCGATCCCGCCACGACCGGGCCGTCCGGGCGGGCAGGCCGTTCGGGCCCGGTCCTGCCCTCCAGCCGCATCGCCGGATGCAGCTCGAAGCCCGCTGCGCGGTAGATCCGTGCGGCGCCGGGGTGGCCGGGGCAGCAGATCAGCCCGCGGAGGCACGCCCTGCCGTACTCCAGCGTCCGCTCCAGCAGAGCCCTCCCCACGCCCCTGCCCTGGGCCTCGGGCAGCACGGCGAGCAGAGCGAGCCCCCAGGTGCCTTCCCGTACGAGGGACTGCGCGGCCCCCACCGGGCGTCCGGCCGCGTCGGCGGCGAGCCAGCTGCCGCGCGGGTCCGTACGCACCAGATGCCGGATCCGCTCCCGGCTGCGGGCCGGACTCCCGGCGCCCGGCGGGCGTTCGGAGGGCAGCGCGCCGCCTCCGGGCCCGCCGGACGGTGCCTGGACGGGCCCGGCCGCGGGTTCCGCTGCGAAGGCCGCCTCGGCCAGCAGCCTGACGGCTTCGGCGTCCTCCTCCGTGTCCTGCAGCGGCCGCACGAGCATTGCCGCAGGTTACGGCAGTGCCAGCATCCGCTCCAGGGCGAGCTTGGCGAACTTCTCGGTCTCGTCGTCGACTTGGATGCGGTTGACGAGCCTGCCGTCCGCCAGCGACTCCAGCGCCCAGACCAGGTGCGGCAGGTCGATCCGGTTCATGGTCGAGCAGAAGCACACCGTGCGGTCGAGGAAGACGATCTCCTTGCCCTCGTCCGCGTGGCGGTTCGCCAGCCGCCGGACGAGGTTGAGCTCCGTCCCGACAGCCCACTTCGATCCGGCGGGCGCCTCCTCCAGCGTCCTGATGATGTACTCCGTCGAGCCCACGTAGTCGGCGGCGGCGACGACCTCGTGCTTGCACTCGGGGTGGACGAGGACATTGACGCCGGGGACGCGGTCCCGTACCTCCCGCACGGAGTCCAGCGAGAAGCGGCCGTGCACGGAGCAGTGCCCGCGCCACAGGATCATCTTCGCGTCGCGCAGCTGCTGGGCCGTCAGCCCGCCGTTCGGCTTGTGCGGGTTGTAGACGACGCAGTCCTCCAGCGACATCCCCATGTCGCGGACGGCCGTGTTGCGCCCGAGGTGCTGGTCCGGCAGGAAGAGGACCTTGCCGTCCCCCGCCCCCGCGGTCTCCTGGCCGAAGGCCCATTCCAGCGCACGGCGGGCGTTGGACGAGGTGCAGATCGTGCCGCCGTGCCGGCCCGTGAACGCCTTGATGTCGGCCGAGGAGTTCATGTACGAGACGGGGACTGTGACGTCCGCGACACCGGCCTCGGTGAGCACGTCCCAGCACTCTGCGACCTGCTCGGCCGTCGCCATGTCGGCCATGGAGCACCCCGCGGCCAGGTCGGGAAGGACGACCTGCTGCTCTGCGGAGGTGAGGATGTCGGCCGACTCGGCCATGAAGTGCACGCCGCAGAAGACGATGTACTCGGCCTCGGGCCGTGCCGCCGCGTCGCGCGCCAGCTTGAAGGAGTCGCCCGTCACGTCGGCGAACTCGATGACCTCGTCACGCTGGTAGTGGTGACCGAGGACGAAGACCCGCTCGCCGAGCTTCGCCTTCGCGGCACGCGCCCGCTCGACCAGGTCCGGGTCGGACGGGGCCGGCAGGTCGCCCGGGCAGTCGACGCCCCGCTCGCTGCCCGTGTCGGACTCGCGGCCGAGAAGCAGCAGCGCGAGCGGTGTCGGCTGAACGTCCAGTGGCTGGGCGGTCACGGCCCCCACCCTTTCTGTAGCGCCGCAAGCGGCTTTTCGTCTAATTGACGCTATTAATCATAACCGCTTCACGTCACTTTGACGATGCCGTTCGCGTCGATGTGACGCATTCCCGTTCGCTCCGGCCGTGTGGGAGCATGAGGACCGAGAACGACGGAAAATGAACGTGCCAGCCCTGGAATGAATCCGGGACGCCGCCGGTTGCAGCTGGCGGCAGAGCAGTCCGAACAACCCGGGAGAGAAGCAGATGTCCGTATCGGACGAGACCGCTGTGAGCGACGGCATCATTCTGTCCGACGCCGCCGCGGCGAAGGTCAAGAACCTGCTGGAGCAGGAAGGTCGTGACGACCTGGCGCTGCGGGTCGCCGTCCAGCCGGGTGGCTGTTCCGGCCTGCGGTACCAGCTCTTCTTCGACGAGCGCTCGCTCGACGGCGACGTGGTGAAGGACTTCGACGGCGTCAAGGTCGTCACCGACCGGATGAGCGCCCCGTACCTGGGCGGCGCCTCCATCGACTTCGTCGACACCATCGAGAAGCAGGGCTTCACGATCGACAACCCCAACGCCACGGGCTCCTGCGCCTGCGGCGACTCCTTCAACTGAGCTGCCGCCGGGGCGCCCGGAGCCGGTCTGCGGCCCGGGCCCGCGGACGGGTCGTCAGAATTGGCTCCGGTTCCCAGAACTGGCTCCAGTTCCCAGAACTGAAAAGGACGGAGGCGGCGGACTCCCCCCACCAGGGGTCCGCCGCCTCCGTCGTTCCTGCCCCCGTTCTCCCTCAGCGTTGTCGTCGCTTCTGCCCCTCGGGGGCCCGCTCAAGGGTCCGTCCGCGAACTTCCTCGCGGCGCGGCCCTCGCGGCTGTCCGGGGCGCGGGCCGGCCGGCCTCACCGGGCCTTCGGTACGGCCTCACCGTCCTGCGTGTCGACGACCTTCCGGCCGTCCAGGTCCTTCTCGAGCTCGACCTCGACCGTCTGGGGCTTGGCCATCTTCACGCACACCTTGTCCGGGTCGGACTTCTCCGGCCGCACGGTCACCTTCACCGACTTCCCGGACTCCTCGGCGCTCGCCGTGTACTTGTCGCACACGCCGCCCCAGAACGTCAGCTTCACGGTGCGTCCGTCGACCTCGTACGACTTCACGGCCTGCACCGGGGTCTTGGCATCGGGCTCCTTGCCGGGCTTGCCGGACTGCCCCGAACCGTCAGGCGCGTCCGCGTCCGAACCGCCCCCGGGCTTCTGCGGCTCGGCGGGCTTGAGGAACTCCGGCTCGACCGCGGGGTGGGCGACGCTGGCCTGCTGGTCCCCGCCCGGCAGCTCCACCTCGTAGATCCAGGACGGTACGAGCACCGGCTTCCCGGACGAGTACCGCGTCACGAGACCGAACTCGGCGTCCGTCACCTTGAGGGGCTTGCCCTCGGCGGCCTCGCCCTCGCCCTTGCCCGGCTTGCCGTCCGCCTTGGGAGCGGGCGCCGGTTCGCGCACGGTGCCGGAGCCGCTGTGCTGCCCCGTGGCGCCCTGCTTGTTGAGCTGCTTCAGCGTCTCGTCCGCCGACATCACCGGGTACGAGGCGCCCTCGCTCAGCTCGCCCAGGTTTCCGTGGCCGCGGACGATCTCACCGTCCTTGCCGACGCTGAACGTGGTGTTCCAGTCCTTCGTCGGCATGCCGCCCACCTCGGGCGTCACGGTCACCATGCGCAGCGGACCGGTCGTCACACCGGCGTCCAGTTCGGCGTCCTGGAGCTTCAGCGTCTTCAGCACCGGCCGTACGGCGTCCTCGGCCTTCTTCTCCGAGACGGGGTCGCCCTTGCCGGAATCGGGCATGGACGGGCACGAGTCGGGCCGTTCGACCTGCCCGGCCGACGGCGCCGAGCCGCCGGGCACCGTCGGGAGCGGCTTGCCGCACGGCATGACGGGCGAACGCGACGACTGGTACGTCCAGTTGCCGGCCATGCGCTCGTCGTTCACCGACAGCGTCAGCCCGCGGCCGGAGTCTCCGCCCTCGCCGACGACCCACCGGCCGTCCTTCTTCTCGGGCTTGCCGGAGACGTCCAGGCTCTCCGCCAGTGCGGAGACGGACGCGCGCGAAACGCCGTCCGGTGTCCGGTAGACGCTGGCGGCGTCGGGGCCGTCCGGCATCTTCTTGTTGGCGCGGTACGTCTGCGCGTTCGGGTCCGGCTCACCGGGCGCGATGCCCTCGCCGTCGCCCTCGCCGCCCTGCGCCGCCACCCCGTCCAGCGCCAGCTTCGGGGGCTTGGAGGTGCTGCCGGGCGCGTTGTCGCCGCCGTCGCCCGCGGTCGAGGCCCAGTACGCGCCGCCACCGCCGGCCAGCAGTACGGCCGCCGCCACCGTGGCGACGGACAGCCGCCGGCGGCCGTGCCGCCCTGGCCGTGCGTCCGCGGAAGGGAAACCCCCACCGTCGGTGGGAGACTTTTCGGTGTTCACCGCGTTGCTCCTTCGGCTCCGCTCGTCACTTTCAGGTCCCGGCCCCGCATGCGAGGGACATCCATGTGACGGCGGCGGAGCCCACCTGGTTCCCGGCCGAGCCCTCCGGCCGTGGTCTGACCTCGGCCGCGGCGCGAGCAGGGGCGGCGGGCGCCCTTCACCAGAGGCCGTACTCCGACATCCCGTCCAGCATCCGGGCGGAGGAGGCGGGGACGCGCACCCCGCGCGGAGTCCCGTACGTACCGGCTTCGCGGAGGCGGGCGGCCGCGGACGCCCACTCCAGCCGGCGGGCAGGGTGCGGGGCGGGCGGAGGAAGCGCGGCGGAGGGGGAGAAGGGACCCGACCAGTGCGGCGCCATGCGGGCGCAGTCGCTGCGCAGTTCGTCCATCGACTCGGGGTCCGGCGAGGCGCTGCGCGGCCGGTCGTACGGGGAGCCCGGAGGGAGAACGTGCGTGAGGTCCTGGGTCGGGTTCTGCATCCCTCGACGCTACGCAGCAGGTGAGGCGCCTGGAAGGCCCTACTATCGGGTAGTTCCGTCCTGTTCGGATACGGAGACCTAGCGGGTAGCGTGATGTTGCCATCCGACAGCGTCCTCCGACAGGAGCAGTTTTCGCCGTGCGTATCGCAGTCACCGGCTCCATCGCGAATGACCACCTGATGACGTTCCCCGGTCGGTTCTCCGACCAGCTGGTCGCCGACCAGCTGCACACCGTCTCGCTCTCCTTCCTCGTCGACGGGCTCGACATCAGGCGGGGCGGCGTGGGCGCCAACATCGCCTTCGGCATGGGGCAGCTCGGAGCGAACCCGATCCTCGTCGGCGCCGCCGGCGAGGACTTCGAGGAATACCGCGCCTGGCTCGAACGGCACGGTGTGGACACCGAGTCCGTCCACATCTCCGAGCTGAAGCACACCGCCCGCTTCGTGTGCACCACCGACGAGGCCCACAACCAGATCGGCTCCTTCTACACGGGAGCCATGAGCGAGGCCCGCCTGATCGAACTGCAGACGGTCGCCGACCGCGTGGGCGGCCTCGACCTCGTGTGCATCAGCGCGGACGACCCCGAGGCAATGGCCCGCCACACGGAGGAGTGCCGCAAGCGCGGCATCCCCTTCGCCGCGGACTTCTCGCAGCAGATCGCGCGCATGGAGGGCGAGGACATCCGCACCCTGATGGAGGGCGCGACCTACCTCTTCTCGAACGAGTACGAGAAGGAGCTCATCGAGGCCAAGACCGGCTGGAGCGACAAGGAGATACTGGCCAAGGTCGGCACTCGCGTCGTCACGCTGGGCGCCAAGGGCGTCCGCATCGAGCGCGAGGGCCAGGAGGCCATCGAGGTCGGAGTGCCGAAGGAGGAGGCCAAGGCCGACCCCACCGGTGTGGGCGACGCCTTCCGCGCGGGCTTCCTCTCCGGTCTCGCCTGGGGCGTCAGCCTGGAGCGCGCCGCGCAGGTCGGCTGCATGCTGGCCACGCTCGTCATCGAGACGGTGGGCACCCAGGAGTACGAACTGCGCCGGTCGCACTTCATGGAGCGCTTCACCAAGTGCTACGGCGAGGAGGCCGCCGCCGAGGTCACCGCGCACCTGAACGCCTGACCCCGTAGCGCGACGGCATCGAGGGGCGGCCCGGCACCGGGCCGCCCCTTCCGCTTGCCGCTGCGGCCCCTGCACGCCGGTGCGCCTCCGCCGGGTCCTCCGCCTGTGGTGGGACGCGGCCCGGGAGCGCTCAGCTCAGGCGGCGCACGCGGAACCGGTCGCCCTGCACGCCCAGATACTCCTGGCCCCGCATCTCGCACCAGGCCGGGATGTCGACGCGGGCTGCCTCGTCGTCCGCGAGCACCACGATCACACCGCCGACCGGCACGTCGTCGAGGTGCCTGGCAAGTTCGATGACGGGCATCGGGCACAGCGTCCCCAGCGCGTTGACGGTCAGCTCCCTCCCACTCTCCTCCCGGACGGGAGCCGGCTGCTCCCCGTCCCGGGCCGTACGGTCCTCCGTCCCCTCCTCCCGCGGCCGGCCGTCCTGCCCGGCCGTGCCCCGCTCCGCGGTGACCCCCGGCGCGTTCACCTGCTCGCGCACCTCCCGCACCGCGTCCGGCAGCACCTGGAGGAACCTCTCGACGTCCGCCTCGACCGACTCTCCGGGCGCCGGTGGCAGCGACAACCGGATGTTGCCCTCCGACAGCACGCCCATGGCCCGCAGGACGTGACTCGGCGTCAGCGTGCTGGACGTGCAGGAGGAGCCCGAGGAGACCGAGAAGCCGGCGCGGTCGAGCACGTGCAGCAGGGCCTCCCCGTCCACGTACAGGCAGGAGAACGTCACGACGTGCGGCAGCCGGTGGACCGGGTCCCCGACGACCTCGACGTCCGGGACCGACCGCTGCACCCCGGCGCGGACCCGCTCGATCAGGGGGCGCAGCCGCGCCGCCACGGCGTCCGCCTCCGCTCGCACGGCCCGCAGGGAGGCCGCCGCCGCCACGGCGGCGGGGATGTTCTCGAAACCGGGGCTGCGCCCGCGTTCGCGCTCGTCCGACGGGGGCGGGGCCGCGAAGCGCACGCCCTTGCGTACGGCGAGGAGGCCGACGCCGGGCGGCCCGCCCCACTTGTGCGCGCTGCCCGCCAGCACCGACCAGCCTTCCTCGGGGCGGCCCCAGGCGAGGGACTGCGCGGCGTCCACGAGCAGCGGCACCCCGGCCTCCGCGCACACCCCGGCGACCTCCGCGACCGGCTGCACGGTGCCGGTCTCGTGGTTGGCGGACTGGAGGCACGCGAGCGCCGTCCCCCCGTTCGCCGCCCCGTCCCTGAGCGCCGCCTCGTAGGCCGACGCGGAGACCCGGCCCGTACGGTCCACGGGGACCTCGGTGACGGAGCCTCCGCCCTCCCGGTGCGCCGCCGCCGCGTGCAGGACCGCGGAGTGCTCCACGGCGGAGACGGCAAGCCCACGCCCCGCGCGGCGCCGTCCCGCGAGGACGCCGGCGATCCCTGTGTGCAAGGCAGCGGTACCCGATGGGGTGAATACCAGCTCGTCGGGACGGCACCCCACCGCCTCGGCGGCGGTCTCCCGCGCGGCGTCCAGCAGCAGCCTCGCCCGCCGCCCCTCCCGGTGCAGCCGCGAAGGGTCGGCCCACCCCTCGTCCAGGGCGGCGGTCAGGGCCTGGCGGGCGACGGGATGCAGGGGGACCGACGATGCGGCGTCGAAGTACGGCACGCAGGAACGCTAACCCCGTTCCCCGGCTGCCCGCCCGGACCGCCGCCGGTCCGCGCCGTCCACGGCGTACCCGCCGGTGCGTGACACGGCGCCCCGGCGCGAGCGTATCGACGCCGCGTCAGTGGCGACGGACGGCGCGCTGCGGGTCCTTTCCTTGGCGCACAGCGCTCCGCAGTGGCGCCGCCGCGCCGCCGCACTCGCGTCCCAACGCCGCTTCCCCCGCGCGGTCTTCGCCGCCCCGCCCGGCGGCCGGACCGCCTTCCACTGCTGGCAGGGGCCCCGCGACGTGTTGGGGACCCTCCCCGCAGACGTCCGGGAACGGTCCAGTAAGGTTTGCTCCGCATCAACATCCAAACCCCTGCCCGCGCCAGGGGCCCGCGCCCGACCTGCAACGGCCGAGCCCGGATGGGCGGGCGAGACTCTCGGGAAGGCGCTACGTGAGTCCCAACGGCTCCGACCTCCCCCACCGCCCGACGGGCGGGGGCGGTACCCCCATGTCGCGGCGCCCGATGCGGCGGAAGCTGCAGCAGGCGCTCGCCGCGGGCCTGGTCCTGGCGACCGCCACCGGTTGCACTTCCAAGGACTTCCCCCGCCTCGGCATGCCCACTCCGGTCACGGACGAGGCCCCTCGGATCCTCTCCCTCTGGCAGGGGTCGTGGGCCGCGGCGCTCGCTGTGGGCGTACTGGTCTGGGGCCTGATCCTGTGGAGCGTCGTCTTCCACCGGCGCACCAGGACCAAGGTGGAGGTCCCCCCGCAGACGCGGTACAACATGCCCATCGAGGCCCTGTACACGGTGGTGCCCATCATCATCGTGGCGGTGCTCTTCTACTTCACCGCGCGGGACGAGACCAAGCTCCTGGCGACCACCCAGAAGCCGGCGCACGTCGTCAACGTCGTCGGCTACCAGTGGAGCTGGGGCTTCAACTACATCGAGGACGTGGACGGCAAGACCTCCACCTCCAACACCGAGGACAAGGAACTCTTCGCCATCCCGGACAGGATGGCGAAGAGCTTCCCCAAGGGTGCCGAGGGCGTCTACGCGGTGGGCACTCCGGGTGAGAAGAACCCCCAGACCGGCAACCCGGGTCCCACGCTCTGGCTGCCGAAGGGCGAGAAGGTCCAGTTCATCCTGACCTCCCGCGACGTCATCCACTCGTTCTGGGTGGTGCCGTTCCTGATGAAGCAGGACGTCATCCCCGGCCACGTGAACCGCTTCGAGGTGACCCCCAGCAAGGAGGGCACCTACATGGGCAAGTGCGCCGAACTGTGCGGCGTCGACCACTCCCGGATGCTTTTCAACGTCAAGGTCGTCTCCCCGGAGCGCTACCAGAAGCACCTGGAGGACCTGGCCGAGAAGGGCCAGACCGGCTACATCCCGTCGGGCACCGCCACCACGGGCGGCGCCAAGAATGCGGAGACGAATAACCCGTGAGCATCCTCAACGACACCAAGGGTGCCGCCACGACGGCTGAGGCAGCACCGCCCGTACGACAGAAGACGCCCGGAGCCATGGTGGTCGACTGGCTGACCACCACGGACCACAAGAAGATCGGGACGCTGTACTTCGTCACGTCCTTCGCCTTCTTCTGCATCGGCGGCGTCATGGCGCTCCTGATGCGCGCCGAACTCGCCCGTCCCGGCTCCCAGGTGATGTCGAACGAGCAGTTCAACCAGGCGTTCACCATGCACGGCACGATCATGCTGCTGATGTTCGCGACGCCGCTCTTCGCGGGCTTCGCGAACTGGATCATGCCGCTGCAGATCGGCTCGCCCGACGTGGCGTTCCCGCGGCTGAACATGCTGGCGTACTGGCTGTACCTCTTCGGTTCGCTGATCGCCGTCGGCGGCTTCCTCACCCCGCAGGGCGCCGCGGACTTCGGCTGGTTCGCCTACTCGCCGCTCTCGGACGCGATCCGCTCGCCCGGCATCGGCGCCGACCTGTGGATCATGGGCCTCGCGCTCTCCGGCTTCGGCACCATCCTCGGCTCGGTCAACTTCATCACCACGATCATCTGCATGCGCGCACCCGGCATGACGATGTTCCGCATGCCGATCTTCACCTGGAACGTGCTGCTCACCGGTGTGCTGGTGCTGCTGGCCTTCCCGGTGCTCGCCGCCGCGCTCTTCGCGCTGGAGGCCGACCGGAAGTTCGGTGCCCACGTCTTCGACGCCGCCAACGGCGGGCCACTGCTGTGGCAGCACCTGTTCTGGTTCTTCGGGCACCCAGAGGTGTACATCATCGCGCTGCCGTTCTTCGGCATCGTCTCGGAGATCATCCCCGTCTTCAGCCGCAAGCCGATGTTCGGCTACATCAGCCTCATCGCGGCGACCATCGCCATCGCCGGCCTCTCGGTGACGGTCTGGGCGCACCACATGTACGTCACCGGAGGAGTGCTGCTGCCCTTCTTCGCCTTCATGACGTTCCTGATCGCGGTACCGACGGGCGTGAAGTTCTTCAACTGGATCGGCACGATGTGGAAGGGCTCCTTGTCCTTCGAGACGCCGATGCTGTGGACGATCGGCTTCCTGGTCACGTTCCTCTTCGGCGGACTGACCGGCGTCATCCTGGCCTCGCCCCCGATGGACTTCCACGTCTCCGACACCTACTTCGTGGTGGCGCACTTCCACTACGTCGTGTTCGGCACGGTGGTCTTCGCGATGTTCGCCGGCTTCCACTTCTGGTGGCCGAAGTTCACCGGAAAGATTCTCGACGAGCGCCTCGGCAAGATCACCTTCTGGACGCTCTTCGTCGGATTCCACGGCACTTTCCTCGTGCAGCATTGGCTGGGTGTCGAGGGCATGCCGCGCCGCTATTCGGACTACCTCGCGGCCGACGGCTTCACCGCGCTGAACACCCTGTCGACGATCAGCTCCTTCCTGCTGGGCCTGTCGATCCTGCCGTTCCTGTACAACGTCTGGAAGACGGCCAAGCACGGCAAGAAGGTCGAGGTCGACGACCCGTGGGGCTACGGCCGTTCGCTCGAATGGGCGACGAGCTGCCCGCCCCCGCGGCACAACTTCCTCTCGCTGCCGCGCATCCGTTCCGAGTCGCCGGCCTTCGACCTGCACCACCCTGAGGTCGCGGCCCTCGACCAGCTCGGAGAGTACGAGGCGAAGGGCCAGGGCGAGGAGAGGATCATCAGCGGCAAGGAGAGCGGAAAGTGAAGATCCAGGGCAAGATTTTCCTCGGCCTGGCCGTCTTCCTGCTGGCCACGGCGATCGTCTACGGCGCCTGGTCGAAGGAGCCCGTCGGCACGACGGGCCTGTTCCTCGCCTTCGGGCTCGCGGTGATGATCGGCTACTACCTGGCGTTCACCGCGCGCCGCGTGGACGCCGGGGCGCAGGACAACAAGGAGGCCGACGTCGCGGACGACGCCGGCGAGCTGGGCTTCTTCAGCCCGCACAGCTGGCAGCCGCTCACCCTCGGCCTCGGTGCCGCCTTCGCCTTCCTGGGCGTCGCCTTCGGATGGTGGCTGGTGTACGTCTCGGCGCCGGTGCTGCTCGTCGGCCTGTTCGGCTGGGTCTTCGAGTACTACCACGGCGAGAACCGCACTCAGTAAGGTTCGCGGCAGAGGCAGTCTGCAGACGGGTCGGCTCCTGGAGTTCTCCGGGGGCCGACCCGTTTGCCTGCGCCCAACAGGCCCAAGAGCGCGTCAGTTCCTACCTTGGGCCTATGAATCACTCATCGAAGGCAAAGCGCCGGATTTCAGCAGGATGTGCCCTCACGCTCGCCCCGCTCGCGGTGGGCCTGACCTCGTGCGCCGGAAGCGACGGCAACCCGCTCGCGGGAGCCCCGTACGACGCCGGCAACCAGATTTCGGTGAGCGCGGGTGAGGAGGGGAGCACGATAGACCCCTCGCGCCCGCTGAAGGTGACCTCCAACGAAGGGCGAATAGCCGACGTCACCGCGGTCGACACGGCAGGCCGCCACCTCAGCGGCAAGCTCTCCGAGGACGGCACCAAGTGGCAGAGCACCTCCCCGCTGGCCGCGGGCGTGCGCTACACGGTCCGCATCAGCACCGAGAACGGCGACGGCGAGCAGGGCCGCCGCACCCTGAACTTCCAGACCAAGCCCGCACACGCGAAGCGCCTCGGGGTCACCTTCGGCCCGGACAGCGGGACGTACGGCGTGGCCCAGCCCGTGACGGCGGAGCTGAGCCACAAGATCAAGAGCCCCGCCCAGCGCCGCATCGTGGAGCGCGCGCTGACCGTCAAGTCCAGCCCCCGCGTCGAGGGCTCCTGGCACTGGGTGGACAGCAAGGAGCTGCACTACCGCCCCAAGGAGTACTGGCCCGCGCACTCCACCGTCAGCGTCAGCAGCCGCCTGAAGGGCCTCAAGATCCGCAAGGGACTCTACGGGGACAAGGCCAAGTCGCTGCGGCTGAAGACGGGCGACCGCGTCGAGGCCTTCGCCGACGCTTCCGGGCTGAGCATGAAGGTCAAGAAGGACGGCAGGACGATCAAGGAGATCCCGATCACCACCGGGAAGCCGGGCTTCGAGACCCGCAACGGAACCAAGGTGGTCCTGGGCCGCGAGTCGTTCGTCCGCATGCGCAGCAGCAGCGTCGGCATCGGCGGCGGGGAGTCCTACGACCTCGGCGTCCACTGGGCCACCCGGCTGACCTGGAGCGGGGAGTACGTGCACGCGGCGCCCTGGTCGTCCGGCTCGCACGGCGTCTCCAACAGCAGCCACGGGTGCACGGGCATGAGCACCGGCAACGCCGAGTGGTTCTTCAACCTCGTGCGTCCGGGTGTTCCCGTGACGCACTCCAACTCCGACGGCGAGCAGATGGCCGCCTTCGGCAACGGCTTCGGGGACTGGAACCTGTCCTGGAAGAAGTGGAAGGAGGGAAGCTCACTACGCCCCGGCGCCCAGGACAGCGGCGGCAGCACCGCCGACGTCAGCAGGCTCCGCCCCCAGGTCTGAGGGCGGCGCTCTGACAGCAGCCGGCCCCGGGGCGCGCGTCGCCCCGGGGCCGGCTCACGGCTGTACGGTCATCCGTTCACAGCGGCTGGACCTCGGCCTCCGCGCCGTTCTTCTCGCGCAGGAGGTCCGCCAGCGCACCGGCGAGGGCGACGGGGTCGATGGGGTGGGAGACGGCGCGCTCCGCGCGGCTCCAGGAGGCGAGCCAGGCGTCCTGGGGGCGTCCGATGAGGAGCAGGACGGGCGGGCAGTCGAAGATCTCGTCCTTGATCTGCCGGCAGACGCCCATGCCGCCGGCGGGTGCGGTCTCGCCGTCCAGGACGCACACGTCGACGTGCTGCTTCTCCAGCGTGCTCAGGAGGGCGGGCAGCGTCGCGCACTCGATGTACTCGACGGCGGGCACGTCGGAGGCAGGCCGGCGGCCTGCGGCGAGCCGGACCTGCTCGCGGGTGTTGGCGTCGTCGCTGTAGACCAGCACCGTGGCGGTCGGCTGCATTGTTCCTCCGCTTGAAGGTCTCGCACGTTTTCACGTCGGGGGCGGCGGGAACCGTCCCCGGTTCGGGCGTCCGCGGCAAGTGGAGCCGCTGCGCGGATGTTACTCCCTCGCTCCTTCGCCCAACACCGGCGCATACGCCCGCGGAAGCCCTTGCCACGGCGCCCCGGGCCGCCCGGACACACCGAACGGGACCCCGGCAGTAAGGGCCGGATGAGCGACCGACATAATGTCGATCGTGGCGACAGCAACTGCAGTAGAAACAGGGCACGCGCACCCGTCGGTCAACCGGCCGAACCTCACCAGCGTCGGAACCATCATCTGGCTGAGTTCCGAGCTGATGTTCTTCGCGGCCCTCTTCGCGATGTACTTCACCCTGCGGTCCGTGACGGGTGCGGACTTCTGGAAGGAACATGCCGAGGCGCTGAACATCCCGTTCTCGGCGACGAACACCACGATTCTGGTGCTCTCCTCGCTCACCTGCCAGCTCGGCGTGTTCGCCGCCGAGCGCGGTGACGTGAAGAAGCTCCGTGCGTGGTTCATCGTCACGTTCGTGATGGGCGCCGTCTTCATCGGCGGCCAGGTCTTCGAATACACGGAGCTGGTCGAGAAGGACGGCATCTCGCTCTCCTCGGACCCCTACGGCTCGGTGTTCTACCTGACCACCGGCTTCCACGGGTTGCACGTCACGGGCGGGCTCATCGCGTTCCTGCTCCTGCTCGGCAGGACGTACGCGGCCAAACGCTTCACGCATCAGCAGGCCACTGCGGCCATCGTCGTGTCCTACTACTGGCACTTCGTCGATGTCGTCTGGATCGGCCTCTTCGCCACGATCTACCTGATCAAGTAACCGGTCGGGCGACGTCCGGGCCCGTCCCGGACAGTGACAGACACCAAAAGCAGCATCGACGCAGAAGATCCTGACACCGGGGTAATCCGTGAAAAAGCTCTCCGCACGACGGCGCCATCCGCTGGCGGCGCTCGTCGTCCTACTCTTCGCGCTGGCGGCCACCGGGGGGCTGTACGCCGCGTTCGCCCCCGCAGGCGAAGCGAAGGCCGAACAGGCCTCGAGCCAGTCCCTCGCCATCGAAGAGGGCAAGAAGCTCTACGCCACCGGCTGCTCCAGTTGCCACGGGACGGGCGGCCAGGGCACCAGCGACGGCCCGAGCCTCGTGGGTGTCGGGTCGGCTGCTGTGGACTTCCAGGTCGGCACCGGCCGCATGCCCGCGCAGCAGCCGGGCGCACAGGTGCCGGAGAAGAAGAAGATCTACAGCCAGGACGAGATCAACCAGCTCGCCGCGTACGTCGCTTCGCTGGGCTCCGGTCCTGTCACGCCCACCAAGGACCAGTACGACCCGAGCGGCGCCGACATCGCCAACGGCGGCCAGCTCTTCCGTACGAACTGCGCCCAGTGCCACAACTTCACGGGTGAGGGCGGCGCTCTCACGCACGGCAAGTACGCCCCGGGTCTCGAGGACGTCACGCCCAAGCATGTCTACGAGGCCATGCAGACGGGCCCGCAGAACATGCCGTCCTTCCCGGACAAGGTGATGCCCGAGAAGGACAAGCGCGACATCGCCGCCTACCTGAAGACGGTGAACAGCAAGGACTCCGAGCAGCCCGGCGGCTACAAGCTGGGCGGCCTCGGGCCGGTGGCCGAGGGCCTGTTCGCCTGGATCTTCGGGCTCGGTGCGCTCATCGTCGTCGCCGTCTGGGTCGCGGCTCGTACCGCAAAGGCCAGGAAGTCATGAGCGAGACTGGATCACACGAGAACGTGTCTGACGAGAAGCTGCCGAGCGCGCAGGAGAACGGTCACGGCGCGGTGGCCACGGCGGACGATCCGTTCGCCGACCCCGGTATGCCGCCGCACGAGCCCCGCGTCCAGGACGTCGACGAGCGGGCGGCCAAGCGCTCCGAGCGCGTCGTCGCGATGCTCTTCACGGCGTCGATGCTGGCCACGGTGGGCTTCATCGCGAGCTTCGTGGCCATTCCGGTCGACAAGTTCGTGTACATCTGGCCGATCGGCAACATCGGCGCGCTGAACTTCGCGCTCGGCACGACGCTGGGCGTCGCCCTCTTCTGCATCGGCGCGGGCGCGGTCCACTGGGCGCGCACCCTGATGTCGGACCACGAACTGGTCGACGAGCGGCACCAGATCGCCGCCGAGCCGGACACCCGGGCGAAGGTCATGGAGGACTTCCGCCAGGGAGCCAAGGAGTCCGCCCTCGGGCGGCGTCCGCTCATCCGGCGGACGATGTTCGGTGCGCTGGCGCTCGTCCCGTTGTCCGGTGTCGTACTCCTGCGCGACCTCGGGCCGCTGCCCGAGGACAAGCTCGAGCACACCCTGTGGTCCAAGGGCAAGCTGCTGGTCAACGAGAACACGCACGAGCCGCTCCGCCCCGAGGACATCACCGTCGGTTCCCTGACGTTCGCCATGCCGGAGGGCCTGGAGGAGCACGACGAGGAGTTCCAGAAGGAGATCGCCAAGGCGGCCCTGATGCTCGTCCGCCTCGAGCCCGAGGACATCAAGGACAAGCGGGAGCTGGACTGGTCCCACGAGGGGATCGTGGCCTACTCCAAGATCTGTACGCACGTCGGCTGCCCTGTCAGCCTGTACGAGCAGCAGACGCACCACGTGCTCTGCCCGTGCCACCAGTCGACCTTCGACCTGTCGGACGGTGCGCGAGTGATCTTCGGTCCGGCCGGCCACGCGCTGCCGCAGCTCAAGATCAGCGTCAACAACGATGGATTCCTCGAAGCTCAGGGCGACTTCGAAGAACCCGTGGGCCCCGCCTACTGGGAGCGTCGAGCATGAGTACTACAAGCGAGAGCACCGCCACGAAGAAGCAGGCACCCGCTGGTGAACGGGTCGCCGACTGGGCGGACGGCCGGCTGGGCATCTACAGCCTCGCCAAGGCCAACATGCGCAAGATCTTCCCGGACCACTGGTCCTTCATGCTGGGTGAGGTCGCGCTCTACAGCTTCATCATCATCATCCTCACGGGCGTGTACCTGACGCTGTTCTTCCACCCGTCGATGAACGAGGTGGAGTACCACGGCAGTTACGTGCCGATGCAGGGCGTGCTGATGTCGGAGGCGTTCGCCTCCACGCTGGACATCAGCTTCGACGTGCGCGGCGGTCTGCTGGTGAGGCAGATCCACCACTGGGCGGCGCTGATCTTCCTCGGCGCGATGTTCGTCCACATGATGCGCGTCTTCTTCACCGGCGCTTTCCGCAAGCCGCGTGAGATCAACTGGCTGTTCGGCTTCCTGCTGTTCGTGCTGGGCATGTTCACCGGCTTCACCGGCTACTCCCTGCCGGACGACCTGCTCTCGGGCACCGGCGTGCGGTTCATGGAGGGCGCGGTCCTGTCCGTGCCGATCGTCGGCACGTACCTGTCGATGTTCCTCTTCGGCGGCGAGTTCCCCGGGCACGACTTCGTCGCGCGGTTCTTCTCCGTCCACGTGCTGCTGCTGCCGGGGATCATGCTGGGCCTGCTGGTGGCCCACCTGATCCTGGTCTTCTACCACAAGCACACGCAGTTCGCGGGCCCCGGCCGTACGAACAAGAACGTCGTCGGAATGCCGCTGCTGCCGGTCTACATGGCCAAGGCGGGAGGCTTCTTCTTCCTCGTCTTCGGCGTCATCTCCGTCATCGCGGCGACGTTCACCGTCAACCCGATCTGGGTGCTCGGCCCGTACCGTCCGGACCAGGTGTCGACCAACGCGCAGCCCGACTGGTACATGGGCTTCTCCGAGGGGCTGATCCGCGTCATGCCCGGCTGGGAGATCCATCTGTGGGACCACACGCTCGTACTGGGCGTCTTCATCCCGCTGATGGTCTTCCCGCTCGTGCTCGCCGCGATCGCCGTCTACCCGTTCATCGAGTCCTGGGTGACGGGCGACAAGCGGGAGCACCACATCGCGGACCGGCCGCGGAACGCCCCGACCCGTACGGCCTTCGGATGCGCCTGGATCGCCTGGTACACCGTCATGCTGATCGGCGGCGGCAACGACCTGGTGGCGACGCACTTCGACCTGTCGATCAACGCCATCACCTGGTTCGTGCGCATCGCCTTCTTCGTGGTGCCGGTCGTGGTCTTCTTCGTCACCCGGCGGATCTGCCTGGGGCTGCAGCGAAGGGACAAGGAGAAGGTGCTGCACGGACGCGAGTCCGGCATCATCAAGCGGCTCCCGCACGGCGAGTTCGTCGAGGTGCACGAGCAGCTCTCCCAGGAGCAGCTGCACACGCTCACGGCGCACGAGCAGCACAAGCCGTACGAGATCGGCCCGGAGACCGACGAGAACGGCGTCCAGCGCAAGGTGGGCCGCGCCCAGAAGCTGCGCGCCCGGTTCTCGAAGGGCTACTACGGCGAGCAGGCTCAGATCCCGAAGCCGACCGCCGAGGAGTACCGGGAGATCACCAGCGGCCACGGCCACCACTGAGGTACCGCTGCTCCGAGCGGGCAGCGCAGCGTCGCACACGAGGGGCCGGGCTTCCCAGAGGGGAGCCCGGCCCCTCGGGCGTGCGGAAGGCGTACGGCCGGCCTGATGGGTCGCGGCCCGATCCGGGTGATGTCCTGGTCGGGGCGTCAGGCGGCTAGGGTGGGGTCGGCCGGGATGCACGCACAGCGGAGCCGCCCGGCCGAGTCCCCCGCCGTGCCTCGTGGTTCGTGCCCGGTCGCGTTCGCTGCCTGCGTGAGCCTCCGGCACCGGGGTGGACGTCCGTTCTCCGCGTTGCAGGACCTCAGGAGGGATCATGAGTGCCGTTCCGTCTGCCGGCTCTCCCGCCCCCAGCGCCTCCGGCCTGGGAGCTGCCCCCGGGGGTTCCCACACCTGGCCGGACGTACTGACCTCGCTGCTCGCCGGGGAGGACCTGGGCGCCGACGCCACCGCCTGGGCGATGGACCGCATCATGCGGGGGGAGGCAAGCGACGCGCAGATCGCCGGTTTCGCGGTGGCGCTGCGGGCGAAGGGCGAGACGGTCGACGAGATCACCGGTCTCGTACGGGCCATGTACGCGCATGCCAACGTGATCGAGGTCCCCGGGCCCACGGTCGACATCGTCGGTACCGGCGGCGACCGCGCGAAGACGGTGAACATCTCGACGATGTCCGCCATCGTGGTCGCGGGCTGCGGCGCGAAGGTCGTCAAGCACGGCAACCGCGCGGCCTCCAGCGCCAGCGGCGCGACGGACGTTCTGGAGAAGCTGGGCGTCAATCTGGAGTTGACTCCGCAGCGTGTCGCCGAGGTGGCCTCGGAGGCGGGCATCACCTTCTGCTTCGCCGTGAAGTTCCACCCGTCGCTGCGCCATGTGGCCAACGCCCGCGGTGAGTTGGGCATCCCCACCTCGTTCAACTTCCTCGGCCCGCTGACGAACCCCGCACGCGTACAGGCGCAGGCGACAGGTGTGGCGAACGCCCGGATGGCTCCCATCATGGCGGGCGTGCTCGCCGCACGCGGTTCTTCCGCGCTCGTCTTCCGCGGGGACGACGGGCTGGACGAGCTGACGACCACGGCCACGTCCACCGTGTGGGTCGTACGCGACGGCGAGGTGCGTCAACAGTCGTTCGACCCGCGTGACGTGGGCATCGACATCGTGCCGGTGGAGGCCCTGCGCGGAGCGGACGCCGCGTACAACGCGGACGTGGCGAGGCGGGTGCTCGACGGTGAGAGGGGCCCCGTGCGCGACGCGGTGCTGCTGAACTCCGCCGCGGCCCTCGTCGCCCTCGAACCGGGCGACGCACCGCTGGCCGATCAGATCCGCGCGGCGATGGCCCGGGCGGCCGAGTCCGTGGACAGCGGTGCGGCCAGGGCGTCGCTGGAGCGCTGGGTGGCCGCGAGCCACATGTGACGGCGCGGCACCGCCGTCCGGCAACCGGGCAGGGCGGGGGCTTCCGCTCTCCGGGGCAGGGCGGCGGCGCCCGTTCCGTGTGCTGTCCGCGATGCGGACGCCCGGGCGCCGTCGCGGCAGCCGTGTGCCATACTCCCGCGCAGGTCACGAGTGACAGCGATCAAGGCCCCGGCCCGCTGTCCGGCAACCCTCCTTTCCGTGGTGGGGTGCCCCGGGTGATGACCGGGCCGCATGGCAGCAAGGCCGTGCGGCAAGCACGGATCCCTCTGTCCCGCCCGCGGCGGGCAGGCCCCCGGCCAGGGATCCCTGGTCTTGAGGGAGTCCTCCGTGAGTCAGCACGTCACATCCGCAGCCCCTGCACCCGCGTTCCGCTCCTCGGCTGTGTCTTCGGTTCCCGCGGTTCCCGCGGTTCCCGCGGTTCCCGCGGGCGCCGATGCCCGTCAGGCCCGGGCCGGCGTACCGGCCGGGAGCCCTGAGTGTCCGGTGCTGCCCGTGCTCGGCCTGGACGTGCGCGTCCCGCTCGTCACGGGCGGCGAGACGACGTACGCCGCGCTGGACTACGCGGCGAGCGCCCCCGTCCTGCAGCGGGTCTGGGACGAAGTGGCCTCGTACGCCCCGTACTACGGCAGCGTGCACCGGGGCGCCGGCTATCTGTCGCAGCACTCCACGGCGCTCTTCGAGGAGAGCAGGGCGACGGTCGCGCGTTTCCTGGGCTGCCGGGAGGGCGACCGGGTCCTCTTCACCCGGTCCACGACGGATTCGCTGAACCTGCTGGCGTCCGCCGTGCCCGAGGGCACCCGCGTGTACGTCTTCGAGAGCGAGCACCACGCGGCCCTGCTGCCCTGGAGGGGGCTGTCCACGACGTGGCTCGACGCGCCCCGTTCGCCGGAACAGGCCGTCGCGGCGCTGGAGGAGCGGCTGCACGCCGAACCCGCGGGCCCGAAGCTGGTGTGCGTGACGGGGGCCTCGAACGTCACCGGCGAGATCTGGCCGGTGAGGCAGCTCGCCGACGCCGCGCACCGGCACGGCGCACGCATCGTGCTGGACGCCGCGCAGCTCGCCCCGCACCACCCCGTCGACATCGGCGAACTGGACGTCGACTGGGTCGCGTTCTCCGGGCACAAGCTGTACGCGCCGTTCGGCGCGGGCGTGCTCGCGGGCCGCTCCGACTGGCTGGACGCGGCGGAGCCGTACCTGGCAGGCGGGGGCGCCAGCCGGAGCGTCGTACGGGAACCGGGCGGCGCCGTGGAGGTGGAGTGGCAGGCCGGTCCCGCCCGGCACGAGGCGGGCTCCCCGAACGTCATCGGCGCCTACGCCGTCGCCGCCGCCTGCAGGGCGCTGGACGAGGCCGGCTTCGGCCGGCTGGTCGCCCGCGAGCGCACCCTGACCGCGAGGCTGCTGACCGCGCTGGCCGAGGTCCCCGAGGTGGAGGTGCTCTCGCTGTTCGGCGCCGGTTCGCCGGGCGAGGCCGCCGAAAGCCGGGTGGGCGTGGTGTCGTTCGTGGTGGAGGGCTGGAACAGCTCGCACTTCGCCGCCGCGCTCTCCGCGGAGTACGGCATCGGCGTGCGCGACGGCCTCTTCTGCGCGCACCCCCTCGTCCGGACGTTGCGGGGCGCCGGAAGCGAGCAGCGCGGCGGGTGCGGAGCAGGCGTCACGGGCGGCGGAGGCGACCTCGACGCGGTACGGGTCAGCTTCGGCGCGGGCACGCCGGACGAGCACGTCGAACGGTTCGTACGGGCGGTACGCGAGCTCGTGCGCAACGGGGCGCGCTGGAACTACCGCACCGTGGACGGGCGCTGCGTACCGGAGGAGCGCCCGGAGGCGGAGGAAGCGGCCGGCGGAGCTGCCGCCGGTGGCGGGGGCGCGGCGCGGGGCGGGATCGCCGGACGTACGGCACGGCCCCGCCCGGAGTCCGGAAGGGTGACGGTCTTCTGACGACCGCTCAGGAGTCGAGCCCGATCGCGAACGCCGACTCCAGGTCGTGCTGCGAGTAGGTGCGGAAGGCGATGTGGGTCTCCGTCGACCGCACCCCGGGCACCTTGCTGATCTTGCCGGGGATGATGTCCGCGAGGTCGTCGTGCTGCGCCACGCGCACGAGCGCGATCAGATCGTGGGCACCGGTGACCGAGTAGACCTCGCTGACGCTCTCCAGCGCCGCGATCTGTTCGGCGATCTCGGGGATGCGGTCGGTGCTGGTCTTGATGAGCACGATCGAGGTGATCACGGTGGGGACTCTCCCTGGGTCGCCGGGGCGGGCGTGCCCACTGTAGCCGTACGGAATCGCAGCCAGGCGTAGAGGAAGCCCAGCGTGAACCCGACGACGTGGGCGAGGTAGGCGACGCCCGGCCCGTCGCCGTCCTGCCGTGTGGCGATCCACTGCAGCGTCAGCCAGAAGACCAGCACCAGCCAGGCGGGGAAGCGCAGCGGCAGGAAGAGGAGGAAGGGGAAGAGGCTGGTCACCCGCGCCTTCGGATAGAGGTAGAGGAAGGCGCCGAGCATCCCCGAGACGGCACCGGACGCCCCGACGAGCGTCTGGCCCGAGTGGTGGTGGGCCGCCGCGTAGCAGAGCATGGCGATGTAGCCGACGGTCAGGTAGCACAGGGCGAAACGGACGGGGCCCATCCGCATCTCGACCGGGCCGCCGAAGACGTACAGGAAGAGCACGTTGCCGAGCAGGTGCAGCCAGTCCGCGTGCAGGAAGAGCGCGGTGAGAGGGGTGAGCAGCGGACGGAGAGCCGCCCTGTCCCACAGGGTGCGGGGCAGTACACCCCACTGCTGGAACCACTCGGCCTGAGCGCGGTGCAGCGAAGCACCGGTGCCGTGTACGGGCAGGAAGCCGGAGGCCGGGCTGATGAGGAAGACCAGGCAGCAGAGGGCGATGAGCGTACAGGTCAGCACGGGGCGCTTCGGCATGAGGCGGATCATGATGGCTCGGTCACCGGGCAGACTCCTCGACACACGGGGACGGGCGGCAGGTCTTAGGGTTACGGCAAGCACTGCCGCGCTTCCGTCGGGTTACCGCACGCAGGCGTACACGCACCGCACCGAAGCCCGTGAACGCTCGAAGGAATGAGGTCGAGGCAATGGCGGTCCCCGTGCCCACCGCAGGCACCCGGTGGCGCTGCACGCTGTGCGGCAACCTGACGCGCTTCGACGTGACCCGTTCGAGCAGGGTCGTGGAGTACGTCCATCTGGATCTGGCCGGTGAGTCCAGGGTCGAGGAGCAGGAGGTGCTCAGTGAGAGCATCGAGTCCGTGCGCTGCCGGTGGTGCGACACCGCCGACCAGGTCGAGCTCGTCGACCGGCCGGGCGCAGAGGTCTGAGAAACGGCAGGTGTGACGGTGGTGGAAGCGACGGGCGGCGGCGGGGAGCGTGAGCCGTCGACGTCGGATGCCGCGCCGGAGCCGCACGAGAATGCCGGGCCCGGTGCGGATGCCCGCACCGGTACGGATGCCGGTACGGGTGAGGAGGCCGGTGGGGCCTCCGGTGCCGGCGAGATCATGGACCGTCCGCTTCCCGACAGGGTGCGCCGCCGCGTGGTGGCCCTCACCGGGGACGCTCTCGGCGGGCTGACGGTCAGCGAGCTGCCCGTGCCGCTGCGCCAGTACGCCCGCTTCACCCCCCAGCGCCGCACGAAGTTCGCCGCCAACGCGATGGCCACGTCCCTGGAGAAGGACGCGGTCTTCCGCGAGCGGATCGCCGAGCAGCTGCGCGAGCGCTTCCCCGACCTGACCGAGGCGCTCTCCTCGGCGACCCCGCCGCCCGCCGCCGACCCGGTCGACGTGGCGGCGGTGGCGTACGTGCTGCGCCCGGCGGACTGGCCGAAGCTCGTCGCCGCGGCGGGCGAGGAGGCTCAGCGCGCGCAGGCCGAGCAGGCGGGGGAGGAGGCTCAGCGCGAACTCGTCCGGCTCCGGCGCGAACTGTCCGGCGCCCGCGCCGCCGCCCGTACGGAGGCGGAACGCGGACGCAGTGAACTCGAGTCGCTGCGCCGGGAGTTGGAGGCCACGCAGCGGAAGCTGCGCAGCGCGCAGAGCGACGTGAAGCGCGGCGAGGCCGCCGCGCGGAAGCTGCGGGCGGAACTGGACGAGCTGCGCTCGGCCGCCGCCGCGGAGAAGACGGCCGCGGACAGCGAGAGCCGGCGGCTGCGCACACGGCTCGCCGAGACCGAGGCGGCGCTGGAGGCGGGGCGCCGGGCCGCGCGTGAAGGGCGCAGCGTCGAGGACATGCGGGTCCGTCTGCTGCTGGACACGGTCCTGGACGCCGCGCAGGGCCTGCGTCGCGAGCTGGCGCTGCCGCCGACGGAGAGCCGCCCGGCCGAGACCGTCGACGCGGTCGAGCCCGGCCGCATGACGCCGCGTGACATCGCAGCGCGCGCGCTCTCCGAGACGGACCCCGAACTCCTCGACCAGCTCCTCTCCCTTCCGCAGGCGCATCTGGTCGTCGACGGCTACAACGTCACCAAGACCGGTTATCCGACGATGCCGCTGGACAAGCAGCGGCTGCGCCTCCTCGGCGGGCTCGCCGGGCTCGCCGCGCAGTCCGGTGCCGAGGTCACCTGCGTCTTCGACGGGGCCGAACTGGCCGCGCCCGTGCTGCTCGCGCCGCCGCGGGGCGTGCGCGTGCTGTTCAGCAAGCCGGGGCAGATCGCGGACGAGCTGATCCGCCAGCTCGTGCGGGCGGAGCCGCCGGGCCGTCCGGTGGTGGTCGTCTCCTCCGACCGCGAGGTGGCGGACGACAGCGCGGCGGCGGGCGCCCGGCCCGTGGCGTCGGCGCTTCTGCTGCGGCGCCTCGGGCGTACGTGACGGCCCGCCGGGCAGGCCGGCGGCCGGGCGGGCGTGCTCTCGTACTCGCGTCGCGGTGAGCAGCCGCCGGCGGCCCGTTCCCGGCGCTGTCGAACTGTTTCTTGGGGCTTTCGCCGTGAACCCGGCGCCGTGCAGCGGGCCGTTCACCCGCCGGGTGCGTCGTCCCACAGGCTCCGCAGGTGGGCGTCGAGCGCTTCCCGCGCGGCTTCCTCGCTGAGGTGGCCGACGAGCACGTGCGTGGTGAGGCCGTCGGCGAGCGCCAGCAGTGTGCGGGCCTGGACGTGCGGGTCCGCCGTTCCTGTGGCCTCCCGCAGCAGAGCCGCCACCGTTTCGTGGAACTGCGCGTAGCCGGACCGCAGTTCGGCGGCGAGCGGGGGGCTCACCGCGGCCTTCGCGACGAACGCGAGCCAGACGCGTGCCTCTCCGCGGTTCTCCTCCCGCAGCAGCGACATCTCGGAGAGGGCGTGGCCGAGAGCGGACCTGACCGACTGCGCAGGGCTGCTCGCGAGCCGCACGTCGCTTCGGGCCCGGACGCGCGCACCGACGTGCCGTACGGCGAAGACGAGCATCTGCTCCTTCGTGGCGAAGCAGCGCTGGACGGCTCCCATGGAGACCCCGGCACGGGCGGCCACGTCCCGGAGCGTGACGCCCTCCAGCCCGTTCTCGTCGGCGAGCAGGCACACCGCTTCCGCGATCCGGGAGCGCCTGCGTTCGTGGTCGACCTGCCTCGGCACGGCTTCCGCTCCTCCGCTGTTATTCCGATGCGCTCGTATCACTTCGAGAGTACCGTTCCGATGCGAGCGCATCGGAACGAGTGGGAGGACTCCATGGACGAGGCCACGGACGGCTGGTGGGCGCAGCCGGCGGAGCGTCAGGCGGCAGCCGTGCGGGACGGCGAGGTCCCGGCCGCGGAGATCGTCGAGAGCCATCTGGCGCGCATCGCCCGGACCGGCCCCGCGGTGAACGCGATCACCCGGCTGCTGGCGGAGAGCGCCCGCAGGGACGCGGCGGAAGTGGACCGCCGGTGTGCGCGGGGCGGCGACCCGGGTCCGCTCGCCGGGGTGTGCTTCACCGTGAAGGAGAGCATCGCCGTCGGCGGCGTGCCCACCACGCACGGGGCCGTCCGGTTGCGGAACCTCGTGGCGGAGCGCGACGCGCCGCCCGTGGCGCGCCTGCGGGCCGCGGGGGCAATCCCGATCGGGCACAGCAACATGCCGACGCTCACGCTGGCGGGCATGCATCCCCGCAGCGAGCTCTTCGGGGAGACGCTCAACCCGTGGGACCCGGCCCGCACCCCCGGCGGCTCCAGCGGCGGCGACGGAGCCGCGGTGGCCTGCGGCATGGCCGGGCTGGGGCTCGGCAACGACGCGGGCGGATCCGTACGCGTCCCGGCCTCCTTCTGCGGTGTCGCCGGTCTGAAGCCGACGCAGGGCCGGTTCGCCGCGGATCACCGGATGGGCCCGGACGATCCGCCTCCCGGTGCCCAGCAGATCGTCGTCGACGGCCCGTTGGCGCGCACCGTCGCGGATCTGCGGCTGGCCTTCGAGGTGCTGGCGGGCGCCGACGTCTCCGATCCGCGTGCGGTGCCCGTCCCGGTGCGGGGCGAACCCCTCGACGGGCCGGTGCGCGTGGCGGTCGTCGCCGACCCGGGCGGCCTGGGCGTCCACCCCGAGGTGCGGCGGGCGGTCGGGCGCGCCGAGGCCGCGCTGGCGGACGCCGGTTACGCGGTCGAGAGGGTCGAGGACGTGCCGAGGCTGGCGGAGACCGTCGAGGCGTACGGGAGCTGGCTGATGACGGAGTTCGCGCAGTCGTGGGCGGCTGTCGCGCCGCTGCTCGGGGAGGGCGGCCGCCGCTACATCGAGATGAGCATGGGGCGCACCGCGCCGGCCGGACTCGAGGAGTACATGCGTCTCGTGGGCCTGCGGCTGAGCATCCGGCGTTCGTGGGCGTACTTCCTGGACCGCTACCCCCTCGTCCTGGGCCCGGTCTTCACCGAGCCGCCGGTCGAGCCCGGCCTGGAGTCCCGCGACGAGGCGGGGCACCAACTCGTCACCTCCGCGATGCGCTTGTGCACGGCCACCAGCTTCGCCGGCCTCCCCGCCGTGGCGGTCCCCACCGGGCTCGCCGGTGAACTCCCCACGGGAGTACAGGTGATCGGCCGCCCGTACCGGGAGGACACGTGCCTCGACGCGGCGGCCGCCGTCGAGGCACGGCTGGGGGTGCTGACGCCCCTCGACCCCCGTCCCCGCAGGAGTTCCAGCAGCGGTGCGGAGGCAACGAGTTGAAGGTCACATCCGGAGTGGGGGAAGGGGCCCCCGGCAGGCGGGCGAAGGGGGTGGGACCGGCGGGATGCGTGGGGCTGCCGCACACCCGTGAACAGCGAGTGAAGGTCAACACCGGGGTGGCGGGAGTCTGTTAGCACCACTGCGTGACACCCCCATCGCTCGCTGTGCGAGCTGAGTAAAGAATCCGGTTGTGTGACGGGTTTTTTCTCAGAGTGATTTGATCCGACGATTACCCGTGGCTAATGTCTGGCCCCGAACCTCCGCGAGGTTGACGTCCATCCGGGGCGGCAGCGGAGGACCGCCTCTCTCCACCGAGCCGCCCGGCGAGGTGGGGCCGGAGTGTCAGTCCGGCAGGCGGCTGAGGAAGAAGGAGCTCGCCCCAGTGGCGTCCCACCGTCGTCCCAAGCAGCCCCGCCGCACTCGTCGCGTGTCCGTGCTCACTGCGACCGCCGCAGCGGCCGTCGCCCTCACCACGCAGGCGGCGCAAGCCGAACCCAAGGCCTCCGAGAAGGAGGTCAAGGAGAAGGTCGACAAGCTCTACGAGGACGCCGAAGGCGCGACGGAGAAGTACAACGGCGCCAAGGAGAAGCAGAAGAAGCTGGAAGAGCAGGTCGACAACCTGCAGGACAGCGTGGCGCGCGGTCAGGACGACCTCAACGACATGCGCAACGGCCTCGGTTCGATGGCCACCGCGCAGTACCGCACCGGCGGCGTGGACCCGTCCGTGCAGCTCTTCCTCTCCTCCGACCCGGACAGCTACCTCGACAAGGCCTCCACGCTCGACCAGTTGAGCACCAAGCAGGCCGAGGCGCTGAAGAAGATCCAGGGCAAGCAGCGCGACCTGGCGCAGCAGCGCAAGGAAGCCTCGGACAAGCTCGAGGACCTCGCCGACACCCGCAAGGAGCTCGGCGAGAAGAAGAAGAAGATCCAGGACAAGCTCTCCGAGGCGCGCAAGCTCCTCAACACCCTCACGGCGGACGAGCGTGCGCGCCTCGCCGCGCAGCAGGCGCGCGCCGACCGCGCGGCCAGCTCGCGCGTCGACCTCGGCAGCGACGCCTCCGCCTCGCAGCGCGCCGCCGCCGCGCTCTCCGCGGCCAAGAGCAAGATCGGCGCGCCGTACGTGTGGGGCGCCACCGGCCCGAGCTCGTTCGACTGCTCCGGGCTCACCTCCTGGGCGTACAACCAGGCCGGCGTCTCGCTGCCCCGCATATCCCAGGACCAGGCGAAGGCCGGAACCCAGATCGGCCGCGGTCAACTCGCCCCCGGCGACCTGGTCATCTTCTACGGCGACCAGCACCACGTCGGCTTCTACGCGGGCAACGGCCAGATCCTGCACGCCCCGAAGCCCGGCGCCGGTGTGCGCTACGAGTCGATCAACAACATGCCCTTCCAGTTCGGCGTGCGGATCGGCTGACCGCTTCTCCGGCTCCTTCCTCCCCGGCAGGCACCCAGGACGTCAGCACAGGCGCCCCGCAGTGTCGTTCGTCCGGGTGATGGCGAATGTGCCGTGATGACCCTCGACCCCGTCGGTGACCTGCGTCATCGGCGGGGTCGGCGCGTTCCGGCCGACTTCCGTGCCGCGCGCGGTGCGTGAATCCTTCCTGGCTGTGCGGCTAGATTCGCCGCGCAGTTCGACCAGGGTGTGTGCTGAAGCCGCTCCGGCAGCCCGGCAGGGCGCTCGACGCAGGCGCGGAACCTTCAGGACATGCCCTCACGGAAGGAGCACGTCCGCAGTGGTCTCGTACAGGTCCCACCGAAAACCCGCCAGGCCCGGCGGCAGTTGGCCTACGAGGGTCGTCCTCCTCACCGCGGTCGCGGGTGCCGCCGCCGCGCTCACTCCCGCGGCTCCCGCGGGTGCCAGCCCCGACGACGGCCCCGGCGGGGCTTCCTCGGCACGCGCCGCGGGCGCTCGCATCGACAGGCTCTACGAAGAGGCCGAGAAGTCCACGGAGAAGTACAACGCGGCTGCCGAGCGCACCGCCGAACTGCGCGAGCAGGTCGAGTACGCCCAGGCGCGGGCCGCGCGCCGGCAGGCCCAAGTGAACCGGCTGCGCGCGGCGCTGGCCTCCTTCGCGGGCGCGCAGTACCGCTCGGGCGGCGTCGACCCGGGCGTCGCGCTGATGCTCACCGCGGACCCGGACGGCTACCTCGACAAGGCCGCCACGCTCGACCGCATCGGAAGCCGCCAGCACGAGAAGCTGACGCGGCTGCGCAGCGCACAGCGCTCGCTCAAGCAGCAGCGGGCCGAGGCGGGCATGAAGCTCGCCGAACTGGAGCGCCGCCGCGCGGACTTGAAGCGGCACAAGACGGCGGTGCAGAAGCGGCTGTCGGCGGCACGGAAACTCCTCGACGAGCTCACGCCGGAACAGCGCGAGGAGCGCGAGCGCGCGTCCCGGGCCCGCGGACGCGGGGAGTCCGTCCCGTCCGGCGGCGGCGGGGCGTCCTCGAACCGCGCCGCGGCCGCGGTGGCCGCCGCCCGGTCCGCCGTCGGCCTGCCGTACGTCTGGGGCGCCGCCGGGCCCCGGTCCTTCGACTGCTCCGGACTGACGCAGTGGGCGTACGGCAGGGCGGGCATGTCGATCCCGCGTACGTCGCAGGGCCAGCGCTCGGCCGGACGGCAGGTGCCGCTGAGCCAGGCCCGCCCCGGCGACCTGGTGATCTACCGCGACGACGCGAGCCACGTGGGAATGTACGTGGGGGACGGCCAGGTCGTGCACGCTCCGCATCCGGGCGCCCAGGTGCGCTACGACCCGGTGGGCATGATGCCGGTCTCCGCCGTCACCCGCCCCTGACCAGGGCGTCGTACAGGACCGTTCCCGTCGCCCCGTTCCACGGCCCTTTCCCGTCGCCCCGGCCCTGTACGGACACCTGACGCGGGCCCCGTCCCGGCGCCGCCCGTACGATCGACGGCGTGGGCGGTCCTGGGCAGTGGCATGACGCGTGCGGCGATGCGGCCGTGGCCGTGGGCAGCACGCCCGGGCGGCGCGGCGCGGGCGGTTCGCGGGCCGCGGCACCGCGTGGTGGCCTGGGGGCCGTCGCACCGGTCGTGACGGCGGCGGTGCTGGTGGCGGCCTGCGGCTGCGGACCGGCCGGGTCCGGGGACGGCGCGGACCGCGAACGCGCGGAGATCCAGCGCGTACTGGAGCGGCAGGCGACGGCCGTACGCAGTGGTCACGAGAAGCGGTACGAGGCGGAGATCGATCCGCGCGCCGAGCGCTACCGCGCGGCGCAGCGCGAGGTGTTCGGCAACTTGCAGCGGCTGCGGCTCACGCAGTGGACCTACCGGCTCCACGGGCTGCGGCACACGGACGGCAGCGGGCCGGACGAAGCCGGCGGGGGGAAAGGCGGCCGCGTCGAGGCACAGGTGCGGCTTAGGTACCGGCTGCGCGGCGACGACCGCGCACCCGTCACCGCCACCGAGCGGCTCGCCTTCGTCGAGCGCGGCGGGCGGTGGTACGTGAGCGGCGAACTGCCGCGCAGCGACGTGCAGTTGTGGGAGCAGGGCGAGCTGTCCGTGGTGCGGGGGGACCGCAGCTCGGTGCTCGGAGTCGGCCGCTCCAAGGAGGACCTGCGCCGGCTGGCCCAGGACGCGGACCGCGCGGTCTCCCGGGTCGAGGAGGTGTGGCCGCGCCCCTGGCCGGACCGCGTCGTGGTGGAGGCTCCGGCGTCGCTGCGGCGCATGGCCCAGCTGCTCGACGCGCCCGCCTCGTCGTACGAGGGCATCGCGGCGGTCACCACGGGGGACGCGGGCGAGTCCCAGAACGCCCCCGCGGACCGCATCGTGGTCAACCCCGAGGCGTACGGCGAACTGAGCGAGGAGGGACGCCAGGTCGTCGTCACCCACGAGACGGTGCACGTCGCCTCCCGGACCCACACGGGCCGCCTCACGCCCATGTGGCTCTCCGAGGGGCTCGCCGACTGGATCGGCTACCGCGGGACCGGCCGTACGCCGAGGAGCGCCGCCGCGGAGCTCGTACGCGCCGCGGAGGCGGGCGAGCTGCCGCAGGAGCTGCCCTCGGACCGCGACTTCAAGTTCGGCAACGACCCGGAGAGGCTGGGACGGGCCTACGAGAGCGGCTGGCTCGCGTGTCTGTTCATCGCGGAGGAGTGGGGCGAGGAGAAGCTGCTGGACTTCTACCTTCGTGTGGGGGATGCCGGCGACTCCGGCAGTTCCGGCAGCCCCTCGCCGGAGGAGGAGCGCGCCGCCGCGGACAAGGCCATGCGGGCTGAACTGGGCCTGACGCTGGACGATTTCACTGAGCGGTGGCGCTCGTACGTGCGCGCCGAACTGTCGTGACGCCCCCGGTCCCGGCTCCGGCGCCCTCACGGGCCGTGTCCTGTGCCGTTCCGGGCCGCGTCGTGCGCCACAGGCGCAGGCACGCGAGCAGCGAGGCGGCCACCAGCAGGCCGTTGCGCACCACCAGCAGCGCGACGCCCTGCCAGTCGCTGGCGACGACGTGGCCGAAGCCCAGCGGGAACTCCAGCAGCGTCACACCCGTGGCGGCCAGCACCAGCACGGACGGCAGCACCTGGCGGCTGGCGCGCAGCGTCAGGCAGACCGCGGCCAGGCCCACCAGCCAGATCATGTACTGAGGGCTGATGACGCGGCTTGTCGTCGTGAAGAGCAGTACCGCGGTCAGCGCGGCGTCGGCGGGCGTGGAGGGGGTCCACTTCACGGCGCGGAGCCGCCACAGCAGGAGCCAGGCGAAGGCCGCGCCGGTGAGGAGCAGCGCGGCGTCGCTGACGAGGTTCACGTGGGGGCCGATGAACTCCATCGAGCCGTAGTTGAGCAGGACCTGCCCCTCCCATCCGAACTGCCGTGCCACGTGGAAGACGAGGGCGCCCAGCGACTCCACCTCGGTGCCCCGGTCCTGCTGGAAGTCGAGGAAGGCGAGTGAGCCCGGCATCGACCAGGCGAAGACGCCGAGGACGAGCGTGCCGGTGACGAGCGCGCTCGTCCACGTCGCGCGCGACGCGCGGCCGCGCGGGGTGCCGAGCAGCAGCAGGGCCGGCCACACCTTCAGCAGCGCCCCGAACGCCGTCAGTGCTCCGGCGGTCCTCGGATGCCGGGCCGCCGCGAACAGCGCCGCCACGGCCACCGCGGTGACCATCAGGTCGTAGCGGGCGTACGAGGTGGGGCCGAGGAGCGCGACCCCGGCGACCCAGCCCCACACCCCGGCCCGGCGCCTGCCCGGGCGCGATGAGGAACGCACCAGCACGGCCAGTACGACGGCGTCCGCTGCGCACGCCAGCAGGTAGAAGGCGGACGGGTAGTCGAGGAAGGGCAGGAGCGCGGGGGAGAGCACCGCGAGGGCCGCGGCCGGCGGGTACTGCCAGGTGACGTCGTCGTGCGGGAAGGTACCGGCCCGCAGCACGTCGAACCAGCCCTGGTAGATCGCCTCGACGTCGTTCGTGAAGTCCGGGCCGGGCAGCGTGAACACCTTGAAGGCGCACAGCAGCAGCACCGTGCGGGTCGCGGCCCACACCGCGAGGGGCGCGACGAGGGGGTGGGTGGGGCGGAAGGGCCGTGCGAGGAGCCCGGAACCGCTCCGGTCGCTCCCGTCCCGGCCGGACCGGCCGTCCCCTCTCCGGTGTGCGCCCGCGCCGCCTCTGCCGCCGGGGGAGCGGCGTGCGCCGCCGGTCACGTGCGCCCCCGTGGCGGCCGCGTCGTCGTCCGCCGGCTGCGGGGTGCTCGCTGTCGTGCTGTCCGTCATGTCCGCCCTGTCGTCTCCCTCACGCGGCTCACGCCGCCTTCGCTCATATGTGCCTGCTCGCTGCCCGCGACATCATGCCGTGCGGGTACGGCTGTTCATGCCGCGCTCAGGGGGCGGGGCGGCGGGCGTCACCCGGACGGTACTGTCGGCGGCGATGCGAAAGACGCTGATCGTCACCAACGACTTCCCGCCCCGGGCGGGCGGTATCGAGGCGTTCCTGCACAGCATGGCGCTGCGGCTGGACCCCTCACAGGTCGTCGTGTACGCCTCCACCTCGAAGCGAGGCCCGGAAGGGGCGGCGGAGACGGCGCGGTTCGACGCGGAACAGCCCTTCACCGTCGTGCGGGACCGTACGGCTGTGCTGCTGCCGACGCCGAAGGTCACCCGCCGTGCCGCCGCGCTGCTGCGTGAACACGGCTGCGGCTCCGTATGGTTCGGCGCCGCGGCCCCGCTGGGCCTCATGGCGCCCGCGCTGCGCGCGGCGGGGGCGAGGCGGCTCGTCGCCACGACGCACGGGCATGAGGCCGCCTGGGCCCAACTGCCCGTCGCACGCCGCTTGTTGCGCCGTATCGGGGAGGGCACGGACACGCTCACCTACCTCGGCGAGTACACCCGCTCCCGTATCGCACGGGCCCTGACGCCCGAGGCCGCCGCCCGCATGGTCCAACTGCCGCCCGGCGTCGACGAGAAGAGCTTCCACCCCGGCTCCGGCGGTGAGGCCGTACGGGCCCGGCTCGGCCTGGCAGAACGGCCGGTGGTCGTGTGCGTCTCCCGCCTGGTGCCGCGCAAGGGGCAGGACACGCTGATCCGTGCGATGCCCCGTGTCCTCGCCGAAGTACCCGGCGCCGTACTGCTGATCGTCGGTGGCGGCCCCTACCGGGAGGAGCTGGAGAAGCTCGCGGAGGCCACGGGCGTGGCGGACGCGGTGCGCTTCACCGGCCCCGTGCCCTGGGAGGAGCTCCCCGCGCACTTCGGCGCCGGCGACGTCTTCGCGATGCCGTGCCGCACCCGCAGGAAGGGGCTCGACGTCGAAGGGCTCGGCATCGTCTACCTCGAGGCCTCCGCGACCGGACTGCCCGTCGTCGCCGGCGACTCGGGCGGCGCCCCCGACGCCGTACTCGACGGGGAGACGGGCTGGGTCGTACGGGGCGGCGCGCCGGAGGAGGCGGCCGAGCGTGTGAGCACGCTGCTGAAGGACCCCGCCCTGCGGGCCCGGATGGGCGAACGGGGCAGGGATTGGGTGGCGGAGCGCTGGCGGTGGGACGCGCTCGCGGAGCAGCTCAAGACCCTGCTGTGAGCCCCGCCCCCGCCCCCGCGCCCGGCGCGGGGGCGGGGGCGGGGCTCAGGCGTACAGCGTCTCGATGTCGTCCGCGAAGTCCTTCGCGACCACGCCCCGCTTGAGCTTCAGCGACGGCGTGATGTGCCCCGACTCCTCGGTGAACTGGGTGTCCAGCACCCGGAACTTGCGCACGGACTCGGCCCGGGAGACCAGCGCGTTGCCTCCGTCCACCGCCTTCTGGAGTTCGGCCAGCAGATCGCCGTCCTGCAGCAGAGCGGCACGGCTGAGGTCCGACTTGCCGTTCTCCTCCGCCCACCGCGGCAGGAACTCCTCGTCGAGGGTGAGCAGCGCGCCGACGAACGGGCGTCCGTCGCCGACGACCATGCACTCGGCGACGAGGGCGTGCCCGCGGATGTGGTCCTCGATGACGGACGGTGCGATGTTCTTGCCGCCCGCCGTCACCAGGATCTCCTTCTTGCGTCCGGTGATGGTGAGGTAGCCGTCCGCGTCGAGGGTGCCGAGGTCACCGGTGTGGAACCAGCCGTCCGAGAGGGCCTCGCGCGTTGCCTCCTCGTTGTTCCAGTAGCCGGTGAAGAGGTGCTCGCCGTGCAGCAGCACCTCGCCGTCGTCGGCGATGCGGATCACGGATCCGGGGAGCGGCTGCCCGACCGTGCCGATCTTCTGCCGGTCGTAGGGGTTGAACGACGTGGCCGCGCAGGACTCCGTGAGGCCGTAGCCCTCCAGCACGGTGAATCCGATGCCGCGGTAGAAGTGCCCGAGGCGTTCGCCCAGGGGAGCACCGCCCGAGATCGCGTGCGTCGCGCGCCCGCCCAGCACCTCCCGCAGCTTGTCGTAGACCAGCAGGTCGAACAGCTTGTGGCGGAGCTTGAGTTGGAGGGACGGGCCCGAAGGGTCGTCCAGCGCGCGGCTGTAGGCGATCGCGGTCTCGGCCGCCTTGTCGAAGATCTTGCCCTTGCCGCCTGAATGGGCGTGTGCGCGGGCGGAGTTGAAGACCTTCTCGAAGACGCGGGGGACGCCCAGCACCATCGTCGGGCGGAACGCGCCGAGTTCGTCGGTCAGCGTCTTCACGTCGGAGACGTGCCCCAGTTTGATGGGTGCCATGACGGCCGCCACCTGCACGAGCCGCCCGAACACGTGGGCCGTGGGCAGGAAGAGGAGCACGGAGGACTCTCCCGTGCGGAACATGGGGCGGAGCCGCTCGACGACGTTCCCGCACTCCGCGAAGAAGCTGCGGTGCGTGAGTACGCAGCCCTTGGGACGTCCCGTGGTGCCGGACGTGTAGACGATGGTCGCGGGGGAGTCGGCGTTCGCGGTGGCGCCGCGGGCCTTGAGCTCCGCGTCGGGGACGCGGGCGCCGTCCTCCGCCAGCCGTGCCACCGCACCCTCCGACTGGTCGCCGGACCGCGGCGGTTCGATCTGCCAGATGTGCTCCAGGGCGGGGAGCCGGTCGCGTACGGACTCGACGGCCGCGGAGTGCGCGGCCGTCTCCACGAGGCAGGCCACCGCACCGGAGTCGCCGAGGATCCAGGCGATCTGCTCCGGCGAACTCGTCTCGTACACGGGGACGGTGACGGCCCCGGCGCTCCAGACGGCGAAGTCCAGCAGCGTCCACTCGTAGCGCGTGCGGGACATCAGGGCCACGCGGTCGCCCGGCTCGACGCCCGCCGCGATCAGACCCTTGGCGGCAGCCTGCACCTCGGCGAGGAATTCGGTGGCGGTGACGTCCGTCCACTGCCCCTCCCGCTTGCGGGCGACGACGGGCACTTCGGGATGCTGAGCCGCGTTGCGGCGGATGAGATCCGTCAGGTTTCCGTCGGCCGGCACCTCGTAGAGGGCGGGAAGGCTGAACTCGCGCAAGACTGTTGCTCCTCGTCGGCGCCGGACACGGTGGCCTCCGAGGGCGGCCTCCAGCGGCACGGATCAGGATCTCCGGAGGGATCCCGAGTGAATGACGGCCCGGACGTTACCCACGGGTAGGGGCGGCGGGATAGGGGTTGTCACCGAGATGTCTGCTGCGTCACACGACACCGGTCTGTCGGCGGCAGCCTAATCCCTCAGGGTGCCGACGGAAAAGTAACCGCAGGTGGGGCGGGGCCCTTGTCATCGGGTGCCGTACGGGGCGGACTCCGGCCTAGGGTGGGGCCCATGCGAGTCCACGTAGTCAGTGACGTACACGGCAACAGCCGCGACCTGGCCACGGCGGGTGACGGTGCCGACGCACTCGTCTGCCTTGGCGACCTGATCCTCTTCCTCGACTACGCGGATCACTCCCGCGGCATCTTTCCGGACCTGTTCGGTGTCGAAAACGCCGACCGCATCGTCCAGTTGCGCACGGAGGGCCGCTTCGCGGAGGCGCGGGAGCTCTCGGCACGGCTCTGGGAGGGCATCGACCGCGTCGCCGCCACCGAGGCGGCCGTCCGCGCGCAGTACACCGAGATGTTCGCCGCCTTCCCCGCCCCGACGTACGCCACCTACGGGAACGTCGACATGCCGCCTCTGTGGCCCGAGTACGCGAGGGAGGGCACCACCGTGCTGGACGGCGAGACGGCCGACATCGGCGGGCTGCGCTTCGGGTTCGTGGGAGGGGGGCTGCGGACGCCGATGCGCACGCCCTTCGAGATCGACGACGAGACGTATGCCGCGAAGGTGGCCGCGCTGGGCCCGGTCGACGTGCTCTGCTCCCATATACCGCCCGACGTCCCGGAGTTGTGCTACGACACGGTCGCCCGCCGGTTCGAGCGGGGCAGCGAGGCGCTGCTGGAGGCGGTGCACGCGGTACGGCCCCGGTACCACCTCTTCGGGCACGTTCACCAGCCGCTGGTTCAGCGGATGCGGGTGGGGCAGACGGAGTGCGTGAACGTCGGCCACTTCAACGCGACGGGCACTCCCTGGGTGCTGGAGTGGTGAAGGGCCGCGGGTCCGCCGGCAGCGGGAAGGACCCCCGCGTCGGCGGGTGAGCACGCGCGGTAGCCTTCGAGCGGCAATCGGGGGCCAGCTCGCAGCAATGGAGGAGCCACGGCGATGGCGGAACACACCAGTTCGAACATCACCATCGATGCAGCACCGTCTGCCGTGATGGGGGTGATCTCCGACTTCGCGCGCTACCCGGAGTGGACGGACGAGGTGAAGGAGGCCGAAGTCCTCTCCGAGGACGAGGCCGGCCGTGCCGAGCAGGTGCGGCTGCTGCTGGACGCCGGAGCCATCAAGGACGAGCACACCCTCGCCTACGAGTGGCACGGGGAGCACGAGGTCCGGTGGTCCCTGGTGAAGTCGCAGATGCTGCGCTCCCTCGACGGCGTCTACCGCCTCGCCCCGCTCGCGGGCGGCGAGCGCACCGAGGTGACCTACCAGCTGACGGTGGACGTCAAGATCCCGATGCTGGGGATGATCAAGCGCAAGGCGGAGAAGGTCATCATCGACCGCGCCCTGTCAGGTCTGAAGAAGCGTGTCGAGTCGGGCGGCGGCGCGACCGCCGGCCCGGGCGGCGCCAAAGGCTGAGGCGCGGGTGTCCCGGCCCACCGCGTACGGCACCGGGGCGGGCGGCGCCGACGGAGCCGGCGCGTTCCGGGCGGAGCCCGGCGGGGAGCACGAGAACGAGCACGAGGGCCCGTACGAGGGCCGGTACGAGGGGGAGCAGCGGGTGGAGGCGGCGGGCCGACCGTCCCGGAGTTCTCCGGTGCGTACGCTCCTGATCACGGGGCCGGGTGGCGCGGGCCGGACCACCGTCGCCGCGGCGAGCGCGCTGGCGGAGGCCCGCGGCGGCAGGAGGACGCTCCTGCTCAGCGGCGAACCGCCCGCCGTGCTCGCGCCGTTGCTCGGCGTGCCACAGCCCGCGACCCTGGCGACCGCGGGCGCTTCCGGTGCCCTGCCCGCCCAGGAGGGGCCGGCCGAAGTGCCCGCCACCGAGGGCCGGTTGTGGGTCGCGCGGATCGACGCGGGGGCGCAGTTCCGCAGCGGCGGCAGGGCCCTCCAGGAGCGGATCCGTCCGGCGCTCGGCATGGTCGGCGCGGAAGCCCTGGACGAGGACGAACTGACCGAACTCCCCGGCGCCGAGGCGTTCGCCCTGCTGCGCACGCTGCGGGCCGCGCACGCGGTCGAAGCGTGGGACACCCTCGTCGTCGACCTGCCGCCCACTCCGGCGGCGCTCCAACTGCTCGCTCTCCCAGGCCAGTTGCGCCGGTACCTGCGCAGACTGCTGCCGCCCGAGCGCCAGGCCGCACGCGCCCTGCGCCCCGCTCTGGCCCAGCTCGTGGGCGTGCCGATGCCGACGGCCGCGCTGTACGGGACGACGGCCCGCTGGGACGGTGAACTCGCCGCCGTCGAGGAGATGCTGGAGTCGCCCGGGACGTCCGTCCGTCTCGTCGCGGAACCGGGGACGCTGCCGGCGGAGGCGCTGCGCCTCGCGCGTGCCGGAACCGGCCTGTACGGGCTGCCGCTGGCGGCAGTGGTGGCCAACCGCCTCCTGCCGCTGGAGAGTTCGGACCCGTGGCTGAGAGGCCTGTCCGGGCTGCAGCGGGACGTCCTGGCGGCGTTGCGCGAGGAATGCGCGGCGCAGGACGTGCCGCTGCTCGAGGTGCCGCACCTGGGGCGCGACCCGCTCGGCGTGGAGGACCTGGACCGCATCGCCCGTGCGGCCGGGTTTCCCGGCGGGGCGGCGGACGCCGCGGGGAGCGGCCGCCGCGAGGGCGCCGGCGAGGTCGAGAACCGGATCGCGAGCGAGGGGCTGCTGGTGTGGCACCTTCCCCTGCCCGCCGTGCGCAAGGACGAGCTGGACCTCGTACGGCGCGGCGACGAGCTCATCCTCAGCGTCGGCCCGTACCGGCGCGTCCTCACGCTGCCCTCCGCGCTGCGCAGGTGCCGCGTGGCGGGCGCCGCGCTGGAGCGGGGAGTGCTGCGGGTGCGCTGCGAGCCCGACCCGGCGCTGTGGCCGGAGGAGCCGAAGGGCTGACGGGCGTCCGACGGGGCGGCGACGGCACGTCCCGGCGGCGCGGTGACGCGGCCGGTATCCAGCGCGCGGTCCGCCCGGCCTGCCCGCGCGGATGCGGTGCTTCCGCTCGTACCGGCGTGCGGCAGTCCCTCTACGGTCCCCGGCCGTTCGGGTAACGTCGGGAGTGGAGCGCCGCGCTCGCCCCCTTCCCGTACCCCCTCCCTTCGGATTCCCTCCGAATTCCCTCCGTAGGAGCCGCCGCCATGAGCGATGCCGCCGATCCCCGCGAGCCCGAGGCCGACGCCTGGGCCACGGCCTGCGAGGAAGACCTGGCCGCCGAGAAGGCGCGGCGCCGCGAGGAGTACGGGCAGCCGCCCCTGAGCGCGGCCGAGGAGCTGCGCCGGCTCGCGGACGCGGTCTCCGACAGGGTCGCCGAACTGGGCAGGCCGTTCGGCGGCACGGTGGCCTCCGCCGCCGCGCAGGGTGCGGCGCAGCAGCTGATCGCCCAGGCCAGGGCGGCCATCGAGCCGGTCGTCGAGCGCAATCCGGGGGTCTTCGACCACATCGCGGCGGCGGGCGGCGAGCTGCTCGCCGCCTACCGCGCCGCCGTCCAGAACGCCGAGGGGCGGTGGACGGCCGGAGCGGGCGGCGCGGCCCCGCAGACCGGCGACCCGGCGGGCGAGCGAGGCGAACCGGACGGGACGGGCCCGGCGATCACCGCCGCGGGCCCGGACGCCGGCGGGCCGGCCGGGGTGGAGCGGATCGACCTGGACAAGGGACCGTCGGACTCCGCGGGCCCCGGGCCCGACGCGGGCGGCGGGACGTCCGGGGACCGCGGGACGTCCGGGCGCTCCGGCACGTCCGCCAGCGGCGGGACGCACGCGGACGCCGAGACGGCCGGGGCCGGCGAAGGCCATGACGGGCCGCGCACGCAGGACCGCGGACCGGCCGGGTCTCCGGAGCGCCCCGGGCCCGCCGGGCCGGAGACCGGCGGGGGTCCGGGCGACGACGGGTGACCACCGTGCCACCGGGCACGAAATCGCGGCGCACGGCCTCCGGTACGGTGTTCCGCGGCGGGGAAGGACCGGAAGACCGAGGGACACATGGGACTCACAATCGGCGTCGACATCGGCGGCACCAAGATCGCAGCCGGCGTGGTCGATGAGCACGGAACGATTCTGGAAACCAGCACCGTGCCCACCCCGCCCACGGCGGACCACGTGATCGACGCGATCGCCGACGCGGTGCGGGACGCCAGCGCCGAGTACGAGGTGGACGCCGTCGGCATCGGCGCGCCGGGCTACGTCGACGACAAGCGGGCGACCGTCCTGTTCACGCCGAACCTGACCTGGCGCCACGAGGCGCTGAAGGACAAGGTCGAGCAGCGCATCGACCTGCCGGTCGTCATCGAGAACGACGCGAACGCCGCGGCCTGGGGCGAGTACAAGTTCGGCATCGGCACCGGCCACGAGGACGTCGTCTGCATCACCATCGGCACCGGTCTGGGCGGCGGCGTCATCATCGGGGGCAAGCTGCACCGCGGACGCTTCGGCGTGGCCGCGGAGTTCGGCCACATCCGCATGGTGCCGGACGGGCTGCTGTGCGGCTGCGGCAACCAGGGCTGCTGGGAGCAGTACGCCTCCGGAAGCGCCCTCGTGCGGTACGCGCGGCAGCGCGCCACCGCGACGCCGGAGAACGCCACGATCCTGCTGGGGCTGGGCGACGGCACTCCCGAGGGCGTCGAGGGGAAGCACATCAGCGAGGCCGCCAGGCAGGGCTGCCCCGTTGCCGTCGACTCCTTCCGGGAGCTGGCCCGTTGGGCGGGCGCGGGCCTGGCCGACCTCGCGTCCCTCTTCGACCCGGGGGCGTTCATCGTCGGCGGCGGCGTCTCCGACGAGGGGGACCTCGTGCTGGACCCGATCCGCAAGTCGTACCGCCGCTGGCTCGTCGGCAGCCGCTGGCGGCCGCACGCCGAGGTGCTCGCGGCCCGGCTCGGCGGCAAGGCGGGCATGGTGGGCGTGGCGGACCTCGCCAGGCAAGGCTGAACTACGGGTAGCACGCAGGTACTTGGCTGAGCGGCACGGCCGGGATGCCCCGGCGCGGTCGCCGTGGGCCGGTCGGAAAGAGAGATGAGAACCGCGCCGATGACGCTCGCGGATCTGCCGGCAGGACGGACCGGGACGGACGGTTCCGCCGTCGTCCGTCTGCTCAGTTACAACATCCGCTCCATGCGGGACGACAGGAGGGCGCTCGCCCGGGTCATCCGGGCGTGCGCCCCCGACGTCGTGTGCATCCAGGAGGCCCCGCGCTTCTTCCGCTGGCGCAAGCACGCCGCGTGGCTGGCCCGCGAGAGCGGGCTCGTCCACGTCACGGGCGGCGCCACGGCCACCGGACCGATGATCCTCTCCACGCTGCGCCCCACCGTGGAGAGCACGCGGGACGTGCTGCTTCCGCACACACCCGGGCTGCACCGCCGGGGCTTCGCCACGGCCGTGCTGCGCTTCGGGACTTCGGCGCGCCTCGGCGTGCTGAGCTGCCATCTGAGCCTGCAGACCGACGAGCGTCAGGCGCAAGGGCGCATGCTCCTCGACGAGTTGGGAGCTCTGGGGACCGAGCACACCGTCGCCGCGGGGGACCTCAACGAGCGTCCCCGGGGGAAGACGTTCCGGGCTCTCGCGTCGAATCTGCAGGACTGCTGGGCCGTGAAGCCCTGGGGCGGGGAGTACACCTCGACGCCGCGCGATCCGCACCAGCGCATCGACGCCGTCCTCGCCTCCCGAGGCGTGGAGGTGCTCGGCTGCGGTGTGCCGGACGGCCTCGACGGGATCACGGCATCCGATCTGCGTGCCGCCACGGACCACTTGCCCGTACTGGCCGCCCTGCGCGTACCGCCCGCCGCCGGGGCCTGAACACCGCGCGGCGCACCGGGGCGGCCGACATGGCCGGCACTGCCGCGCCGGGCGCGCGGGCCCGGCGGAAGTGCGTACCGTCCTGTCGTCGCGCCCCGGGGATCACACCGCCCCGGGAGGGTCACACGACCGCGCCGCGGCCCGGGTCGTCCCAGTCGTCCTCGTCGCTGCCGTCCCTCATCCGGGCGACCAGAGTGGCGAATCCGCCCAGGAAGCCGCCGACGCCGAGGGTCGTGATCCACCACGTCAGGTCCTGCTGGAAGAGGATCGTGAAGATCAGCAGAAGGGGGCCGCCGAGGACGCCGAGCCACGCGAACTTCGTCGTGGGGTCCGTCTGGGGCAGCGGCGGAGGCTCGGGCGGGACGAAATGGCCCTCGTCGTCCTCGTCGCTCTCGCCTCCGTCCTCGCTCTCGGCCCCGGGTGCCGTCCAGTCCCGCGGCCCCGCCCCGGCCGAGTAGACGGTGAAGCTGCGGACGGCCTTGCCGCCCTCGTCGCCCTCGCCCTCGCCGTCCGAGCCGGGGCCGGGGCCGGCGTTGGAGGTGGGCAGGGCCGCGGTGCGCGCGTCGCCGCCGGGTTCGCCGGCGGGCGCCAGGTCGTCCGCCTGGGGCGCCTCGCCGTATCCGGCGACGATCTGCTCCCAGGCGGCAGCCTCGTCCAGCGGCAGCGCGGGATCCGGGTCCCGTCCGCTCTCGGGATCCTCGCCGGAGTTGTGGTCTTCCGCGTCGGGATTACGCTCCATCACGTGCTGTCTTCCTCGCTGCGAGCCGGGTGATGAATCCGTAGGAGTCGGCGAAGATGCGCTCCGCGTCGTGGTCCAGTGTCGCCACGTGGAAGCTGTCCTCGAGGACGGTCTCCGTCACGTCGCCGGAGGAGACCTTGCTGAGCACGAGTGCCGAGTCCGACGGGGGCACGACGTGGTCGACGCGGCTGTGCATGACCAGCAGCGGCTGGGTGACCTGCGGCAGCTCGCCGAGCACGCGGCGGAAGAAGTCCCGCGCGGAGTACGCGGCGTGGGTCGGCACCCGCTCGTAACCCACCTCCTGCGAGCCGGGTTTGGCGATGTCGCTCGCGATGCCCTTCGCGGACCGGAGCACGAAGCGGCCCAGCGGCAGCGCGTACCCCTGGAGGCGCGGGAAGGTGACGGCCGGGTTCACCACGGCGACCCCGCTCACTGCGTCGCCGTGCCGCGCGGCCAGGCGGAGGGCCAGCGCACCGCCCATGGAGAGTCCGCAGACGAAGACCTGTTCGCAGCGGCGGGAGAGGTCGCGCAGCTCGCGGTCGACCGTCGCGTACCAGTCCTGCCAGCCGGTGACGGCCAGGTCCTCCCAGCGGGTGCCGTGCCCCGGCAGCAGCGGCAGCGAGACCGTCAGCCGCTGCGCCGCCAGATGGTCGGCCCACGGGCGCACGGACTGCGGGGAGCCTGTGAAGCCGTGGCAGACCAGGACGCCCGTCTCCGATCCGTCATGTCGCATGGGCTCGGCTCCGGGAAGGATGGACACGTCGGCCTCCAGCCGGTCTGTCTCGGATCGGTCGGCGTCTCGGTGCGGTGCTGCGGCACGGCCCCGCGGTGCTGGGGCAGGGCTCCCCGCCCCTGGGGGACGGGTCTGCAAGCCTACGCGCGGGGGCGGGGGACCGGGTAGTTCCGCTGTGCCTGACGGAGGAGCGCTGCTTCCTCGATGGCGAGATAGGGTCGCCATGTCGGAAACAGGAGGTCCTCGGTTGTTCTACGGAGCGATGAAACTGTCGGTCGGCAACGGGCTCAAGCTTGCCTTCCGGCCCTGGGTCGAGGGGCTTGAGCATGTGCCGGAGCACGGCCCGGCGATCCTCGCCAGCAACCATCTGTCCTTCTCGGACTCCTTCTTCCTCCCCGCGGTCCTGGACCGCAAGGTCACCTTCATCGCGAAAGCCGAGTACTTCACCTCACCCGGCGTGAAGGGCAAGCTCACGGCGGCCTTCTTCAAGGGCGTCGGGCAGCTGCCCGTGGACCGCTCCGGTGCGCGGGGAGCGGGCGAGGCGGCCATCCGCAGCGGCCTCGAAGTACTCTCCCGCGGCGAGCTGTTCGGCATCTATCCGGAGGGGACGCGCTCCCCGGACGGCCGTCTGTACCGCGGAAAGCCCGGCGGGCTCGCCCGTGTCGCGCTGCGTTCGGGGGCTCCCGTACTGCCCGTCGCGATGATCGATACGGAAAAGATCCAGCCACCCGGCCAGGTTGTGCCCCGGCTGATGCGGCCGGGCATCCGCATCGGCCGGCCGCTCGACTTCAGCCGCTACCAGGGCATGGAGAACGACCGCTTCATCCAGCGGGCGCTGACCGACGAGGTCATGTACGAGATCATGCGGCTCTCCGGTCAGGAGTACGTCGACATGTACGCCACCGCCGCCAAGCGGCAACTGGCCGAGGAGGCCAAGCGGAAGGCCGAGGCGGAGAAGGCCGGGGCGGCGGAGAAGGGGCCGCGGAGGAGCCCCCGCCCGGGAGGACCGGGCAACGACGAGCCCCCGACGAATCCCGGGCCGGGGCACGGGCCGAGCAGCGGACCGCCGCCCGCGAGGCCCGCGCGGAACGAGCAGGACAGGGCCGCGTAGCCCTCGCACCGTCCCGCTCGCGGTACCGCGTGCCGAGGACGCGGGGCACACGGCACACTGCACAGCACACCGGGCACACCTCACCGGCACACAGCAGACCGGCACAGCACACCGGCACACAGCACACCGGCACACAGCACACCGGCACTCGCGCAGGACCGGTGGACGACGGCAGAGCAAGGCGATCAGGGGGCGGGGGCAGCGAAGTTGGTCACCAAGATGTCTGTCGAACAGCCGTTGTGGCACGCGCTGACGGGCTATCGGCTGCTCGCCGTGGGCTACGCGATCACGATCTACGTGTGGGCCCTCGACCGGTTCCGCCACCCCGTCCCCGGCGCCGTCTACCTGGCGGTGCTCACCGTCTGGACTCTGGCGACCCTCTCCCGGGTCTCCTCGGCGCGGCGCTGCACCAAGCGCTTCCTCGCGGTGGACGTCACCCTCGCCGTCGGCGGGATCCTGCTGTCGGTGTACGTGGACGGGGCGGGGGCCGTGAACCCCACCATCCCCACGATCTGGGTCGCCGGGCCCGTCCTGGCGTTCGCGCTCAAGGGCGGCTGGCGCTGGGGGGCCGGGGCGTCGGTGCTCGTCGGCATCGCCAACATCCTCGAGCAGGGCGACGTGACCCGGCCCACCCTCCACAACGTCCTGCTGGTCTGCGTCGCGAGCATCGGCATCGGCTACGTCGTCGAGGTCGTCCGCGCCAGCGAGCGCACCCTGGCCCAGGCGCTGCAGATCGAGGCCGCCACACGCGAGCGGGAACGCCTGGCCCGCGACATCCACGACAGCGTCCTGCAGGTCCTCGCCATGGTGCAGCGCCGCGGGACGGCGCTCGGCGGCGAGGCCGCCGAGTTGGGCAGGATGGCCGGCGAGCAGGAGGTCGCGCTGCGCACGCTCGTCTCCGGCGGCCTCGTCCCCGCCCAGGGCTCCGCCCCCGCCCGGGAGCAGGACGGTCCGCCGGCGGCGGAGGCCGCGCGCGGCGGCTCCGGCGGACGGAGGCGGCTCCTTCCGGCGGTGAGACGCCGGCCGGGGCGCGGTGCCGGCGCGGAGGACGGCGGGAACGGGCGTACCGGCGCGGCCGCGGGCACCGGCGGCTCGGGCAGCGGCGACGCGTCCGGCGGCCCGGAGTGCGATCTGCGCCCGCTGCTCTCCCGGCATGCCGGGGCGGGCGTCACCTTCGTCGAGCCGGGAGCGCCCGTGCTGCTGCCGGAGCACGCGGCGCGGGAGATGGCGGCCGCTGTCAGCGCCGCCCTCGACAATGTGCGGCAGCATGCGAAGGGCCCGGCCGGCGGGCCCGCCCACGCGTGGATCTCGCTGGAGGACGAACCGGACGGAGTGCTCGTGACCGTACGGGACGACGGCCCGGGGCTGTCAGAGGGGCGGCTGGCGGCCGCGGAGGCCGAGGGAAGGCTCGGCGTCGCGCTGTCCATCCGCGGGCGGATGCGCGAACTGGGCGGCGGTGCCGAGCTGTTGTCGGTGCCCGGCCAGGGCACGGAGGTGGAGCTGAGGCTGCCGAAGACGGCGGCCGGGAGGTCCGCGCGATCATGACGGATGCCACGACGTCGGGGGACACCGCGATGGAGAAGACGGACAAGGCGCAGGAAGACGAGAAGCAGCGCCCCGAGCAGCGCCCGGTCAGGGTGATGGTCGTCGACGACCACCCGATGTGGCGGGACGCGGTCGCCCGCGACCTCGGCGAGGCGGGCTTCGACGTGGTCGCCACGGCGGGCGACGGCCCGCAGGCCGTGCGGCGCGCGCGGGCGGCGGCACCCGACGTCCTCGTCCTCGACCTCAACCTGCCGGGCCTGCCGGGAGTCGAGGTCTGCCGCAGGCTGGTCGGCGCGGGCAGCGAACTGCGGGTGCTGGTGCTGTCGGCGAGCGGCGAGCACGCGGACGTCCTGGAGGCGGTGAAGTCCGGCGCCACGGGCTACCTGGTGAAGTCGGCGAGCATGGAGGAGTTGCAGGACGCGGTCCGCCGTACCGCCGTGGGCGATCCCGTCTTCACGCCCGGTCTCGCGGGGCTGGTGCTCGGCGAGTACCGCAGGCTCGCCTCCGACCCCGCGCCCCCGGCCGGGCCGGACGAGCCCGCCGTGCCGCACCTGACCGACCGCGAGACGGAGGTTCTGCGGCTGGTCGCGAAGGGGCTGAGCTACCGGCAGATCGCCGAGCGCCTGGTCATCTCGCACCGCACGGTCCAGAACCACGTGCAGAACACCCTGGGCAAGCTGCAGCTCCACAACCGCGTGGAGCTGGTGAGGTACGCGATCCAGCGGGGCCTCGACGAGGAGTGACGGCCGCCCGCCGTGGCCGCTGTGCGGCGCGGACGGCTCCGGCGGCGTTCCGGTGGTGCGGGCGGGCGCAGGGCCGCTGATCAGCGGTGTCGGCGTCCCGCACCGTCCCGCCCGCAAAAGATCCACGCCGCACCGTCCCATGTGATGTGGATCACCGCTAGCGTGTGCGCAGTTGCGTACGGAGTCGCGCGTCGCGCGGCGGTGAGAAGGGAGATCCCATGCGGGTCGGAGTGCTGACCGGTGGCGGCGACTGCCCCGGGCTCAATGCCGTCATGAGGGCCGTCGTCCGTAAGGGCGTCCAGGAGTACGACTACGAGTTCCTCGGCTTCCGGGACGGCTGGCGCGGCCCGCTGGAGGGGGACACCGTCCGGCTGGACATCCCCGCGGTGCGCGGCACCCTGCCGCGCGGCGGCACGATCCTCGGCTCCTCCCGTACGAACCCCTTCAAGGAGGAGAACGGGGTCCGCCGTATCCAGGACAACCTCGCCAAGTTCGAGGTGGACGCCCTCATCGCGATCGGCGGCGAGGACACCCTCGGTGTCGCGGCCCGTCTCACCGACGAGTTCGGCGTCAAGTGCATCGGCGTGCCCAAGACGATCGACAACGACCTGTCCGCCACCGACTACACGTTCGGCTTCGACACCGCGGTCAACGTCGCCACGGAGGCGATCGACAGGCTGCACACCACGGCCGAGTCCCACATGCGGGTGCTCGTCGTGGAGGTGATGGGGCGGCACGCGGGCTGGATCGCCCTGCACTCCGGCCTCGCGGGCGGCGCCAACTCCATCCTCATCCCCGAGCGGCGCTTCGACGTCGACGAGGTCTGCGGCTACGTCCAGTCCCGGTTCAAGGCGAGCTACGCCCCCATCGTCGTCATCGCGGAGGGCGCCATGCCCAAGGACGGCGACATGGTCCTCAAGGACGACTCCCACGATTCCTTCGGCCACGTGCGGCTCTCCGGCGTCGGCGAGTGGCTGGCCAAGGAGATCGAGAAGCGGACCGGCAAGGAGGCCCGTACGACAGTGCTGGGCCACATCCAGCGCGGCGGGACCCCGACGCCCTTCGACCGCTGGCTCGCCACCCGCTTCGGGCTGCACGCCATCGACGCGGTGCGGGACCAGGACTGGGGGAAGATGGTCGCGCTCGAGGGCACCAGGATCGTCAGGGTGCCGATCTCGGAGGCGACGGCGCAGCTGAAGACCGTCGACCCGGAGCTGTACGAGGAGGCAAGCGTCTTCTTCGGCTGAGCGGTCGGGGGCGTCTGAGCGGCGGGGGCGTCGCACGGCCCCTCGCCGGCCGGTCCGCACGAAGCCCGGCCGGCCGCCGGTGACCGGTTCGGCGCCCCGTCCCGCCGCCGCAGACCACTGCGGCGGCGGGACGGCCTCCCCTTCAGCGGCTGCCGGTGCGGCCGGCCGGCACGAGCCCGGCCAGCAGCTCCGAGACGATCCCCGGTCCGTCGAGGGTCAGCACCGACTCCGGGTGGAACTGCACGCCGGCGAAGCCCGGCCCGCGCAGTGCGTGCACCTCCCCGCTCGCCGCGTCGCGGCTGACCTCCACCCCTGCCGGTACGGCACCAGGACCCGGGGTGCCGCCTTGCGGGCCGCAGCGCAGGGCGTAGGAGTTGTAGAAGCCCACGGTCTCCCGCCGCCCGAAGAGGTCGATCTCCTCCTGCGCTCCCTGGTAGGGCCGCGCCTTCCGGACGATCTCCAACCCCAGTTCGGCGCCGAGCAGTTCATGCCCCAGGCAGACCCCCAGCAGCCCGTGCCGGTGCTCGCGCAGCAGCAGAGCCGCAAGCTCCCGCAGCACGCGCATCTTCGCGGACGCCTCCCGGGGGTCGCCGGGGCCCGGCCCGAGCACGACCGGACCGCCGTGACGGAGCGCGACCCCGTCCAGGCCCGGCTCGTCGTAGCGCCGCACCTCGACGCGGGCGCCGGTGGTGCGCAGCAGATGGGCGAGCATGGAGGTGAAGCTGTCCTCCCCGTCCACGACCAGGACGCCGGCGCTCGCGGCGCCCTCCCGTCCTGTGCTCACGTGGCCGGGCCGCCCGGTGCCGGAGGGGCCGGGCTCCTCGCCCGTCCGCATCCGCAGCCAGAAGGGCGCCAGGTCGGCCCTGCGCGCCTGGAGCGCCGCACGCACGCGCGGATCGCCGGCCAGCCGCGGCGCTTCCCTCCGCACGGCCCCGGGCCGCCCGGACGGAGCTTCGCGTACGCCGAGCGCGCTCAGCACCGCGGCCGCCTTCGCGTGCGTCTCGGCGACCTCGCCGGCCGGGTCGGAGGCGCGGACCAGCGTGGCGCCGACGGGGACCCGCAGCTGCCCGCTGCGGGCGTCGATGTCGGCCGTCCTGATGAGGATGGGGGAGTCGAGGGTCCGGGACCCTCCCGCGTCCCGGCCGATCAGCGCGAGTGCTCCCGCGTAGTAGCCCCTGCCGTCCGGCTCGTGGCGGCCGATGACGCGGCAGGCGTTCTCCACGGGCGAGCCGGTCACCGTCGCGGCGAACATCGTCTCGCGCAGCACCTCGCGCACGTCCAGCGTGCTGCGGCCCCGCAGTTCGTACTCGGTGTGCGCCAGGTGCGCCATCTCCCTCAGGCGCGGGCCGACCACCACCCCGCCCATGTCCCCGACGGCGCACATCATCTTCAGCTCCTCGTCGACGACCATCGACAGCTCCTCGCGCTCCTTGCGGTCGGCGAGGAAGCGGAGCAGGCCCTCCACCGAGGGGCCCTCCGGCGGGTACCGGTACGTGCCGCTGATGGGGTTCATCACCACGGTGCCGCCGCTCACCCGCACGTGGGCCTCGGGGCTCGCCCCGACCAGGACGCGTTCCCCTGTGTGCACGGCGAACGTCCAGTACGCGCCTCTCTCCTCGGTCAGCAGGCGCCGTAGCAGCGAGAGGGCGTGGCCGCGCCCGAACCCGTCGATGCGGCCCCGGTACGTGCGCCTGATGACGAAGTCGGCGCCCTCGCCCGTGCCGATCTCCTCCTCGACGACGCGGCGGACCGTCTCCGCGTATGCCTCGTCGCTGACGTCGAACCCGCCGTCCTCCACCTTCACCGGGCCACTGGGCAGCGCCGCCACGACGTCCCCCAGCGGCAGCTCGTGGACCTCCTCCGGGACGAGGACGACCAGGGGTGTGCCGTCGTCGCGCGCGTCGAAGCCCCGCTCGCGGATCTGCCGGAAGGGCACGAGCGCGAGGGCGCCCGGGCCGCCGGGGATCCCGGCGAGCGTGGACACCTCCCGCACCGGGCCGATGAGGACCTCGACGGTCTCCGCGTCACGTCCGGGAGTACGTCTCCGCAGCAGCGCGAAGGGCGGAGCGTCCTCGTGCAGCAGGCGCCGGACGAGCGCGGCAGCGGCGGCGGGCCCGCACGGGCTGCCCCCGCCGGCTCCGTTCTCGGCTCCTTCCACGGCCGGGCCGGGCTTCTCGCCGGAATGGGTCATCTGATCGTTCCTTCCTGGTCACTGCGGTGTCAGGCAGGGAGGAACGGCCGCGGAAACGCCGATGGCCGCCCCTCGGGCGGCCATCGCGTCGTCGGTCTGTCGTGGTGCGCGCGCAGTCAGTGGGCCGCCGGATGAGCGGTCCACCACCAGCTGGTCGGGAGTGCTTCCGCCGGAAGCACGGGGCGGGTCTGCGCGAGCATGGCGCGGAGCCTACAGCAGGCCGGGCCGCGAGGGTGCTCTCCGTCTCAGCACTCGGGCGGCCGGGTGGGACCGCCGGGGTGACCCCGTAACCTGGGGCGCGTGAATGTGAACGCCAACCCCGACGCCGGTGCCCGCACCTGGCGAGACCTTCCCGCGGCGCAGCAGCCCGACTGGCCGGACCACGAGGCTCTGCGCGAGACCGTCGCCGAGCTCGAGTCCTATCCGCCCCTCGTCTTCGCGGGCGAGTGCGACCAGCTGCGCGCCCGTCTGGGTGCCGTCGCCCGGGGAGAGGCGTTCCTGCTCCAGGGCGGCGACTGCGCGGAGGCCTTCGACCAGGTCAGCGCGGACAACATCCGCAACAAGCTGAAGACGCTGCTCCAGATGGGCGCCGTCCTGACCTACGCCGGGGCCGTGCCCGTCGTCAAGGTCGGCCGGATCGCCGGGCAGTACAGCAAGCCGCGTTCGAAGCCGACCGAGACGCGTGACGGTGTGACGCTGCCGTCCTACCGCGGCGACTCGGTGAACGGCTTCGAGTTCACCGAGGAGGCCCGCAGGCCGGACCCGCAGCGGCTGAAGCGGATGTACCAGGCGTCGGCCTCCACGCTGAACCTGGTGCGCGCCTTCACCACCGGTGGCTACGCCGACCTGCGCCAGGTGCACGCGTGGAACCAGGACTTCGTGAAGCGCTCCCCGTCCGGGCAGCGGTACGAGGCGCTGGCGCGCGAGATCGACCAGGCGCTGAAGTTCATGCACGCCTGCGGCACGGACCCGGAGGAGCTGAAGACCGTCGAGTTCTTCTCCTCCCACGAGGCGCTGCTGCTCGACTACGAGTCGGCCATGACCCGTACGGACTCGCGCAGCGGCAAGCTGTACGACGTCTCGGGCCACATGGTGTGGATCGGTGAGCGCACGCGCCAACTGGACGGCGCCCACATCGAGTTCGCCTCCCAGGTGCGCAACCCGGTCGGGGTGAAGCTCGGTCCGGCCACCACTCCGGAGGAGGCGCTCACGCTCATCGACCGCCTCGACCCGGACCGTGAGCCCGGACGGCTCACCTTCATCACCCGCATGGGAGCGGACAAGATCCGCGACCGGCTGCCCACCCTCGTCGAGAAGGTCAGCGCCTCCGGCGCGCAGGTGGTGTGGGTCTGCGACCCCATGCACGGCAACACCTTCGAGGCCGCGAGTGGGCACAAGACCCGCCGGTTCGACGACGTACTGGACGAGGTCAAGGGCTTCTTCGAGGTGCACAAGGGCTCGGGCACCCACCCCGGCGGCATCCATGTCGAGCTGACGGGCGACGACGTCACGGAGTGCGTGGGCGGCGGCGACGAGATCTTCGTCGGCGATCTGCACCAGCGCTACGAGACGGCCTGCGACCCGCGGCTCAACCGCAGCCAGTCGCTCGATCTGGCCTTCCTGGTCGCGGAGATGTACCGGGACCAGTGACGCGGCACCGCGCGACGGGGCCCGCACCACTGCTGTGATGCGGGCCCCATCCCGTGTTTCTGGACAGCCCGTGGAAGGTAAGGTTAGGTTAACCTCATCAGGCCGGAGCGGTAGTCGACCCCGCCCGGCCAGGCCCCGGGCGAAGGAGATGCGCGTGTACGTCTGCTCCTGCTTCGGCATCACGGAGCGGCAGGTCCGCGAGCACGCGGAGGCCGGAGCCTGTACACCGCGCCAGATCGCCTCGGCCAGCAAGGCCGGAACCGACTGCGGATCGTGCGTGCGCCGCATCCAGGGGCTCCTCGGACGCGGCGGCTGCCCGCGCAGGCAGCTGGAGGAGACCGAGCCGGCGGTGAGCGTGCCGGCCGCACTCGCAGCCGAGGCCTTCCGCGGTCAGGACGAAAGGGCCGGCGTCGCCGAAGCGGCTTAGGGCCTCTCGCCCCGGCCCGCCGTACTCAGCAGCGCGTCCCGTGTCCATGAGGACACGGGACGCTTGTGCGTGCGGACGGGGCCGCCGTTTCCGTGGAGGCGGAGTGCCCGCCTCAGCCTGCCGAGGAGCCTTCCGAAGGCGCCTCCTGCTCGATGAGCTGCGCGATGTAGAGCGGCTCGCCCAGCTTCTCGATCAGCGCGAGCTGCGTGTCCAGGTAGTCGATGTGGTGCTCCTCGTCGGCGAGGATCTCCTCGAAGATGTTCGCGGAGGTGATGTCGCCCTTGGCGCGCATGACTTCGACGCCGCGCCTCAGCCGGTCGATGGCCTCCACCTCGATCTGCCGGTCGGCTGTGAACATCTCGGTGATCGTCTGCCCGACGTTGACATGGAAGAGCCGTTGGTAGTTGGGCAGCCCGTCGAGGAACAGGATCCGGTCCGTGAGGCGCTCGGCGTGACGCATCTCGTCGAAGGACTCGGCCCTGGTGTACCGCGCGAGCTTCGTCCAGCCGTTGTGCTCCTGCATCTTGGCGTGCAGGAAGTACTGGTTGATGGCTGTGAGCTCGGCGGTCAGCTGCTCGTTGAGGAATTCGATGACCTCGGGATCGCCCTGCATAGCTGCGGGCTCCTTCCAGGGATCGGAAAGATCACGGACATGCGCGCGCCTGCGCATCCTCGCACCGTGCGGCGGACTGGTCCAGTAAGAGTAGGCTTACCGAATTCGCCCGAATTGGCATGCGGAAGCGCATCGAACACCGCGCGGGCGGGGTGCGGGAAAGCGGCTGCGGCAGGGTCTGTCACCATGGGGAGATGGGCGAGCCGGAGAGTCGTGAGGGGGAGCGGCAACCGCTTCCGCCGGGTCAGCGCCTCCAGCGCGGCTGGCCGGTCACGCACTACGGCCCCGTGCCGAAGTTCAGGCCCGAGAAGTGGGACTTCCGGGTCTTCGGAGCGACGGCGGACGGCGAGAAGCACTCCTGGGACCACGAGCAGTTGTCGGCGCTGCCGTACGAGACCGTGGTCGCCGACCTGCACTGCGTGACCAAGTTCAGCATGACCGGCGTCGAGTGGGGCGGTGTCCTCGCCCGCGAGGTCCTGGAACTGGCGCCGCCCGCGGAGGACGTCACCCACGTCATGGTCTGGGCGGAGTACGGCTTCAGCTCGAACCTGCGCCTGGCGGACTTCGAGGCGCGCACCACGCTCTTCGCCACGCACCGCGCGGGCGAACTCCTCACCGCCGAACACGGGTTCCCGCTCCGGCTCGTGGTCCCGCAGCTCTACGCCTGGAAGGGCCCCAAGTGGGTGCGCGGCGTGGAGTACATGACCACCGACCGCCGCGGCTTCTGGGAGGAGCGCGGCTACCACAACATCGGCGACCCCTGGCGGGAGCAGCGGTACTCCTACCAGGAGGAACCCGGCGACGGCCCCGAGCTGTAGGCGCCCGGGCCCGCCCTCCGGGGAGCGGCACCCGGGTGCGGGTGCCCGGCCGGCGCGGACCGGCGGCCGGGCACAGGGCTCTCAGTGGTAGGCGTGGACCACCGCGTGGCCCCTGCCCCGCCCGATCAGCCAGCGGTTCACGGGTGTCGTGACGGCGAAGGCCACCGCGAAGGACGCCGCGAGGGACGCCCAGAAGAGCCCGTCCGCCAAGTGGGCGTCCAGCGCCCCGGGGACGAGCGCGAGGACCGTGTTGTCGGTGACCTCCATGACCACGATCGACACGGTGTCCGCGGCCAGGGCCACCTTGACGGCGGCCCGCAGCCCGAGTCCCGCACGCAGCACCGCGAAGACGGTGAGGCTGTAGCCGAAGACGAAGGCGAGAGCGATGGCCGTCGCCATGGTCGGCACGTCGTGCCAGCGCAGCGCGGTGCCGATGGCCATGCCGGCGACCTCGCCGGCCGCGCACCCGGTGAGGCAGTGCAGCGTCGCCCGTGCCGCCGTCCCCCAGGGGGCCGGAGTGTGCTCCCGCGTCATCCTCGGCCCTCCCGCAGTTCCTTCAGCCGCGCCACATCCGCCGCATGGCCCTCCTTGCGGCCGGGGGTCTCGATGACGAGAGGCACGCCCTCGGTGGCCGGGTGGGCCATCAGCTCGGCGAACGCCTCCGTGCCGATGTGGCCCGCGCCGATGTTCGCGTGCCGGTCCTTGTGCGCGCCCGCGACGTCCTTGGAGTCGTTCGCGTGGATGAGCTTGAGACGCCCGGGGCCCGTCACGGCCTCCAGCTCGTCGAGCGTCCGCTTCACCCCGCCGGGAGCGGCCAGATCGTGGCCGGCGGCGAAGACGTGGCACGTGTCGAGGCAGACACCGAGCCGCGGATGGCGGCCGAGGGCCTCGAAGTACGGTTCCAGCTCGCCGACTTGGGAGCAGAGGGAGAATCCCTGTCCCGCGGTCGGTTCGAGCAGCAGCCACGGATCGTCGTCCGTCAGGTCGTCGAGCACCGGCCGGAGAAGCAACTTCACCTGGGCGAGGGCGGTTTCGCGGGACCGGCCGCCGGTGGCCGCGCCCGTGTGCACCACGACGCCCCGCGCTCCGATTTCCCGGCCGCGGCGCAGTGAATGGCGAAGGGAGGAAACGGAGTTGTCCGCGGTCGCCTGGGTGTGCGAGCCGAAATTGATGAGATAGGGCGCGTGGACGTATGCGGGGATCCCGCGGTCGGCGCACGCGTCGCGGAATTTCTCGTCCTGTTCTGGCTTTCCGGAAGTCGTCGCCCAGCCGCGCGGGTTGGCCACGAATACCTGAACCGCTTCCGCGCCGATGTCGTCTGCATAGGAAATGCCAGAGGCGGCCAGCCCCCCTGCTACGGGGACGTGGCCGCCAATGGGATTGCGCTGTCGCTTGTCCGTCACACCCTCAGTATGCCGAGTTGACGTTGTCCATCGAACCGTAGCGGTCGGCCGCGTAGTTGCAGGCGGCCACGATGTTCGCCACCGGGTCGGTCATGTCGGTGGAGGTGCCCTCGACGTGGTAGGCGTCGAAGGTCGGCTTGATGGTCTGCAGCAGACCCTTCGACGGGGTGCCGTTCTGCGCGTTGATGTCCCAGTTGTTGACGGCGTTGGGGTTGCCGCCGGACTCGCGGATGATGTTCCGCTTGATGCCTTCGTAGGAGCCGGGGATGTTGTGCTTCTTCATGATGGCCATGGCCTCGCGGATCCACCCGTCCAGGTTGTTCGGGTAGGTCGGCTTGGCGGCGGCCCGCTTGGCGGCACGTGAGGCCTTGGCCTTCGCCTCGGCCTTGCGCTCCTTCTCCGCCTTCTCGGCGGCGGCGATCTTCTTGTCGGCCTGCTCCTTGACGGCGGCGGCGCGCTCGGAGGCCACGGCCTTCTGCTTGGCCACGCCCTCCTTCTGGGCCGCGACGACGTCGCCCGAGCGCTGGACGTCGGAGTCCAGGGTGCCCTGCTTGGCGGCCTTCAGCTCGGCCCTGTCCCGGGGCGAGTCGGGACTGGATGAATTCTGCGAGGCCGTGACCTTCTTGGCGGCCGACTGGGACTTGTCGCCTGCGTCCGCCGAGCCGGGAATGACGGTGAACGCGAGAGCTGCCGCACCGGCGGCCGATATACCTGCGGCGGAGATACGCGTGAACTTGGGGTTGCGGACGTAGCCGAGAATGCTGGGCATTGTGAGCGAACCTTTCAACATTGCGTGCGTCGCAGAGGCCGGGAAAGGCGGTGTACGCCGGGTTCGGGACCCCGGCGTATGCGACCGAAGGCAATTCTTAGAGGTTCGTAAAAGACAACACAAAGGTGTGACGTACTATCCCGGCTCGTTATCACCGGACGAGTTCCGGGCGGGGAAGGAGCTCATTTCCCGTGCTTCGCGCGCGAGATGGGGCGCTCCGGAGGCACTAAAGGACCTCGTACGTGATCCGGGCCGTATGTCCGGTGTCACATGCGGAGAGGGGTTTTCCCGGCTCCCGGACGGGAACCGGCCGCTGCTCCCGGGGCCTGAACGGGGCGGGAAGCTGCTGCTCCGCGCCCGTTTCCGCGTCTCGCGCGTGCCTCCCCTGCGGGCTCGTACGTTCCGTTCCCCGCGTGGGGGCTCGGTCAGCGGAGCCAGAGGGTCACGCGGGAGCCGCGCGGAGCTTCCTCGCCGGCGTCGGGGGACTGGTTGAAGACCTTGTCGCCGATGAAGAGGCGGCGCACGGTGACGTCGAAGCCCGCCTCCCGCAGCTTCCGGCGGGCCTTGTCCTTGCCCAGCTCCTCCACGTCGGGGACCTCCACCAGGTCCTGGCCCTTGGAGATCGTGATCGTGACGGTGTCGCCCTCGGCCGCCTCGCTGCCCTCGGACGGGGACTGGCGGGCGACCTCGCCCTCGTCCTCCTCGGAGAACACGCGCTTCTCGGCGACCCGTACCTTCAGCCCCTCTTCCTCGAGGTCCTCGCGGGCGCTGTCCTCGTCGTCCCCCACCACGTCCGGCACGTCGACCGGGGTGCCGTTGGAGACGGTCAGCGCCACGGGGCTGCCGGGGCGCAGTTCGGAGCCGCTGCCGGGCCGGGTGCCGACGACGGCCCCCTGCGCGGTGTCCTCGCTGAACTCGCGCTTCACCACGCCGGGCTCCAGGCCCGCCCGCTTGAGCTTGCTCTTCGCCTCGGCCAGCGGCGTACCGGCCAGGTCGGGGACCTTCACGATCTCCGGGCCGCGCGAGACGACGAGCGTGACGGTTCCCGTCCTGCGGATGCGGGAGCCCGGATCCGGGTTGGTGTCGATGACGTGCCCGCGGTCGACGCGCTCGCTGTAGTCGCGGCTGATCCTGACGTCGAGCCCGGAGCCGTCCATGACCTTCCGGGCCTCGGCCTCGGTCTTGTCCAGCACGGCGGGAGTGCGGGTGAACTGGCCGGAGTTGATGTACCAGACGCCCGTTCCCACCAGCATCAGCAGCACCACGGCGAGCGTCACGAGGAAGACCCGCCCTCCGGCGCGCCGTCCGCCGGGGCCGCCCTGGTGTGCGTGGGGCGGGTCGTCCGGCGGGGGAGCGGCGAAGCGGGCGGTGCGGTTGAGGTCGTCGTCGTTGCCGTGGCTGTAGGAGCCGTACCGGTCCGCGGGGCGGGGGAGCACGCTCGTACGCTCCTCCGGCCCGGCGTGGCCCGTCCCGACGCCCGTGGCCTGCGGGGGGACGGCGTCCAGCTCGGCGTCCGTGAGCAGCGCCCGCATGGCGCGGGTCTCGGAGAGCATCGCGCCCGCGTCGTACGGGCGGCTGTCGGGGTCGCGCCCGGTGGCCCGTGCGACCAGGGCGTCCAGACCCGGGGCCAGTCCCGGTACGGACGCCGAGGGGACGGGCATCGCTTCCTGCAGGTGCTGGTAGAGCACCTGGGCGGGCGTTCCTCCCGCGTGCGGTTTCGCTCCCGTGAGCATCTCGTAGAGCATCACGCCGCACGCGTAGAGGTCGGTACGGGTGTCGGCCGTGCCCTGCTCGATCTGCTCGGGGGCGAGGTAGGAGACGGTGCCGAGGATGGAGTCCGACCCGACGGACGTCTGACTGTCGACTGCCCGCACGAGACCGAAGTCGGCGACCTTCACGCGGCCGTCGTCGCCGATCAGCACGTTCTCCGGCTTCATGTCGCGGTGGACCATGCCGGCGTGGTGGGCGGCGCCGAGAGCCGCCAGCATCGGTTCGAGGATGTCGAGGGCGACGCGCGGCTGCAGTGCGCCGCGCTCGCGCAGTACGTCGCGGAGCGTGCAGCCCGACACGTACTCCATGGCCAGGTAGACGTACGTGCCGTCCGTGCCCTGGTCGTAGACGCCGACGACGTTGGGGTGCGCGAGGCGGGCCACGGTCTTGGCCTCGCGGATGAAGCGGTCCACGAAGGAGGCGTCGGCAGCGAGCGAGGGGTGCATGACCTTCAGGGCCAGCTCGCGGTCGAGCCGCAGGTCCACGGCGCGGTAGACCGTGGCCATGCCCCCGACGGCGACGCGTGACTCGACGCGGTAGCGGCCGTCGAGCACCTGGCCGACCGGCGGTGTCTCCCCGGCCGCTCCGGAGGAGTGGTCCTGAAGGCTCGTATCCATCGCGGACGAGTCTACGAGTCGTGCACCGGACGAAAATCCGTGGAGGGCCGCGGAACGGGCAATGAAGCCGAACGGTGACACGAATAGTCCGTATTGCCCTTTTTGGGTTTTAGATACGGAAAGTGTGTCCCGAATCCCGCATGGAATTCCGTGTCCTCCCGCACGGCGGGGACTCCCGGGCGCCCGTGCCCCTCTTCCCCGGGTCTTCCCCGGGCCTTCCCCAGGTCTGCCCGGGTCTCAGCCGCCGAAGGCGGGCCGCTCCGGGTCGAAGGCGGCGACGCCCTCCGTGGGTGAGGACGCTTCGGCGTAGTGGCGGCGCGGGATCCGTCCGGCCCGCCGGGCCAGCCGGCCGGCTGCCACCGCGTGCCTCATGGCCTCGGCCATCACCACGGGCTCCTGCGCCCGCGTCACCGCCGAGGCCAGCATCACCGCCGCGCAGCCGAGCTCCATGGCGAAGGCGACGTCCGACGCCGTTCCGGCACCCGCGTCGAGGACGACGGGGACAGTGGCACGCTCCGCGATCAGCTGGAAGTTGTGCGGATTGCGGATGCCGAGCCCCGACCCGATCGGCGATCCCAGCGGCATGACCGCCGCGCAGCCGGCGTCCTCCAGCTTCCGGGCCAGCACGGGGTCGTCGTTGGTGTACGGAAGCACGGTGAAACCGTCGTCCACCAACGTCTCGGCGGCGTCCAGGAGTTCGACGGGGTCGGGCAGCAGGGTGCGCTCGTCGGCGATCACTTCGAGCTTGACCCAGTCGGTGCCGAGCGCCTCACGGGCGAGCCGGGCCGTGAGGACCGCGTCCCCGGCCGTGTAGCAGCCCGCGGTGTTCGGCAGCACCTGGATGCCGTGCCTCTGCAGGACGGACAGGACGGAGCCCTGGACCCCCGGGTCGAGGCGGCGCATCGCGACCGTCGTCAGCTCGGTGCCCGACGCCAGCAGGGACTGCTCCATCACGTCGAGGCTGGGCGCGCCGCCCGTCCCCATGATCAGCCGGGAGGTGAACGAGCGGCCGCCTATGACGAGCGGGTCCCCGGCGGGGGGTGCGGCGGGCGCGGGGGCGGCCGGCGCGGCCTGGGTGAAGGAAGCGGTGTCTGTCATGGCGGGTCAGCCTCCCTGGACGGCTGTCAGTACTTCTACGCGGTCGCCCTGTACGAGCTCCCGGACGGGCCACTCTCCTCGCGGCACGACGGCCTCGTTCACGGCGGCGGCGACTCCGGAGGGCGCCGCCGTGAACGAGGCGACCAGCTCGCCGAGGGTGCAACCGCGGGCGACGTCGCGGGACGCGCCGTTCACCGACACGGTCACGGTCGCCGAGGGGGACGCGGAGGTCGTCATGGTGGTAGCTCCTGTCACGTGCTGCTGGTGGGCGCGGGCACGGAACCCGGTGTGTGGTCCGGTTGCTCCCGGGTGAACCTCGTGGGACTGAACGGCCGTACCAGCTCGGGAAGTTCGCCCGTGGCGAGCAACTCGCCCATGGCGTCGCCCGTGACCGGCGTGAGCAGGACGCCGTTGCGGTAGTGGCCGGCCGCCAGATGGAGGCCCGGCAGTGCGGTGGGCCCCAGCAGCGGCGCGTTGTCGGGCGACGCGGGCCGCAGCCCGGCACAGGTCTCCTCCAGCGGCAGCTCGGTCAGGCCGGGGACGAGCTCGTGGGCGTCGCGCAGCAGCTCGTACACGCCGCCCGCCGTGACGGTCGTGTCCCAGCCCATCTCCTCGCTCGTCGCACCGATCACCAGCTCGCCGGTGGCGCGGGGCACCAGGTAGACGTGGCCGCCGCGTACGACAGCGCGAACGGTGCGCGAGAGGAACGGGCCGTGACCGGACGGCGGCATGCGCAGCCGCACCACCTGCCCCTTGACGGGCCGCACCGGCGGAACGACGTCCGGCGGCATCCCCTCCAGCCGCGCCGCGTACGAACCGAGCGAGAGCACTGTCTGCGCGGCCCGCACCACAGTGCCGTCCTCCAGCACCACGCCGGTCGCCCGGTCGCGCTCGACGGACAGGTGCGCGGCGGACGCGCGGACGAAGCGCACCCCCGACCGCTCGCACGCTGTCAGCAGCGCGGCAGCCAGCCGCCGCGGGTCCACCTGGTGGTCGCCGTCCACGCGCAGCCCGCCCCGCACCGACGGAGCGAGCATCGGCTCCAGCCGGCGGCACTCCCTGCCGGAGAGCCACTGCGACTCCAGCCCGCACCGCTGCTGCAGCGCGTGCAGTTCCCGCAGGGCGGCGCGGTCGTCGGCGTCGAAGGCGGCGGCCAGGGTGCCGCAGGCGCGGTACCCGGTCTCCTCCCCGCTCGCCTCCTCGAGTTCCGCGGTGAAGTCCGGATAGCGCGCGGCCGAGGCGAGATTGAGGCCGAGCAGCGCCTCCTCGCCGTAATGCAGCTCGGTGACCGCGGCGAGCATGCCCGCCGCCACACGCGCGGCGCCGCCGCCCGGTGCGGGGTCCACGACAGCGACCGCCAGGCCGCGCTGAGCCGCTCGCCAGGCGGTGACGAGTCCGATGAGACCGCCGCCGGCGACCACCACGTCGGGACGTCCACCAGGGTGCGCCTCGCCACGGACAGTGGATCGGGCCTCTGGGCGTGCGACGGCGCCGGAGTCACGCGGGGAACCGGCGGTCTGCGGTGTGCTGCTGGGGCGCATGGAAACGCTGTGTCTCCCTTCGCCGGAATGACCCGGATCAGGTTCGTACGGTCGGAGGCCGCCCGCCTCCCTCTCAGCCCGGTGCGCCGGACTCCCGCGTATGTCGTCTCTGTTCGGCCGCCTCCTGCTCGTCGCGCAGGAGGCACCTCCGCCAGCGTACTGCGCCGTCCCGCAACTGTGGGCTGCCCCGTGCGGACAGACGCCCGGTGGCCGTCTCTCCGGGTGCGCGCAGCGGAATAGAGTTGGCCGTGTGAGCGACAGTCGGAGCAGCCAGCGGGTCGTCATCGTCGGTGCGGGAATGGCGGGAGCGCAGACGGCCGTCCAACTGCGCGAGCGTGGATGGCCCGGCGCGATCAGGCTGATCGGCGACGAGTCGCATCCGCCGTACGACAGGCCGCCGTTGTCCAAGGCGGTGCTGCTGGGCAAGGCGGAGGGCTCGTCCTTCGGCATCGACTTCGGCGCGCTCGACGTCGAACTGGAACTCGGGCGCGGTGTGACCGGCCTGCGCACGTCCGAGCAGCTGGTGGAGACGGGCTCCGGCGAGGTGCCCTACGACCAGCTCGTCATCGCCACCGGCGCCGCACCGCGCACACTGCCCGGCAGCGATGGCGTCGAGGGCGTTCATCTGCTGCGCACCCTGGACGACGCCGCCCGGCTCCGGCCCGTGCTTGCCGCACGGGGCACCGTCCTGGTCGTGGGAGCCGGCTGGATCGGCGCCGAGTTCGCCACCGCCGCACGGGAAGCCGGCTGCGCCGTCACCGTCGTGGAAGCCGCAGGGCAGCCGCTGCCCGGCGCACTGCCCGCGGAGGTCGCGTCGCACATGCGCGACTGGTACGCGCAGAGCGGTGCGGAGCTGCGCACAGGCGTCGCCGTGCGGGCAGTCGAACCCGGTGCCGTGCAGCTCGCCGACGGTACGCGGCTGAACGCCGACGCCGTGCTGGTCGGCATCGGCTCACGGCCCGCCACCGGCTGGCTCACCGACTCCGCCGTCGAACTGGACGAGCGCGGCGCTGTCCGGGCGGACGAGTGGCTGCGGACCTCCGCCCCGCACGTCTACGCGGTCGGCGACTGCGCGTCCTTCCCCTCCGCCCGCTACGGCGAGCGGTTGCTCGTGCACCACTGGGACAACGCCCTGCAGGGGCCGCGCGTGGTTGCGGAGAACATCACGGCCGAACGCTTCGCGGACAGTGCGGCGGAGCGGTCCGTCTACGACCCCGTCCCCTACTTCTGGTCGGAGCAGTTCGGCAGGTTCGTGCAGTACGCCGGACACCATGCGGCGGAGGACGAGACCGTCTACCGCGGCGACCCGACGGAGGCCGCCTGGTCGGTCTGCTGGCTGCGTGAGGGATCTCTCACCGCACTGCTGGCAGTGGGCCGCCCGCGCGACCTCGCCCAGGGCAGAAAGATCATGGAACGCGGGCTGAAGGTCGACGAAAACGTGCTGGCCGACGCGGAAACGCCGCTGAAGAAAGCCGTCAAGTAGACGAAGAAGCCCGCGCAGTGGCCGCCGCACAGTAGTGACTGTCACACCGGGATGGCACGCTGGAAGGCGTGACCGAGATTGATGCGAAAACCGATGCTCTCGTCCCCGCCTGGCTCACCCTCCCGGACGTCGCGGAGAAGCTGGACGTACCGGTGACCCGCGCCCGGCAGCTCGTCAAGGAAGGCCAGCTGATCGCCGTCCGCCGAGGAGAGGGGAGAACCCTCCAGGTCCCCGCCGACTTCATCGGCGCGGGCCGCATCGTGAAGGGCCTCGTCGGCACGATCACCCTCCTCAAGGACGACGGCTTCAGCGACGAGGAGATGCTGGAGTGGCTGTTCACGGAGGACGAGAGCCTGCCCGGCACCCCGGCGCAGGCCCTCCGTGAGAACCGCGGGACCGAGGTGAAGCGCCGCGCCCAGGCCCTCGCCGTGTGAACCGCCGCCGGACGGCCGTGTGACCGGGCGCCCGGGCAGCGGGCGCCCCGGCAGGCCGCGGTCCCGCCACCGCCCCGGGCCCGCGTAGCGCGACACAGCGCGGCGCACGGCAGTGCCCATGCGCTGCGGTACGTCCCGCGGCCCCGCGGCCGCACCCGTCCTCTCTCCCTCCGTCCGTCCGTCAACCGATCCACGGGCGTACGGGCCGGTGATCCGTCCGGCCCGTACGCCCCAGGGGTACGCCATGAGCACCGACGCCGACATACGCCAGCAGCTCGCCGACGCGCGGCTGTACCTGTGCACCGACGCCCGCAAGGAGCAGGACGACCTCCCGCAGTTCCTCGACGCGGTCCTGCGGGGCGGCGTCGATATCGTGCAGCTGCGGGACAAGTCGCTGGAGGCAGCGGAGGAGCTGGAGCACCTGGAGGTCTTCGCGGACGCCTGCCGCCGCCACGGCAAGCTGCTCGCCGTCAACGACCGCGCGGACGTGGCACACGCCGCCGGCGCGGCAGTGCTCCACCTCGGCCAGGGGGACCTCCCGGTACCGGCGGCACGGGCCCTCGTCGGCGACGACGTGCTGATCGGCCGCTCCACCCACGCCGAGTCCGAGGTCGACGCGGCGGTCAAGGAACCGGGCGTGGACTACTTCTGCACCGGCCCGTGCTGGCCGACGCCCACCAAACCGGGCCGTCCCGCCCCCGGGCTGCCGCTCGTGCGGTACACGGCCTCCCTCGCACCGGCGCGGCCCTGGTTCGCGATCGGGGGCATCGACGCTTCCAACCTCGACGAGGTACTCGATGCGGGCGCCAGGCGGGTCGTCGTCGTCCGGGTCCTCACGGGCGCCGAGGACCCGGAGGCCGCTGCCGCGGCGCTGTCCGTGCGGCTGCGCGAACGGGTCGAAGCGGACGGCCGGCGACCGTCCGGCGAATAGGGGCGACGGGCGCCGCCCGTCCGGGCCTCAGCGGGACGGGACGCCGGCGTCCGGGTGGTGAGCTGCGGCTTCTCCGCTCCCCGGTCGGAGTCGAGCCGCCCCGCCCCCGTACGTTCCGCTCCGCGGACATGTGGGCGCCGAGCAGGACGGAACAGGCGATTACGGCAGGCGACGGCGGGTTGCCCTCTAGCCAAGGCCGATAGCCTTCAAGCATGGCCATCGGTATCTCAGCTACCAGGACAGACCGTACGACCACGGTGCGTGACCTGCTCGCGACCGGACAGTGCTCCTACTCGTTCGAGTTCTTCGCCCCCAAGACGGAGAAGGGCGAACGCTCGCTGTGGAACGCGCTGCGCCGGATCGAGGCGGTCTCGCCGACCTTCGTCTCCGTGACCTACGGCGCGGGCGGTTCCTCCCGCGAGGGCACCGTCCGCAACACCGAGCGGATCGCCACCGAGACCACACTCACCCCCGTCGCCCACCTCACCGCCGTCAACCACTCGCGGTCGGAACTGCGCAACGTCATCGGCCAGTACGCGGACGCGGGCATCCGCAACGTGCTCGCCGTGCGGGGCGACCCTCCCGGGGACCCGATGGGGGACTGGGTCAAGCACCCGGAGGGGCTCACCTACGCGTCCGAGCTGGTGGAGCTGATCAAGGAGTCCGGCGACTTCTGCGTCGGCGTCGCCGCCTTCCCCGAGATGCACCCGCGGTCTGACGACTGGGACACCGACGTGCGACACTTCGTCAACAAGTGCCGCGCGGGGGCCGATTACGCGATCACGCAGATGTTCTTCCGCGCGGAGGACTACCTTCGGCTGCGCGACAGCGCGGTCGCGGCCGGTTGCGAGACTCCGATCATCCCGGAGATCATGCCGGTCACCAACGTGAAGCAGATCGAGCGGTTCGCTGAGCTGAGCAACGCGACCATCCCGACGGAGATGGCGGAGCGGCTCCGTTCGGTCGAGGACGACCCCGCGGCGGTACGCTCGGTCGGAATCGAGTGCGCGACGGAGTTGTGTGCGAGGCTGTTGGCCGAGGATGTCCCCGGACTTCACTTCATTACGCTCAACAACTCCACGGCAACCCTGGAAATCCATCAGAATCTTGGTCTCCACGAACGGTCCTAGTCGGAGCAGCCGGCCGAAGCAGTGAGAAGAGGGGGCTTACATGGGCTGGACAGTCCTCTACATCGCGTTCGGTATCGTCGCGCTGTGGCTACTGGGCGAGGTCCTGCTGCAGTACAAGGCGCGACTCCGCTGGCGCGTGCTCGCCTTCACCGGCTTTCTCGGCGTGGTGGCGGGGGCGCTGATCCCCTCGGTGATCGTGATCGGGGTGGGCATCGCCGCCTTCGCCACCGGCCAGACCTTCGTCACCCTCTCCTACCGGCGCGGCTTCGCGGCAGGCTGGGCGCTCAACGGTCTGCCGGGGACGAACTTCCGCCGCCGTGACGACGAAGAGGACGGCCCCGAGCTGGCCGCCGCCCCGCCGCTGAACGAACTGGGCGGGCCGGAGCAGGCCGCCCTCCCCGGCCCGGGTTCCGACGCCTTCCAGCCCAGCGGCATGGGCATGGGCATGGGCGCCTACGGCGCGGACAGCATGGAGAACACCGGCGCGCTGAGCATGAGCCGGTACGACGCCGGTCCGATGGAGACGACCGGAGGACTGCGCGCCAACCGGTACGACAGCGACTCCCTCGAGAGCACCGCCGCCATGAGCATGAGCGGCTTCGGCGGGGACGACTACGGCTCGAACCGCTACGACGGGAACGGCCAGATCAACGGGAACGGGTACCAGGCGAACGGCTTCGAGGCGAACGGGTACGAGGCGAACGGCTTCGACACCAGCGGCTTCCAGGCCAACGGCTACGACGGCGCCGCCGGGGCGAACGGCTTCGAGACCCAGGGCTTCCCCGCGGCCGACACCTTCGCCACGAACGGCTACGAGCGCCAGGGCTACGAGACCGTCTCCTACGACACGGGCCAGTTCCAGGCGGTCAACGGCTACGGCCAGCAGCTCGGCGGGGAGGAGCCCGTCCCCGTCTACCAGCCCGGCCCCATGCCGGACGAGACGGGCGAGTTCACCCTCGGCGGCTACGGATACCCCAGCCCCGAGCAGCCGGGCATGTACCCGGGCCAGGGCCAGGACGTCCCCCAGCAGCAGTACGCCGCCTACGCGGACCCGTACTACGGCTACGACGCCAACGGCGGGTACTCCGGCGTCCAGTTCGACGGCTACGGGTACCCCGGCCCCGAGCAGCAGGACTACAGCGCCCAGCAGCCGCCCCAGCAGTCGCCGTACGGGTACGGCTCGGACGGCTTCGCGACGGACGGCTACGGCCTCTCCTACGGCGGCGGCGCCACGTACACCGAGCAGTCGTACTTCCCACAGGCGCCCACCGGCGGGGGCGGCGTGTGGGTGCCCCAGCAGCGGGACCCCAACGAGCAGATGGAGCCGGAGCCGCAGCAGTCCTACCCGTACGACCCGAACGGGTACGGCACCGGGGGCAACGGCTACTACTACTGAGCGCCGCGCGCGCCGCGCCGGCTACGCCCGGAAGCCTCCTGCCGGTCCGCATGACCGGGCAGGAGGCTTTCGCGGTGAGAGCCGCGGCTGAGAGCGGCCACGCGTCCGGTGCGAGCGGGGCTCGTCCCGCACGGGCCGACGGCCGCACCGTTGGGCGTCCCGGCCGCGGTCGCAGTGCGCCGCGGGAGCCGTCAGTGCGAGCCGCGCCAGTCGTCGCCCTCCACGATCAGCCCCGCGACGAGCGCGCCGGACATGCCCGCGTGAGCGAGCCCACCGCCCGGGTGCGCCCAGCCGCCGGCCCTGTAGAAGCCCTTCGTCGCCGTCCTGTTGGGCGGTCGGCGTTCCGTGCCGCGCCCGCCTCGTCGGCCGCCCGGGGATCCGGCGAGGGCGGGGGCGGGGACGAGCCCGGCGGGGGCTCCCGTCTCCGCCTCGACGTCATGGGGCGTGCGGACCTCGCGCCAGAGCGTCCGCGGTCCCAGCCCGAGCCCTGCCGCGTCGGCCGCGACGATCAACTCTCCGGCCAGCCGCTCCGCCTCCGCCTGCCCGGGGACGCCCTCCGGGCCGACCGAGACCGACAGCACGGCCGTCTCGTGCGCGGCGTCCGGTGTGAGGGAGGCGTCGTCGGGCCGCAGCACGGTGAGGGGCTGCCCCGGGGCGTCCGCCCGGTGGACGACGGTGCGGTGCACGGTTTCCGGGGGACGTCCGCCGTGCAGAGCGAGAAGCACCGTGAGGCGTGCACGGGCGGGGACGGCGGGCAGGGCCGCTCCGGCCGCCCCGGCAGGCGCGCCGGTCCGGTCCGGCGGCCACCAGCAGCCGGCGACCACGGCGTCCGCGTCGACGTCGGGCGACGCGGCCAGGCTCAGCCCCGTCACCCGTCCGCCCTCCTCCCGTACGGCCGACACCTCCGTGTCGAATCTGAAGCCCACCCCGCGCTCGACGCAGCGCTCGTACAACGCCTGAGCGAGCGCGCGTATCCCGCCGCGTACGTACCAGCTTCCGAAGGTGTGCTCGATGTAGGGCAGCACCGTCGCGCTCGCAGGCGCGGTGCGCGGGTCGAGGCCGTAGGCGTCGGCGCAGCTGTTCAGCATGGCGCTCAGCCGGGGGTCGCGCAGTTCGTCGCCGGCGACCTCCGCGAGGGTGGGAGCGCGCCGGCGCAGCAGGCCCTTGCCGCGCAGCGCGGGATACGGGTCGTGGTCCCCGGCGGAGGCGTGCGTCCGCGGTCCGACGGCGCTGAGCGGCTCCTCCAGGAGGGGCCGCCTGGTGGCTTCCCAGACCTCACGGGCCCGGCCGAGCAGGTCCGCCCAGCGCGCGCCGGCCCCCGGGCCCAGCGCCGCGTCCAGCGCCCGGACGGTGCCCGCCCGGGAGGCGTGCGGCAGCGACACCGCGGTGCCGTCCGGGAAGACGTGCCGCACGGCGGGGTCGAGCTGTACGAGGCCGACGCGCTCCTCCAGCGGTTCGCGTCCGGTCTTGACGAACAGGTCGCGGTAGACGGCGGGCAGGTGCAGCAGCCCGGGGCCGGTGTCGAAGCGGAATCCGTCCCGTTCGTAGCTGCGCACCCCGCCGCCGTACGTGCCGGTGCGCTCGTAGACCGTCACCTCGTGTCCCGCGACGGCGAGCCGTGCGGACGCCGCAAGTGCGCCCAGGCCGGCGCCGATCACCGCGATACGTGCCATGACGAGGGACTTTAGCCGGGCGCCCCGAGCGCGGTTCGGGCGGTGTCCCGCCGGGTGTTCGCGGCCCGCGGCGACCGGGCCGTGCGGACGTCTCTGGTGTTCTCCGCCCGGGCGGGAGCACGGACTGCTGAGTAGCGCTACCTAGTGGAGCAGTTGAGTATCCGAGCGGATGGGCGGCGCCGTACCGGGAGGGCAGAGTGATGCGCACAGCAAGGGGAGTTGCCCCGGCACCGCCGACACGGGGTGGCGGAACGGGGCAGCACCCCTTGCCGGGGGAACGCGGGTCACGGGGGCCCGCGGGGGAACGGGGAAACGGGGGAGTGGGGGAAGACCGTGCGCGGCCCCTCGAACCGGGTCGCCGGGCGGGACGCTCGCAGCCACTGCGGGCACCGCCTCGGCTACCGGGGCCGCGCACACCCTCCGACCCGTCCCTGCAGCAGCAGAGACAGTGCCGCGTGCACGTCGTCGAGGGAGCGTTCCGGCTGGAACGCCTTCCAGTCCAGTGCCGCCACGAGCACCATGCCGACGAGGGCGGACGCGGTGAGCGCGATGTCGATCTCGCCGCTCAGTTCGCCTTCCTCGACTCCGCCCCGCAGCTGCTCCTCCACCACGGCGACGGCCTCCTGACGCACCACCGCCAGCGTCGAGTTCCACGCCCTGTTCGTCCGCCACAGCTCGGCCACGTACAACTGCGTGAAGGCGGGGTAGCGGTCGATGAAGGCCAGCCCGGCACGCACCATGGCATCGAGCGCGTCGACCCGCCCGCCCCCGGCCCGCGCGGTCGACCCGGCGGCCTCGCGCAGATCGGCGGTGAGCAACTCCACGCCGTACCGCAGCAGTTCCTCGAAGAGTTCGTTCTTGCTGGCGAAGTTGTAGTAGACGGTGCCCTTGGCGACGCCTGCCCGGTCGGCGATCTCCTCCACCGTCGTGGCGGAGAAGCCCTGTTCGGCGATGAGCGTGACCGCCGCGCCGAACAGCTTCTGGCGCGTCGAGCCGCGGTTGCGGCGGACGCGCGCCCCGCCGCTCCCGCCCTGCGCGCTCCCGCCCTGCGCGTTGCGGGAGCCGCCCGTCCCCGGCCCGCCGTCCGGGGTGCTGCTCGTCATCGGTCCGGTCCTCCTCGCGCGGTGCGGCTCACAGGGCGATCTCCGGGTGCAGCCGGTCCAGCGTCCACACCTGCTTGCTCCGCGCCGTCCACGCGGTCAGTACGAGCGCGCTCACGGTGAAGGCCAGCAGCACCAGGCAGGCTCGCCAGACCGGCCACGGATCGCCGCCCGTGACGAGGTGACGCAGTCCGTCGACGACGTAGCTCATCGGAAGGTAGGGGTGAACTGCGTTGAAGAACCCGGGGCTGGTCTGTATCGGATACGTTCCGCCGGCCGACGTCAGCTGCAGCATCAGCATGGCGAGGACGAGGATGCGCCCGGCCGGCCCGAAGCGGGCGTTGATCAGCTGCACCACGGCCGTGAAGCATGCGGTGACCAGTACCAGGAACCCGGCGGCGGCCGCCGGCCGCGCGAACTGCAGTCCGAGCCCCCAGTGCAGCACCGCGATCAGCGCGCCGGTCTGTGCGACGCCTATCGCCGCGACCGGCAGCCAGCCCGCCAGGGTGATGCGCCTGGCCGGGGCGCCGGCGGCCAGCGCACGCTTGTTGAGCGGCTGGAGCAACATGTACGCGATCATCGCACCGACCCAGAGCGCCAGCGGGATGAAGTACGGCGCGAACCCTGTGCCGTAGTTGGGCGCCGCATGTGCCTTGGCGGAGGAGAGGCCGACGGGGTCGGACATCACGTCCGTACGCTCGTCGCGCTCCTTTTTGCCGTAGTCGGGGATCTTCTTCGCGCCGTCGTGCAGTCCGTGCGACAGCTGCGAGGAGCCGTCGGCGAGCCGGTACATCCCGCCGTTCAGCGTGTTCGCGCCCTCCGACAGCCGTCCCAGGCCGGCGTCGAGCTGTGCCGCGCCGTTCCGGGCGCGTACGAGCCCCGCGTCCAGCTTGGCCGCTCCCGCGGAGACCTTCCGGGCGCCCCGGTCGAGCTTGTGGATCTTCGCGACCGCCGCGTCCACATCCTCGGCGAGGTGCGGGGCCCGGTCGGCCAGGGCGTCCGCCTGCTTCTGGAGCTTCGCCAGACGGGCGTCGAGCCGGTCCAGATGCGCCTGCTCGCGCACGACGCCGTCGACATCCTCCGCGACGTCGGCCGCGGTACGCGCCGCAGCGACCGCCTTCTTCAACTGCGGGCAGGAGGTGTCCAGTTCGGCAGGCCCCCCGCAGCGTGCCCGGTGGAGGCCGGCGAGGGTGTCCGCGGCCTTCCGCGAGTCGGCGGCCGCCTTGCCCGTCCTCTCGGGGAGACCGTCCAGGTTCTCCCGCAGCGCCCCGCTGAGGCGTGCGACGTCGCGAGCGGCCTTGCCGATGTCGTCCCCGTGCTCGTCGAGGAACGGGCGGACCCTGCCCGCGACACCGTCGACCTTCGTCGCGAGCTTCCGCGTACCGTCGGCGACCTGCCGCGAGCCCTTCTTCAGCTCACCCGCGCCGTCGTGCAGCCGCTCCGTGCCGTTCTTGAGCGTGCCGCTGCCCTTCTCCGCCCTGTCGAGGCCGTCCTCGAGCTCCCCGGTGCCCTTCTTGGCCCGGCCGATGCCGTCGCCGAGCTTGTCGGCTCCCTTCGCGGCCTTCGCCGTCTGGTCGTGAAGCGTCGAGAAGGAGACGAAGATCCTGTCGTAGAAGCCGCGTGACGCCTTGCTGGAGGCGGCGGCCCGGACTTCCGAGAAGACGGTGCGGGAGATCTGCCCCACGACGTAGTTGCTGGCGTCGTTCGTGCGCACCTTCAGGGCGCCCGTCCGCGGGTCGCCTCCCGAGCTGGAGGCCACGCGGTCGCTGAAGTCGGCGGGCACGGTCAGCGACAGGTAGTAGCGCCCGTCCTCGACGCCTCTCCGTGCGTCTGCGGCGTCGGTCTCGCGCCAGTCGAACGTGTCGCTCTCGCGCAGCCCTGCGACGATCGAATCGCCGGCGTCCAGCCGTTCGCCGTCCGCCTCGCTGCCCCTGTCGTCGTTGACGAGCGCGACCGGCACCTTGTCCAGGCGCTCGTACGGGTCCCAGAACGACCACAGGTAGAGCGCGCCGTAGAGCAGCGGCAGCAGCATCATCGCCGCCATCGCCGCACGGGGCAGCCTGCCCCTCCCGAAGCGCTTGAGCTCAAGCGCGGCAAGCTTCGGCGAGCGCATGCGCCGCGTCCCCCTCCGTGATCGTGGCCTGCTCGCGGGCCGGGCCCTCTTCGTTCCCGGCTCCTTCGTCCCCGGCCCCTTCGTTCCGGGACGGGCCCCGGTTCTCGCGGCCCGTGCACACGGTGAGCGCGTCGCCGGGAGCCTGGCTGCAGGCCGCGAGAACCGTCGTCCCCGCCTCGGCGACAGAGCGCAGCAGCGACCAGGCCTGCCCGGCTTCGTCGTCCGTGAGCTTCAGCCCGACGTCGTCGACTGCGAGCAGCCGCGGTTCGCCCAGCAGCGCGATCGCGACGGACAGCCGCAGGCTCTCCAGCCGCTCCAGGTCCCGTACGAGCGTGCGCGGGCCCTTCGGCAGGGAGTCCAGGTCGAGGCCGGCGGCGGACAGCGAGGCGTCGAGGCGTGCGCGGGAGGCCGCGGCGCGACGGGCGGGCGGAGTGAGCAGGGCACGCAGCGAACCGTCGAACCGCCGCCGCAGCAGCACCTGTTCGCGTAGCTGTTCGGCGACGGACAGGCCGGGCTCGAGGTCGGTCACCCCCGGTACGGCTCCCAGAGCGCTGATGCGGCGCACGGCGCCCAGCTCCCCTGGCAGGCGGTGCCCGCCCACGACCGCGTGGCCCGAGGTGGTCCTCATGCGCCCCGTGAGCGCCAGCAGAAGGCAGGTGCGCCCCGAGCCGGACGGGCCCTCCAGGGCGACGAGCGAGCCCGGTGGCGCGGAGAAGCAGATGTCCCCGAAGACCTCTCCCCGGGCGCCGGTCAGGCCGAGGCCCTCGGCACGGACCTCCGCCCCCGCGCGGCCGCCCGAGCCGCCGCCGGGCCGGGACTCCTCCGGCGCTTCGCCCATGGCTTCCGCCTCTCTCCGCCGCGCGCCCCGCTCGTACGGTCGCGGGCGGGCAGCTTTTGAACTGACTGGTCAGTTCAAAAGTATGCCCGACCATGCAACGCTCCCCTGCGGGCACCCCCTTGAAAGGGCGCCCCGGGTACGGGACGGGCACGAGCCGCAACCGCAGCGGCCTCGGGGCGGCACCCCGGAGGGCCGGGGTCCGAGCTGACCCGAGCTGACCCGGGCTAGGAGGTCACGCCTGAGCGGTGGGTGTTTGCGCAGGTCAGGGTCGATTGTCAGTGGTGTCCTCCACGATGGGCACATACGGCCGAACCGGCGAAGTGCCAGACGACGACAGGAGGTTGGTTCCCGTGCGGCGACATCCTCGGGGAGCACCCCCGAACTCCTCACAGGCGACACCGGCGAGCGACGTCCATCCAGTGCTGCGCCGCGCGGCCGCCCCGCCGGCCGCTCTCGACCTGCTGGCCCAGGCGCAGCACGGCCTGGACGAGGCAGCGGCGATGGAGACGCCGAACGAGCGGTACGCCATCGCGCACCTGGCGGCACTGCGCACCGCCGCGGCCGTGCTCGCCGTCCGCGGCCGGCCCGAGAGCAGCGAGAGGCGCAGGCGCGCCATTCGCAGCGCCTGGGAGGTGCTTCCCGAGGCGGCTCCCGAACTGTCCGAGTGGTGCCTGCTGTTCGCCTCCGGCGCCCCGAAGCGGGCGCGGGCGGAGGCCGGCATCCGGGGCGCGGTCGGTCAGCGCGAAGCCGACGACCTCGTACGCGACACCGAGGTCTTCCTGCGGCTCGTGGAGCGGATGCTCGTCTCGCAGCCGGCGCTGCCGCAGCCGCGCGTCGCCCCGGCCGACGACGAGCAGGGCGGAGCGGGCGCGCCGAACGGCCCGGCAGGCCGCGCCCAGCCCCCGTCAGGCCGCGCTCCGGGGCGAATACGGGCCCGGAGCGGCCGCGCGGGTCACCCCCGGAAGCGGGCGGGCTGACGCGGCGGAGCGATGGGCCGGCCACCGGGCAGGCCGGCCCTCACGCGCGGCCGTGCGGTGCGCTGCCGTGCCGTGGCGGCCGCCGCGCCGTCCGTACGGGCCGGGGCGGCAACGGGCCTGCGTGCTCAGGGGGATCGGCAGGTCGACGGAGGCAATAGGGTGGGGCCTGCACGCCCCTGAGCCGCCGAGGAGCACCGTCCAATGTCCCGCCCCAGCGCATCACTCCGCACCGCCGTGGTCTGGGAAGTCCTGCGGGGCGCTCTCGACCAGCGGGTCAAGACGTCCGGCAGCGAGTCCCTGGACGTACTGGACACGGGCGGCGGCACCGGCAACTTCGCCGTGCCCGTCGCCGAGCTCGGCCACCGGCTCACCGTTGTCGACCCGAGCCCCGACGCCCTCTTCGGCCTGGAGCGCCGCGCGGCGGAGGCGGGCGTCGCGGCCAGGGTGCGGGGGGTCCAGGGCGACGCCCACGGTCTCTTCGACGTCGTCGAGCGCGGCGGCTACGACGTGGTGCTCTGCCACGGAGTCCTGGAGTACATGGACGACCCCGCCGAGGGCCTGCGCAACGTCGTCGCGGCGCTGCGCCCCGGCGCGGGCACGCTCAGCCTCCTCGCGGCCGGCCTCGGCGGCGCGGTGCTGGGGCGCGCCATCGCGGGCCACTTCACGGAGGCGAGGCACGCGCTCACGGCACCGGACGGACGCTGGGGCGAGAGCGACCCGATGCCCCGCCGGTTCACCGCGGAGCAGCTGACGGAGCTGATCGAGGCCACGGGCATGACGGCCGGAGCGGTGCACGGGGTGCGGGTCTTCGCCGATCTGGTCCCCGGAGCCCTGATCGACACCGAGCCGGACGCGGAGGCGGCGCTGTCGCAACTCGAGGCGGCGGCGTCCGAACTTCCCGCCTTCCAGGCGGTCGCGAGTCAGCTGCATGTCCTCGCCGAGACGCGGTACCACGGCGGGTGAACAGCGAACGGCCCCTCGCGCCACGGGGCGGGGACCACCGGGCAGGCGCAGCAGTGCATCGGAGCTCACCCGATCAGCTGTTGACCGCCGTATGATCGGTGCACGCGGTTCGGCATGGCGGAAAGGCGGTGCGGGAATGCACGAATTGAACGGTCCCGCGCTCACGTCCGCCGTCTCGGCCCTGGTGAGAGGTATTGGCGCAGAGGGGCGGGTTTCACGGGGGCGATTCCCTGCCTATCCTTGAATGGTCGCATCCGGTCGCCCCCGCGACCGACGAGTAGGAGGACTCCGTGCCGCTCTCTGAGCACGAGCAGCGCATGCTCGAGCAGATGGAGCGAGCGCTGTACGCCGAAGATCCCAAGTTCGCGACAGCGCTCGAGGGAAGTGAGCTGCGCAGGTACACCCGCAGGCGGGTCTACCAAGCCGTCGCAGGCTTTCTGGTGGGCATCGCACTGCTCATGGCCGGTATGGTCGCGCAGCAGATCTGGATCAGCGTCGTCGGTTTCCTCGTCATGCTCGGCTGCGCCGTGCTCGCGGTGACCGGCTGGCGGAAAGCCCCCAAGAACGGCGAGCAGCAGGAGCAGGGAGCTGCCCAAGGCAGCAAAGGAGGCAGCGGGGCCCCCACCCGCCGTCAGCCACGCGCCCGGCGTTCGATGATGAACCGTATCGAGGAGCGGTGGCAGCGCCGCCGCGACGAAGGCCAGTAGCCCCTGGGGCACACGGCCGGTGAGCCGGCGAGTACAGCGCCGAGAGCGACGTCTTCCTACGTGACATGGCTGTGGGGCTTCCTTCCGTACCGCGGAAGGAAGCCCCACAGCCATGTCGTGGCGTCTGCCCGCCGCTGACGGGCGGACCGTACAGGTGCGCCGCCCGCGGACAGCCCCCTGGGACCCGGGCCGACTGACCCAGGGCCCCAGGACGCTGCGGGCCACGGCCCCCGCCCGGCACGTCCGCACGTCCGCGGCCGCAGCCGAGGGCGGGACCGGGACAGGCGTCGGGACAGGGCTGGGACAGGCGTCGGGCCCCGGCCTACTTGGCGAAGCGCACCCGCAGGGCCGACGTCCACCGCTCGCGCACCCGCGTCAGCCGCCCCGTCAGACGCCATATCACCCGAATGGACGAGGGCGGCAGCAGCAGTGCGCGGATCCGCAGGCCACGGGGGGCGGCGTCCCGCAGCGCACGGCTCACCTCGAGCACGTCCGCGCGCACCTCCGCCCCTTCCTGGGGCCCGGGCGCGTACAGCACCCGCTCCACGACGAGAGCCACCCGGTACGCGGCCTCCGCCGCTCCCTGCTCCAGGTCGCCGATGCGGGCGATACGCTCCGCCGCCTTCCTCGGAGTCGCCGAGTCCTCCGGGACCACCCCGTAGTCCCAGCCGGTGTCGACGAGTTCACGCCAGGCCGCGAGGACGGCATCCCCGGGATCGGCTCCGGGGGCGGCACGTGCGCGCAGCCTCCGCGCCCGCAGGCGTCTGCGCCACAGCAGCGGCAGCAGGGGCACGCCCACGGCGAGCAGCACGAGTGCGGCCACCCCCGCCGCTCTGCCGACCGGGGCGCCGTCGTCCGTCCCGCCGCTGTCCGGGGGCGGGGCGGCCTGGCCGCACTCGGGGTCGAGCCGCTTCTCCTCGGAAGTGCACTCGTCCGACTCGGACGGCGTGGGGGTCGGCTCCGCGCTCTGACCGCGGTCGGGCAGCTGCTCGGCGGGGTTCTCGCTCGGGTCGGGGGTGTCCGGCTGCGCGTACGCCGGAGGGGTGCCCCGCGTCGGGGTCGGCTCGAAACGGGTCCAGCCCACACCTTCGAAGTACAGCTCGGGCCAGGCGTGCGCGTCCTTCAGCCCGACCGCCATCTGACCGTTCGCCCCGGCGGTCCCCGGCGTGAAGCCGACGGCGACGCGGGCGGGGATCCCGAGGGTGCGTGCCATCGCCGCCATCGAGAAGGAGAAGTGGACGCAGAAGCCCTTCTTCGACTTCAGGAAGTTGGCGATCGCGGCCGACCCGCTGCCGGCCTTCGCCTGGGTGTCGTAGGTGAACCCGCCCTCGGACGCGAACCAGTCCTGGAGGCGCACCGCCCGCTCGTAGGCGTTCGTCGCGCCGCTCGTGATGCGCAGGGCGGTGCTGCGTACGACCGTCGGCAGTGACTCGGGGACCTTCGTGTACTCCTCGGCGACCGGCTCCGGAGGGTCTGCCGCCCGCCGCAGTTGCTGCTCGGTCGGCTGCACCATCAGGCTCTCGACCACGTAGCGCGCTCCGCGGGTCGTCTCCCCGCGGTCGCCGACGAGGGTGCGGCCCTCCGGTTCGAAGCGCCACGCCCCGCCGATGTTCACGCGGCTCGCCGGATAGGGCATGGGCAGCCAGTTCTGCGCGTACCAGTCGGCCGCCACGACAGTGCTGCGGACCCGCTCCGTGGCCACGTCGGGGGAGAGACCGGGGGGCGACGGCAGCGGATCGGGTACCGCGTCTATGCGGCGTTCGGAAGGCTTCCAGGAAGAGCCGTCGAACTGGTCCAGGGCGACGATCCGCAGATACATCTCCTGCGTGTCGCGGGTGTTGGTCGTGTACGTCAGCGCCGTGCGGTCCTCGGGCTGGTTGAGGCTGTCCTGCAGCGCCACCAGGGGGTTCACCGCCGAGACCGTGCCGCCGTTCTCGCCGACGCCGCCGCTGCCGTTGCGGGCGGCGTCCAGCAGCCCGCTGCCCATCGACGGGAGCACTGCCGGGACGATGAGCGCGAGGCCGAGGCTGAGGGCACCGATCCGGCGGCCCGTCCGTACGGGCGCCATCGCCGGGCCCTCGACCGACCCGGGCTGTGCGGGCGGAGCGCCGGGGCGTCCCCGGTCGGTGAAGACCAGCCCCCACTGGGACAGCCGCTCGCGTCCTTCCGCGAGCAGCAGCAGCAGGTAGCCGCCGGCGGCGCAGAGGAACCACGGCCAGGCCGCGCCGTCCCGCGCCAGACCGGCTGCGACGGAGTACAGCGCCAGCAGCGGCAGCCCGGCCGGAGCGGCGCTGCGGAACGTCACCGCCAGCGCGTCGACGAGCAGGCCGATCACGAGGACGCCGCCGACGAGCATGAGGCGTATGCCGTCCGTCACCGGCGCCGGTATGGCGTAGCGGCCCACGTCGTGGCCGCCCTGGCTGAGCAGGCGCTGGAACTCCTCCAGGGCCGCGGGCCCGGGGATAATCCCGGCGAGCGCCTCGTCGCGGGCGAAGAAGAGCGTCAGCATCAGCAGCGACACCAGGACCTGCACCGCCACGGTCAGCACACGTGCCAGCGGGACGCGGCGGGCGGCCGCGCCCACGAGCGTCTGTCCCCCCAGCAGCAGCGCGGCCTGCAGCAGCCACGTGGCCGGGTCCACCAGCGGCAGCAGCGCGCAGGCCGCGGCCAGCGTGGCCAGCGCCGCGCAGAGGGCGAGCCGTCCGCGTCCGCTCATCGCTCCAGCCCCTTCACCGTCGAGTCGTCGGCCTCCTGCCACAGGGCGGACATGGCGACGCCGGGGCCGCCGCGCAACGCCGTCCAGCCCGACTCGCGCAGCACGCGCAGCGCGGGCTCCCCGCCTTCCTCGGGACGCGGCTGCGGGGCCGGCGCGTCACCGGTGTACGGCGTCCCGCTCCCCGGTCCGCCCGGCGGGGCGAAGGCGCCTTCGGGGGCGTAGCCGGCGTCTTCCCCGTCCCAGGCGGGCTGCGCGGCGAAGGCGACCGCCCTGCTCGTGCGCTGCCGCATCCGGCCCACCGTGAGCGCCTGCTCCTCGTCGAGATCGCCGAGGAAGGCGACCAGCAGCCCCTCCTGGCCGCCGGTGCCGCCACGCAGGATGTCGTAGGCGTACGACATCCCCGGCTCGGTGGAGTGCTCCACCAACGCGAGGGTGTCCAGCAGCAGTCCGGCCGTGTCGGAGGAGTCCCCGGCGAAGCCGACGCCCTCGGGGCCGGGCACCATCGTGCCGGTGTCGGTCAGCAGCCGCACCGCGTAACCCTTCTCCAGCAGATGCAGGCAGACGGACGCGGCACCGGAGACCGCCCACTCGAAGGGCGAGTCGGGGCCGGTGCCCGTGTAGGCGTCGCGGCGCGTGTCCAGCAGCACCGTGCAGCGCGCCTTCTGCGGCTGCTCCTCGCGCCGCACCATCAGCTCGCCGTAGCGGGCGGTCGAGCGCCAGTGGACGCGGCGCAGGTCGTCGCCGTGGCGGTAGCCGCGCGGGATGACGTCGTCCTCGCCGGCGAGCGCCAGCGACCTCTGCCGTCCGTCCCCGTAACCGGTCGTGTCGCCCGACAGCCGCCCTGACGGCAGCGCCTCGACCTGCGGCACCACCGTGAGCGTGTCGAACGTGGTGAAGGAACGGGTGAGTTCGCACAGCCCGAACGGATCGGTCAGCCGGAGCTGCATGGGCCCGAGGGGGTAGCTGCCGCGCATGTCGGACCGCACCCGGTACGAGACCTCCCGCTGCCCGCCCGGCTCCAGGCGGTCCAGTACGAAGCGGGGCCTGGGCCCCAGCACGTAGGGCACCCGGTCCTGGAGCATCAGCAGCCCCGTCGGCAGCCGGGAGACGTTGTCGACGCGCAGATGCACCCGCGCCTCCGAACGCGCGGGCACGCGCGCGGGGGAGAGCCTGCGGGACCCGGCCACGCGGTAGCGCGTGCGGTAGAGGACGAGCACGCAGACCAGAGGCAGCGCCATCAGCAGCATGCCCACGCGCAGCAGGTCCGCCTGCCCGAGCAGGTAGGCGCACACGGCTGCTGCCACGCCCGCCGCGAGGAACGACCGGCCGCGGGTCGTCAGCCCGGAGAGGGCGGTGCGCAGCTGCCCGCGCTGCTTCTCTTCCTGGCCGGGCACCGACCCGTCGTCCGGAGGCTCCTCGCCGCGGCGCACCCTGCTCCGGCCGCGCCCGCGACGGGCGGCGTCCGCTCCGGCAGCCGTACGCTCCGACATCAGTAGCCTCGCGGCGACTGCTGTCCGTAGCCGTCGGGGGGCGGCGCGGTGCCCGCGCCTCCCTGCGTCGCGCTCGGTACGGGCACGCGGTGCAGGATCTCGGTGACCACCTGCTCCGCCGTACGTCTGCTCAACTGCGCCTGCGCGGTGGGCAGCAGGCGGTGCGCCAGCACGGGGACTGCCAGCGCCTGCACGTCGTCCGGCAGCACGAAGTCGCGGCCGGCCAGGGCCGCACCTGCGCGGGCGGCGCGCAGCAGGTGCAGCGTGGCGCGCGGCGAGGCGCCGAGCCGCAGATCCTGGTGCGTGCGCGTCGCCGCGACCAGGTCCACCGCGTAGCGGCGCACCGGATCGGCGACGTGCACACCGCGCACCGCTTCGATCAGCTTGCTGATCTCGTGGGCGTGCGCCACCGGCTGGAGGTCCTCCAGCGGTGAGGCGCCGCCGTGCACGTCGAGCATCTCCAGTTCGGCCGCCGGGCTGGGGTAGCCGATGGAGACCCGCGCCATGAACCGGTCGCGCTGAGCTTCGGGCAGGGGGTAGGTGCCCTCCATCTCGACCGGGTTCTGCGTCGCCACCACCATGAAGGGCGCGGGCAGTTCGTACGTGTGGCCGTCGATCGTCACATGGCGCTCCTCCATCGACTCCAGCAGCGCGGACTGGGTCTTGGGGGAGGCGCGGTTGATCTCGTCCCCGATCACGATCTGCGCGAAGATCGCACCGGGTTTGAACTCGAAGTCCTGGCGCTGCTGGTCGTAGATGCTCACGCCCGTGATGTCGGACGGCAGCAGGTCCGGCGTGAACTGGATGCGCCGCACCGAACAGTCCACCGACCGGGCGAGCGCCTTGGCCAGCATGGTCTTCCCCACGCCCGGAACGTCCTCGATCAGCAGATGGCCCTCGGCGATGAGCACGGTCAACGAAAGCCGCACGACCTCGGGTTTCCCCTCGATCACCGACTCCATCGAGCGGCGCACCCGATCCGCCGTGCTGCTCAGATCGCTGAGGTCCGCTCGCTCGTCATACGTCGTCACCGGCACTCCTCGGCCATCCCCGTCGCTCATCTGCTGCTCGTACACGCATTCTTCACGCCCGCGGCGTCCCGCGTCACCGTTCCCGGGGGATCTCTGGGTCGATCTCGCGGAGCAGGCCGGTCTTCACGTCGAAGACAAAACCGCGTACGTCGTCCCTGTGCAGCAGGAACGGCGAGGTCCGCACCCGCTGCATGGACTGCCGCACGTCCTGGTCGAGATCCTGGAACGCCTCGACGGCCCAGGACGGCCGCTGACCCACCTCCAGTTCCAGTTCGTGCCGGAAGTCTTCCGTCAGATTGAGCATTCCGCAGCCGGTGTGGTGTATCAGCACGACGGTCTTGGTGCCCAGAGCGCGCTGGCTGATCGTCAGGGAGCGGATGATGTCGTCGGTGACGACTCCGCCCGCGTTCCGGATCGTGTGGCAGTCGCCGAGTTCGAGCCCCAGGGCCTCGTGCAGGTCGATACGGGCGTCCATGCACGCCACCACGGCCACGTTGAGCACGGGACGGGCGTCCATGCCGGGGTCGGTGAAGCCCTCGGCATAGCGGGCGTTGGCCTCGACGAGGCGGTCGGTCACTGTCCCGGCGCCGTTCCTGCTGTCGGCGGTGGATTCTGAGGATGGCGGAGATTTCCGCTGGTAGGTCGACATGTGGACGACGTTAGACCGGCTCGGCCCGTATGGCTTCATCCGGGTGAGGACGAATCGGTCGGACGGCCGTTCTGTGAGGCACCCCACAGCCCGCCGGGCGCCCTCCCAACGCGCCTGCGCGCTTGTTGACCGAAGGGACGAGTGGACTAAAGTGGCGCGAAGTGGGAGGCGAGACGCTCCCGGGAGCTGAATTCCCCGCGTGCGCTGGGCGTACGTGCGGCTCGGCCTCCTCCCGCTCCGGCCCCCGGCACCCCTCTTCCCCGGTACCGCGGGCCACTTCCCCTCAGAGCGGGCGGGGACCAAGCAGCACGTGGGCAGGAAAGGGCGCATGACGACCGAGGAACAGCCCGCCAACGAGGAATCCGCAATCCGGGAACGCCACAATCCGGTGATGCTGCGGCGGTGCCTCGACATGCTCGCCCCCGCGCTCGCGGAGCCCGGCGCGACGGTCGTCGACTGCACTCTTGGCCTCGGCGGCCACAGCGAGGCACTGCTGGGCACCTTCCCCGCCGCCCGCCTCATCGCCCTGGACCGCGACCAGGATGCGCTGCGGCTCGCGGGCGAACGGCTCGCCCCCTACGCGGACCGGGCCACTCTCGTGCATGCGGTGTACGACGAGCTGCCCGAGGTCCTCGAGCGCCTCGGCGTGCCGCGCGTCCAGGGCGTCCTGTTCGACCTCGGCGTCTCCTCGATGCAGCTGGACGAGCCCGAGCGCGGTTTCGCCTACTCCCAGGACGCCCCGCTCGACATGCGCATGGACCAGACGCGGGGCCGCAGCGCGGCCGACGTGCTCAACACCTACCCTCCGGGCGAACTCGTCCGGCTGCTGCGCGTGTACGGCGAGGAGAAGCAGGCCAAGCGCATCGTCGAGGCAGTCGTGCGTGAACGCGCCGAGCGGCCCCTGACGAGCAGCGCGCGACTCGTCGAACTGATCCGCGAGGCCCTGCCGCAGGCGGCCAAGCGCACCGGCGGCAACCCGGCCAAGCGCACCTTCCAGGCGTTGCGGATCGAGGTGAACGGCGAGCTCGAATCGCTGGAGCGCGCGATTCCGGCCGCCGTGGGGGCGCTGGCCGTCGGCGGACGCATCGCCGTGCTGTCGTACCACTCGCTGGAAGACCGGCTCGTCAAGCGGGTGTTGACGGCGGGAGCCAGCAGCACGGCGCCGCCCGGCCTGCCTGTCGTGCCGGAGCAGTACCAGCCGCGGCTCAAGCTGCTGACGCGCGGTGCCGAACTCCCCACCGAGGACGAGATCGCCGAGAACCGCCGCGCCGCCCCCGCCCGGCTGCGGGGCGCCGAGCGCATCAGGGAGGAGCACACGGCATGAGTGCACAGCGGCTGTCCCGGCTCGCCCGGCTCGTACCGGCCGGAGCGAGCGCGGCCCGTACACCGTTCGTGCTGCTGGTCGTCGTGATACTGGGCGCCGGTCTGCTGGGCCTGCTGCTGCTGAACGCCGCCGTCAACCAGGGGTCCTTCCAACTGAGCAAGCTGGAGAAGCAGACGGGCGAGCTGACCGACGAGCAGCAGGCACTGCAGCAGGAGGTCGACTCCTACTCGGCGCCCGGGGCGCTGGAGAAGCGCGCCCGCGACCTCGGCCTCGTGCCCGGCGGCACTCCCGCCTTCCTCGAACCGGACGGCACCGTGAAGGGCAAGCCGGAGAAGGCCACCGGCGACCCGAAGCAGGAGGAGCGGTGAGCGAACGCCCGCGTGACCCGCGCCGTACCGGCCGTCCGGCGTCACGTCCTGGCCGCTCCGCGCGCGGTGCCAACTCGCCCAAGTCGGCCGGGAGTCAGGGCAGGGGAGCGGGGGGCAGGGCGGCTGCGGCCAGGCCCGCGCCGGGCAAGGGCGCCGGGAAGGCCGCAGGCCGTACGAAGCCCGTCGGCGCCAAGGCGCCCCTGCCGTCCCAGGGCGGCCGGCTGCGTCTCGCGCGTGCCCGTCCGCGTCTGCGGCTGATCGCGTTCGGCCTGACGGTGGTGATGCTGGCGTTCACCGTGCGGCTGCTGCAGGTGCAGGCCGTCGACGCCAGCGCGTTCGCCGACAAGGCCGCCGTCAACCGGTACATCACGGTGCCGCTCGCAGCCGAGCGCGGCACGATCTCCTCCAGGGACGGCGCCGCCCTCGCCACCACGGTCGACGCCTACGACGTCACAGCCGACCCGTACCTGTTCACGTCCAAGCAGACCGGCGTGAGCGACGCCCCCGAACGCGCCGCGGCGCTCCTCGCCCCCGTGCTCCACGAGGACGAGCAGGAGCTGACCAGGAAGCTGTCCCGGAAGAACACCCGCTACGTGCTGCTCGCGCGGCAGCAGACGCCGCGGACCTGGCAGCAGATCAGGGAGCTGAAGCGGAAGGTCGCGGCGGAGGCGTCCGAGGCGGCGGCGAGCGGGAAGGCGGACAAGGCCGGAAAGGCGGGGAAGGCCGGGGAGGATGCCGCCGACGTCCTGGCCGGCGTCTACCGCGAGAAGCACCCGAAGCGCGTCTACCCCAACCGTGAACTGGCCTCCGCCGTGCTCGGGTTCGTCAACTCCGAGGGCAAGGGCGGCGCGGGCGTCGAGGCCATGCTCGACAAGAAGCTGGCGGGCCGGAACGGGAAGATCACCTACGCGCAGTCCGGCGGCCGCCAGGTCCCCACGGCGGGCGAGCGGGAACGCCCCGCCCGCGCCGGTGCGGACGTGCAGCTCACCCTCGACCGCGACATCCAGTGGGCGGCCCAGCAGGCCATCGGGGAGCAGATCGAGGAGTCCGACGCGGACAGCGGCTACGTGGTCGTGCAGGACACCCGGACGGGTGAACTGCTCGCGATGGCGAGCGCCCCCGGATTCGACCCCAACGACATCTCCCGTGCGGACCCGGCCGCCCTGGGCAACGCCGCGGCGCAGGACGTCTACGAACCCGGTTCGACCAGCAAGCTGATGTCGATGGCCGCGGTCCTCGAGGAGGGCAGGGCCACGCCGCTGACGAAGGTGACCGTCCCGAACCGCCTCAAGCGCGCCGACCGCGCCTTCGCCGACGACGTCGACCACGAGACCTGGAAGCTGACGCTGAACGGCGTCCTCGCCAAGTCCAGCAACATCGGCACCATCCTCGCCACGGAGCAGCTGGGCGAGACGCAGAAGGAGGCCAACAAGGTCCTCCACCGCTATCTGAGCGAGTTCGGCATCGGCAGGCCCACCGGGCTCGGGCTGCCCGGGGCGACCTCCGGCATCCTCGAGCGTCCCGAGAAGTGGAGCGCGTCGCAGCAGTACACGATCCCGTTCGGCCAGGGCCTGTCCCTCAACGCCGTCCAGGCGGCCTCGATCTACTCCACCATCGCCAACGGCGGCGTCCGCGAAGTGCCGTCGCTCGTGCGCGGCACGACGGGCCCCGACGGCGCCTACACCCCGGCGCGCAAGCCGGACAGCCGCCGCGTCGTCAGCGAGAAAACGGCCAGGACGCTCGCCCGGATGCTGGAGTCCGTCGTCAGCGACATGGAGGGGACGGGCACCACGGCCAAGATCCCCGGGTACCGGGTCGCGGGCAAGACGGGTACGGCCAACCGGGTCGATCCCGAGACCGGCCGGTACGACGGGTACACGTCGTCCTTCGCGGGTTTCGCCCCCGCCGACAAGCCGCGGGTGACGGTCTACTGCGCGGTGCAGAATCCGAAGAAGGGCAGCTACTTCGGCAGCGACGTGTGCGGGCCCGTCTACAAGCAGGTCATGAAGTTCGCCCTGAAAAGCCTGCAGATCCCCCCGACCGGAGCAAAGGCCGATCCGCTGCCCGTCAGCGCCGAGAAGGACAGCAGGAAGAAAAAGGGCCGATGAGCCACGGAGACCGGGCGCAGAGGGGACGTACATCAGGTGGGAACGGACGCTCAGAACCAGCACGACGGGCCGGACGCAGTCCCTCCGGGGAGCCCCTCGCTTCGCGGCACGCCCTCCGCGCCCGGTACGCTCACCGCCGTGCCACAAGCTGATCAGAACTCCCTCTCGCCCTCGGCGGGGGGCCGCGCGGTCGCTCCCACCCCGGAGCCAGCCCCGAAGCCGGCGACGGACGTCTCGTCGGGCCCGCCCCGCCCCGCACACGTCCGGCCTGTGCCGCTCGCGGAGCTGGCCCTCCAGCTGAGGACCGATGCCCCCGCGGGCACGGAGGAGGCCGCGGCGACCGGGATCACCCACGACTCGCGCGCCGTGCGGCCGGGTGACGTCTACGCGGCGCTCCCGGGCGCGCGGTTCCACGGTGCCGACTTCGCCTCGCAGGCCGCCAGCCTCGGCGCCGTCGCCGTGCTGACCGACCCCGCGGGCACCGAGCGCTCCGCGGCGACGGGCCTGCCGGTCCTGACGGTGCCCGACCCCCGCGGCCGCATGGGTGCGCTGGCCGCCGCGATCTACGGCGAGCCGGGCAAGGACCTGCTGCAGATCGGCATCACCGGCACCTCCGGGAAGACCACGACGGCCTACCTCGTGGAGGGCGGGCTCCGTAAGGCCGCCGAGAAGGCGGGCGAGCTGACGGGGCTGATCGGCACCGTGGAGTCCCGCATCGGCGACGAGCGGCTGAAGTCGGAGCGTACGACGCCCGAGGCGACCGATCTGCAGGCCCTCTTCGCGGTGATGCGGGAGCGCGGCGTGACGTCCGTGGCGATGGAGGTCTCCAGCCACGCGCTGGTCCTGGGCCGCGTGGACGGAAGCGTCTTCGACGTCGCCGTCTTCAACAACCTCAGCCCCGAGCACCTGGACTTCCACCCGGACATGGAGGACTACTTCCGGGCGAAGCGGCAGCTGTTCACCCGGGCCCGCTCCCGTGCGGGCGTGGTCAACTTCGACGACGAGTACGGGCAGCGGCTGCTGACCGAGTCCGAGGTGCCCGTCACCACGTTCTCCGCGGAGGGCCATCCCGACGCCGACTGGCGGGCCGAGGACGTCCAAGTGGGGCCGCTCGGCTCCACGTTCACGGCCGTGGGCCCCAAGGACGAGTCGGTGCGCGCGGCCGCACCGATCGCGGGGCCGTTCAACGTCGCGAATGCGCTCGCCGCGCTGACGGCCCTCGTCGTCGCGGGCATCGACCCGCAGACGGCGGCCGACGGCATCGCGTCCGTGCCGGGCGTCCCGGGCCGGCTGGAGCGCGTCGACGCCGGCCAGGACTACCTCGCGATCGTGGACTACGCGCACAAGCCCGACGCCGTCGAGTCCGTGCTGTACGCGATGCGGAAGGTCACCGACGGGCGCGTCCACGCCGTCCTGGGCTGCGGCGGCGACCGCGACCCGCACAAGCGCCCGGCCATGGGCTCCGCGCTGGCGCGGCTCGCCGACACCGCCGTGCTGACGTCGGACAACCCCCGTTCCGAGGACCCCCTCGCGATCCTCGCCACCATGCTGGCCGGCGCCGCCGAGGTGCCCGCCTACGAGCGCGGCACCGTGCTGATGGAGGAGGACCGGGGCGCCGCGATCCGCCTCGCCGTCGCCCGCGCCGAGCCCGGCGACACGGTGCTCGTCCTGGGCAAGGGGCACGAGCTGGGCCAGGACATCGCGGGTGTCGTGCGCCCCTTCGACGACATCGCAGTGCTGCGTGAGGCCATCCGGCTGAAGCAGGAAGAGGCAGGCGCGGCGGCAGCTGCCGCCATGCCGCCGAGAACCCCTACCAACGGGACAGACGCCTGAGACCGATGATCCCCCTCTCTCTCGCCGAGATCGCCGCTGTCGTCGACGGACAGCAGAGCGACATACCGGACCCGGATGCCCACGTCAGCGGCCCTGTCGTCATCGATTCGCGGGAGGTCGCGGAGGGCAGCCTCTTCGCCGCCTTCGCGGGCGAACGCGCAGACGGGCACGACTTCGCCCGAAGCGCGGTAGAAGCGGGAGCGGTGGCGGTGCTCGCCACCCGCCCCGTCGGAGTGCCCGCCGTCATCGTGGACGACGTCACCCGCGCCCTCGGCGCCCTCGCGCGGCACGTCGTCGAGCGCCTGGGCACCCAGGTCGTCGCGTTGACGGGCTCCGCCGGGAAGACCAGCACCAAGGACCTGATCGCGCAGCTTCTGGAGCGCCTCGGGCCGACGGTGTGGACGCCCGGCTCCCTCAACAACGAGATCGGGCTGCCGCTCACCGCGCTGCGCGCCGACGCCGAATCCCGCCATCTCGTACTGGAGATGGGGGCCCGCGGCAAGAACCACATCCGCTACCTCGCCCAGCTCACGCCGCCCCGCATCGGCGTCGTACTGAACGTGGGGTCCGCTCACATCGGCGAGTTCGGCGGACGTGAGCAGATCGCCGAGGCCAAGGGCGAACTCGTCGAGTCGCTCCCGCTCGCGGGTGACGGGGGCGGCGTCGCCGTGCTCAACGCCGACGACGCCCTTGTGCGGGCGATGAGTTCACGCACGGAGGCCCGGGTCCTCCTCTTCGGTGAGGCGCCGGAAGCGGACGTCCGCGCCGAGAATGTCCGGCTCACGGAGCGCGGACAGCCCACTTTCACGCTTCACACACCCACCGGGTGCGGTGACGTGACCATGCGCCTGTACGGTGAGCACCACGTGTCGAACGCGCTCGCCGCGGCGGCCGTCGCCCACGAACTGGGCATGCCCGCCGGGGACATCGCCACCGCGCTCTCCGCCGCGAGCACGCTCTCGCGTTGGCGGATGGAGGTCACCGAGCGCGCCGACGGGGTCACGGTCGTCAATGACGCCTACAACGCCAACCCCGAGTCCACTCGGGCAGCGCTCCGCGCGCTGGCCGCGATGGGGCAGGGGAAACGGACGTGGGCGGTGCTCGGTGCGATGGCCGAGCTCGGCGACGAGTCGCTGGCCGAGCACGACGCGGTCGGACGGCTCGCCGTCCGGCTCAACGTCAGCAAGCTCGTGGCGGTTGGTGGCCAGGAGGCCGTCTGGCTGGACATGGGCGCCAAGAACGAGGGTTCGTGGGGTGAGGAGTCGGTGCACGTGTCCGACGCTGAGGCGGCGGTCGAGCTGTTGCGGAGCGAACTGCGCCCGGGGGATGTCGTGTTGGTGAAGGCTTCCCGTTCGGTGGGTCTGGAGCGCGTCGCGGACGCGCTCACGGAGCCGGTGGACAACGAGGGTGAGGTCGCCGCCCGATGGGTATGAGTCAGATTCTCTTCTCCGGGGTCATCGGACTCTTCCTGTCCCTCGTCGGGACGCCCCTGCTGATCAAGCTGCTCGCCCGCAGGGGGTACGGACAGTTCATCCGTGACGACGGGCCGCAGAACCACCACAGCAAGCGCGGCACCCCGACCATGGGCGGCATCGCCTTCATCCTGGCCACCGTCGCCGCCTACGCCCTGACGAAACTGCTGACGGGAAGCCAGCCGAGCTTCTCGGGCGTCCTGGTGCTGTTCCTCTTCGCCGGCATGGGGCTGGTCGGCTTCCTCGACGACTACATCAAGATCGTCAAGCAGCGCAGCCTCGGTCTGCGCGCCAAGGCGAAGATGGCCGGGCAGCTGATCGTCGGTGTCGCCTTCGCGGTGCTGTCGCTGAACTTCGCCAACCTGCGGGGCCTGACGCCCGCTTCGACCAAGCTCTCCTTCACGCAGGACTTCGGCTGGTCGATCGGCCCGGTCCTCTTCGTGATCTGGGCGCTGTTCATGATTCTCGCCATGTCCAACGGCGTGAACCTGACGGACGGTCTGGACGGCCTGGCGACGGGCGCGTCGGTGATGGTCTTCGGCGCCTACGTCTTCATCTGCGTGTGGGAGTACCAGGAGTCCTGCGCCAACCCCTTCACCGCCGGCCCGGGTTGTTACGAGGTACGGGACCCACTCGACCTGGCCGTCGTCGCGGCGGCCCTCATGGGCGCCTGCTTCGGCTTCCTGTGGTGGAACACCTCCCCGGCCAAGATCTTCATGGGCGACACCGGTTCGCTCGCGCTGGGCGGCGCGCTCGCCGGACTGGCCATCTGCTCACGGACCGAGCTGCTGCTCGCCATCCTCGGCGGCCTCTTCGTCCTCATCACCATGTCCGTGGTGATCCAGGTCGGTTCGTTCCGGCTCACCGGCAAGCGGGTCTTCAAAATGGCCCCCCTCCAGCACCACTTCGAGCTGAAGGGCTGGTCGGAGGTCCTGGTCGTGGTCCGGTTCTGGATCATCCAGGGCATGTGCGCCATCGTCGGCGTCGGAATCTTCTACGCAGGGTGGGCAGCCAGCAAGTGAGCGCCGGGACGGGCCCGTTGGGCGACACCGCGACCGCCGCGGACCTGGCCGGCCGGCATGTGACGGTCGCCGGCCTCGGGGTCAGCGGCAGGAGCGCCGCGCTCGCCCTGGCACGGATGGGCGCCGGTGTGACGGTCGTCGACGGCGGCGACAGCGACACACACCGCGAGCACGCAGAACGGCTGCGCAAGGAGGGCGTCACCGCACGGCTGGGTGACGCCGAGACGCTGCCCGAGGGCACGGACCTGATCGTCACCTCACCTGGGTGGAAGCCGGAGAGTCCGCTCTTCCGGGCGGCGCGCGCCGCGGACGTCCCCGTGTGGGGCGACGTGGAGCTGGCTTGGCGGCTGCGCGGTGCCGCCTCCGGCGGCACCGGTGCTCCCGCGCCCTGGCTCGCGGTCACCGGCACCAACGGCAAGACCACGACCGTCCAGATGCTCTCCGCGATCCTCCGCGCCGCCGGGCTCCGAGCGCCCGCCGTGGGCAACATCGGCACCCCGCTCATCGACGTCGTACTCGACGAGCAGAAGCCGCCGGACGTACTCGCGGTCGAACTGTCCAGCTACCAGCTCCACTGGGCACCCAGCCTGAGGGCCCACTCGGGAGCGGTGCTCAACCTCGCCCCGGACCATCTCGACTGGCACGGCTCGATGGAGGCGTACGCCGCCGACAAGGGCCGTATCTACGAGGGCAACCAGGTCGCCTGCGTCTACAACTGCGCCGACCCGGCCACGGAACGCCTCGTGCGCGAGGCGGACGTCGAGGAGGGCTGCCGCGCCATCGGCTTCACCCTCGGCACTCCCGGCCCCTCCGAACTGGGCGTCGTGGACGGCATCCTCGTCGACCGCGCCTTCGTCGAGGACCGTCGGAGGCAGGCGCAGGAGCTCGCCGAAGTCGGCGACGTCACCCCCGCGGCACCGCACAACATCGCCAACGCCCTCGCGGCCGCCGCCCTCGCGCGCGCCTACGGAGTGCCGCCCTCGGCCGTACGCGACGGGCTGCGGGCCTTCAGTCCCGACGCCCACCGCATCGCGCACGTCGCGGACGTCGGCGGCGTCGCCTACGTCAACGACTCCAAAGCCACCAACACCCATGCCACGCAGGCCTCGCTGGCGGCCTACGAGTCGATCGTCTGGATCGCCGGAGGCCTCGCGAAGGGCGCCACGTTCGACGAACTCGTCCGCACGTCGGCCTCCCGTCTGCGCGGAGCGGTCCTCATCGGCGCCGACCGCGCGCTCATGGCGGAAGCCCTCGCGCGACACGCCCCGGATGTTCCGGTGGTGGACCTCGCGCGGACGGACACTGGTGCGATGGCGGCGGCGGTCCACGAAGCGTCCCGGCTCGCCAGGCCCGGGGATACGGTGCTGATGGCCCCGGCGTGCGCGTCGATGGACATGTTCGTCAACTACAACGCGCGCGGCGACGCCTTCGCCGAAGCGGTCCGTGAACTGGCCGCCGGCCGCGCCGACAACGTGGAGTGACCCGCCGGTCCCGCTGACCGCTCGCGGGAATTGACGGAGGGGAAGCGACAGATGACGCCCGACGGCCAGGCGGCCACCTCTCTCCGAGCCCCGTCTCCACTGCGGACTCCACTGCGGACATCCCCTCTGCTGCGGACGCTGGCGCGAGCCCTGCGAGCCCCGGTCGCGCTCCGGGCTCCGGCACACGCGCCGGTACCGTCCGCCGTCGCCGCGGTGCCCGCGCGCCCTTCGCCGTCGGCCGGTACGCGGCTCTCGACCGTCCTCCGGGGCACGCAGCGCGCCGGTGCCGCCCGGACGGCCAAGTCGGGCGCCTGGAAGGGGGCTTCGGCCTCCGTCTCGCAGCGTCCGCGTCTTCCCGGCCGGAAGCCGCGCCGTCCGGAACCGCGCCGCCGGGGGCTCTCGGCGCTCTCCGACAAGGCGAGGCGGGCCTGGGACCGTCCGCTCACGGCCTACTACCTCGTCCTCGGCGGCAGCCTCCTGCTCACCGTGCTCGGACTCGTGATGGTCTTCTCGGCGTCGCAGATCGAGGCGCTGCAGTCGGGCCTGCCCTCGACGTACTTCTTCCGCAAGCAGCTGATCGCGGCCGTCCTGGGCGCCGTTCTGCTGCTCGTCGCCGCCCGCATGCCGCTGAGACTGCACCGTGCGCTGGCGTACCCGCTGCTGGCCGTCTCCGTCGTGCTCATGTGCATGGTGCAGGTTCCCGGTATGGGGCACGAGGTGAACGGCAACCAGAACTGGATCTACCTGGGCGGCCCGTTCCAGCTCCAGCCGAGCGAGTTCGCCAAGCTCGCGCTCGTGCTCTGGGGCGCGGACCTCCTGGCGCGGAAGCGTGCGAGGCGGCTGCTCACCCAGTGGAAGCACATGCTCGTGCCGCTCGTCCCGGTGGCGCTGCTGCTCCTCGGACTCATCATGCTCGGCGGCGACATGGGCACCGCGATCATTCTCACAACGATCCTGTTCGGACTGCTCTGGCTCGCCGGAGCGCCCACCCGGCTGTTCACCGGCGTCCTCGCGGGGGCGCTCGCCGTAGGGGCGTTCCTCATCATGACCAGCCCCAACCGGATGGCCAGGCTCGCGTGCATCGGCGCCACCGACCCGGGCCCGGACGACCAGTGCTGGCAGGCAGTGCACGGGATCTACGCGCTCGCATCCGGCGGCTGGTTCGGTTCGGGACTCGGCGCCAGTGTGGAAAAATGGGGTCAACTCCCTGAACCGCACACCGATTTCATCTTCGCCGTGACCGGTGAGGAACTCGGACTGGCGGGGACGCTGTCGGTGCTCGCCCTCTTCGCGGCTCTAGGCTATGCGGGTATCCGCGTGGCCGGACGCACGGAGGAGCCCTTCGTGAGGTATGCCGCGGGAGGCGTGACCACCTGGATCACGGCGCAGGCCGTGGTCAACATCGGTGCGGTGCTCGGTCTGCTGCCGATCGCCGGTGTCCCGCTCCCGCTGTTCTCCTACGGAGGGTCCGCCCTGCTGCCGACGATGTTCGCCATCGGGTTGCTGATCGCATTCGCGCGAAGCGACCCCGCTGCGAGGGCGGCACTGGCCATGCGGCAACCTGCTCTGCTGCAGCGCCTGCAGAGAAGGCTGGCAGGGGTGAGATCGAAACGATGAGACGGCGCCCGGTTCGGCGGCCGTCCGGAGAGCGGTGAATGAGAGTGCACGTCGTACTCGCCGGCGGTGGCACCGCCGGCCACATCGAGCCCGCGCTCGCCCTGGCGGACGCTCTGCGCCGGCAGGACCCGACGGTGGGCATCACTGCCCTGGGCACGGAACGCGGACTTGAGACCCGCCTCGTCCCCGAGCGCGGCTACCACCTGGAACTCATCCCGGCCGTACCGCTCCCGCGGAAACCCACGCCCGAACTGATCACCGTCCCGGGGCGGCTGCGCGGCACCATCAAGGCCGCCGAGCAGATCCTCGAGAGCACCAAGGCCGATTGCGTCGCCGGCTTCGGCGGTTACGTGGCCCTCCCGGCGTACCTGGCCGCGAAGCGGCTCGGAGTGCCGATCGTCGTGCACGAGGCCAACGCGCGTCCCGGCCTGGCCAACAAGATCGGCTCGCGCTACACGCGCCACGTGGCCGTCTCCACCCCGGACAGCAAGCTCCGCAACGCCCGGTACGTCGGCATCCCGCTGCGCCGCGCCATCGCCACGCTCGACCGCGCCGCGAAGCGGCCGGAGGCCCGTGCCGCTTTCGGGCTGGACGCCAATCTGCCGACGCTTCTCGTCACGGGCGGCTCGCAGGGCGCCCGCCGCCTCAACGAGGTCGTGCAGCAGGCCGTTCCGCACCTTCAGCGCGCGGGGATCCAGGTCCTGCACGCCGTCGGACCCAAGAACGAATTGCCGCAGCCGGACAACATGCCCGGAATGCCGCCGTACGTCCCGGTACCGTATGTGGACCGGATGGATCTCGCGTACGCCGCAGCGGACATGATGCTCTGCCGTGCCGGCGCGATGACCGTCGCGGAGCTGTCGGCCGTGGGGCTGCCGGCCGCCTACGTGCCGCTGCCGATCGGCAACGGCGAACAGCGGCTGAACGCGCAGCCCGTCGTCAAGGCGGGAGGCGGACTCCTCGTGGACGACGCCGAGGTGTCGCCGGACTGGATCCTGAGCAACGTGCTCCCGGTCCTCTCCGACCCGCACCGTCTGCACGCCATGGCCCGCGCCGCGGCGGAGTTCGGCCGTCCGGACGCCGACGAGCTCCTGGTCGGAATGGTGTACGAGGCGATCGCGGCACGCCGAGGGGCGTGAGAGAAGGCAGGCAAGCGTGGCCGGACCGACGGGGCGGACGACCGAGAGCGCCGAGCGGCGCGGCAGGACGCCGCAGGCCCGCCCCCGGGCCGGTTCCGGCCCGCACCAGCACGCGGGGCGGGAGCGAAGGCCCCCGCTGCGGCTGCGACTTCCGGGCCGCCTGCTGCTGCTCGCGCTCGCACTGACGCTCCTCCTGGGCGGCTTCGGCGCATGGGCGCTCTACGGCTCGAACTGGGCGACCGTCGAGCGGGTGTCCGTCAGCGGGACCGCGGTGCTGACGGAAGGCCGGGTCCGTGCCGCCGCCCGCATTCCGCTTGGGGCCCCGCTGCTCTCGGTGGACCGGGCGGCGGCGGAACGCCGTCTGCGCGAGGCCCTGCCGCGGATCGACAGCGTCGACGTCGTGCGGGCATGGCCCCATGGAATCGGTGTGAAGGTGACCGAACGGAAGCCGGAGTTGGCCATGAAGGAGGACGGGAATTTCGTCGAAGTGGATGACGAAGGCGTGCGTTTCGCCGTTGTTCCCAAGCATCCGAAGGGCGTTCCGCTTCTGGTGATGGAAGTACAGCGCTCCGCGGGCCTCCGCCACTTCGGCAGTGAACGCCTCCGCCGCGAAGCCGTCTCGGTCGCCGGATCGCTCCCGAAATCCGTGGAGCGTGACACCCGGACCGTCCGCGTTCGTTCCTACGACTCCATCACGCTGGAGTTGACGGAGGGTCGTACGGTGCTGTGGGGGAGCGGCGAACAGAGGGCTGCGAAGGCCAAGTCACTGACCGCGCTGATGAAAGCGGCCAAAGACGCCAGGCACTTCGACGTGAGTGTCCCCAGCGCCCCTGCGGCGTCAGGGAGTTGACGGACGTCAGCGCAGGCCAGCACCCTGGATGACGACGGCGGGCCCTGATCACATAGGGTGAAAAGAAAAACGGGAGGTTCGGCGTGTTCGTTGAACACCCACCACTTGTCGACTTAGTGTCCGTTCCCAAGACTCCAAGGAAGACGGACACTGGTAACCCTAAACTTCGCGCTTGGGGTTCGGGTCGATGTGGACCGCCCTACAGGGATACGTAACTCGAGGCGAGAGGCCTTCGACGTGGCAGCACCGCAGAACTACCTCGCAGTCATCAAGGTCGTCGGGATTGGCGGCGGTGGCGTGAACGCCATCAACCGGATGATCGAGGTCGGTCTCAAGGGCGTCGAGTTCATCGCGATCAACACAGATGCGCAGGCCCTGTTGATGAGCGATGCCGATGTCAAGCTCGACGTGGGCCGCGAACTGACGCGCGGTTTGGGAGCGGGCGCCAACCCCGACGTCGGCCGCAAGGCGGCCGAGGACCACCGCGAGGAGATCGAGGAGGTCCTCAAGGGGGCCGACATGGTCTTCGTCACCGCGGGCGAAGGAGGCGGCACCGGCACCGGCGGCGCCCCCGTCGTCGCGAACATCGCGCGTTCCCTCGGCGCGCTGACGATCGGCGTCGTCACCCGGCCCTTCACGTTCGAGGGCCGCCGGCGTGCCAACCAGGCCGAGGACGGCATCGCGGGTCTGCGCGACGAGGTCGACACCCTGATCGTCATCCCCAACGACCGGCTGCTGTCCATCTCGGACCGCCAGGTCAGCGTGCTGGACGCGTTCAAGTCCGCGGACCAGGTGCTGCTCTCGGGTGTCCAGGGCATCACGGACCTCATCACGACGCCCGGCCTCATCAACCTCGACTTCGCCGACGTCAAGTCCGTGATGTCCGAGGCGGGGTCGGCGCTCATGGGCATCGGTTCGGCCCGCGGGGACGACCGTGCGGTGGCCGCGGCGGAGATGGCCATCTCGTCGCCGCTTCTGGAAGCCTCCATCGACGGCGCGAGAGGCGTGCTGCTGTCCATCTCGGGCGGTTCGGACCTCGGCCTGTTCGAGATCAACGAGGCCGCGCAGCTCGTGAGCGAGGCCGCGCACCCCGAAGCCAACATCATCTTCGGCGCCGTCATCGACGACGCCCTCGGCGACGAGGTGCGCGTCACCGTCATCGCCGCCGGCTTCGACGGGGGCCAGCCGCCCTCCAGGAACCGCGAGAAGGCCCTCGGCTCGCACACGCCGAAGGACGACCCCGGCCCGTCCACGGGCTCCTTCGGTGCGGATTCGGACGGCGAGCGGCCCTCCTTCGGTGGCCTGGGCACGGTCACGCCGCGTGAGAGCGACCCGGCTCCCGTGGGCGAGTCCTCCGGGTCCGGACGTGACTCGCTGCCTCCGACCGTCCCGCCGGCCCGTCCGTACACGGACAGTCAGGCCGAGGAGCTGGATGTGCCGGACTTCTTGAAGTGATAGACGAGCACCACTCGACGAGCGGCGCGCATTTCGCCTTCACCGACCGGTGGGGCGGGGTGAGCGCCGCTCCGTATGAGTCACTCAACCTGGGCGGCAAGGTCGGCGACGATGCCGCGCACGTGAACACCAACCGGGCGAGGGTCGCGACCGGGTTGGGCCTGAAGCCGTCGAACGTCGTCTGGATGAACCAGGTGCACGGGCGCGATGTCGCCCTCGTGCACCGGCCGTTCGGGGACGACGCGCCACCGCTCGACGGCGTCGTCACGATGCGCCCCATGCTCGCTCTCGCCGTCCTCACCGCGGACTGCACGCCCGTCCTGCTCGCGGACCCCGTCGCGAGGGTGGCGGGCGCCGCACACGCAGGGCGGCCTGGACTGGTGGCCGGAGTCGTGCCCGCACTTGTCGAGGCCATGAAGGCGCGCGGTGCCGTTCCCGAGCGGTTCATCGCCCGAACGGGGCCTGCCGTATGCGGGAGTTGCTACGAGGTGCCGGAGGAGATGCGGTCACAGGTCGCCTCGGTCGTTCCGGAAGCGGCGGCGCGTACGAGCTGGGGCACCCCCTCGGTCGACGTGGCGGCCGGAGTGCGGGCTCAGCTCGCGGCGCTGGGTGTCACAACTCTGGAACAGTCCTCTGTTTGCACCATGGAGTCGGATGATCACTTCTCGTACCGGCGCGAGAAAGTCACCGGCCGGCTCGCGAGTTATGTGTGGCTGGAGGCGAACTGAACTGTGACGGACCTCACTGCTCGCAAGGCCCAACTCGCAGAAAACCTCGCCCGGGTGGAGGAGCGCATCGAGGGCGCTTGTGGCGCGGCGGGGCGCAGGCGGGAAGACGTGACCCTGATCGTCGTCACCAAGACCTACCCGGCGGAGGACGTCCGTCTGCTGTCCGAACTGGGTGTGCGGGACGTCGCCGAGAATCGCGACCAGGACGCGGCGCCCAAGGCGGCGGCCTGTGCGGACGCCCCGCTGAGCTGGCACTTCGTGGGCCAGCTCCAGACCAACAAGGCGCGCTCCGTGGCGGGTTACGCGGACGTCGTGCACTCCGTCGACAGGGTTCGCCTCGTCAGGGCGCTCGACAACGCCGCGGCGGACCGGGAACGCCACCTGGACTGCCTCGTCCAGGTCGCACTTGACGCGGAATCAGGCGGTTCCGGCGGAAGGGGCGGAGCGGCCCCGGGGGCGGTCGTGGAGATCGCCGACGCCGTGGCCGCGGCCCAAGGGCTGCGCCTGGCAGGCCTGATGACCGTCGCGCCGCTGTCGGGGGAGTACGCGGGGCGCCCCGCCGCCGCCTTCGAACGGCTGCGGGAAATCTCAACTGACCTGCGGACGAGGCATCCTGCTGCAACCATGGTGTCAGCAGGGATGAGTGCGGATCTCGAAGAGGCAGTGGCTGCGGGGGCGACACATGTGCGCGTCGGCAGCGCGGTACTCGGAGAGCGCCCGCGGCTCGGGTAACGTCGCCAAGAGTCGGACCACAGTAGAAAATATGGTCATTTCGGGTTGGGAAACGACAGGCGGATGGGCCCGAGTATTTCCAAGTCGCCGGTGACGGGCCGCGAGGCCTTCCCGCCGGGGGCAGGGGACCCACCACAGAGCGGAGGACGCAGAGAATGGCCGGCGCTATGCGCAAGATGGCGGTCTACCTCGGCCTCGTGGAGGACGATGGGTACGACGGCCCGGGGTTCGACCCCGACGACGAGTTCGAGCCCGAACCGGAGCCCGAGCGGGACCGGCGGCGGCACGAATCGCTGCAGTCCCACGACTCCCTGCAGAAGGACGAACCGGCGGAACCGGTGCGTGTCATGCACCCTCCCGCCCAGCGGGAGAGGGAGCAGCCTTCACCCCCGGCGGTCATCGAAAGTGGACGATCCGGGAGAATTGCCCCCGTGTCATCCATCACACCTGAACGCCAGAGTCTGGAGAAGAGCGCCCCGGTGATCATGCCCAAAGTCGTGTCCGAGCGGGAGCCCTACCGGATCACCACGTTGCACCCCCGGACCTACAACGAGGCCCGTACCATCGGGGAACACTTCCGCGAAGGCACCCCCGTGATCATGAACTTGACCGAGATGGACGACACCGATGCGAAGCGACTTGTCGACTTTGCGGCCGGTCTCGTCTTCGGTCTTCACGGGAGTATTGAAAGAGTGACTCAGAAGGTCTTCCTGCTGTCTCCTGCTAACGTCGATGTCACGGCGGAGGACAAGGCCCGCATCGCAGAGGGCGGGTTCTTCAACCAGAGCTGAAGACGCAAGGATCAAGGAACGGGCCGTAAGGTCGCACGAGAGCGCCCACGCGGCGAGGGGAGAGGGAAGCGCAGTGAGTACCGCACTCGAGGTGGTCCAAGTCGCGCTGTACTGCTTCCTGCTCGTGTTGATCTTCCGGCTGGTGATGGACTACGTCTTCCAGTTCGCCCGCTCATGGCAGCCCGGCAAGGCGATGGTGGTCGTTCTAGAGGCGACCTACACTGTCACTGATCCGCCACTCAAGCTTCTGCGGCGGTTCATCCCGCCGTTGCGCTTCGGGGGCGTGGCGCTCGACCTGTCCTTCTTCGTACTAATGATCATCGTCTACATCCTGATCAACGTCGTGGCCAGGCTGTGAACGATCGGAATGGTCTTGCCGAGATGCCGACGACTTACGTTGAGGTGAAGAGATGCCACTGACCCCCGAGGACGTGCGGAACAAGCAGTTCACGACCGTCCGCCTCCGAGAAGGCTATGACGAGGACGAGGTCGATGCCTTCCTCGATGAGGTCGAAGCGGAGCTGACCCGCCTGCTGCGGGAGAACGAGGACCTGCGCGCCAAGCTGGCCGCGGCGACTCGTGCCGCTGCGCAGAGCCAGCAGCAGGGCGGTATGCGAAAGCCCGAACCGCAGGACCGCCAAGGCGGAGGTCCTGTGCCCGCTGCCATATCAGGTCCGGTTCCCCCTGGTCAGCACGGCGGCCCCGGCCCGCACGGCCCGGGTCACGGCCACCCGCAGCAGGGCGGCCCCGGTGGCCCGGGAGGCCCCGGCGGTCCGATGGGCGGCCCGCCTCAGCTGCCGGGCGGCCAGCCGGCGCTTCCTGCCGGTCCCGGCGGCCCGATGGGCCCCGGCGGTCCGCAGGGCGGCCCGGGTGGACCTGGTGGTCCCATGGGCCCCGGTGGTCCCCAGATGCCAGGTGGCGGCCAGAACAACGACAGCGCGGCGCGCGTGCTGTCCCTTGCGCAGCAGACAGCCGACCAGGCGATCGCGGAGGCCCGTTCCGAGGCCAACAAGATCGTCGGCGAGGCCCGCAGCCGTGCGGAAGGCTTGGAGCGGGACGCCCGCGCCAAGGCGGACGCACTGGAGCGGGACGCCCAGGAGAAGCACCGCGTCGCGATGGGCTCGCTGGAGTCCGCTCGCGCCACCCTGGAGCGCAAGGTCGAGGACCTGCGGGGCTTCGAGCGCGAGTACCGCACGCGCCTGAAGTCCTACCTGGAGAGCCAGCTGCGCCAGCTGGAGAACCAGGCGGACGACTCGCTCGCGCCGCCGCGTACTCCGGCGACGGCCTCGCTGCCTCCGTCCCCCTCGATGGCCCCTGCGGGCGCACCCGCCGGCGTGGGCACGATGGGCGGTCACCAGTCGATGGGCGGCAACGGCCACAGCATGGGCGGTCCCGGACAGGGCGGCCCGAGCTACGGCGGCGGTCAGCAGCAGATGTCCCCGGCCATGACGCAGCCGATGGCTCCGGTCCGTCCGCAGGGCGGCCCGCAGCCGCAGCAGGCGCCGTCGCCGATGCGCGGCTTCCTGATCGACGAGGACGACAACTGACGGTCTGACGGCCGCAGTCGCCACGACGTCACAGGGCCGGGCCCGGAAGTCTCCACTTCCGGGCCCGGCCCGTTTTCGTGCCTTGCCAGGGGCGCGAGGCTGGGTGCCGCTGCTGCGGACCGTTGAGGCGCCCCGGAGCGCTCGCGAGGCGTCCGATCCGCCGGTCCCGGCAGGGGGCCCCGGCCGCTGCAAGCCGTACGAGGGCGACAGACGTCCCTGCAGGTCCGTGGAGCGCGGCCTCCGTGGCGGGAGCGGCCCGCGTGCCCGTGGGGGCACCCCTCGTTCCGGGTGCCCCACGTGGCTCAGCAGCGGTGGCGGACGGTCACGACTTGCGGAGGCGGAACGTGAGCGCCAGCGCCTCGTCCTCGAAGGGCGAGCCGAAGGCCGGGTCCGCTGCCTCCGTGTCCCCGGGCGTGAAGTCCGCGGCGAGGACCTCCTCCGAGATCAGCCCGGAATGGTCGATCAGCGCCTGCTCGACTTCCTCGTCCGAGGTGGACCAGACGAGGGCGATGCGGTCCGCGACGTCGAGCCCCGAGTTCTTGCGGGCCTCCTGGATGAGGCGGATCGCGTCCCGCGCGAGGCCCGCACGGCGCAGCTCGGGCGTGATCTCCAGGTCAAGAGCGACCGTCGCGCCCGAGTCGGACGCCACGGACCAGCCCTCGCGCGGGGTCTCGGTGATGATCACTTCCTCGGGCGAGAGGGCGATCTGCTCGCCGTCCACCTCGACCGAGGCGGTGCCCTCGCGCAGAGCCGCCGAGAGAGCGGCGGCGTCGGCGTCGGCGATCGCCTTGGCGACCTCCTGGGTGCGCTTGCCGAAACGCCGGCCCAGCGCACGGAAGTTGCCCTTGGCCGTCGTGTCGACGAGTGAGCCGCCGACCTCCGAAAGGCTCGCCAGGTGGCTGACGTTGAGCTCCTCGGTGATCTGGTTCCGCAGGTCGGGCGAGAGCGTCTCGAAGCCGTGCGCGGCCACCAGGGCGCGCGAGAGCGGCTGCCGGGTCTTCACGCTGGACTCCGCACGTGTCGCACGGCCCAGCTCGACCAGGCGCCGCACCAGAAGCATGTCCTGCGACAGCTCCGGGTCGACCCTGCTCAGGTCCGCCTCCGGCCAGTTGGCGAGGTGGACCGAGTCGGGTGCGCCGGGGGTGACGGGCACGACCAGGTCCTGCCACACGCGCTCGGTGACGAAGGGGACGATGGGTGCCATCAGGCGCGTCACCGTCTCCAGGGTGTCGTGGAGGGTGCGCATGGCGCCGGCGTCGCCCTGCCAGAAGCGCCTGCGGGAGCGCCGGACGTACCAGTTGGACAGGTCGTCGACGAAGGTCGACAGCAGTTTCCCGGCACGCTGGGTGTCGTAGCCCTCCATCGCCATCGTCACCTGGTCCACCAGCGCGTGCAGTTCGCTGAGCAGCCAGCGGTCGAGCAGCGGGCGGTGCTCCGGTGCGGGGTCCGACTCGGAGGGCGACCAGCCGGACGTACGGGCGTACAGGGCCTGGAAGGCGACCGTGTTCCAGTACGTCAGCAGCGTCTTGCGCACGACCTCCTGGATGGTGCCGTGGCCGACGCGCCGCGCCGCCCAGGGCGAGCCTCCGGCGGCCATGAACCAGCGCACGGCGTCCGCGCCGTGCTGGTCCATCAGCGGGATCGGCTCGAGGATGTTGCCCAGGTGCTTGGACATCTTCCGGCCGTCCTCGGCGAGGATGTGCCCGAGGCAGACGACGTTCTCGTACGAGGACTTCTCGAAGACGAGCGTGCCGACGGCCATGAGCGTGTAGAACCAGCCGCGGGTCTGGTCGATCGCCTCCGAGATGAACTGCGCCGGGTAGCGCTTCTCGAAGATCTCCTTGTTCTTGTACGGGTATCCCCACTGGGCGAAGGGCATCGAGCCCGAGTCGTACCAGGCGTCGATGACTTCGGGCACGCGCGTCGCTTCCAGCGAGCAGTCCGCGGCCGGGCAGGCGAACGTGACCTCGTCGATGTACGGCCGGTGAGGGTCCAGCCCGGACTGGTCGCGGCCGGTCAGCCGCGTCAGCTCCGCGAGGGAGCCGACGCACGTCAAGTGCCCTTCCTCGCAGCGCCAGATGGGCAGCGGCGTGCCCCAGTAGCGGTTGCGGCTGAGCGCCCAGTCGATGTTGTTGTCGAGCCAGTCGCCGAAGCGGCCGTGCTTGACCGATTCGGGGTACCAGTTCGTGCGCTCGTTCTCCTGGAGCAGGGCGTCCTTGATCTGCGTGGTGCGGATGTACCACGAGGGCTGCGCGTAGTAGAGCAGTGCGGTGTGGCACCGCCAGCAGTGCGGATAGCTGTGCTCGTACGGCACGTGACGCAGCAGCAGGTTGCGTGCGTCGAGGTCGGCGACCAGCGCCTCGTCCGCCTTCTTGAAGAACTGCCCGCCCACCATGTGCAGGCCCTCTTCGAAGGTGCCGTCCGCGCGGACGGGGTTGACGACAGGCAGCCCGTACGCGCGGCAGGTGCGCATGTCGTCCTCACCGAAGGCGGGCGACTGGTGGACGAGACCGGTGCCGTCCTCGGTCGTGACGTAGTCCGCGTTGACGACGTAGTGGGCGTTCTCCATCTCCACGAAGTTGAACGGCCGTTCGTAACCCCAGCGCTCCATCTCGGCGCCGGTGAAGCGCTCCCCGGTCGCCTCCCAGCGCTCGCCCAGCGCCTTCTCCAGCAGCGGCTCGGCGACGACGAGCTTCTCCAGCCCGTCCGTGGCGACGACGTAGGTGACGTCGGGGTGCGCGGCGACGGCGGTGTTGGACACGAGCGTCCACGGCGTGGTCGTCCACACCAGCAGCGCCGCCTCGCCGGCGAGCGGGCCGGACGTCAGCGGGAAGCGGACGTAGACCGACGGGTCGACGACCGTCTCGTAGCCCTGCGCCAGTTCGTGGTCGGACAGGCCGGTGCCGCAGCGGGGGCACCAGGGGGCGACGCGGTGGTCCTGGACGAGCAGGCCCTTCTCGTGGATCTGCTTCAGCGACCACCAGACCGACTGGACGTACTCCGGGTCCATCGTCCGGTAGGCGTCGTCCATGTCGACCCAGTAGCCCATGCGCGTCGTCAGCTCGGCGAAGGCGTCCGTGTGCCGGGTGACGGACTCGCGGCAGCGCGCGTTGAACTCCGCGATGCCGTAGTTCTCGATGTCCTGCTTGCCGTTGAAGCCCAGTTCGCGCTCGACGGCCAGCTCGACGGGCAGACCGTGGCAGTCCCAGCCGGCCTTGCGCCCGACGTGGTAGCCGCGCATGGTGCGGAAGCGGGGGAAGACGTCCTTGAAGACCCGGGCCTCGATGTGATGGGCGCCCGGCATGCCGTTGGCGGTGGGCGGGCCCTCGTAGAAGACCCACTCGGGCCGTCCTTCGGACTGCTCGAGAGTGCGGGCGAAGACCTTGTTGTCCCGCCAGAAGTCGAGCACGGCGTGCTCGAGGGCGGGCAGGTCGACCTGGGCTGGCACCTGGCGGTACTGCGGCATCGGGACTTCCTCCGGCGGACTGTCATCTTCCGTCGGAGGGACGAGAGAGCCCGCCGAAACGGCGGCTGTCCCGCGGTACCACCCTCCTTGGCAGCGGACGGACCGCTGCCCCCTCATTGGGGTGCGCTGCCGGTTCTACTCGCACCGCCCGCGGTGCTTTCCTCCGGCGGCTCCGGGGTGATCTTCACGTCGCGCCGGCCCCCGGGCTCACACCGTCCCCGGGTCGCTCACGGCTGCTCACGGACGCTACTCGTCCCCTTCATCGCCTTTCGCTGCACCCAGTGTAAGGGCCTCCGCGGGCTGGGTCCGGCCGGTTTTCGCAGGGCCGGGCGGGGCACAACGGTTGCAGACCGGCGCGCCCCCGTTGTGGGGCACTCGCGGTCGATTTATCGTTCCGGTCACGTTTCGCGAGCAAGATCACAATATGTGAAGGGGCCGCGGCCATGGTGGCGAGAGGGTCTGCCGCGAGAAGTGCGGCAGCTGCGAAAAAGTCCACGCAGAAGGCTGCGAGCACCGGCGGGGCCGCTCCCCGCGGATCCGCGTCCGGGAAGAAGGCAACGCCCTCCGGGCGCGGTGCGTCGAAGAAGGCGAAGAAGGCGTCGAAGAAGGCGCAGCCGGCCGGGGAGGCGGCGGCCGGGAGTACGGAGAAGTCCGCGGCGGAGGGGGAGACGCCTGCGAAGAGGGGTTCGGGGAAGAAGACAGCGACCGAGAGGCCCGCCGGGAAGACGGCCGCGACGGCCACGAAGAAGAAGGCCGCAGCGGGGAAGACCACGAAGAAGACCGAGAAGAAGACCGCGAAGAAGGCGACGGCCGGCAGGACGGCGGCGACCCGGCGCGCCGCAGGGAAGACCACGGCGAAGAAGACGACAGGAGCCAAGACGGTGGCTGCGAAGAAGACTCCGGTGGCGAAGGCCGACAAGGTGCCCACAGCGCGCGCGGCGGGCACCCCCGTCGAGCCGGAAGAGCTGGCCGTACGGGCCGGCGAGGAGCCCTGGACCCCGCAGGAGGTCGAGGAGGCCCGTGGTGAGCTGGCGAGCGAGGCCGAGCGCCTGAGGGAGGAGCTGGTCGCCTCCGGCGAGGCGCTGGACGGGCTCATGCGCGACTCGGGGGACGGCGCCGGGGACGACGACGCCGACACCGGAACGAAGAACATCACGCGGGAGCACGAGATGGCGCTCGCCGCCAACGCCCGCGAGATGCTCTACCAGACCGAGCGGGCCCTGGAACGCCTCGACGCGGGCACCTACGGGCTCTGCGAGAACTGCGGCAACCCGATCGGGAAGGCCCGCATGCAGGCCTTCCCCCGCGCGACGCTCTGCGTGGAGTGCAAGCAGCAGCAGGAACGCCGTTAGGGGCACCGGCCGGGCCGCCGGACGCCGGGGGAGCGGGCCACAGCGGGGGCCCATGTGGCGTACCCTCGTCGGGTGACAGAGGTGGAGCGGACTATCGGTACTCCTGACAAGACCACGGAAGAACCCGCGGACGGCGCACCCGGAGACGGCGAGCAGACCGCGCCCCGGGGCAGCAGGCGCATCGGAGTGCTGGTCGTGGTCGCCGCCATCGCCTACGCGCTCGACCTGGTCACCAAGTTGATCGTGGTCGCCGAACTGGAGCACCACGCACCGATCCAGGTGATCGGCACGGTGCTGCAGCTCGACGTCGTACGCAACAAGGGCGCGGCTTTCGGCATCGGTGAGGCGCTGACGCTCGTGCTGACGGCGATCGCCGCGGTGGTGATCGTCGTCATCGCACGCATCGCGCGCAGGCTCTACAGCACGCCGTGGGCGATCGCGCTCGGGATGCTGCTGGGCGGTGCCTTCGGGAATCTGACGGACCGTGTGTTCCGCTCGCCCGGCGTCTTCCAGGGCGCCGTCGTGGACTTCATCGCCCCAACACACTTCGCGGTCTTCAACCTGGCCGACTCGGCGATCGTCTGCGGGGGCATCCTGATCGTGATCCTCTCCTTCCGCGGCCTCGACCCGGACGGGACGCTGCACAGGGACTGAGCGCGGCCCCGGCCCCCGCCGTGGCGGCGGTGGCGGCCGAGCGGTAATGCACGGTCAGAGGCACGAGCGGACGTCCGGCATACTCGATCGGGTGAGCACCCTTCCCGAAACCCGGACCCTGCCCGTACCCGACGGTCTCGAGGGCGAGCGTGTGGACGCCGCCATTGCCCGGATGTTCGGATTCTCCCGCACCAAGGCGGCCGAACTCGCCGCCGACGGCAAGGTGTTGCTGGACGGATCCGCTGCCGGGAAGTCGGACAGGGTGTACGGCGGTGCCTGGCTGGAGGTCGAGCTGCCCGCGCCGCCGGCGCCGGTCCAGGTCGTCGCCGAGCCGGTCGAGGGCATGGAGATCGTGCACGACGACACGGACATCGTCGTCATCGTCAAGCCGGTCGGTGTCGCCGCGCATCCCAGCCCGGGCTGGAGCGGGCCGACCGTGATCGGCGGGCTCGCCGCCGCCGGGTACTCCATCGCCACCTCGGGCGCGGCGGAGCGCCAGGGCATCGTGCACCGGCTGGACGTCGGCACGTCCGGGCTGATGGTCGTCGCGAAGTCGGAGCGGGCGTACACGCTGCTCAAGCAGCAGTTCCGCGAGCGCACCGTCGACAAGCGGTACCACGCGCTCGTGCAGGGGCATCCCGATCCGATGAGCGGGACGATCGACGCACCCGTCGGGCGCCATCCGCAGCACGACTACAAGTGGGCGGTGACCGCGGAAGGCAAGCCGTCCGTGACCCACTACGACCTGATCGAGGCGTTCCGCGCCGCGAGCCTCCTCGACATCAAGCTGGAGACCGGGCGCACGCACCAGATCCGCGTGCACATGTCGGCACACCGGCATCCCTGCGTGGGCGACATGACCTACGGCGCGGATCCGACGCTCGCCAAGCGGCTGCGGCTGGAGAGGCAGTGGCTGCACGCCGTCAGGCTGGGCTTCGAGCACCCGTCGGACGGCGGATGGGTCGAGTACGAGAGCACCTACCCGGAGGATTTGCAGAGCGCTCTGGACCGGGTGCGGGCGGAGAGCGCCTGACCGTGGACCAGCTCGCCCTTCTCTTCGCCCTGCTGCTCGGTGCCGTACTCACCGTCCCGCTCGGGGACCGGATCGGGGTTCCCTCGCCGGTCCTGATGACGCTGCTGGGCGGGGTGCTCGCCCTGCTGCCGTTCGTGCCGAACGTGCAGGTGCCGCCCGAGTTCATCCTGCCGCTGGTGCTGCCGCCGCTGCTGTACGCCGCGGTCTACCGGACGAGCTGGCGGCAGTTCGCCGCGAACAAGCGGCCCATCTTCCTGCTGGCCGTCGCGCTGGTGTTCGTCACCACCGCGGCTGTCGCGGCCGTCGCCCACACGCTCGTGCCCGGGCTCGGCATCGCCGGGGCGGTGGCGCTGGGCGCGCTCGTGGCGCCGCCGGACCCGATTGCGGCGACGACCGTGGCCGGACAGCTCGGGCTCCCGCGGCGGCTGGTGTCGATCCTGGAGGGCGAGGGGCTCTTCAACGACGTCACCGCGATCACGCTCTACCACGTGGCGATCGCGGCCGCGGTGACCGGCACCTTCTCCGCCCCGGCCGCCGCGGGGGAGCTGGTGCTCTCCGCGCTCGTCGCCGTCCTCGTCGGACTCGCGCTGGGCTGGGCGACGAACAAGCTGGCGCTCTTCCTCGGGGACGCCACGCTCCAGACGGGCCTGTCACTGCTGGTGCCGTTCGCCTCGTACGTGCTGGCCGAGGAGCTGAAGGGCTCGGGCGTCCTGGCCGTGCTGATGACCGCGCTCTACCTGTCGTCCGGGCGGGCGGTGGACGCGGACGACGTGCAGGGGAGGCTCGTCGGGCAGAGCTTCTGGTCGATCGTCGACACGCTGGTGACGGGCGTGGCCTTCGGGCTGATCGGCCTGGAACTGGCAGTGGTGGTGGGACCCGTCAGCGGACGCTGGAACGAGCTGCTCCCCGCCGCTCTCGCGGTGGTCGCCGCCGTCGTGGTCCTGCGTCTGGCGTGGCTGCTGCCCGCGGCGTGGCTGGCCAGGCGGCTGCACCGGCGCAAGGACCTGGACGAGGACATCCCGCTCAACTGGCGTGAGACGACGGTCGTCTGGTGGGCGGGGATGCGCGGAGTGGCCTCCGTGGCGCTGGCGCTGGCCGTACCGCTGCACGTGGAGGGAGGGAAGAGCTTCCCGGAGCGGGACGCGATCCTCTTCATCGCCTTCGCTGTGGTGCTGGCCACCCTCGTGTTGCAGGGGCTGACGCTGCCGTGGCTGGTCAAGAAGCTGCGCGTGCAGTCGGACAGCGCGCTCGAGCGGGAGCAGGAGCGGCGGCTCGCGATGCGCTGCGTGAAGGCGGCGCGGAAGCGGCTCAGGGAGATCGAGGAGGCGGAGGAGCTGCCGGAGGAGATATCCGAGGCCCTGCTGCGCCGTGCGTACGACGTCGGAGCGCGCATCTCGCCGGAGATCGTCGACGAGGAGCGGCGGGAGACGCACGCCAAGCGGACGACGCGGATGAAGAAGATCCACAGGCTGAACGGGGAACTGCTCTCGGCGGCCCGGCACGAGGTCCTGGCGGCGCGCGGCGAGGCGGGCACCGATCCCGAGGTCTGCGACCGGGTGCTCCACCAGCTCGACCTGCGCAGCTACCGCGGCTGAGCGCCTCCGAGGTCCGCTGACGCCCGCGCAGGCCGGCCGGGGCAGGCCGGGCGTCCGGCGTCCGCGCCTCGTGTGCTCAGGAGATGCGGCGCTCCCGCTGGTTCCAGTGGCCGTTCGAGTACGCCGTGACCTCCTCGGGGGCGGTGAGCCGGACCCGGGGCAGGGCCGAGGGATGCTCCTTCTGGAGCCAGTCGATCAGCTGCTCGCGCAGGTTGCAGCGGAGGGTCCACAGATCGTCCGAGGTGCGGGCGGAGACGGCGACGCGCACCTCGATGTTGGAGGGCGTGGTGTCGGTGACGACGAGGCTCCAACTGCGGCCGTCCCAGAAGTCGTTCGCCCGCACGAGCTCCTCCGTCTTCGCGCGCAGCTCCTTGACGGGAGCGGAGTGGTCGAGCTGCAGGTAGACCGTGCCCGTCTGCTGGGGGCCGCCGCGCGACCAGTTCTCGAACGGCTTGCTGGTGAAGTACGAGACGGGCATGGTGATCCGGCGCTCGTCCCACGTGCGCAGCACCAGGTAGGAGACGGTGATCTCGTCCACCGTGCCCATCTCGCCGTCGACGACGACCTCGTCGCCGATGCGCACCATGTCGCCGAAGGCGATCGACAGCCCCGCGAAGAGGTTGCCGAGCGTGGACTGCGCGGCGATACCGGCGACGATGCCGAGGACGCCCGCGGAGGCGAGCATCGAGGTGCCCAGCGTCTTCATCGCGGGGAACTGGAGCAGGATCGCGGAGGCGGCGATGACCACCACGACGGCGGTGACCAGCCGCTGGATCAGGGTGAGCTGCGTCTTCACGCGCCGGGCGCGCGCCGGATCGTGCGCCACTCCGGCGTAGCGGGCCGTGGCCGTCTCGACGACGGCCGCGAGGATGCGCAGCGCCAGCCAGGCGGCGGCGCCGATGAGGATGATGTGCAGCCAGAGGTTGACGGTCGGCTGGTCCCGGCGGGCGATCTCGGCGTGCTCGTAGAAGCCGTTGAGCAGCGCGACGAAGACCACCGCCTGCAGCGGCACGCGTCCGCGGCGCAGCAGCCCCCACATCGGGGTCTCGGGGCGCCGGGCGTCCATCCGGCGAAGGAACCGGTCGGTGGCCCAGGCGACAGCGAACGCGAGCACGATCGCACCGCCGAAGACGATGAGCGGTCGAAGCACGTTCTCCATGGCTGGACTCCTAGAGGGGATCGGCGGGCACCCACGACGGTACCTGCCACCATGGGCGGGATCCCCGCCTCGCAGCGGGCCGCAGTTGCTATGTGAGGGAAGTGACACTTTGGCCACCGTCGTACTGTTCCACTCCGCGCACGGGCTGCGACCCGCCGTGCACGAGGCCGCGGCGCGGCTGCGGGCCGCCGGGCACGAGGTGCACACGCCCGACCTCTTCGAGGGGCGTACGGCGGACACCGTCGAGGAGGCAATGGAGCTGAAGGACGAGATCGGCCGGGACGAACTGCTGATGCGGGCGGTGACCGTGACCGCGCCGCTGTCCGAACGGGGCCTGGTGTACGCCGGGTTCTCGCTCGGGGGCTCCATCGCGCAGAACCTGGCGCTCGCGGACACGCGGGCGCGGGCGCTGCTGCTGATGCACGGCACGTCGGACCTCGCCGAGGACGCCGCCGTGGACGGGCTTCCCGTGCAGCTGCACGTGGCCGAGCCGGACCCCTTCGAGCCGCATGACTGGCTGAACGCCTGGTATCTGCGCATGCAGCGGGCGGGCGCGGACGTGGAGGTCTTCCGCTACCCGGGTGCCGGCCACCTGTTCACCGACGAGGGGCTCGACGACTACGACGGCGAGGCGGCGGAGCAGGCCTGGCGGACGGTGCTGGGCTTCCTGGAGGAGGTCGCACCGGCCGAATCCGGGGCGTAAGGCCGTCGGCGGGTTCGGGCGGGTTCCGGCGGGTTCCGGCGGTCACCGCGTGACCGCGGCCTCCCTCCTGGCGTCGCGGGGGAGGCCGCGGGCGGCGCGTAGCGCGTCAGCCGCGCAGCGGTGCGTCGGCCTCTTCGAGGCGCTGGCTGCCGGAGAGGGTGCGGTAGGAGCGGCGCACCTCCGCGGTGGCGTCCTGCTCCTCCTTGGCGGACAGCACGTAGTAGTCCATGTGCGCCCGCTCGGCGTCGATGTCGAGGACTCCGTAGCCGTGCGAGTCCATGTCGAGCCATTTCACGTGCCTGTTGGTGGCCTTCACGGCCGCTTCCGCCACGGACGAGACGGTGTCCGGCGCGACGTTCAGGATGTCGTCGAGATTGTCGGAGGTCACCGACGTGACGACGAACTCCGTGGCCACGGGGGCGTCTTCGGGGTACGTGGCGGCCTTGACCGGCACCTCGTTGGCGAAGGCCATGTGGATGTCCCCGGTGAGGAAGACCGTGTTGCCGATCCCCTGGTCGCGCAGGTGGGTCAGGAGTTCGCGGCGGTCGTCCGTGTAGCCGTCCCACTGGTCGACGTTGAGCGCGAGCCCCTCCTGGGGGATGCCCAGCAACTCCGCGAGCGGGCCCAGGAGATGGGCGGGGACGGCGCCGAAGGCGATGGGCGAGATCATCACCGAGGTGCCGACCATGCGCCAGCGGGCGGTGGAGCCCGAGAGGCCGGCCTTGAGCCAGTCCAGCTGCTTGCGGCCGGTGATGGTGCGGTCCGGGTCGTCGATCACGTCGCCGTCGCCGAAGCTCGCCTGCTGGTCGCGGAAGGAGCGCAGATCGAGCAGGTGCAGATCGGCGAGGCGGCCGAACTTCAGGCGCCGGTAGGTGGTGCCCTGCGTGGACGGGCGTACCGGCATCCACTCGAAGTACGCCTGCTTAGCGGCGCGTACGCGATCCGCCCACTCGCCCTCTTCGCCCGGGGTGTGGTTGCCCGCGCCCCCGGACCAGGTGTCGTTGGCGACCTCGTGGTCGTCCCACATCGCGATGACCGGGTGCGCGGCGTGCATGGCGGCCAGGTCGGGGTCGAGCTTGTGGTGGGCGTGCCGGACGCGGTAGTCGGCCAGGGTGAGGGTCTCGTGCTCCGGCTGGACGGTTCGGATGGCGTCGTCCTCGAGCGGGTACTCCTCGTGCCCGTACTCGTATATGTAGTCGCCGAGGTGCAGGACCGCGTGCAGGTCGTCGCGGGCTGCCAGATGCCTGTAGGAGGCGAAGTAGCCGGCCTCGTAGTGGGAGCAGGAGACCACGCCCACGCGGAGGTTGGCGGCGTCCTCGTCGTCGGCGGGCGTCGTGCGGGTGCGGCCGGCGGGGGAGCGGACCTCGCCCGCGCCGAAGCGGAACCAGTACGCGGTGGCGGGCCGCAGGCCGCGGACGTCGGCCTTGACGGTGTGGTCGGTGGCCGGGTCGGTCGTGACGGTGCCCTGGGCGACGACGTTCTCGAAGCCCTCGTCCTCGGCGACCTGCCAGGTCACTTTCACGGGAGCGCCCTTGCCGGAGCCCGGCACGGCGTCCGAGGAGGGCGTGACGCGCGTCCACAGCAGGACGCCGTCGGGGAGGGGGTCGCCGGAGGCCACGCCGTGCAGGAAGGCGGGGGATCCGGCGGCGTACGCGCTGGGGAGCCCGCCCGCGAGGGGCAGCAGGGCCGCTGAGGCGGCGGTGGCCGCGACGACCGTGCGGCGCCGGGGATGTCCGGACGCGGGTCCGGCTCCGGGGACAGAGGTACGGGGTCTGTTATGGGTGTCGGTCACGGAGCCTGATGTTACGCACAAGTAGCCCCAACGGGCAGGCCGCGAACGGCAGTTCGTCCGCCCGTCGGGGCGTGTTCCGGCCATGGCCGCGGCCGCGTCCTCCGGCGGGGTGCGGCGGGGCCCGGGACCGGCGCCGGGCGGGGACGGCGGCACCGCGCGCCGCCGTCCCCGCCCGGGAGGCTCACTGCTTGGGAGCGGTGAGCTTGACGCCCAGCTTCTTCAGCTCGGCGGGGAGCTGCGACTGCTCGACGTCCTCGCCGTCGATGCGGATGGTCGGAGTCCCCTTGACCTTGCCCTTGTTGAAGTCTTCGACCATGTTCAGCGCCCACTTGTCGTAGGTGCCGTCCTCGACCGCCTTCTTGAACTCGGCGTTGCCCTTCAGCTCCGGCACCGAGTCGGCGACCTTCAGCAGGTAGGAGTCGTCGGCGAACTTGTCGGTCGACTCCTCCGGGTGGAACTCCTTGCTGTACAGCTTCTCGTGGTAGGCGAGGAACGCCTTCTCGCTCACGTTGAGGGACGCGCCCAGGGCGCTGATGGCGGTCTTCGAGCCCTCGCCGCCGACGTTGCCGTCGATCAGGTCGCCGAAGTGCATCTTGATCTTGTACTCGCCCTTGCTGGTCCCGTCGGTGAGGACCTTGCCGATGCCCTGCTCGAACTGGGCGCACGCCGGGCAGCGCAGGTCCTCGTACACGTCGACGGTCTTCTTGGCGCTCTCCTCGCCGATCAGCACCCCGCTGCCCGAACTGCCCGTGGTGTTGGCCGGCTTGACGAGCTTCTGCTCCTTGGCCGCCTCCCAGCCGCTGGGCTCGTTCAGCTTGGTGATGCCGTAGAAGATGCCGCCGGCCACCGCGAGGACGCCGACGACCGAGACGCCGACGACGATCTGCCGGCGCATCTTCTCCTTCTTCGCCTGCCGTTCGCGCTCGACCCGCAGACGTTCGCGGGCGGCACGCTTGGCTTCCTGGCTGTTGCGCTTGCTCATGGGTCTTCTTCTCCGTATGACGTCACGCCGTGCGTGGGGGAGGGTGGACGGTTCGGCTCGGCTCGTGCGGCCCGGCGTCCGTACCGGCGACCGGGGGCTCGCGGTGGCGGAGCCGCTCGCGGGCGCCGGGCGCGTACGCCTGCGAGGGCCGGAGCCCTCGCAGCCCGGATCTCAGGCCGCGGTCGTCAGCGCGGGCGGGCCGCGACGGTGCACGCTGTGCGTGAGCAGCGGCAGAGTGCGCGGCGCCGCGGGGGAGGCCCCGTTCGGCGCCGGTGCGGGGGACGCCTGCGCGCACGTGCCGCGCCAGGCGGCGAACGCCACGCGCAGCGGCCGGAACGCGGCAACCGAGGCCGCGCGGAGGAGTCCCGCGAGCGCCGCCTCGCCGCGGCGCAGCCAGGCCGCGGCGGCGAGCCCTACCGCGACGTGGGCGGCGAGCAGCAGGAAGGGCGTCGTGGAGGGCGCGGTGTCCCACGGCCCCGGCGGCAGGCCCTCGGACAGGGACCGGGCGCCGTGACGGCCCTCCGCGGCGACGCGCGCAAGCGGGGTGCCGAAGCTGCCCCCGCCGCACAGCAGGTCCACTCCGACCGAGCGCAGCGGCCCCGCCACGGGACCGCCCGCTTGCCCGTAGCAGGTGTGCTGCCCGCTGGTGAAGACGGCGTCCGCCAGCAGTTCGAGCGGGACCAGGAGGGCGGCGATGCGCCCGTAGCCGCGTTCGCGGTCCGCGAGAGCGAAGGCCAGCAGGAAGATCACGCCGCCGACGGCGAGCAGCGGGGCGAGGGGGAGCGGCATCCCGGAGAGCAGCACATGCGCTCCGGCGGACAGGGTGACGCACAGCACGGTGAAGACGACCGCCCGTACTGTCCGTATGCCTGCCGCGTCCATGTCCATCGCCGGGAAAGTGTGCCACGGGGAGGGCTAAGAGGTCCCTAAAGATGCGGGGCTGTTTCCTCCGGCCCTCCCCGCGGGCCCGTCACGGGTTCCGCAGACCGGGGATGCGGCCGTTGCGGAAGAGGTCGACGAAGACCTGGTGGTCCCGGCGGGTGGTCGATCCGTACGCGTGCGCGAACTCGACGAGCATCTCCGGGAAGCCCTCCTCGTCCTCCGCGATCGCGGCGTCGATGGCGTCCTCCGTGGAGAACGGCACGAGGGAGTGGCCGCTCTCGTCGTCCGCGGCGGCGTGCATGGTGGCGGTGGCCCGGCCGAGGTCCCCGACGACCTGGGTGATCGCGTCCAGCTCGTCGAGGTCCGTCCAGTCGAGGTCGACGGCGTACGGCGAGACCTCCGCGACGAGCTGGCCGACGCCGTGCAGCTCCGTCCAGCCGAGCCACGGGTCGGCGTGGGCCTGGAGGGCACGCTGGGAGATCACCGTGCGGTGCCCCTCGTGGCGGAAGTACCCGCGGATCTCGGGGTCGGTGACGTGCCGGGAGACCGCGGGCGTCTGCGCCTGCTTCATGTAGATCACGAGGTCGTTCTCCAGGGCGTCGCTGTGCCCCTCCAGCAGGATGTTGTACGACGGCAGCCCGGCGCTCCCGATGCCGACGCCGCGGCGTCCCACGACGTCCTTGACGCGGTACGCGTCGGAGCGGAGACGCGTGCTGCCGGGGAGCGTGGAGACGTACGCGTCGAAGGCCTCCAGCACCCTTGCGCGGGTGTCCGGATCCAGCTCGACGGCTCCGCCGCCGGGCGTGAAGCGGCGCTCCCAGTCACGCACCTCCGTCATCGTCTCCAGCAGGCCGAACCGGGTGTTGGACCGGGCGGAGCGCAGCGCGTCGAGCACGGGGCCCCGCGCGGTGTCGAGGGTCAGGGAGGGGACGTCCTTGCTCTTGGCGTCTCCGGCGAGTGCGCGGACGCGCTCGCGGTAGGCCTCCGCGTACGCGCGTACCAGGCCGGTGATCTGGCCGTCGCTGAGCGCCTTGGTGTAGCCGAGCAGGGCCACGGAGGCGGCGAACCGCTTGAGGTCCCACGTGAACGGCCCGACGTACGCCTCGTCGAAGTCGTTGACGTTGAAGACGAGACGGCCGTTGGCGTCCATGTACGTGCCGAAGTTCTCGGCGTGCAGGTCCCCGTGGATCCACACCCGGCCCGTGCGGTCGTCGAGGTAGGGGCCGGTGTGCTTCCCGGCCTCGCCGTCGGCGGCCGTGGCGTCCGCGTAGAAGAGGCAGGCGGTGCCCCGGTAGAAGGCGAAGGCCGACGCGGCCATCTTGCGGAACTTGACCTGGAAGGCCGCCGGGTCGGCGGCCAGCAGCTCGCCGAAGGCGCAGTCGAAGACCTCGAGTATGCGCTCGGCACGCTCGTCCGCGGTGCCGTCCTGCAGCGTTGCCATGGTGCCCTCCTGAGTGGGATGCCGCCGGTTCCCGGCGGATCGGCTGACCGAGCAGCAGTGGCAACGTACCGGGTGGCCGAGGCGCCCGAGTACCGGACCGGGCACCGGAACGGCCGGGTGGCGCCCGCTCGCACCGTCCGGAGCGCGGCTCGGGCGTGCGCTGCGCCGGAGGAGTGCCCGGGCGCTGCCCCGCCCGGCTCACGGGACGTACCGGAAGGCAGTGTTCCGGGGGGAGTTGGACGGCCGCCGGAGCCGGGTGCGCGGACACCGGATGTCGGTGCCGGGACGTAGACTCCGAAGCCGTTCCAGCAATCCCCCCGGAGGTGTCCCGCGCCGTGACCCAGCAGCCGTTCACACATCTGCACGTGCACACTCAGTACTCGCTGCTGGACGGCGCGGCGCGGCTGAAGGACATGTTCAAGGCCTGCCGGGACATGGACATGTCGCACATCGCGATGACGGACCACGGCAACCTCCACGGCGCGTACGACTTCTTCCACCAGGCGAAGGACGCGGGGATCACCCCGGTCATGGGCATCGAGGCGTACGTCGCGCCGGACCACCGGCGCAACATGCGGCCGGTCAAGTGGGGCACCCCGCACCAGAAGCGCGACGACGTCTCCGGTAACGGTGCGTACACGCACATGACGATGTGGGCCAGGGACAAGGAGGGCCTGCACAACCTCTTCCGCGCGCAGTCCCGCGCCAGTCTCGAGGGCTTCTTCCGCAAGCCCCGCATGGACCGCGAACTGCTCGCCGAGTACGCGAAGGGGATGATGGCCACCACCGGCTGCCCCTCCGGCGAGGTGAGCACCAAGATCCGTCTCGGGCAGATGGACGAAGCGGTCCAGGCGGCCGGGGAGTTCCAGGACATCTTCGGCAAGGAGAACTTCTTCGTCGAACTGATGGACCACGGCATCGAGATCGACAAGCGGGCGCGCGCCGGCCTGGAAGAGGTCGCGAAGAAGATCGACGCCCCGTTCGTCGTCACCAACGACTCGCACTACACCTACGAACACGAGTCGGCGGCGCACGACACCCTGCTGTGCATCCAGACGGGCAGCAACCTCTCGGACCCGGACCGCTTCCGCTTCGACGGCGCCGGCTACTACCTGAAGTCCGCGGAGGAGATGTACGCCATCGACTCCTCCGAGGAGTGGCAGCAGGGCTGCCGCAACACGCAGCTGCTGATCGCCGAACGCGTCGACACGGCGGGCATGTTCGAGACGAAGAACCTGATGCCGCGCTTCGACGTGCCCGAGGGGTACGACGAGATCTCCTGGTTCAAGGAGGAGGTCAAGCGGGGCATGGCCCGCCGCTACCCCGGGGGCGTCCCCCAGGACCGGCAGGAGCTCGTGGAGTACGAGATGGACGTCATCATCTCGATGGGCTTCCCCGCGTACTTCCTCGTCGTCGCCGACTTCATCAACTGGGCGAAGGACAACGGCATCGCCGTGGGTCCCGGCCGAGGCTCCGCGGCGGGCTCGATCGTCTCCTACGCCATGGGCATCACCGACCTCGACCCCGTGACGCACGGGCTGATCTTCGAGCGCTTCCTCAATCCCGAGCGCGTCACCATGCCCGACGTCGACATCGACTTCGACGAGCGCAGGCGCGGCGACGTCATCCGGTACGTCACGGAGAAGTACGGCGCCGACAAGGTCGCCATGATCGGCACGTACGGCACCATCAAGGCCAAGAACGCCATCAAGGACTCCGCGCGCGTGCTGGGCTACCCGTACGCGATGGGGGACCGGATCACCAAGGCGATGCCGGCGGACGTCCTCGGCAAGGGCCTCCCGCTGTCGGGCATCACCGACAAGGACCACCCCCGCTACAGCGAGGCGGGCGAGATCCGCTCGATGTACGAGAACGAGCCGGACGTCACCAAGGTGATCGACGCGGCCCGCGGCATCGAGGGCCTGGTGCGGCAGATGGGCGTGCACGCGGCCGGCGTGATCATGTCCAGCGAGAAGCTGATCGACCACGTCCCGGTCTTCTCCCCGAAGAACGACGGCGTCGTCGTGACGCAGTGGGACTACCCCAGCTGTGAGGCGCTGGGCCTGCTGAAGATGGACTTCCTCGGCCTGCGCAACCTCACGATCATGGACGACGCGGTCAAGATGATCCGCAAGAACAAGGACGTCGACCTCAAGCTCCTCGATCTGCCGCTCGACGACGCCAAGACGTTCGAACTGCTCTGCCGCGGCGACACGTTGGGCGTCTTCCAGTTCGACGGCGGCCCCATGCGCTCCCTGCTGCGCATGATGAAGCCCGACAACTTCGAGGACATCTCCGCCGTCTCGGCCCTGTACCGGCCCGGCCCCATGGGCATGAACAGCCACATCAACTACGCGCTGCGCAAGAACGGCCAGCAGGAGATCACCCCGATCCACCCGGAGCTGGAGGAGCCCCTCAAAGAGGTCCTCGACATCACCCACGGCCTGATCGTCTACCAGGAGCAGGTGCAGAAGGCGGCCCAGGTGCTGGCGGGCTACTCCCTCGGCCAGGCCGACCTGCTCCGCCGCGCGATGGGCAAGAAGAAGAAGGAGGTTCTCGACAAGGAGTTCGTGAACTTCCAGAAGGGCATGCGCGACAACGGCTACTCGGACGAGGCGGTCCAGGCCGTGTGGGACGTCCTGGTGCCCTTCGCCGGCTACGCCTTCAACAAGGCGCACTCCTCGGCGTACGGCCTGGTCACCTACTGGACGGCCTACCTGAAGGCCAACTACCCCGCGGAGTACATGTCGGCGCTGCTCACCTCGGTGCGCGACGACAAGGACAAGTCGGCGGTCTACCTCAACGAGTGCCGCAAGATGGGCATCAGGGTCCTGCCGCCGGACGTCAACGAGTCGGTGGCCAACTTCACCTCGCGCGACGACCAGACCATCGTCTTCGGCCTCACCGCGGTGCGGAACGTCGGGCAGAACGTCGTCGACTCGATCGTCAAGTGCCGCAAGGCCAAGGGCAGGTACACGTCCTTCCCCGACTTCCTGGACAAGGTGGAGGCGGTCGTCTGCAACAAGCGCACGGTCGAGTCGCTGATCAAGGCGGGCGCCTTCGACGAGATGGGGCACACCCGCAAGGGGCTCACGGCCCAGTTCGAGCCGATGATCGACAACGTCGTGCAGGTCAAACGCAAGGAGGCCGAGGGGCAGTTCGACCTCTTCGGGGACCTCGGCGGCGGCGACGGGGACGACTCTCCGGGCTTCGGCCTCGACGTCACCTTCTCCGAGGAGGAGTGGGAGAAGACCTATCTGCTCGCCCAGGAGCGGGAGATGCTCGGCCTGTACGTCTCCGACCACCCGCTCTTCGGCCTGGAGCACGTCCTGAACGACAGGGCCGACGCGGCGATCGCCCAACTCACCGGCGGCGACTACTCCGACGGTGCGATCGTCACCATCGGCGGCATCATCTCCGGGCTGCAGCGCAAGATGACCAAGCAGGGCAACGCCTGGGCGATCGCGACCGTCGAGGACCTGGCCGGCTCGATCGACTGCATGTTCTTCCCGGCGACCTACCAGCTGGTCTCCACCCAACTGGTCGAGGACGCCGTGGTCTTCGTCAAGGGACGTCTCGACAAGCGCGAGGACGTCCCCCGCCTGGTCGCGATGGAGCTGATGATCCCGGACCTGAGCGAGGCGTCCGCCAGCGCGCCCGTGACCATCACCATCCCGACGGTGAAGATCACGCCCCCGCTGGTGGAGAAGCTGGGCGAAGTGCTCACCCACCACCGCGGATCGAGCGAGGTACGCGTCCGCCTGCAGGGGACGCGCAAGACGACGGTCCTCCGGCTGGACCGCCACCGCGTCACACCCGACCCGGCTCTCTTCGGAGACCTCAAGGAACTGCTCGGCCCCTCCTGCATGGCGGGCTGAGCGGCAGGGACGGGAGGAGGGCGGCCCCGGGGCTGGGGCCGCCCTCTCCTTCGTGCGCGCCGATGTGCGGTGCCCAAGGGCACAGTGGATTCAGTCTGACTTCGCTGACCTCTGCCCCGGCAGGGTCAGTTGTGGCCGAAGCGCCGCTGGTGCTTGCGTGCCACGTCTGCGGGGCTGGCCGTCCTTCCCGGCGACGGACGCTGCTGCCGGCCCTCTGCGGCACCGTCCTGGTTCGCTCCCTGATCGCGGTCGGCGGCCTCGGCCTTTCTCTGACTGCGGTCTTGGTTCCTGCCCTTGGTCATGATCGCCTCCTGGGGACCGTTGAACGTTGGGCCGAAATCAGCCTGGCATGCGGGAAACAAGCGCGCATTTCGAACAATCGGCGCGAGTGAGGCGCCTCTTCGCATTTCCATATCCGCACCACTCAGCTGTCGCCACGCCGATGAGCGGGGCCCGGCTGAATAGCCCTGTACGGTCGGGCAGACTCGAAGGAAACGCAGCCTCGGCTGTGCTCGTGACCGAGAGTGGGTGGAACGTGGATCGCTGCGTCGTCCTGGTGGATGCCGGGTACCTGTTGGGCGCCGCCGCGAGTCTGCTGGCGGGTGAGCCGATGCGCTCCCGGATCAGCGTGGACCATGCGGCCCTGATCCGCGGGCTGCGTGAACGGGCCGAAGCAGACACCCAGTGCGACCTGCTGCGGATCTACTGGTTCGACGGTGCCCCGGACAGGGTTCCGCAGCCCGAGCACCGCAGGCTCCGCGTGATGCCGCGCGTGACCGTGAGGCTCGGCGCTCTGACGAGGAGCGACGGCCGGTGGGCCCAGAAGGGCGTCGACGCGGCCATGCACGCCGAGCTCACCGAACTGGCGCGCAACCGGGCCTGCTCCGACATCGTGCTCGTCACCGGCGACGGGGACCTGCTGCCCGGTCTGATGTCCGCGAAGGAGCACGGCGTCGCGGTGCACCTGTGGGCCGTTCAGGCGGCCGACGGCGACTACAACCAGTCGGAGGACCTGGTCGCCGAGGCCGACGAGCGGCGCGTACTGGACCGCAGCTGGATCACCGAGGCCGTACGGGCCACCGAGCCGCCCGGCGTCTGCGCGCCGCAGTCCGCCTCCCGCCCCGAGATCGCCGCGATCCTCTCGGCGCCGCTGCCGGAGTCCGCGAAGAACGGCAACGCGCCCGCCTCACAGGCCCCTCCCACCCCGCAGGGCCCGGCCGTCCCGGCGGTCACTCCCGCGGTCACACCCGCGGCGCCGGAGCCCGAGACGCCCGCCGACGCGGCCCCGGCGCCGCCCGCCGGGAGCGGGCAGGACGAGAGCGCGGGCCCTGGCAGGAACGCCGCCGGAGTGCCCACGCCCAAGGACCTCGCGGGCCTCGCCCGCCCCCAGCCCGCGGGCGGAGGGCAGGCGACGCCGCCGGGAGCGACGCTGCGCTGGTCCTCGGAGCGGGGCTGGGTGGAGCGCGGAACGCCCGGGGAGAGCCCGGAGATCGCCGCCCTGCCCACCCTCGCCCAGCTCACGACCGCGGAGCAGCGCTGGGCGGACCGCGAGGAGGACATCACCGCCGTCAGCGGTGACCCGTTCGAGGTCGGCCAGGTCTTCGCCCGCCGCTGGCTGGAGCGGCTCTCCGCACCCGCGAACGTCCAGACCCTCGCCGGGGAGTATCCGCGCATTCCGCACCGCATCGACGGTGAGCTGCTGCGCTATGCCGCCCGCTTCGGCCTGCTCGCGCACAAGGACGACCAGATCGACGAGCACGACCGCTACGCGATCCGGGCCGGCTTCTGGCGCGAGATCGACGCCCCCGTGGCGGGGCAGCAGGCTCCCGCCGAGGACGCCCCGGTCTCCGACTGAGCGACCGCCGACCCCTCCCAGGCTGCCGCCGCAAGGCCCGTTGTCCGCCCGCCCGGCGCCGCAGCGTAGGCTCGTCGCTCGTGGGAACCGGCACGCGGCAGCAGCAAGTCAACGGCGTCGACGAACGGACGCGGGCCGCCGTGCGCATAACGGGCCTCGTCAAGACCTACCCCGCGGCCAGGGGCCGGCGGGGCGAGCCCCCCGCACCGCCCGTACGCGCCTGCGACGGTGTGGACCTCCACGTCCAGCCGGGCGAGATCTTCGGACTGCTCGGCCCGAACGGGGCGGGGAAGTCGACCGTCGTCAGGCAGCTCACCGGTCTGCTGCGCCCCGACGCGGGCGCTGTCGAAGTGCTCGGCCACGATCTCGTACGGCACCCGGAACGGGCCGCGAGGCTGCTCGCCTACCTCGGCCAGGAGTCCAGCGCCCTCGACGAGCTGACGGTCGCGCTCGCCGCGGAGACCACGGGACGGCTGCGCGGCCTCGGCACCGTCGCGGCGCGCCGGGAACGCGACGCCGTGCTGGAGGAACTGGGCCTCGCGGAGATCGCCGGACGCCCCCTGAAGAAGCTCTCCGGCGGGCAGCGCCGCCTGGCGTGCGTCGCGGCGGCGCTCGTCGGCCGGCGGCCGCTGCTCGTACTCGACGAGCCGACCACCGGCATGGACCCCGTGGCGCGCCGTGCGGTGTGGGCGGCCGTCGACCGCCGGCGCTCCGAGGACGGAGCGACCGTCGTGCTCGTGACGCACAACGTCATCGAGGCCGAGACGGTGCTGGACCGGGTGGCGGTGCTCGACCGCGGCCGGGTGATCGCCTGCGACACCCCCGGCGGGCTGAAGTCGCTGGTGGGCGACGACGTACGGCTGGACCTGGTCTGGCGGGACGGCCCGCCGCTCGACGTCCCGCGGCTCGCCGGACTGGCGGAGCGCGCCACCGTCTCGGGGCGCCGCTGGACGCTGCGCATGACGCCGGAAGACGCACGCGAGGCGGTCTCCGTCGTGACGACCGGTCCGGCCTTCGCGGCGCTGGACGACTTCTCGCTGGCCACGCCCAGTCTGGAGGACGTGTACCTGTCGCTGGGCGGCAGCGGGAAAGGTCTGGTGAAGCTGTGAGCACGGCCGCGACATCGCGGGCTGCACGCTCGGCACGGGCGGACGCCCGTGCGGCCCGGTCGGGACGAGCGGACGGAGCGGGGCGTGAGAAGGCCGCGGACGGGCATGTGCCCGCCGCCCGGCCGGCCTCGGACGCGGCGCTGCCGGACGCGTCCGCCCGGCAGCCCGCACCGCTGGCGCCCCGCGCCCGGCTGTGGCCCTCGCTGGGCGCCGTCTACCGGGCGCAGCTGTCGCGGGCCCGCGTGGCCCGCATTCCGCTGCTCTTCGTGGCGACGTTCCAGTCGCTGGGGATCATGGTGCTGATGAGGGGCGTCGTGGACGGGGGAGCGGAGTCGCGCGCCGTCGTCGCCGGGTCCAGCGTCCTCGTCGTGGCCTTCGTCGCGCTGAACCTGCTCGCGCAGTACTTCGGCCAGCTGCGGGCCGGAGGCGGCCTGGACCACTACGCCACGCTGCCGGTGCCCGCTGCCGCGGTCGTGCTGGGGGCGGCGGCAGCGTACGCGTCGTTCACGGTGCCGGGGGTTCTCGTGACGGCCGTCGCGGGCGGGCTCCTGTACCAGCTGCCGCTGGGCGGGCTGTGGCTCCTCGCCGCCGTCGTCCCGCTGGCGGGCGCGGCCCTGGCCGGCCTCGGTGCGGCGCTGGGGCTGCTGGCGCCCAGACCGGAGCTGGCCACCCTCTGCGGCCAGCTGGGGATGTCCGCGGCGCTGCTGCTGGGGGTGCTGCCCGGCGGGCAGCTGCCCGCACCGGTCGCCCTGCTGCGGGACCTGCTGCCCTCGACGTACGGCGTCGAAGCCCTCTCCCGCGCCTTCGAGGCCCGTCCCGACTGGGGCCACGCCGGCCTGGACCTGGGGGTGTGCGCGAGCGTCGGCGCCGTCTCCCTGGCGCTCGCGACGTGGGCCTACCGGCGGGCCGCGGTGCGCTGAGCAGTCGCGGCCGCGCCGCGGGTGACGTCATCTGCCGCCCGCTGCCCGAACAGGTGCCCGTCCCTGGCACGATGGCGTCGTGAACGCACCGACGCCTTCATCACCCGATCCAGGACGCCCACCGCGCTCCCACCGCGACGACGGACGGCGAGCGCGGTCCCGGCCGGCCGGACAGCCCGCAGACCCGCACGGCGCCCCCGGCGGCCCGTACAGCGGTCACGGCCCGTACGGCTCCTACGGCGAGCAGGGCGCGTACGGCTTCCGTGACTCCTACGGAGGCGGCGGGTACGGCGGGGACGCCCCGTACGGCGGCCGGCACGGCGGTGATCCTCACGGCGGTCCGAACGGGGGCGCCGGCGACCCGTACGGCGGCGGGTACGGCGGCGATCCGTACGAGGGATGGAACGGGCAGGGCGACGACGTCCCGGCGTACCCGGAGCACCCCGAGTATCCGGAGCACCCCGGATATCCGGAGCACAGGGCGGACCGCCCGGAGGTGCGGCGCGAGGTCCTGGACGGGCTGCTGTGCGCACTCGTCGTGACCGTGCTCGGCGTGGGCCTCGGACTGATGTGGCTGTGGCTGGCGCCCCGGGTCCCGCTGGTGACCGTCGACGACGCGGTCTTCCTCAAGGATCCCGAGGGCGAGGAGGCCATCGGAGCGGACGGCACGTTCGTGCTGCTGGCGATCGGCTTCGGCGTGGTGACGGGGGCCCTGGCCTTCCTGCGCAGCCGTGGAGGCGGCGTCGGAATCGTGGTGGGACTGACGGCCGGTGCGCTGCTGGGGTCCCTGCTGGCGTGGGGGTTCGGCGTGTGGCTGGGCCCCGACACGGATCTGGTGGCGGCGGCGAAGGCCGCAGGTGAGGGCAGGACGTTCGACGGGCCGCTGAAACTGCAGGCGAAGAGTGCGCTGCTCGTGTGGCCGCTGCTGGCTCTGATCGTGCATCTGGCGCTGACCGGGCTGTTCGGGAAGCGCGACCCCGAGCCCGGGGACCCGTACTACCCGGCGCCGGGCGGCGAGGGACCCCACGGCCGGTAGGGGGCCTTCCGCCCGCCGACCCGCCCGGAGTGCGGGCGCCGGGCTCGGCTGGGCTCTCAGTGAGGCGCGGGCCGGGTGCGTCTCACGTGCCGCCCGTGCGGGCGATGGGCGCCGTGACCGCCCCGGTGAGCGCGGCCAGGTCGCCCGGGGCCAGTTCGATCTCCAGGCCGCGGCGGCCTGCGGAGACGCAGACGGCGGTGTGGTCCAGAGCCGAGCTGTCGAGAATCGTGGGCAGCCGCTTGCGCTGTCCCAGTGGTGAGACCCCGCCGAGCACGTAGCCGGTCGTGCGTTCGACGCCGGCCGGGTCCGCCATGGCGGCGCGCTTGCCGCCGGCGGCGGACGCCAGGGCCTTCAGGTCGAGGGACGAGGAGACGGGTACGACGGCCACTGTCAGCGCTCCGTCGACCTGCGCCACGAGGGTCTTGAAGACCTGTTCGGGCGGCAGGCCCAGCGCCTCCGCCGCTTCGGCGCCGTAGGAGGGCGCCGCGGGATCGTGCTCGTAGGAGTGCGTGGTGAACTCCACGCCCGCGCGTGCGGCGGCGAGGGTCGCCGGCGTCGCCGCCGTCTGCTGCCGCTGCTTCTTCTTCGCCATGCGTCCCGCCCCAGCCTTCGGACTGTCTCCTTCTGCGGTCCGGCGTGCGGACCGACGTGTACTTCTGCCGGTGGTCAGGGCTCCGGCGAGAGCCCGTGGACCGCGTGCGAGCCGCGAGGTGCTCCCGCCGCGCAGTGCCGTCCGGCGCGGCCCGCCGTTCTGGACGCCCGGCCCAACGCCGGCCCGGCCGGGCTCAGTTCGGGCTTGTCGGCTCGCGCGTGAGTTCCGCCGCCGGCAGCGACGGCAGCTTCCCGATGACGGCTGTCTCGCGCCGCAGGAGCTTCAGTTCGTCCGCCAGCCGCGTCGCCGTGTCAGGTGCCTGGAGCAGCCGCTGCTTCGTCGGGGTGTCCAGGATGGTCGCCGCGGCCACCAGGTAGGAGACGACTGACGGGTCGTCCGGCAGCTCCTGCCCGGCGGCGAGTGTCCGCTCGCGGGCGCTGGCGAGGCGCTTCTGGTAGGCGCGGAAGGCACGCAGCACACCGGAGGCGAGCGCTCCGGCGCCGTCCCCCTCCTCCTCCGGCAACTCCTCGATCTCGCCCATGAGGTACGGCCCGCTCGCGTCCACCGAGTGGAGCCGGAAGCGGGTGGTGCCCGTGGCGAGCACTTCGTACCCGGCTCCGTCGGAGGACTGCTCGTCCTCGACGGAGGCGTCGTCGACGCCCGCGCCGGTGCCGCCCGCGGCTCCGGACGGGGCGGTGCCGGGAGGGGTGCCGCCGGAGCCGCCCGAACGCTCGCGGATGGTCGAGGCGTCGGCGACGCAGCCCACGGCGTAGAAGGACGCCATGGGGTCGGGTCCGAAGCCGGCGGTCGGGTCCGCGCCGGGCGACGGAGCGGACTCGGGCAGCCCCGTCGACGTCTGGGCGACCTCGCGGCCGTCCCGGATGGCGACGACGCCGAACCGGCGAGGTGCGTCCTCGGGGATCTCCAGCAGGTCCCGCATCAGCGCGCGGTACCGCTGCTCGAAGATGTTCAACGGCAGCACGAGGCCAGGGAACAGCACCGAGTTGAGCGGGAAGAGCGGAAGCGCGGTTGTCACAACGAGTAAGCCTAAAGCCTTCGGGCCGTGTCGGGTGTGCCTGAGCGATCAGGGAGTTCGCGGCGGCGGGCGGGACGGACCTGCGGCGGTCCGCGGTGCGGACCGTCCCAGGACCGGTCCGCACCGCGGTCCGCGGGGCCGTGCCGCCCGTACGCGGCGCGCGCCGGTACGGCCGCCCGCCGCCGACGGGCTCACTGGCGGCGCAGCAGCCGCGTCGCCCCCGTCGCGACGGTCGTCGCGAGGACCCAGCCCAGCATGATCAGGCTCGCCGCCACCCATTGGTGGTATCCGGCCGGGTTCCACGCGGTGTCCTGCCCGAAGGTGATGACGGGGAGCAGCAGGTCGAGCGCGTACAGGGGCGCGTTCCAGTGCGGCGACTCGCCGCCCTTGAGGGGGTCGGGCGGGTTCGCGCCGAAGAAGAGGGCGCTCGCCGCCCACAGGACGGCCATCCACAGCGCGGCCTGCGCGGGGCGGTACCCGTAGGCGACCGTCCAGTCCTGCAGATAGCCCCACACCTTCCCCACCAGCGGAAGCGTCTCCCGGCGGCGTCGCTGCTTGGCGAGCAGCACGGCGCGCGCGTTGGTGTCCTCACCGCAGTTGCGGTACATCAGCGCCAACTGCTCGTAGGGGAGCGGCGAGTACTCCGGGGTGGCGGCCGCGAGCCACTGCAGGCGCTCGCGGACGTTGAAGTGCCCTTCCTTGGGGATGGCCTGCTGGTAGGTGAAGCCCGCCATCCACAGCCGCTGGTCGCGGGGCCAGCTGCCGACGCGGTCCAGTAACTTCTCGACGGCGGCTCCGGAGAGCACGACGAGGCCGCGTTCGGGAGCGCGCGGCGTGAAGTTCAGCTCCGGCGTCTGGATGCGGCGCAGGGAGAGTTCCTGGTCCCGCTGGAGCTCGAAGCGGGCGTTCTCGATGACGAGCGAGGAACCGAACCGCCCGTCGTCCAGCACCAGCCCGCCCGTGCACTCGAAGTGCCGGGTGCGCCAGCGGCTCGTGTTCTCGGACGTGAAGGGGACGGGTGTGCCGGCGGCGGGTGTGGCTCCCATCAGCTGCGGGGAACGGCTGCGGTTGGCGTCGGCGAAGCTGGCGACGTGCTCCACGGTCATCTGCGGGGCGTACAGCGCGTAGCGGCCGTTGCGGTTGCGCAGCACCGTCCCGAACATGTGCAGCGAACTGCCGATCGTGGCGCCGCGGAGGCTGAACTCGCCGTCCGTCATCAGCAGGCTCGCCTGCAGTTCCTGGGAGACGGTGATGCCGTCGGCGGCGACGGCCCTGTTGCGGCGGCCGCTGCCGATCGTCGCCTCGTTGAGCATCAGGTCGGTGCCGATGGTGGCGTCGGTGAGCTTGACGCCCTCGGGTATGGAGCAGCGGGGCAGGTGCAGGTCGCCGTCGGTGGTCAGCCGGGCGGCCTCCAGGCGCGGTATGTAGCAGTCGACGAGGCGTGCGGTGTGGATGCGCGCCTCGGCCATGCGCACCTCCGAGTCGAAGCGGCACTGCCGCAGTTCGAAGTACGGCTCGATGGCGCCGCCCGAGAGGTCCAGCACGTCCGTGATCTGGGCCCCGGCCAGGTGCAGTGAGGCGACGCGGCCCAGCAGGGGCGGAGGGCCGTGCAGCAGAAGCAGCGAGATGACGCGCGCGCGGACGGTTCGGTCCGGCCCCCAGACGTGGTCGCCGTTGGGGTCGTCCAGTTCGGCCTCGCCGGTGCGCAGGTCGTACGCGCTGCCGTTGAGGAACGCCTGCCACATTCCCCACTCGGCTCTCGTGAGCCAGGAAGGCGGCTCTCTGGACTCCAGGTCCTCGCTCACCGGGTCGCTTCCCCCTCGGTCTGTGACTGTGCTGGTCGGGACGGGTCTCCGGGCCCCCGCCCCGGCGTCCGTCCGCTTCATTCCCTCTCTGTGACCGTATGAACGCCAGAGGCGACGATCGTCTCCTGGGATGCGTATCACTCACTGATACGGAAGGCCGGCGGCCGGAGGCGGTCTGAGAGACTGGATCCGTGATCTCCCGAATCGACCTGCGCGGTTCCGCCGTCTCCTCCGACGGCGGCATCGACCGTGACCTGCTGCCCCGTGCCGAGCTCGACGTCGAGGCCGCCCTGGAGAAGGTGCGGCCCATCTGCGACGACGTCCGGCATCGTGGCACAGCGGCGCTCGTCGACTACGCGCGGCGGTTCGACGGCGTGACGCTGGAGCGCGTGCGCGTCCCCCGTGAGGCGCTCTCCGAGGCGCTGGAGCAGCTCGACCCCGAGGTACGCAGGGCGCTGGAGGAGTCGGTGCGGCGGGCCCGCATCGTCCACCGCGCGCAGCGGCGCGGCGACTCGACGGTGAACGTGGTGCCCGGGGGCACCGTCACGGAGCGCTGGGTGCCGGTCGAGCGGGTCGGGCTCTACGTGCCCGGCGGCCGCGCCGTCTACCCGTCGTCCGTGGTCATGAACGTGGTGCCCGCGCAGGAGGCCGGAGTCCGCTCGCTGGCGGTCACCTCGCCTCCGCAGCCCGAGTTCGGGGGCCTGCCGCACCCGACGATCCTGGCGGCGTGCGCGCTGCTCGGGGTCGACGAGGTTTACGCGGCCGGCGGTGCGCAAGCTGTCGCGATGTTCGCGTACGGCACCGCCGAGTGCCCGCCCGCGCAGCTCGTCACCGGGCCCGGCAACATCTACGTCGCCGCAGCGAAGCGACTGCTCAAGGGCCGTATCGGCATCGACTCCGAGGCCGGGCCCACCGAGATCGCGATCCTCGCCGACTCCTCCGCCGACCCGGCGCACGTGGCCGCCGACCTCGTCAGCCAGGCCGAGCACGACACCGTGGCCGCGGCCGTGCTGGTCACACCGTCGGTGGAGCTGGCCGAGGCCGTCGAGGGCGAGCTGAAGGAGCAGGTGGCCGCGGCGCGGCACCGCGAGCGGATCACCGAGGCGCTGACGGGACGCCAGTCGGGCATCGTGCTCGTCGACTCCCTCGAGGACGGACTCGCGGTGGTGAACGCCTACGCCGCCGAACACCTGGAGATCCAGACGCAGGACGCCGCGGAGTGGGCGGCCCGCGTGCGCAACGCGGGCGCCGTCTTCGTCGGCCCCTACGCCCCCGTCTCCCTCGGCGACTACTGCGCCGGCTCCAACCACGTGCTGCCGACCGGCGGTTGTGCCTGCCACTCCTCCGGCCTGTCGGTGCAGTCCTTCCTGCGCGGCATCCACGTCGTGGAGTACACGCGCGACGCGCTGGCCGAGGTCACGCACCACGTCGTCGCCCTCGCGGAGGCGGAGGACCTGCCCGCGCACGGGACGGCGCTGAAGGCAAGGTTCGAGTGGAAGGTGCCGCAGAGCAAGTGACCGGCATGGAAGCTCTCCCCGTCCGGGACGAGTTGCGAGGAAAGTCCCCGTACGGCGCCCCTCAACTGGACGTGCCCGTACGGCTGAACACGAACGAGAACCCGTACCCGCTGCCCGAGGAGCTGGTACGGCGCATCGGCGAACGCGTCACCGAGGCCGCGCGCACCCTCAACCGCTACCCGGACCGGGACGCCGTCGAGCTGCGCACCGCCCTCGCCGCGTACCTGACCGGGGCCGCAGGCTTCCCGGTGGAGCGGGAACAGGTCTGGGCCGCCAACGGCTCCAACGAGATCATCCAGCAGCTGCTGCAGACGTTCGGCGGACCGGGGCGCACGGCGATCGGCTTCGAGCCCTCGTACTCGATGCACGCGCTCATCGCCCGCGGCACCGGCACGGGCTGGCTGTCCGGCCCGCGCCGTGCGGACTTCACCATCGACGCTCCGGCGGCGGCGGAGGCCATAGCGGAGCAGCAGCCCGACGTGGTCTTCGTCTGCTCGCCCAACAACCCCACAGGCACCGCCGTCGATGCCGGGACCGTGCTCGCGCTGTACGACGCGGCGCAGGCGGCCAAGCCGTCCATGGTGATCGTCGACGAGGCGTACGGCGAGTTCTCGCACCGCCCCTCGCTGCTGCCGCTGCTGGAGGGCCGCCCGAACCTCGTGGTGACCCGTACGATGTCGAAGGCGTTCGGTGCGGCGGGGCTGCGGCTCGGCTACCTGGCGGCGGACCCCGGCGTCGTCGACGCGGTGCAGCTGGTCCGGCTGCCCTACCACCTCTCGGCGGTCACGCAGGCGACCGCGCTGGCCGCCCTCGAACACACCGGGACGCTGCTCGGATACGTCCAGCGGCTCAAGGACGAACGGGACCGGCTGGTGCGTGAGCTGCGGGCCCTCGGCTGCGAAGTCACCGACTCCGACGCCAACTTCGTGCAGTTCGGCAAGTTCGACGACGCACACGCCACCTGGCGGGCGCTGCTGGAGCACGGCGTCCTCGTCCGGGACAACGGCGTGCCCGGCCGGCTGAGGGTGACCGCCGGCACGCCCGAAGAGAACGACGCGTTCCTCGACGCGGTACGCGCAGTGACAAAGGAGACTTCTCGATGACTCTGGCCCGCGTGGGCCGCGTCGAGCGCACCACCAAGGAGACCTCGGTCCTCGTCGAGATCAACCTCGACGGAACCGGGAAGGTGGATGTCGCGACAGGCGTCGGCTTCTACGACCACATGCTCGACCAGCTCGGCCGCCACGGCCTCTTCGACCTGTCGGTCAAGACCGAGGGCGACCTGCACATCGACAGCCACCACACCATCGAGGACACCTCTCTCGCGCTCGGCGCCGCCTTCAAGCAGGCACTCGGCGACAAGCGGGGCATCGTCCGCTTCGCGGACGCGTCGGTGCCGCTGGACGAGTCGCTGGCGCGGGTGACCGTCGACCTGTCGGGACGCCCGTACCTGGTGCACACCGAACCCGACGGCATGGCCCCCATGATCGGCGAGTACGACACGACGATGACGCGGCACATCCTGGAGTCCTTCGTCGCCCAGGCGCAGGTCGCCCTGCACGTGCACGTCCCGTACGGGCGCAACGCGCACCACATCGTCGAGTGCCAGTTCAAGGCGCTGGCCCGCGCGCTGCGCCACGCCAGCGAGATCGACCCCCGGCAGACCGGCATCCCCTCGACGAAGGGCGCACTGTGACGGGTCTCGCGGCGGTTCTCATCTTCGTCGGCCTGTTCCTGCTGGGCGGCGCCATCTCGTTCTGGCGGCAGAAGCTGCCGAAGAGCGTCGTCGCCGTCCTCGGCAGCGGTGCGCTGCTGGCGCTGCTCGCCGGAGTCCTGCGGCTGGAGGTGTGGTCATGAGCGGACGCAAGCGGGTGGTGGTCTTCGACTACGGCTTCGGCAACGTGCGTTCGGCCGAGCGGGCCCTCGTACGGGCGGGCGCGGACGTCGAGATCACCCGCGACTACGACGCCTCCATGGAGGCCGACGGGCTGCTGGTGCCCGGAGTCGGGGCGTTCGCCGCCTGCATGGAGGGGCTGCGTGAAGCCCGCGGCGACTGGATCGTCGAGCGGCGCCTGGCCGGAGGACGCCCCGTGATGGGCATCTGCGTGGGCATGCAGATCCTCTTCTCGCGCGGCATCGAGCACGGCGTCGAGGCGGAAGGTCTCGGCGAATGGCCGGGCACGGTCGGCCCCCTGAAGGCCGACGCCGACCACACCGTGCCCCACATGGGCTGGAACACCGTGGAGCCCGCGGCCGGTTCGCTCCTCTTCGCAGGGCTGGACGGGGACACGCGCTACTACTTCGTCCACTCCTACGCCGTGCAGGACTGGGAACTGACCTCCACGAACCCGGCGATGCGCGCACCGCTCGTCAGCTGGGCCGAGCACGGTGCACCGTTCGTCGCGGCCGTGGAGAACGGCCCGCTGTGGGCGACGCAGTTCCACCCCGAGAAGTCGGGTGACGCAGGCGCCCGGCTGCTCGCCAACTGGACCGCCACGCTCTGACGTCCGGCCGCCGAGCCCCACCAGTACCACCACTTCGAAGCCCGGAGATGCCGAAAGTGCCCGAATCCTCCCGACAGTCCGCCCGCAAGCTGGAGCTCCTTCCCGCCGTCGACGTCCGCGACGGACAGGCCGTACGCCTCGTGCACGGCGAATCGGGTTCCGAAACGGCCTACGGCGACCCGCTGCAGGCCGCGCTCGCCTGGCAGAGCGCAGGCGCCGAGTGGCTGCACCTCGTGGACCTCGACGCGGCCTTCGGCACGGGCGACAACCGCGCCCGTATCGCCGAGGTCGCCCGTGCCATGGACATCAAGGTCGAACTGTCCGGCGGCATCCGCGACGACGACACCCTCGCCGCCGCGCTCGCCACCGGCTGCCGCCGCGTCAACCTCGGCACGGCCGCCCTGGAGACGCCCGAATGGGTCGCCAAGGTCATCGCCGAGCACGGCGACAAGATCGCCGTCGGTCTGGACGTCCGGGGGACGACGCTGCGCGGCCGCGGCTGGACGAGGGACGGCGGCGACCTGTACGAGACCCTGGAGCGCCTCGACGCGGAGGGCTGCGCCCGCTACGTCGTGACCGACATCAACAAGGACGGCACCCTCAAGGGCCCCAACCTGGAGCTGCTGCGGAACGTCTGCGCCGCCACGGACCGCCCCGTCGTCGCCTCCGGCGGCGTCTCCTCCCTCGACGACCTGCGCGCGATCGCGTCGCTGGTGCCGGAGGGCGTCGAAGGCGCGATCGTGGGGAAGGCCCTCTACGCCAAGGCGTTCACCCTGGAAGAGGCTTTGGAGGCCGTCTCGTCATGACTCCGCCCGAATCGCGCGACGTCGAGCGTGTCCAGTCCGGCAGCCCCTGGGAGGAGTCGATCGGATTCGCGCGCGCCGTCGCGGCGGGCGACCGGGTGCTCGTCGCCGGGACGCTTCCCCTCGCGGACGGCGGCGAGCTGATGGGGGAAGGCAACCCGTACGAGCAGACGAAGGCGGCGTTCGGCAACGCGCTGAAGGCCCTGACGCCCTTCGGACTCGACGCCTCGTCGGTGATCCGCACCCGGGTGTACCTCACGCACTCGCGCGACGTGGAGTTCGCGGGCCGTGCGCACCGGGAGATCTTCGAAGAGGTGCGGCCCGCCGCCACCGTGGTGGTCGTCTCCGGCTTCGTCGACTCCCGGGTGCTGGTGGAAGTGGAACTCGAAGCCTTCCGCGGGGCCGCGTAGCCGCGTCGCGGCGAGACCCCCGGAACCCTGGAACGTCCGACTGCCGTACGCGTGCTGCGAATCGGCTTCGCACGCGTCACGCATCTGCAAGGAGCAACACAGCAATGTCCGTCGCCGTACGAGTCATCCCCTGCCTGGACGTGGACGCCGGCCGGGTCGTCAAAGGCGTCAACTTCCAGAACCTGCGCGACGCCGGGGACCCGGTCGAGATGGCCAAGGTCTACGACGCGGAAGGCGCCGACGAGTTGACCTTCCTCGACATCACGGCGTCCTCGTCTGACCGGGAGACCACGTACGACGTCGTGCGGCGCACGGCCGAGCAGGTCTTCATCCCGCTGACGGTCGGAGGCGGCGTCCGCACGGGCGACGACGTCGACAGGCTGCTGCGCGCCGGCGCCGACAAGGTCGGGGTGAACACCGCCGCGATCGCACGTCCGGACCTGATCCGGGAGATCGCGGAACGCTTCGGCCGCCAGGTGCTCGTGCTCTCCGTGGACGCGCGGCGCTGCGGGGACGGGACCGCCACGCCCTCGGGCTTCGAGGTGACCACGCACGGCGGCCGGCGCGGCACGGGCATCGACGCCGTCGAATGGGCGCACAGGGCAGGGGAGTTGGGTGCGGGGGAGATCCTGCTGAACTCCATGGACGCCGACGGCACGAAGGACGGCTACGACACGGAGATGATCGGAGCGGTCCGCGCCGAGGTGACGGTTCCGGTGGTCGCCTCCGGCGGTGCCGGACGCCTGGAGCACTTCCCGGCAGCCGTCGGCGCGGGCGCGGACGCGGTGCTGGCCGCCTCGGTCTTCCACTTCGGCGACCTGAGCATCGGCGACGTCAAGCACACCCTGAAGGAAGCGGGCCACCCGGTGCGGTGAACGCGGGACGAGGCGCCGCGGCCCTCGCGCCTCCGGTCGCGGGTGAGGCCGGTGACCACGAACGACGGTACGGTCCCGTGCCCTTCCACGATCGCGACGCCGCTGCCGCGGCGGACCAGGTGCCGTGCGGCCACCGCGGCGGCATGGCGCTCGACGGCGTCGCGGTCCGTGGCGTCCAGCTCAGCCACATGCGCGGATCCACCGTCGTCACGGATGCGCCGCGCGACGGCTTCGAGCGCCGGAACCGTCCTCCCGGTGAGGTGGACGACGGCGCCCTCACGTGCGAAGCCGCGGGCGACCGCTGCCCCCACCGCTCCAGAGCCGCCGTGGACGATCGCCGTCCTGTCAGCCAGCAACATGACTCTCTCCTCGCAAGGTCGGCTGACCGTGCGGACCCTGGCGGGGAGGAGAACTCATCGTGCGGCTTCGGCCGCTCACCCGGCCGCGTCCGGCCTCACCGCACGTCCGGGGGTGCCGCCGCGGCGCGCTGGAGATCCGGGCGCTTCCCGGCCCTCGCGGCGCCGGAATAGGCTGCGGCGCATGAGCAGGGTGAACGACGTGGGAGGGCAGACGGGCTTCGGGCCCGTCGTGCCGGAGGAGAACGAACCCGTTTTCCACGCGGACTGGGAGGCACGCGTCTACGCGCTGAACGTCTCGCTGGTGCGCAGGGGCGTCTACAGCCTCGACGAGTTCCGGGACGCCATCGAACGCATGCCGCCGCAGGAGTATCTGGCCGCCTCGTACTACGAGCGCTGGCTGCACGCGATCGAGGAGCTCACCGGCGGGGCGGGCGGAACGGATGGCTGAACGCGAGGCGCTGCCCGCCCACTTCACCCCCGGGGACCGGGTCCGCGCCGTCGCCGTCGACCCCGACTGGCACACGCGGCTGCCCACGTACGCGCGGGGGCGCATCGGACGTGTCGTGTCCGTCACCGGCAGCTGGCCCCTCGCCGACGACGTCGCACGGCGCCGGGAGGAGCCGCGTGTCGAGCCCGTCTACACCGTCGCTTTCGCCGCCCGCGACCTGTGGGGCGAGGGCGACCACGAGGTGACGCTGGACCTGTGGCAGTCATATCTGGAGCCGTACGCTCCGAACGAGGAGGCGTGAGATGAGCGGAACGCACGCAGGCAACCCGATCGCCGCGCGAGTGCGCCGCCTCGAGGAGCGGCTCGTGGCGGACGGCCTCGTCACCGACGGCGAACTGGACGCCGTCCTCACCTCCGTGCTGCGGGGCGCATCGCCGCTCAACGGCGCGCGCATCGCCGCCCGCGCCTGGACCGACCCGGGTTTCCGCGAGCGGCTGCTCGCGGACGCCAACGCCGCGCTGCCCGAGGTCGGCCTCTCCATGGCCGGCGGGCTCCAGGAGCAGCGGCTGAAGGTCGTCGCCAACACCCCTGAGACGCACAACGTGCTGGTCTGCACGTTGTGCAGCTGCTACCCGGTGGCGCTGCTCGGGCCGTCGCCCTCCTGGTACAAGAGCGAGGCCTACCGTTCGCGTGTCGTGCGCGAACCCCGTGCCGTGCTGGCGGAGTTCGGCTTCGAGTTGCCGGAGACCACCGCCGTCACCGTGTGGGACTCCAGCGCGGAGAGCCGGTACATGGTGCTGCCGCGGCGGCCGGACGGCACGGAGGGGCTGAGCGAGGACGAGCTCGCCGCGCTGGTCACCAGAGAGGGCCTGATCGGCACCGCTGTCATCTGACGGTTCGTCAGGATCCCAACTCGCGTGCCTGCTCGCCCCGTTCATCCGCGTTCGCCTCGTTCATCCGCGCTCTCGTCAGTCCGCGGCCTCCCCGCCCTTGCGCACCGCGCGCAGGTACTCGCGGTTCATCGAGGAGATGGAGAAGAGCGGGATGCCCTTGGGGCAGGCCGTCGCGCATTCGCCCGTCAACGTGCAGCCGCCGAAGCTCTCTTCGTCCATCTGCTCCACCATCCGCAGGACCCTGGACTCCCGTTCGGGCGCGCCCTGCGGCAGCGCGGCCAGATGGTTGACCTTGGCCGACGTGAAGAGCATCGCCGAACCGTTGGGGCAGGCGGCCACGCACGCGCCGCAGCCGATGCATTCGGCGTGCTCGAAGGCCGTCTCCGCGGCGGGCTTCGGCACGGGAGTCGCGTGGGCGTCCGGGGCGGAGCCGGTCGGGACCGTGATGTAGCCTCCGGCGCCGACGACACGGTCGAACGCGCCGCGGTCCACGACGAGGTCCTTCACGACGGGGAAGGCCGCGGCCCGCCACGGCTCGACGTCGATGGTCTCACCGTCGGAGAAGTGCCGCATGTGCAGCTGGCAGGCAGTGGTGCGCTCCGGGCCGTGGGCCTGCCCGTTGATGACCATTCCGCACGCGCCGCAGATGCCTTCGCGGCAGTCGTGGTCGAAGGCGACGGGTTCCTCGCCGCGCCGGGTCAGCTCCTCGTTGAGGGTGTCCAGCATCTCCAGGAAGGACATCTCCGGTGAGACGCCGTCCAGTTCGTACGTGCGCATGCCGCCGGGGGAGGCGGCGTCCGTCTGGCGCCAGATGTTCAGGGTGAGCCTCATGCGTAGCTCCGCTGCGTGGGATGTACGTACTCGAAGACCAGGTCCTCCTTGTGCAGGACCGGCGGGGTGCCGGTGCCGGTGTGCTCCCAGGCGGCGGTGTAGGCGAACTCCTCGTCGTCGCGCAGGGCTTCGCCCTCAGGTGTCCGGCTCTCCTCCCGGAAGTGGCCGCCGCAGGACTCGGTGCGGTGCAGGGCGTCCAGGCAGATGAGCTCGGCCAGTTCCAGGTAGTCGGAGACCCGGTTGGCCTGCTCCAGCGACTGGTTGAGCCCCTCACCGGTTCCGGGCACCGTGACACGGCGCCAGAACTCCTCGCGCAGCGACGGAATCCGCTCCAGGGCCTTGCGGAGACCCGTGTCCGACCTCGCCATCCCGCATTCGTCCCAGAGGAGTTCGCCGAGTTCCCGGTGGAAGGACTCCGGGGTGCGGTCGCCGCCGACGCCGAGGAGGCGCTCCAGCCGGGAGGTGACGGAGCCGACGGCTTCGGCCACCGCCGGGTGCCCGTCGGGGACTTCGTCGTGCGGATGGCGCGCCAGGAAGTCGCCGAGAGTCGCGGGCAGCACGAAGTAGCCGTCGGCCAGCCCCTGCATGAGAGCGGACGCGCCCAGCCGGTTGGCGCCGTGGTCGGAGAAGTTGGCCTCGCCGACGGCGAACAGCCCCGGCACCGTGGTCTGCAGGTCGTAGTCCACCCACAGCCCGCCCATCGTGTAGTGGATCGCGGGGTAGATGCGCATGGGCGTGGTGTACGGGTCCTCGGCGGTGATCCGCTCGTACATCTCGAAGAGGTTGCCGTACCTCTCCTCCACGGCGGCGCGGCCCATCCGTTCGAGGGCGTCGGCGAAGTCCAGGTAGACGCCCTGGCCGCCCGGGCCCACTCCCCGGCCCTCGTCGCAGACCTTCTTCGCGGCGCGTGAGGCGATGTCGCGCGGCACGAGGTTGCCGAAGGCGGGGTACGTCCGCTCCAGGTAGTAGTCCCGCTCCTCGTGCGGGATCTGCTCCGGCGGACGCCCGTCGCCGCGGGCGGCGGGCACCCAGATGCGTCCGTCGTTGCGCAACGACTCGCTCATCAGCGTCAGTTTGGACTGGTGGTCCCCGGAGCGCGGGATGCAGGTGGGGTGGATCTGGGTGAAGCACGGGTTGGCGAAGTGGGCGCCGCGCCTGTGGGCGCGCCAGACGGCCGTGGCGTTGGAGTTCTTGGCGTTGGTGGAGAGGTGGAAGACGTTGCCGTACCCGCCGGTGGCGAGGACGACGGCGTCTGCGAAGTAGGTGCCGACGCGGCCGGTGACGAGGTCGCGGGCGACGATGCCGCGGGCGCGTCCGCCGACCACGACGAGGTCGAGCATCTCGGTGCGTGGATGCATCTCCACGTTCCCGGCGGCGATCTGGCGGGAGAGGGCCTGGTACGCGCCGAGCAGCAGCTGCTGCCCCGTCTGGCCGCGGGCGTAGAACGTGCGCGAGACCTGCACCCCGCCGAACGAACGTGTGTCGAGGAGTCCGCCGTACTCGCGGGCGAAGGGCACGCCCTGGGCGACGCACTGGTCGATGATCTCGACGGAGATCTGCGCGAGGCGGTGCACGTTGGACTCGCGGGCGCGGAAGTCGCCGCCCTTCACGGTGTCGTAGAAGAGGCGGTGCACCGAGTCGCCGTCGTTGCGGTAGTTCTTCGCGGCGTTGATGCCGCCCTGCGCCGCGACGGAGTGCGCGCGGCGCGGTGAGTCCTGGTAGCAGAACTGCACGACGCGGTAGCCCTGTTCGGCGAGCGTCGCGCCCGCGGAGCCGCCCGCGAGGCCCGTCCCGACGACGATCACGGTGTACTTGCGGCGGTTGGCCGGGTTGACCAGGGCGGCGTCGAACCTGCGGGCGTCCCAGCGGCCGGCGACGGGCCCGGAGGGCGCCTTGGTGTCGCGCAGCGGTTCGCCGGTGCGGTAGCCGAGGTAGTCCAGGTGACGGTTCATGCCGATCAGCCCACCAATCCGGTCATCACGCCTACGGGTACGGAGACGAAGCCGAGCGTCAGCACGGCCGCCAGCACGTTCGCCGTCGCTTTCAGGGCCCGGTCCCGGCGGGCCCGTCCGGCCCCGAGGGTCTGTGCGGCGCTCCAGAAGCCGTGCCGGACGTGGAGCCCCAGAGCGAGGATCGCCGCGAGGTAGACGGTGTTGCCGTACCAGGTGGAGAAGGTCGCCACCACGTTCTCGTACGGACGTCCCGGCGCGGCGCGCTCGTTGACGGTCAGAGTCGTGAGGTCGAGGACGTGCCAGACGACGAAGAGCCCGAGGATGACGCCGCCCCACCGCATCGTGCGCGTGGCGTAGCTCGCGCGGCGCCGCCTGTGGACGTACCGCTGCGGCCGCGCCGCGCGGTCCAGACGGCTGAGCCGGTACGCGGAGACGGCGTGAGCGGTGACGGCCGCCAGCAGCACCACCCGCGCCGACCAGAGGAACCACTCGTGGTGGAGGAACGGCTCGCCGACGGTGCGGAGCCAGTGCGCGTAGCCGTTGAAGTCGGCCGCCCCGAAGAAGATCTTGAGGTTGGCCAGCATGTGCACGACCAGGTACAGCAGCATGATCAGGCCGCTGACCGCCATGACGGCCTTCTTGCCGATGGTCGAGCCCCACAGCCTGCCCGGCCACGTCCTCGGCCGCCGGGGTCCCCGGGGTTCCCGGGGGGCTTTCCGGCCTGTGGGACGGGGTCCTGTCGCCGTTGCCATGCGGCCGACGTTAAAGAGGCTCCGGCGATTAGTCCAAGAGAGGCTGGAGCTGATTTCGATAGCCACAGACTATCGCTACCTATGCTTGCCGTATGCAGCTGCACCAGCTCCGGTACTTCACCGCCGTCGCGGACACCAGGCACTTCACCCGGGCTGCCGAGGCCGTGCACGTGGCCCAGCCGTCCCTCTCGCAGCAGATCCGTGCCCTGGAGCGGGAGCTGGGCGCCGAGCTGTTCCACCGGGCGCGCGGCCACATCGGCCTCACCGACGCGGGGGAGGCCTTGCTGCCCCTCGCCCGGCGCATCCTCGCCGACACCGAGACCGCGCGCCGCGAGGTGCAGGAGGTCGCCCGGCTGCGCGGCGGGCGGGTGCGGCTCGGGGCGCCGCCGAGCCTGTGCGCCAGTCTCGTTCCGGACGTGCTGCGCGACTTCCACGCCCGCTACCCCGGCGTCGAACTCCACGTCCACGAGGGCGGCTCGCAGGACCTTGTCCGCGTCCTCGCGGAAGGCGAACTCGACCTCGCGCTCGTCATCACCCCGCTCCCCGTCCAGGCGCCCGCGCTGACCACGGCCGAGCTGCTGCGCGAGGAACTGGTCGCCGTCTCCGCGCCGGCCGGGCCCCCGCCCGTCCGCAGGCGTGCCCTGCGCGTCGCCGACCTGCGCGAGCACCCGCTGGCGATGTTCCGACGCGGCTACGACCTGCGGGAGTTCACGCTCGCCGCCTGCCGCGCCGAGGGATTCGAGCCCGAATTCACCGTCGAGGGCGGCGAGATGGACGCCGTGCTCGGGTTCGTACGGGCGGGCCTCGGCATCGCCGTCGTACCCCGCATGGTCGCCGACCGCTCGGGCCTGCGCGTCACACCGTTCGCCCGCCCCGGCCTGCACCGCACGATCTCGGTCGCCCACCGCAGCGACGTCTCACCGCCCCGTGCGGCACGCGAACTCCAGCGGATCATCGAACGATCGGTGCGGTGAGCCGCCAAGTCCGGTCGGGGTGGGGGCGTTGAACGGCGGGGCGGGGACGCGGTGTTGCCGGCCCCGGGCGACCCCGGAGAGCGCGCACGGCGGCAGGCCTGGTGATGCCTGCCGCCGTGCGATCGGTCCGCGCGTGGGAACGCGGCCCCTCCGAACCTCCCTAGATCCCCAACTGCGCCTCGTGCGCCCGCGCCACGGCTTCCTTCTCGCCCTCGGTCTCCACGCGCGCGACGCGCTGGCGCCCCGAGACGTACAGCACGAGCTCGCCGGGCTCGCCGGTGACGGTGACGACCGGCGTGCCCTTGCGGGCCACCACCGTCTGCCCGTTGGGCCGGCGCAGCACGAGCCCGACCGGCGACTTGCGGCCGAAGACGCGGGCGGTGCTCTCCAGGCGCTTCCACAGGGCGTCCTGGAAGACGGAGTCCAGCTCGCGCGGAGTCCAGTCGAGGGCGGCGCGGCGGACGTCCTCGGCGTGGATGTAGAACTCGATGGTGTTCGCCGCCTCGTCGACCTGCTTGAGCGCGAAGGGGGACGAGCGGGGCGGCCCGGTGCGGATGAGCTGGATCAGTTCCTCGTACGGCTTGGAGGTGAACTCCCCGTGCACCCGGTCCCGGCGCTGCGCCAGCGGCTTGATGAGGGCGCCGGCCGCCGCGTCGGCACGGCGCTCCCGTACGACCACGTGCGCGGCCAGGTCCCGGGCCTTCCAGCCTTCGCACAGGGTCGGGGCCTCCGGCCCGCTGCTCTCCAACAGATCGGCCAGGATGAGACGTTCACGCTTGGCATGGGTCGACATGCCGCCAAGCGTACGACCGGTGGCCCGCGGTGGCGGCGATTTGGGGCGCCACGCCTCCAACTGCCCGATAACCGGCGCCGCGGCAGCCGCCCGGCGCGGCGGGAGCGGCCACGCGGTCGACCTTGCGGCGTACGGGCGCCGGCGGACGTGCCGGGGGCGCCGTCGTGAGCCGCGGCGGCGACCTGTTCCGCGCGGCGTCGGCAGGTCCCCTGATGAGGGACAATGGCGTCATGCCTGCACGACCTCCCGCCAGCGCCCTCGACCCCGCGATCGCCGCGCGCCTCAAGCGCAACGCCGACGGCCTCTTCCCCGCCGTCGCCCAGCAGTACGACACCGGCGAGGTCCTGATGCTCGGCTGGATGGACGACGAGGCCCTGCACCGGACGCTCACCACGGGGCGCGCCACGTACTACAGCCGCAGCCGCCGCGAGTACTGGGCCAAGGGCGACACGTCGGGCCACGTGCAGCACGTGCGCGGGGTCGCCCTCGACTGCGACGGCGACACGGTGCTCGTCAAGGTCGACCAGGTCGGGGCCGCCTGCCACACCGGTGACCGCACCTGCTTCGACGCCGGTGAACTGGCCCCGGTCGTGCGGGACACGTCCCGGCCGGGCCCGGAAGAGTCCGCCCGGGGGCGGTCGCCGCGGACCGCTGACGGCAACCGGCGCTGACGGCAACTAAGGTCACCGAGCATGACGACTCCGGATCTCCACGCCTTCCGTACGCTCGCGAAGGACCGCAGGGTCATCCCCGTGACCCGGCGCCTGCTCGTGGACTGCGACACCCCCATCGCGCTGTACCGCAAACTCGCCGCCGAGCGGACCGGGACGTTCCTGCTGGAGTCGGCGGAGAACAACAGGACGTGGTCGCGTTACTCCTTCATCGGCGTGCGCAGCGCCGCCACTCTCACCGTGCGCGGCGGGTCGGCCCAGTGGCTCGGCGCCCCGCCCGTCGGGGTCCCCACGGAGGGCGATCCGCTGCGGGTGCTCCGCGAGACCGTCGAGGCCCTGCACACCCCGCGCGACCTGCACGAGGACACTGATCTCCCGCCGTTCACCGGGGGGATGGTCGGCTACCTCGGCTACGACGTCGTGCGCCGGCTGGAGAAGGTCGGTGAGAGCGGGACGACGGCCGACGACCTGGCGCTGCCCGAGCTGACGATGCTGCTCGCCTCCGACCTGGCCGTGCTCGACCACCGCGACGGCACGGTGATGCTCATCGCCAACGCCATCAACCACAACGACCTCGACACCGGCGTCGACGAGGCGTACGCGGACGCCGTCTCCCGGCTCGACGCCATGGCCGAGGACCTTGCCCGTCCCGTGCCGGCGGCCCCCGCCGTGCTGCCCCCGTCGCAGCTCCCGGAGTTCACGGCCCGCTCGGGGGGCGCCACCTACCAGGCGTGGGTCGAGGACATCAAGGAGCGCATCCGCGCCGGCGAGGCCTTCCAGGTCGTGCCGTCGCAGCGGTTCGAGACGCCCTGCACGGCCGCGGCTCTCGACGTGTACCGGGTGCTGCGCGCGACCAACCCCAGCCCGTACATGTACCTCTTCCGCTTCGCGGACGGCGCCGACGGCATGAGCGGCTTCGACGTGGTCGGGTCGAGCCCGGAGGCGCTGGTGAAGGTCGAGGACGGCCAGGCGATGATGCACCCCATCGCCGGGACCCGGCCGCGCGGCCAGACCCCGCAGCAGGACACCGCTCTGGCCGAGGAGCTGCTCGCCGACCCCAAGGAGCGGGCGGAGCACCTGATGCTCGTCGACCTCGGGCGCAACGACCTGGGCAAGGTGTGCGCGCCGGGCAGCGTCGAGGTCGTCGACTTCATGTCGATCGAGCGCTACAGCCACGTCATGCACATCGTCTCGACGGTGACGGGCCGCCTCGGCGAAGGCCGGACCGCCTACGACGCCCTGGCCGCGTGCTTCCCGGCCGGCACGCTCTCCGGGGCGCCGAAGCCGAGGGCGCTGCAGATCATCGAGGAGCTGGAGCCCACCAGGCGCGGCGTGTACGGCGGTTGCGTCGGTTACCTGGACTTCGCGGGGGACGCCGACATGGCCATCGCGATCCGCACGGCGCTGCTGCGGCAGGGGACGGCATACGTGCAGGCGGGCGCGGGCGTGGTCGCCGATTCGGACCCCGTCGCGGAGGACACCGAGTGCCGCAACAAGGCGGCAGCCGTCCTCAGGGCGGTCCGCAGCGCCGAAAAGCTCGGCGGTAGCGTGGACGGGTGACTTCCGTACCATCGGCACGCTCATCGGACAGCGCGAAGGACCCCACCCCCGGCAGCGAGACCCGCAGCGAACCGGGCGCCGCAGCCGCGGACGAGACCGCGACCCCGAGTGAGACCGGGGCCGCGGACGAGACCGGGACTGTGGACGAGACCGGGGCCGCGGACGAGGCCGGGGCCGTGGACGAGACCGGGACCGCGGACGGGAGCGGAACCGGCAGCGGCTCCGGCGCCGCTGCCGAACCCGTTGCCGGATCCGCCGCCGAACCCAGTGCTGAACCCGGCCGCGGTACCGGCTCCGCCCAGGCCGCTCCCGCGACCCCCTCGGGGAGATCCGCGGGAGACCCGTCCGTGCCCAGCGGCGGCGGGAGGTCCGCGTCACCCGCCGCCGCCCGCTCCCGTGCCGCCGGGCGCGCGCTCGGCGTCGCGCTGCTGCTCGGTGCGGCCGGTGCGGCGGCGGCGCTCGTCGCCGGCGGGCAGGTGTGGAGCGAGGCCACGGCGTCCTTCGCGCAGGGACAGGTGCCTGTACAGGCCAAGGGCGGCGACGTCACGGGCCTGCCCAGCGCGCTCGCCCTGGTCGGGCTGGCCTCGCTGGTCGCGGTCCTCGCCGTACGGCGCAAGAGCCGCGCCGTGGTCGCGGGGCTGCTGACGCTGTGCGGTGCGGGCACCGTCGTCTCGCCGCTGCTCAGCGCGGACGACCGGGCGCCGCTCGTCGAGAAGGCGGCGAAGACCAGTGGCCTCACGCAGAGCGGCATCGAAGCGGTGCACGTCACCGCCTGGCCGTACCTTTCCGCAGCGGGCGGCGTGCTGCTGCTGCTCGCGGGCGTGCTGGCCGTGCGGTACGGGGCGCAGTGGCCGTCGATGTCGGGGAGCTCGCGGTACGAACGGACCTCCCGCAGGCAGCGGGGCGTTCCGGCCGCCGTGGACCCGGACCGTCCCGAGGACATGTGGAAGGCGCTCGACCGCGGCGAGGACCCCACCGGAGGCGCCCCTCCCCGCTCCGCCTGAGCGCGTCGCCCTGTGCGCCGCCTCCCCGCGGCGCGGCAGGAGGAAGAAGCCGCTGACGGCGGGGTGTCCGCACGCCTCACCGGCGAGCGCACCCCTGGCGAGGCCGCCGCGCGGGGGAGAGGGAGAATGGGGTGCGAGCGGGCCCGACGGCCCGCTCGCCGGAAGTCGGTTGGACTACGAGGAGCACACATGGCGGGGAACAGCCACGGTCACACCCTGGCGGCGTGGACGGGCGTCACGATCGTCTTCATCGGGTTCTGCATCTCGGGGATCTACACGGTCCTGGCCGAGCCTGTGGGATTCGTCGCCGGGCTGGTCGTGATCGCCGCGGGCGGTGTCGTCGGCGCGCTGATGCGGGCCGCGGGCCTCGGGCAGTCCAAGCCCGGTCCCAAGAACGGCCGACGCGGCGCCCAGCCGCAGGAGCAGTCGTCCTGACCGGGCGGGAGCCCACTCCCGCGGGGCGCCGGCCCGCTTCGCCGGCGTCCCGGCTCGTCGCGCCGGGCGCCGCCGTCGCGGTCGCCGGCGCGGCTTTCGCCTACGTGGGGTCCGTCGACCCCAACGAGCCCGGCCACTATCCCGTCTGCCCGCTGCTGGCGCTGACCGGCGTCTACTGCCCCGGATGCGGCGGGCTGCGCAGTGCCCACGCCCTCGCGCACGGAGACGTGGCGGCCGCCCTGGGCGCGAACGCCCTGGCAGTGCTCGGATTCGCACTCTTCGCTGTGTTCGTGGTGTTCTGGGTGGTGCGCGTGCTGCGGTCGAGGCCGGTGACGGTGCCGCTGCGCAGCCCGCACTGGTGGGCCCTGGGGGCCGCAGCGCTGATCTTCACGGTCGTGCGGAACCTGCCGGCGGGCTCCTCGCTCGCCCCGTGAGCAGCCCCGCACGCGCGCGACGGAGCGTACAACCGGGTGCTCTGTCCCGAATACGCAGTTCGAGCCAACCGGATGCGAGACCTCCGGCTCAGGCCCGATAGCATCGCACTGCCCGTTCCGACCAGCCTTTGTGCCTTGTGCGAAGGCCGGTCCCAGCAAGAAGGAGGCCGCTCGCGTGAGTGTGCTCGACGAGATCATCGAAGGCGTGCGTGAAGACCTTGCCGAGCGGCAGGCGCGCGTCAGCCTCGACGAACTCAAGGAGCGCGCCGCGGCTGCCCCGCCCGCGAAGGACGGCGTCGCCGCCCTCAAGGGCGACAGCGTGAAGGTGATCTGCGAGGTCAAGCGCTCCAGCCCCTCGAAGGGCGCGCTCGCCGCGATCGCCGACCCCGCCGGGCTGGCGGCGGACTACGAGGCGGGCGGCGCCGCCGTCGTCTCGGTCCTCACCGAGCAGCGGCGCTTCGGCGGATCGCTCGCCGACCTCGAGGCCGTCAGGGCGAAGGTCGACATCCCCGTGCTCCGCAAGGACTTCGTCTTCTCGTCGTACCAGCTCTGGGAGGCGCGGGCGCACGGCGCCGACGTCGTGCTGCTGATCGTCGCCGCCCTGGAGCAGGAGGCGCTGGTCTCGCTGATCGAACGGTCCGAGTCGATCGGGCTGACCCCGCTGGTCGAGGCGCACGACGAGGACGAGGCGCAGCGGGCTCTCGACGCCGGTGCGCGCATCGTCGGGATCAACGCGCGTAATCTCAAGACGCTCGAGGTCGACCGCGAGAACTTCTCCCGCATCGCGCCGGAGCTCCCGGCACACGTCGTGAAGGTCGCCGAGTCCGGCGTCCGCGGTCCGCACGACCTGATCGCCTACGCCAACGAGGGTGCGGACGCCGTGCTCGTCGGCGAATCCCTCGTCACCGGCAAGGACCCGAAGACGGCCGTCGCGGATCTGGTCGCCGCCGGCGCCCACCCTGCGCTGCGGCACGGCAGGGGCTGAGCCCCGATGACCGCCGCCCGCCCTCGCCCCGGCCCCCGTACGGACTCCCGCCGGAGCTGTTCCACGCCGTCCGGGCTCCGGCGCCACGGAGCCGGAGCGGGGCCGTACGCGGCTCTGGCGCGCGGGTGCCGCCCGCGGGGGTGCAGGGCGCCCGCGAGGCGGGTGCACGGCCGCCGGGTGCGGTATCACATCGGCTGCGAGCCGGGGCAGATCAACGGGCGCCGATGGCGCGCGTCCGGTGCGCGCCGTTCCGCGGCCTGATCCCGCTCTTCCGCCGAGGCGGCCTTCCGCCGAGGTGACCTCGCGTCAGTGACGGCGGGGTCCGGTGGACGGGGTCCACGAGCGCGGCGCACGCGCGACTGCGCCGTCGTCGCCGAGCCTCGGCACGCGCCCTGCCGAGCCGTCGAGGAACGGTGGCAGCACGCTGCGGCCGTATACGCCACCAGCGACGAACGAACTTCCCGGTCCCGCACCCTCGTGTGCGTGGCCGGCCGTCCCCTTTTTCTGCGAGGAGCGACGTCGGATGTCCGACTACTTCATTCCCGATCCCGAGGGCAGGGTCCCCGACGCCCGGGGCTACTTCGGTGCCTTCGGCGGCAAGTTCATCCCGGAGGCGCTCGTCGCCGCCGTGGACGAGGTCGCCGTCGAGTACGAGAAGGCGAAGGCCGACCCGGCCTTCACCGCCGAACTGGAGGACCTGCTGGTCCACTACACGGGCAGGCCCAGCCCGCTGACCGAGGTGCCGCGCTTCGCCCAGCACGCGGGCGGCGCACGGGTCTTCCTCAAGCGCGAGGACCTCAACCACACCGGATCGCACAAGATCAACAACGTGCTGGGCCAGGCGCTGCTGACGAAGCGCATGGGCAAGACCCGCGTCATCGCCGAGACCGGCGCGGGCCAGCACGGAGTGGCCACCGCGACGGCCTGCGCCCTCTTCGGTCTCGAATGCACCATCTACATGGGCGAGATCGACACGCAGCGCCAGGCCCTGAACGTGGCGCGCATGCGCATCCTCGGCGCCGAGGTCGTGCCCGTCACCTCCGGCAGCCGGACGCTGAAGGACGCCATCAACGAGGCGTTCCGCGACTGGGTCGCCAACGTGGACCGCACGCACTACCTGTTCGGCACGGTCGCCGGTCCGCACCCCTTCCCGCGCCTGGTCCGCGACTTCCACCGCGTGATCGGGGTCGAGGCCCGCCGCCAGATCGTCGAGCGCGCGGGCCGGCTGCCGGACGCCGTGGCCGCGTGCGTCGGTGGCGGCTCCAACGCCATCGGGCTCTTCCACGCATTCCTGCCAGACGAGGACGTGCGGATCGTCGGCCTGGAGGCCGCCGGGCACGGCGTCGAGTCGGGCGAGCACGCGGCGACGCTCTCCGTCGGGGAGCCGGGCATCCTGCACGGTTCGCGCAGCTTCGTGCTGCAGGACGACGAGGGGCAGATCACCGAGCCGTACTCGATCTCGGCCGGGCTGGACTACCCGGGGATCGGGCCGGAGCACGCGTACCTGAAGGAGTCCGGACGCGGCGAGTACCGCGCCGTCACGGACGACCAGGCGATGCGGGCGCTGCGGCTGCTGTGCGAGACGGAGGGCATCATCCCGGCCATCGAGAGCGCGCACGCGCTGGCGGGCGCCCTGGACCTCGGTGCCGAACTGGGCCCCGACGGCCTGATCCTGGTGAACCTCTCCGGCCGCGGCGACAAGGACATGGACAGCGCGGCCCGTTACTTCGGGCTCTACGACGAGGGGGCGGACAAGTGAGCGGACAGTCGGCAGGCACCGGGGGCGGCGCGGCCACCGCCGCAGGGACCGGGAACATCGGGCTGCTGGACTCCGCGCTGGCGCGGGCCCGTTCGGAGAACCGCGCGGCGCTGGTGGGCTACCTGCCCGCCGGCTTCCCCACCGTCGACGGCGGTGTGCGGGCGTGCGTGACGCTCCTGGAGAGCGGCTGCGACGTGGTCGAGGTGGGGCTGCCCCACAGCGACCCGGTCCTGGACGGCCCCGTCATCCAGACCGCGGACGACATCGCACTGCGCGGCGGAGTCCGGATCGCCGACGTCGTGCGCACGGTGCGGGAGGCGCACGCGGCGACGGGCAAGCCCGTGCTGTGCATGACGTACTGGAACCCCGTCGACCGCTACGGCGTCGAGCGGTTCGCCGCCGAACTGGCCGAGGCGGGCGGGGCGGGCTGCATCCTCCCCGACCTGCCGGTCGAGGAGTCCGGGCCCTGGCGCCGCGCGGCCGAGGAGCACGGCCTGGCGACGGTGTTCGTGGTCGCGCCGAGCAGCAGGGACGAGCGCCTGGCGAAGATCACCGAGGCCGGCAGCGGCTTCGTGTACGCCGCTTCCCTGATGGGCGTCACCGGCACGCGGGAGTCCGTCGGCAGGGAGGCGCAGGACCTCGTCGCGCGGACGAAGGCGACGACGGCGCTGCCGGTCTGCGTCGGCCTCGGAGTCTCCAACGCCGAACAGGCCGAGGAAGTCGCCCAGTTCGCCGACGGTGTCATCGTCGGCTCAGCGTTCGTCAAGCAGCTCCTCGCGCACGGGGACGACCTGGAGGCGGGGCTCGCGGGCGTGAAGGCGCTGGCCGGCGAACTCGCCGAGGGAGTGCGACGGCGCGTGGGGTGACCGCGTCCTGAGGCCCGCGCGGGCACCCGGCCCGGACCCGCACGGGCACCCGGCCCGGAGGACGGGACGGCGGCGCCGGCCGCCGTCCCGTACCGCTGTTCGGGATGCTCGCTCTTTCAGGCGAACCGGGGCACAAGCACGCACGCGGTCCGCCCTTCCGTTCGTTGGCCCACGGTGTGATGAGCCAGAAGGACCCGTCGGGTCATGAGGGAAAGCGCACCGCTACGGAGCGGCTGCGGGAAGAGCGCAAGCGGGAGCGGGCCGCCGAGCGGCGGGGCCGGAACCTCAAGGTGGCGGGCGTCGTGGTCGCGCTGCTCGCCGCGGCGGGCGGTGTGGGCGCCATGCTGGCGCAGCAGAGCGGCGGTGGCGTCGAGAACGACGCCAAGCCGATCACCGTCGGCAAGCGGGACGCACCGGCGAAGCTCACGGTGTACGAGGACTTCCGCTGCCCCGCGTGCGGACAGTTCGAGCAGCGGTTCCGCAAGACGATCCACGGGCTCGAGAAGCAGGGCAAGCTCCGGGCCGAGTACCACCTCGTGACGATCATCGACGACAACATGGGCGGCTCCGGCTCCCACGCGGCGGCCAACGCGGCCGTCTGCGCGAGGGACGAGGGAAGGTTCCGCCAGTACCACGACGTGCTGTTCCAGAACCAGCCCGAGGAGCAGGACGACGCCTTCGCGGACGAGAAGACGCTGGTGAAGCTCGCCGGCAAGGTCGGCGGGCTGGACAGCTCGCGCTTCCGCGACTGCGTGACGGACGGAAGCCACGAGGACTGGGTGAAGAAGAGCTCCGCCTCGTTCAAGAAGTCCGGCTACCAGTCGACGCCCACGGTGCTGCTCGACGGTGAGAACGTCTACGGCGACCAGTCGGAGCCGCTCACCCCGGAGAGCCTGAAGCGCAAGGTCGAGGAGAAGGGCTGACGGCCGCGGACCGCCCGGTCAGGGACCTCCCGGCCGGGCAGCGGCGGACGCCGCTGCCGGTGCGTGGGCGGACCGTGGGACGGCACATGATCTGAGATCCCGGTCACACCTCCGTGCCCGTCCACCCCTTGAGCGCCGCTTGCGCGGCGCGGCCGTTATTGAGCTGTTGCACAGAGTGCATTGCCGATGATGACGCCCGGCAAGGTAGCGTCGGGACCGCCATGGAGACCCTTGCATTCATCCCCAGTCCTTCGGCCGGCGAGATCCATCTCGGCCCCATTCCGCTGCGCGGCTACGCCTTCTGCATCATCCTCGGCGTCTTCGTCGCGGTGTGGCTCGGCAGCCGCCGCTGGACCGCTCGCGGCGGCCGCCCGGGCACCATCGCCGACATCGCGGTGTGGGCCGTGCCGTTCGGCCTGGCCGGCGGCCGTCTCTACCACGTCGTCACCGACTACCAGCTCTACTTCGGTGAGGGCCGGAACTGGGTGGACGCCTTCAAGATCTGGGACGGCGGACTGGGAATCTGGGGAGCCGTGGCCCTCGGCGCCCTGGGCGCCTGGATCGGCTGCCGCAGGCGCGGCATCCCGCTGCCCGCCTACGCAGACGCCGTCGCACCCGGCGTGGCGCTGGCCCAGGCCATCGGCCGCTGGGGCAACTGGTTCAACCAGGAGCTGTACGGACGGGCGACCGACCTGCCCTGGGCCGTCGAGATCGACGCCCAGCACCGTCCCGTCGACACCCCCGCCCTCGCGACGTACCACCCGACGTTCCTCTACGAGTCGCTGTGGTGCGTGGGCGTGGCCGTCCTCGTGATCTGGGCGGACCGCCGGTTCAAGCTGGGGCACGGCCGGGTCTTCTGGCTCTACGTCGCCGCGTACACCGTCGGGCGCTTCTGGATCGAGTACATGCGTGTCGACGACGCCCACCACCTGGCCGGGATGCGCCTGAACAACTGGACGTCCATCCTCGTCTTCCTCGGGGCCGTCGCGGCGATCGTGATCTCCGCCCGGAAGCACCCAGGACGCGAGGAGATCGTCGAGCCCGACGCCGGGGACCTCACTCCTGGCGGGGGCGGTGGCGCGTCCCTGACGAAGAGCTCCGAGAAGGAGTCCTCCGGAGAGAGCGAGCCGCCGGCGGACGCGTCGGACGCCACGAAGAACGACGAGGAGCCGTCGCGGACGGCCAAGTCCGGGAAACCAGCCGGTACTTCCTGACATCAGCCCGAAGCCGGGAGGCCGGGCCGGCAGACCGCCGGCCCGGCCTCCCGGCGTCGCCCCGGTTCCGTCAGGGGCTCCAGCTCCAGCTCCAGCTCCAGCTCCAGCTCCGGCTCCAGCTCCGGCTCCAGCGCCTCAGCGCCGCCGGCGTGCCAGGGCCAGGGTCCGCTGCGCCCCCGCCACGATCGCCGCGTCCACGAAGCGGCCGTCCGGCAGTGCGAGCGCCCCGGCGTCCGCGGCCGCCGCCTTGACGATCTCCTCGGCCTCCTCGATCTCCTGCCGGGTCGGCAGGTAGGCCCGCTCGATGATCTCCAGCTGGGCCGGGTGGATGGCGGTGCGTCCGAGGAAGCCCAGGCTCCGGCCCCGCGCGCAGGAGCGGGCGAGGCCCGCGGTGTCGGCGACGTCCGGGTAGACCGACTGCGGCGGCGGCGCCAGCCCGGCCGCGCGCGCGGCGACGACGGCCCGGCTGCGCGGCCAGGCCAGTCCGTCGTCCCCCGTCACGCCGAGCACCGCACGCAGGTCGCTCTCGCCGAGCGCGATGCCGCGCACGGAGGGGTGCGCGGTGGCGATTGCGTAGGCGTGCTCGATGCCGAGAGCGGATTCCAGCAGCGGGTACAGGCCGGGAACCGTGCCGCGGCCTCCGGAGGGCGGGGACGGGACGGCTCCGCGCGCCTGCTGGGCGACCCGCACGACGTCCGTCACGGTGTCGACCTTCGGCAGCCGCAGCCCCGCCAGCCCCGGGAGGGCCGCAAGCCTGCGCACCTCCTCCCCGGCGAGCGGGCCGCTGAGCGAGTTGACCCGCACGTGGACGGGGACGGGGCCGGGCCGGGGATCGCCGAGCAGCTCGGCGGTGGCGTCCAGTGCGTACGCCTTCCGCTCGGGGGCGACGGCGTCCTCCAGGTCGATCAGCACCACGTCCGCGCCGGAGGCCAGCGCCTTGGTGACGACGTCCGGCCGGTCGCCCGGGACGTAGAGCCAGGTCAGCGGGAGCGGCCCGGGCCCCTCGTCCGCCCGGGCGCCAGGTTCTCCGGTGGTGCGGGTGGCGTTCACAGCGCGCCTCCGTCCCGCAGCTCCGAGATCTCCCGTTCGGTCAGGCCGAGTTCGGTCAGGACGTCCTGGGTGTCGCAGCCGTGCGGCCGGCCGGCCCATCTGATCGCTCCGGGCGTCTCGGAGAGCCGGAAGAGCACGTTCTGCATGCGGATCCTGCCCAGCTCCTCGTCCTCGACCTCGGTGATCGAGCCGAGCGCGCGGTACTGCTCGTCCTCCATGACGTCGCGGATGTCGTTGACGGGCGCGATCGCCGCCTCGGCCCGCTCGAACGCCGCCACGACCTCGTCCGCTCCGTGCCGGGCGATCCAGCCGCCCACCGCCTCGTCCAGTTCGTCGGCGTGCTGGGCACGGCCCGCGCCCGTGGCGAACCAGGGCTCGGTGATGTACTCCGGGTGTCCGACGAGCCGCATGACGCGCTCCGCAACGGACTGTGCGGAGGTGGAGACGGCGAGCCACCTGCCGTCGGCCGAGCGGTAGGTGTTGCGCGGGGCGTTGTTGGCGGACCGGTTGCCGGTGCGCGGCTGGACGTGGCCGAGCTGGTCGTACCAGATGGGCTGCGGGCCCAGCACCGTCAGCATCGGCTCGATGATGGCCATGTCGATCACCTGGCCCCGGCCCGTACGGTCCCGGCTGCGCAGAGCGGCCATCACCGCGTACGCGGTGGAGAGCGCGGCGATGGAGTCGGCGAGCCCGAAGGGCGGGAGCGTCGGCGGGCCGTCGGCCTCGCCCGTGATCGCGGCGAAACCGCTCATGGCCTCGGCCAGCGTGCCGAAGCCGGGGCGGCGGGCGTACGGGCCGAACTGGCCGAAGCCCGTGACCCTCGCCAGCACCAGGCGGGGGTTGGCGGCCGACAGCCGGTCCCAGCCGAGGTCCCACTTCTCCAGCGTCCCGGGGCGGAAGTTCTCGACGATCACGTCGGACTCGGCCGCCAGCCGCAGCAGGACGTCCCGGCCGCCCGGCGTGGACAGATCGAGCGTCAGGTTGCGCTTGTTGCGGCCCAGCAGCTTCCACCACAGGCCGACGCCGTCCTTCGCGGGTCCGTGGCCACGGGACGGATCGGGCTTCCGCGGATGCTCGATCTTGATCACGTCCGCCCCGAAGTCGCCGAGCACGGTGGCCGCGAGCGGCCCGGCGAAGAGGGTGGCGAGGTCGAGGACGCGGAGACCGCCGAGGGCGGAGAGGGGCGCGGCCCCGCCGCGGGCGCCGTCAGCTGCCGGGCCTCCCAGGGCGGCGCCGGGGCCGGGGGGTTCGTCGGTGAGGGAGTCGTTCATCAGGGCGTCCGGCTTTCTGAGAGCTGGGCCGCGAGAGCGTCGGTCTCGTGGCGGTGGGGCATGGACGCGGAGGCGCCCGGTCGCTGTACGGACAGGGCGGCCGCCGCGGAGGCCCACCTCAGGGCCTCGGGCATGGCGCGTCCCTCGCCGTGGGCGACGGCCAGCGCGCCCACGAAGGTGTCGCCCGCCGCGGTGGTGTCCTCCGCCTCGACGGCGGGTGCGGGCACGTGGACGGGCGCGGCGTCGCGTGCCGCGTACAGGGCGCCCCGGGAGCCGAGGGTGACGACCACCTCCGGGACGTGGGAGAGGAGCGCGTGCGCGGCGTCGTACGGGTCGGACTTGCCGGTGAGCACTTCGGCCTCGTGCTCGTTGGGCACCAACAGGTCGGTGACGGCGAGGAGTTCACCGGGCAGCGGCTGCGCGGGCGCCGGCGTGAGCACGACGCGCACGCCGTTGTCGTGAGCGGCCCGCGCTCCCGCGACCACGCCGGCGAGCGGGATCTCCAGCTGGAGCAGCAGCACGTCCGCGGAGGCGATGCGTGCTTCGTCGCCCTCGGCGAGCGCGCTGACGCTGCCGTTGGCGCCGGGCACGACGACGATGGCGTTGCCGCCCTCGTCGTCCACGACGATGTGCGCGGTGCCGCTCTCGCCTGCGACGGTCCGCAGGCCGTCCGTCCGCACACCCGCGTCCTCCAGCGCGGCGCGCAGCCGTAGGCCGAAGTCGTCCTCGCCGACGGCGCCGACCATCGTCACCTCGGCGCCCGAACGGGCTGCGGCGACGGCCTGGTTGGCGCCCTTGCCGCCGGGCACCGTGCGGAAGGCGCGGCCGGTGACGGTCTCGCCGCGGCGGGGGGCGGTGGCGACGTAGGCGACGAGGTCCATGTTGGTGCTGCCCAGGACCGCGATGGCCGGACGGGCTGGGGTGGTCGGAGTCACGGTGCTGACGTCTCCTGTCGTTCGGGGGTTGCCGGCTCGTTCTCGGGTACGGGGCGGGAGGCGTGCGGCGGAGCGGCCGCGGCGCGCGTTCCGTCCGGTCGGCGGGCCAGGGACGCGGTGATCCGGGCCAGGGTGTCGAAGCCGGCGCCGTCGAAGCCGGCGACTGTCGTGGACAGCCGGTTCTTCAGCGGCGCCGTCCAGCGGGAGGGCAGCGCGCCGGGTGAGCCGGCGAGGAGTCCGGCGACGCAGCCGGCTGTGGCGCCGTTGGAGTCGGTGTCCCAACCGCCGCTGACCGCACGGCAGATGGAGCCGGTGAAGTCGCCGTCGGCGTGGGTGAGTGCGGCTGCCAGCAGCGCCGCGTTGGGAAGGACGTGCACCCAGTGGTAGTGCCCGTAGACCTCGCGGAGCCGGTCGACGACGCCCTCGAACCCGGCGGCGGTGCCGGAGGGTTCGGCCAGCGCCGTCTCGATTCCGAACGTCACGGCGCGGGCCAGGCGGGAGCGCTCCGGGACGACGCGCAGCCCCGTGCGCAGGCAGCCGAGGACGTCGGGGGTGCCGCCCGTCGCCGCGGCGACGGTGGCGGCGACGAACATCGCCCCGTAGACGCCGTTGGCCGTGTGGCTCAACGTGGCGTCGCGCCACGCCTGTTCGGCCGCCTCCGCGGGGTCGCCCGGGTTGGTCCAGCCGTGGACGTCGGCGCGGATCTGCGCACCGATCCACTCCCGGAACGGGTTGTGCCGCCTCGCGGTGTCCGGAGGTTCCAGGCCGTCGAGGAGGTTGCGGTACGCCACACGCTCGGCGGTGAACGTACGGCCGGCGGGCAGCTCGTCCAGCCAGAGGCGGGCGACGTCGGCGGTGGTGAAGCCGCGGCCGTGACGCTGGAGCAGAAGCAGCCCGAGCAGCGGGTAGTTGAGGTCGTCGTCCTCGGGCATCCCGTCGATGTTCTCGGCCAGCGACGTGGGGGCGCTGCGGCGGTTCCACGGCCAGCGTGTCGCGACCTCGGCCGGGAGCCCTTCCTGCGTGAACCAGCCGTCGAGCGGCCAGTTGCCCGTGGAGCGGGCGAGTTCGCGGATGCCGGCCAGCGGCAGCTTCTCCACGGGCTTGCCCAGCAGGCAGCCCGCGGCGCGGCCGAGCCAGCCGGCCTCCAGCCGGGCCGTGAGGCCGCCGCCTGCCGTGGGAGCCGCCGCGGTGTCCCGTTCGGGGCGGGCGGGCCAGGCGGGGCATGCGGCCCGTACGGCCTCCGCGTCGTCCGGTTCGTCGGCAGCCAACGCCGAGGGGAGCAGGGCGAGTTCGTCGAGGAGTCGCAGGGCGAGCGTGCGCAGCGCTGGGTCGGCGGGGGCGGCCGAGGCGCCTGCCCGTACGGGTGCGGGGGAGCCGCCCGCCGCGCGCCAGGTCCGTTCGACAGCGGCCGTCTCGGAGCCCTCCTCGGCCGCCTGCCGCAGTTCGTGGCCGACGAGGTCCTCGGGCTGCACCCAGGTGAGGCGCAGCGGAGCACCGAGGGCGGGGGAGCCGGGCATCACGCCTCCACGAGGGCGGCGAACGCGGCCTCGTGGGCGCGCCGCCGCTCCAGGTCGCGGGCGAAGACCTCGCGGGTCACCTCGGAGAGGGACGCGGCCGGTGCGTGGAGATCGAGCCTGCTGGCGGCGGCCACCTCCTCGCTCCATTCGGCGGGGACGGCGTCGCCGCCGTACAGGGCGCCGACGATCGCGCCGCTCATCGTGGCGATGGAGTCGCAGTCGCGCCCGTAGTTGACCGAACCCAGGACCGTATGGCGGAAGTCGCCGCCGCCGACCAGCAACATCCCCAGTGCGACGGGCAGTTCCTCGATGGAGTGCAGCCGTGAGGGGCGCCGGGCGCCGAGGGACGGCTTGCGGTACTCGGGGCCGACGGTGTCGAAGGGCGAGACGGCCTCCCGGAGGGGTTTCAGGGCGCTCTCGAAGTCGCTGTGCTGGGCGGCGACTTCGCACACCGCCTCGATGGCGTCGCGGGTCCCGTCCTTCGCCAGGGACAGCGCCGCGTCGACGACGGTGCGCACTGTCGCTCCGGGCGCGTACGCCGCCGCGACGGCCGCGGCGAAGACACCGGCGGCCTCCCGTCCGTACGAGGACTGGTGCGCGCCCGCCACGTCCAGCGCCTCGGCGTAGGCGCCGGCGGGATTCCCGGCGTTGACCGCGCCGACCGGCGCCATGTACATCGTGGCCCCGCAGTTGACGATGTTCCCGACGCCCGCCTCGCGCGGGTCGACGTGGCCGTAGTGCAGCCGCGCGACGATCCACTTCTCCGCGAGGAAGATGCGCTGCAACGGCAGTGCCTCTGCCTCCAGTTCGGGGATCCAGCGGGGGTTGGAGATGAGGTCGGGCACCAGGTGGTCGGCGACGGCGTAGGCGTCGAGGTGGTCGCGCACCTTCCCGTAGACCCGGACCAGGGCGTGCGTCATCAGGGTGTCGTCGGTGACGTGTCCGTCGCCCTTGTGGTACGGGGCGATGGGACGGGCGTGGCGCCAGTCCTCGTGGAAGGGGCCGACGACGCCCTGCACCCGGCCGCCGTGCCTCTCCACGATCTGCTCCGGCGTCCAGCCCTCCACCGGGCCGCCGAGTGCGTCACCGACGGCTGCCCCGACCAGGCAGCCGGTGATGCGTGCGTCGAGCGTGGGCGTCATGTGTGGCTCACTCCTTGACCGGATGTGCCTTCCGGCGTGGTCAGTTCGGTAGAGGCGAGGGCTTCGGCGAGGTCGACGAGGTCGGTCCCGGCGAAGTGCGGGAGCGCGCAGCCCGACAGCGTCCGGCAGGCGGAGCGCCAGCTCTCGGGGATGCCGGCGCCGCCGGTGAGCGCTCCCGTCAGCGCGCCCGCGAGCGCGGGCGCGGAGTCGGCGACCCGCGAGAGGCAGGCGGCGGCGGGCACGGCCTCCGCGACGGAGCCGTTGCCCGCGACGGCGAGGGCGAGTGCGACGGGGACCGTCTCGGCCGCCGCGATGCCGTAGCTGTAGATGTGGTCGACGATCTCGTGCTCGAGGACGGGTACGAGCGCGAACGCGCTGCCGGGCGCGGCCCGTTCGGCGACCGCGTTGCGCGCCAGGCGCACCGCGTGCCGCGCGTTGCGGCGGATCTCGGTGCCCGACGGAAGCTGCGAGAGCGCCGAGGCCACGCAGGTGTCGACGTCCGCGCCGCCCAGGGCGTCGGCGATCGCGGCGGCCATGGCCCGTGCGCCGTGGACCCCGTCGCCGTCCTGCGTGTAGCGGGCATCGCACTCGGCGAGCTCCGCGGCGGCCGCCGGGTTGCCCGGATGGACCGCGGCCAGCACCGACGCGCGTACGCATGCCGCGTCGTCGAAGAAGTGCGGGTTGTCGTGGCCGGTCGCCGGTGGCCGCAGGCCGGTGGCCAGATTGCCGAGTCCGGCGCGTACGGAGATGCGGGCACGCAGCGGCAGCACCGCGGACTCCACCTCGGGGGCCCGCACGGCGGCGGCGGCGACCTCGCTCGCCAGCTCGGTCCAGGCGAGGTCGACGGCCGCCCGCATCCGCCGGTCGCGGCCGAGGTCGCTGAGCAGCGCGCCCGCGGCGGTCAGTACGGAGTGGGCGGTGAAGGCAGCCCATTCGGCGTCGTCGGACGGGCCGAGACGCAGCGGCTCCGGCGGCTGGTTGAGCGCGATCGGCACCGGCAGCGTCGTGGTGGCGTTCTGCTCGGCGAAGGTGTCGAGCTCCCGCGTCAGCCGCCGCGTCCACTCCGGCATGCGGGACGCGCGGTGCCGTGCGGCGGGCCAGCCGGCGGCGTCGCCGGCGGCGATGCCCAGCAGCAGTCCCTCGATGCGGCGCGGGTCTCCGCCGGCTGCCGCGGCGGTCCCGTCGGCGGGGCCGGTCTCCGTCGCGTCCGCTTCGGGTGCTGCGGGGCGCGCCGCGCCGGCCTTGACCGTCTCGACGTCCGTCCTGCTCATGAGCCGGCCTCTTCGCGCTCCGGGTCGCCAGGGGGCGTGAGCAACTCGGCGACGTCCACGACGTGGTAGCCCGCCATCGAGGGCAGGCAGCTGCCCCGTGCGGGCCCGATGGCCGCCGACCACTCCCGCGGCACCGCACCTGCGCCGCCGAGCGCTCCGGCGAGCGCCCCCGCCACGGCGGCCGTCGTGTCGGCGTCGCGGCCCATGTTGACGGCCGTGAGGACCGACTCCCGGAAGTCGCCCCGTGCGACGGCGAACGCGCCGAACGCCAGCCCCACGGCCTCCGGTGCGAGGTCCATCCACGGGTAGCCGCCGATGACGACCGCCGAGCGGACCGCTCTCTCCCGTTCCAGCCGTGAGGCGCCGTGGTCGAGGCGGGCCCGCAGAGCGGTGGAGACCGCCCGCCGCAGCGAGCGTGCCGTCCAGGAGTCCTCGGGGACGACGGAGAGCGCGGCCGCGATCACCGCGTCGGTGCTCCGTCCGACCATCGCCGCCGCGACGCCCGCCGCCACGGCCTGGCCGCCGTAGATGCCCTCCCCCTCGTGGCTCACGGTGCCGTCGAGGGCCACGAGCCGGGCCGCCTCGGCGGGGCGTCCGGCCGCGTAGATGCCGAAGGGAGCGGCGCGCATGGCCAGTCCGTCGCTCCACGCGTGCCTGTGCTGGGCGGAGATGGGCGCGGCCAGGCCGCGGCGGAGGTTCTCCAGGGTGCCCCGTTCGCTGAACCCGGCACCCCGGAAGGGACCTTCGTCGAGGTTGGCGATGAGCCGGTGCCAGGCGTCCTCGACGTGCGCGAGGGTCAGATCCGAGCCGTGTTCGGCGAGGAGAAGGCCCGAGAAGATGGCGTACTCGGTGTCGTCGGTCCCCGCCGGGTCCTCCTCGACGAAGCCCTCGATGCGGCCCCAGCGCTGCCTGATCTGGGACGGCTTCATGTTCTCGGCGGGCGCGCCCAGCGCGTCGCCGACGGCGAGCCCGAGCATCCCTCCCCTCGCCCGCTCGCGCAGCTCCCCGCCGCCGGGCGGGGCGGCACGGGGGACGGTGCGGAGCCGGGGGCGGACGGAGGTGCGGGGGAGGGGGAGAGGGTCCGGGGGTGAGGCGGACAGTGCGCTCATGGTGCGTGCCGTTCTGTGCTGTGGTGCTGGTCGCTCAGCGCTGGTAGCGGGCGAGGATGCGGTTTCCGTCCTCGACGAGCTTGTCGCGGAGGGTGCTGAGGCTGATGCTGCCGCCGTAGTACTCCTGCAGGGCGGGGGTGGCGACCTTGTCCTTCCATTCGGGGTAGCCGCGCACGCCGAGGACGGGGGAGGCCCGCAGGTCGGAGGCGATGCGCAGGCCCGTGCTCCAGCCGTGTTCGCCGGTGTTCAGCGCGGGTTCCCGCAGCGCGTCGCGGCCGGTGGGCACCAGCCAGTCGCCCTCGGCGAGACGGGCCATGTGGCGGGGCCGAGTCATGAAGGCGATGAACGCCATGGCTGTCTTCTTGCGCTTGGTGTCCTGCGAGATGGACAGGGTCTGCGGACTGACACCCTGGAGTTGTCCCCCGCCGGGGGCGCCGCTTCCGGCGGGCATCGGCAGCGTCACCCATTCGAATCCGCCGGGGGCCTGCTGCTGCACCTGCTGCCGGAAGGAGAAGTTGAGCGGGACGATCGCGTACCTGCCGGCGAAGAACCCGGGCAGCGTGTCCGACCCGGCCATGCCCAGAGTGCTCTGCGCGGCCGTGCGGTCCTCGTGCACCTGGCGGTGGATCAGCTCGACGACGTGCGAGTCGGCCCGGTCGAAGCGGATGACGTCCTTGCCGCCCTCGCGGTGGAAGATCGCGCCGCCGGTGGTCAGGGCCAGGTTCACGGACTGGTTGACCGGTTCCTTCATCGACCAGGCGACACCGTAGGTGCGCCCGCGCGTCAGCTCCCTGGCGACGTCCTCGAACTCCGCCCAGCTCCAGGGGCGTTGCGCCGTGGGCATGCGTGCGCCGGACTTCTCCAGCAGCTCGCGGTTGGCGATCAGCACGCGCGGCTCCTGCAGGAACGGCACGCCGTAGACGCCTCCGGCGAAGCTCACCATGTCCCAACTGGCGCCCGGTATCTGCTTCTCGAGGCTCGCGGGCAGCAGGTCGCCCAGGTCGGCGAGGTAGCCGCCGTGCGCGAAGTCGGTGAGGTCGTTGGCCTCGTCGTGGATGATGTCCGGCGCCGCACCGCCCTCGAAGGACGTCAGGAGCTGGTCGTGGACGTTGTCCCAGGAGCCCTGGACGTAGCGGACCTGCGCCGAGCGGGGGTTGGCCTTGTTCCATTCGGCGACGAGCGCCTTGTTGACCTCGATGGACTCCTTCTGCCAGGCCAGGCTCAGATAGTCCAGCGGTCCGGAGTCGCCGCCGGAGCCGCTGCCGCAGCCGCCGAGCAGGGTGGCGGCGCCCGTGGCAGCGGCGGCCGCCGCCGTGGTGGTGAGGAAGTCGCGCCTGCGCATCAGCCCTTCACCGCCCCGCTCATGATGCCGCTGACCAGGCGCCGCTGGAGCAGGGCGAAGAAGAGGAGGCTGGGGAGGGTCGCCATGACGGCCGCTGCCGCGAGCGGCCCGAGGTCGGCCGCGCCCTCGGCGCCGATGAAGTGGGTCAGGATCACGGACATCGTCTGCTTCTCCGGGGACTTGAGGAGGACCAGGGCGAAGAAGAACTCGTTCCAGGCGGTGACGAAGGAGAACATCACCGTCGCGACCAGGCCCGGCGTGAGCAGCGGGAAGACCACGCTGACCAGCGTCCTGAAGCGCCCGCAGCCGTCGATCGCGGCGGCCTCCTCCAGCGACGCCGGCACGGCCCGTACGTAGCCCTGGAGCATCCACAGGGCGAAGGGCAGGTTCCACACGACGTACACGAGGACCAGCCCGGTCAGGGAGTTGATGAGGTGGAAGCCCTTGAGGACCATGAACAGCGGGATGATGACCAGCACGAACGGGAACATCTGGCTGACCAGGATCCAGCCCGTCGCCGCCTTCGAGACGGGGGAGCGGTAGCGGACCATCGCGTACGCCGCGGGCACCGCGACCGCGACCGAGACCGCCGCCGCGCAGCCCGCCACGATCAGGCTGTTGAGCGCGGAGCGTGCGAGCGGCTGCTGCTCGAACGCGGCGGTGAAGCTGTCCAGGGACGGGTGCCGCGGCAGCCATGACGGGTCCACCGACCCCAGTTCCTGGGGGGACTTCAGCGCCGTGGAGAGCAGCCAGAAGAGCGGGAAGGCCAGGAAGACCAGGTAGCAGACCAGGGCCAGGTACTGGCCGGTGCGGGCCAGGGCCCCTCGTGTCGGGTTCACCGGTCGTCCCCCTTCAGGCGGTTGCGCAGGAAGATCGTCAGCAGTACGGCGACGACGGCGACCATCACCAGGCCCATCGCGGCGGCGTAGCCGAACTGCCCGTAGCGGAAGGCCTCTTCGTAGGCGAAGAGCATCGGCAGCCGGGTGGCGCCTCCCGGTCCGCCGCCGGTCAGCACGTACACCAGGCCGAAGGAGTTGAAGTTCCAGATGAAGTTGAGCGCGGTGATGGAGAGCACGACGGGCTTCAGCGCCGGCCACGTCACCTTGGTGAAGCGGCGCCACACGCCCGCCCCGTCGATCGCGGCCGCCTCGTGCAGCTCGTGCGGGACGTTCTGGAGCCCGGCCAGCAGCACCACCGTCGTCTGCGGCATCCCGGCCCACACGCCCACCACGATCACCGCGGGCAGCGCCAGAGAGACTCCCGCGAGCCAGTCGACGTTCTCGGAGATCAGGTGCAGGTCGCTGAGCGTGGCGTTCAGGATGCCCGCGTCCTGGTGGTAGACCAGCCGCCACATGATGCCGATGACGACCTCGGGCATCGCCCACGGCACGAGCGCGAGCGTTCGGGCCAGCCACCGGAACCGCAGGTTCTGGTTGAGCAGGACGGCCAGCCCCAGGGCGAGCACGAACTGCAGGGCGGTCACGCACACCGCCCACACCAGGCCGATCTTGAAGGAGCTCCAGAAGAGCGAGTCGAACCGGAGGTCGGTGAGGTTGTCGGCGCCGATGAACTTGGTGACCTCCGTACGGCCCGACTGCGCGTCGGTGAAGGCCAGGGACACCCCGTAGAGCAGCGGCCCCGCGCTCAGCAGCAGGATCGGCAGCAGCGCGGGCAGCAGCAGGAACCACGCGTCGCGGTCCAGGCCGAGTGCCTGCTTGCGGGCCGCGGGCGACCGCGGAGGCGGGGTGCCGCGGTGCGGCGGCTTCGCCGTGGCGGGGGCGGTCGTGCTCATTCGGTCACCTCGGCTGTGTGGGAGGAGGCGCGTACGACAAGACGGGGCGTGACGGTGCGCACGCGGGCCGGGGCGGGTTCCGAGGAGCCTGCCGACTCCTCGGAGATCCGCTCCAGGAGCATCCGCGCCGCGATCCGCCCGCGTTCGGCGGAGCCCAGGTCGACGCTGCTCAGCGGCGGCCAGCCGGCGCGCACCAGGGCCGTGTCGTCCATGCCGACGACGGCCACGTCCCCGGGGATGCGCAGCTCGCGGCTGTGCAGGGCCTGCGCCGCGCCCAGTGCGAGCTGGTCGTTGGCGCAGAAGAAGGCGTCGACGCCGGGGACGGTGTCCAGCAGCCGGTGCGCGGCCGCCGAGCCCGCTTCGACGGTGAAGTCCGTGGTCTCCACCAGTGCGGGGTCGGCCGGAACGCCGCAGCCGGTCAGGGCCTGGTGGTATCCGCGCTGCCGGTTGCGGCCGGGCACGGTGTCGGCGGGGCCGTTGACGAAGGCGATCCGTCGGCGCCCCGTCTCCACGAGGTGGCGTACGGCCAGCTCGGCGCCGGTGACGGAGTCGGCACGGACGCTGTCGACCGGGACGCCGTCGGGGAGGGAGCCGATCACGACGACGGGTCTGGCAGCCGTGCTCAGCGCTTCGATGTGCTCCGGCGTGATGCGGATGGGGCAGAGGATCAGGCCGTCGCTCGTACGGTCCGCGAGGCTGCGCAGCACGGCCAGCTCGTCCTCGACGACGGCGTCAGTCGAATGCAGGAGCAGGCGGTATCCGGCTTCCTTCGCGATCGTCTGGATCTGCCTGACCATGGCGACGTAGACGGGGTTGCCGATGTCCTGCATGGCGAAGGTCAGCTGCATGGACCGGCCGCCCTTGAGGGAGCGGGCCACGGCGTTGGGCACGTAGCCGACCTCCGCCGCCGCCCGCTCCACCTTGCGGACGGTGTCGGGCCGTCCGCCGCGTCCGTTCAGCACGCGTGAGACCGAGGCGATGGAGACGCCCGCGCGTTCGGCGATCGTCTCGACGGTGGGTGGCCCGCCTGTCGTCACCACGAGAACCGCCCTCCGCAGGCCGGGCCGGGGCCCGGAGACTGGAAACGTTTACAGATCGCACCTCGGCCGCCCTGGGCAGGGAGAGCGATGTGAGTGACAGGAATGTTGCGCGCAGGCGTCCGGGGCGTCAATCCCCTGTGACCCGGATCTCACCGGCGGGCCGCATTCCGGAAGGCGGCGGATCCCGGGGCGCGCCCGGCGACGCGACGGAGGGTCCGGGCGTCGTGACGGGGCGGGTGGCTCGGCTCTGACCAGGTAAGTTCGGCCTGCCTTGCTGGCGGGGGCGGCCGCTTCGCGCATACCTTCGAAGACCTGGACGGTGGCGCCGCTGGTGGCGCCGCCGCTGTGCGGGAGCGAGGCGGAAGCGGCGGTCATGGAGCAGGAGGCAGCGCCGGGGGCCGAGGAGCGGACCGGACGCCTGCGCCGCAGCGGCCACCCCGGCCGGAGCGGCCCCGACATCAACCACACGCACCGGGACGTGAGCGGGGGCTGGCTGCGCCCCACCGTCTTCGGCGCCATGGACGGGCTGGTCTCCAACCTCGGCCTGGTCGCCGGCGTGGCGGGCAGCTCGGCGTCCTCGCAGACCATCGCGGTCTCCGGGCTGGCGGGCCTCGTGGCCGGGGCCTTCTCGATGGCCGCCGGCGAGTACACCTCCGTCGCCTCGCAGCGTGAGCTGGTGCAGGCGGAGCTGGAGGTGGAGCGCGGCGAGCTGCGGCGCCATCCCGAGGAGGAGGTGCGGGAGCTCGCGGCGGTCTACGAGTCGCGCGGCGTGGAGCGCCGGCTGGCCATGGAGGTGGCCCGGCAGCTCCACAGGGATCCGGAGCAGGCGCTGGAGACGCACGCCCGCGAGGAGCTGGGCGTCGACCCCTCCGGGCTGCCGTCGCCCATGGTCGCCGCCGTCTCCTCGTTCCTGTCCTTCTCGGCCGGCGCGATCCTGCCCGTCCTGCCGTATCTCGTGGGCGCCACGTCGCTCTGGTACGCCGTGGTGCTGGCGCTGGCCGGGCTCTTCGCCTGCGGTGCGGTCGTGGCCCGGGTGACCGCGCGGCAGTGGTGGTTCAGCGGGCTGCGGCAGCTGGCGCTCGGCGCCGCCGCGGCCGCTGTGACTTACGGCCTGGGAGTGGCTTTCGGGACGGCGGTGGGGTGACTATGGGGAGGGAGAAGCGGCTGCCCAGGGCCTGTCCGGCACATGGCGCCGTCCGCCGCAGGCGGGTGCTCGCGGCGGATGGTACGTGCAGCCCCGAGGTGGAGGATCGCCCTCGTCGTGGGCTGCTCGGCCGATGCGACAACGCCGGGGATGTGCGTGCCACTCGTCGCGAGCAAGGCGCGGTGTGCCGGACAGGGCCTGGCGGAGTCCTCTCGTCCGATCTTCTTGTTACCAGGCGGTTTCGAGCCGCCGGGGTTCGGGCAGAAGCGAGGAGCCCGCGGGCAATGAAGCTCGCACCGGGCACGAGCAAGACGTCCCTGCGCAGGGGCCACCCACGCCCCCACCGCAGGTTCCGGGGACCGGCCTGCCGTATATCGCCATGTGGTCACCGGGTCCACACTTCGAGATGGCACGCTCTTTTTTCAGGGTGTGGTCCATCATGTAACCTTCACGGAAATTTGCTCTGCAGAGGGCCAACGTCGTCCCTCGGCACTCGCTCCCGCCCGGTCCCCATCCGGCGGAGCCACTAGCCACGACGACGACGGGAGAGCCGATGCGTGCAGCGTTTCAGGCGGCCCACCCTGCCAAGCAGGGGATGTACGACCCCCGGCACGAGCACGACGCCTGCGGTGTCGGCTTCGTGGCGACGCTCACCGGGGTACCCAGCCACGACCTGGTCGAACAGGGGCTGACCGTACTGCGCAACCTGGAGCACCGCGGCGCGACCGGAGCGGACCCCGAGACGGGCGACGGCGCGGGCCTGCTGGTCCAGGTCCCCGACGCCTTCCTGCGGGAGACCGCCGGCTTCCCACTCCCCGAGGCCGGCGCCTACGCCGTGGGCATCGCCTTCCTGCCCGGGGACGAGACGGAGGCCGCCACCGCCGTCTCGCAGATCGAGACGCTGGCGTCCGAGGAGGGGCTCGACGTCCTCGGCTGGCGTGAGGTGCCGGTCGCCCCGGGGCTGCTCGGCCCCGGCGCCCGGGCGACGATGCCCCACTTCCGTCAGCTGTTCGTCAAGGACGCCGCTGAGGACGGCGCCGCCCGCACCGGCATCGCTCTGGACCGGCTGGCCTTCGTGCTGCGCAAGCGCGCGGAGCGGGAGGCCGGCGTCTACTTCCCGTCGCTGTCCTCGCGCACCATCGTCTACAAGGGCATGCTGACGACGGGGCAGCTGGAACCTTTCTTCCCTGACCTGTCCGACCGCCGCTTCGCCAGCGCCATCGCGCTGGTGCACTCCCGGTTCTCCACCAACACCTTCCCGAGCTGGCCGCTGGCGCACCCGTACCGCTTCGTCGCGCACAACGGCGAGATCAACACGGTGCAGGGCAACCGCAACTGGATGCGGGCGCGGGAGTCGCAGCTGCGGTCCGACCTGTTCGGCAAGGGCCCCGACAACAGGACGGCGCTGGAGCGGATCTTCCCGCTGAACACCCCCGGCGCCTCCGACTCCGCGACCTTCGACGAGGTGCTGGAGCTGCTCCACCTCGGCGGACGCTCCCTGCCGCACTCGGTGCTGATGATGGTGCCCGAGGCGTGGGAGAGCCCCGAGTCCAAGGAGGCCATGAACCCCGCACGCCGGGCGTTCTACCAGTACCACTCCACGATGATGGAGCCCTGGGACGGCCCTGCCTGCGTCACCTTCACCGACGGCACCCAGGTCGGCGCCGTCCTCGACCGCAACGGCCTGCGCCCCGGCCGCTACTGGGTCACGGACGACGGTCTCGTCGTGCTCGGCTCCGAGGTCGGCGTGCTGGACATCGACCCCGCCCGCATCGTGCGCAAGGGGCGGCTGCAGCCCGGCCGGATGTTCCTCGTGGACACCTCCGAGCGCCGCATCATCGAGGACGACGAGATCAAGGAGCAGCTCGCCTCCGAGCAGCCGTACGAGGAGTGGCTGGAGGCCGGGCTGATCGACCTCGCGGACCTGCCCGAGCGTGAGCACATCGTCCACACGCACGCCTCCGTCACCCGCCGGCAGCAGACCTTCGGCTACACCGAGGAGGAGCTGCGCGTCCTGCTCGCGCCGATGGCCAAGAGCGGCGCGGAGCCGATCGGTTCGATGGGCACGGACTCCCCGATCGCCGCGCTCTCCGAGCGGCCGCGCCTGATCTTCGACTACTTCACCCAGCTCTTCGCGCAGGTCACCAACCCGCCGCTGGACGCCATCCGCGAGGAGATGGTCACCTCGCTGCACTCGTCGCTCGGCCCGCAGGGCAACCTGCTGGACCCGACGGCGGCCTCCTGCCGCAGCGTGACGCTGCCCTTCCCGGTGATCGACAACGACGAGCTGGCCAAGCTCATCCACATCAACGCCGACGGCGACCTGCCGGGCTTCAAGTCGACGACGCTCTCCGGGCTCTACCGCGTCCACGACGGCGGCCGGGGCCTGGCGGACCGGCTCAGGGAGATCTGCGTGGAGGCCGACGCCGCCATCGAGGCGGGCGCCCGGCTGATCGTCCTCTCCGACCGCCACTCCGACGCCGAGCACGCCCCGATCCCGTCGCTGCTGCTGACCTCGGCGGTCCACCACCACCTCATCCGCACCAAGCAGCGCACCCAGGTGGGCCTGCTGGTCGAGGCGGGCGACGTGCGCGAGGTGCACCACGTCGCGCTGCTCATCGGCTACGGCGCGGCGGCCGTCAACCCGTACCTGGCCATGGAGACCGTCGAGGACCTGGTGCGGGCCGGGACCTTCCTGCCCGGCGACATGCCGGCCGAGGACGCCATCCGCAACCTCATCAAGGCCCTCGGCAAGGGCGTGCTGAAGGTGATGTCCAAGATGGGCATCTCCACCGTCGCCTCCTACCGCGGAGCGCAGGTCTTCGAGGCGGTCGGCCTCGACGAGTCGTTCGTCGACACCTACTTCCACGGGACGACGACGAAGATCGGCGGCGCGGACCTGGAGGTCGTCGCCAAGGAGGTCGCCGCCCGGCACGCCAAGGCCTACCCGGCCACGGGCATCGCCCCGGCGCACCGCGCCCTCGACATCGGCGGTGAGTACCAGTGGCGCCGCGAGGGTGAGCCGCACCTGTTCGACCCGGACACGGTCTTCAGGCTGCAGCACTCCACGCGCGCCCGCCGCTACGACATCTTCAAGCAGTACACGCAGCGCGTGGACGAGCAGTCCGAGCGCCTGATGACGCTGCGCGGGCTGTTCAAGCTGAAGAACGACCGCCCCTCGATCCCCATCGAGGAGGTCGAGCCCGTCAGCGAGATCGTCAAGCGCTTCTCGACCGGCGCCATGTCCTACGGCTCCATCTCGCAGGAGGCGCACGAGACGCTCGCCGTCGCCATGAACCAGCTCGGCGGCAAGTCCAACACCGGCGAGGGCGGCGAGGACCCGGACCGGCTGTACGACCCGGCCCGGCGCAGTGCGATCAAGCAGGTCGCGTCCGGCCGGTTCGGCGTCACCAGCGAGTACCTCGTCAACTCCGACGACATCCAGATCAAGATGGCGCAGGGCGCCAAGCCCGGCGAGGGCGGCCAGCTGCCCGGCCACAAGGTCTACCCGTGGGTCGCCAGGACGCGGCACTCGACGCCGGGCGTCGGCCTCATCTCGCCGCCCCCGCACCACGACATCTACTCCATCGAGGACCTCGCCCAGCTCATCCACGACCTGAAGAACGCCAACCCCCGGGCGCGCATCCACGTCAAGCTGGTCTCGGAGGTCGGCGTCGGCACCGTCGCCGCCGGCGTCTCCAAGGCCCACGCCGACGTGGTCCTCATCTCCGGGCACGACGGCGGTACGGGCGCCTCGCCGCTGACCTCGCTGAAGCACGCGGGCGGCCCCTGGGAGCTGGGACTGGCCGAGACGCAGCAGACACTGCTGCTCAACGGGCTGCGCGACCGGATCGTCGTGCAGACGGACGGGCAGCTCAAGACGGGCCGCGACGTGGTCGTCGCCGCGCTCCTCGGCGCCGAGGAGTTCGGCTTCGCGACCGCCCCGCTGGTGGTCTCCGGCTGCGTCATGATGCGCGTGTGCCACCTGGACACCTGCCCGGTCGGCATCGCCACGCAGAACCCGGTGCTGCGCGAGCGCTACAACGGCAAGGCCGAATTCGTCGTGAACTACTTCCGGTTCATCGCCGAGGAGGTCCGTGAACTCCTGGCCGAACTGGGCTTCCGCACGCTGGACGAGGCAGTCGGCCACGCCGAACTCCTCGACGTCAGCCGCGCCGTGGACCACTGGAAGGCCCAGGGCCTGGACCTTGAGCCGCTGCTGCACGTGCCCGACCTGCCGGACGGCGCGGTGCGCCACCAGGCCGTCGAGCAGGACCACGGACTGACGAAGGCGCTCGACAACCAGCTGATCAAGCTCGCCGCCGACGCGCTGAACGCGGACAGCGCCACCTCGGCGCAGCCGGTGCGGGGCCAGATGGCGATCCGCAACATCAACCGGACCGTGGGCACGATGCTCGGGCACGAGGTGACGAAGAAGTTCGGCGGCGCGGGCCTGCCCGACGACACCGTCGACATCACCTTCACCGGCTCCGCCGGCCAGTCCTTCGGCGCGTTCGTACCGCGCGGCGTGACGCTGCGGCTGGAGGGCGACGCCAACGACTACGTCGGCAAGGGGCTCTCCGGCGGCCGGCTGATCGTCCGCCCGGACAGGAGCGCGGACCACCTCGCCGAGTTCTCGACGATCGCCGGCAACACCCTCGCCTACGGCGCCACCGGCGGCGAGATGTTCCTCCGCGGGCGCGTGGGCGAGCGCTTCTGCGTCCGCAACTCCGGCGCCGTGGTCGTCTCCGAGGGGGTCGGCGACCACGGCTGCGAGTACATGACGGGCGGCGCCGCCGTCGTCCTCGGCGGTACCGGGCGCAACTTCGGCGCCGGCATGTCCGGGGGCGTCGCCTACGTCGTCGACCTCGACCCGGCGAACGTCAACGCCGGTCTGCGCGAGGCCGTCTTCGGCCCCGGCGAGTGGGACGCCGAGGACGGCGAGTGGCTGCACGACGTGGTGCGCCGCCACCACCAGGAGACCGGCTCCACCGTGGCCGCCGCGCTGCTCGCGGACTGGGACGCGGCGCTGACGCGTTTCAGCAAGGTCATCCCTGCCACTTACCAGGCTGTGCTCGCCGCCAAGGACGCCGCCGAGCGAGCCGGACTCAGCGAGTCCGAGACCCACGAGAAGATGATGGAGGCGGCGACCAATGGCTGATCCCAAGGGCTTCCTGAACACCGGCCGCGAGGTCGCGCAGTCCCGTCCGGTCGAGGAGCGGGTGAAGGACTGGAACGAGGTCTACGTTCCGGGTTCGCTGCTGCCGATCGTCAGCAAGCAGGCCGGGCGCTGCATGGACTGCGGCATCCCGTTCTGCCACCAGGGCTGCCCCCTGGGCAACCTCATCCCCGAGTGGAACGACTACGCCTACCGCGAGGACTGGGGCGCCGCCATCGAGCGGCTGCACGCCACGAACAACTTCCCCGAGTTCACGGGGCGGCTGTGCCCCGCGCCGTGCGAGTCGGCGTGCGTGCTGGGCATCAACCAGCCGCCGGTGACCATCAAGAACGTCGAGGTCACCATCATCGACAAGGCGTGGGACAACGGCCACGTCACCCCGCAGCCCCCCGAGCGGCTGTCGGGCAAGACGGTGGCCGTCATCGGCTCGGGCCCGGCGGGGCTCGCGGCGGCCCAGCAGCTGACGCGGGCGGGGCACACAGCCGTCGTCTACGAGCGCGCCGACCGGCTCGGCGGGCTGCTGCGCTACGGCATCCCCGAGTTCAAGATGGAGAAGCGGCACATCAACCGGCGTATCGAGCAGATGCGCGCGGAGGGCACCAAGTTCCGCACCGAGGTGGAGATCGGCCGCGACGTCGACGCGAAGAAGCTGCTCAAGCGGCACGACGCGGTCGTCATCGCCGCGGGAGCCACCACGGCACGCGACCTGAAGGTGCCGGGACGCGAACTGAACGGCGTGCACCAGGCGATGGAGTACCTGCCGCTGTCCAACAAGGTGCAGGAGGGCGACCTGACGGTCTCCCCGATCAGCGCCGAGGGCAAGCACGTCGTCGTCATCGGCGGCGGCGACACCGGCGCCGACTGCGTCGGTACGGCCCACCGGCAGGGCGCCGCCTCCGTCACCCAGCTCGAGATCATGCCGAAGCCGGGCGAGGAGCGCTCCGAGAACCAGCCGTGGCCGACGTTCCCCATGCTGTACAAGGTCACCTCGGCGCACGAGGAGACCATCGCGCTGAATCGCCTTCGTGACGGCGGTGACCCCGGGGAGGGACCCTCCTCGCCGAAGGCGGGCGAGGAGGGACGGGTCTACTCCGTCAACACCACCCACTTCGAGGGCGACGAGAACGGCGACGTCCAGTGGCTGCACCTGGTCGAGGTCGAGATGAAGGACGGGAAGCCGGAGCAGAAGCCCGGCACCGAGCGGAAGATCCCCGCCCAGTTGGTCACCCTCGCCATGGGGTTCACCGGCGTCGACCGCGACAACGGCCTCGTCGAGCAGTTCGGCGTCGAGCTGGACGACCGCGGCAACGTCGCGCGTGACTCCGACTACGCGACCAACGTGGACGGCGTGTTCGTCGCCGGTGACGCGGGGCGCGGCCAGTCCCTCATCGTGTGGGCCATCGCCGAAGGCCGTTCGGCCGCGAAGGGTGTGGACCGCTACCTGACGGGTACCAGCGCCCTGCCGTCTCCCATCGCGCCGACGGACCGCGCCCTGGCGGTCTGATCCGCGCACCACACGTCCGCGGTGCCCGCCCCACACCCGACCGGGGGCCGGGCACCGCGGCGCTGCGCGCGTGCCCCGGCCGTCACAGGTCGGAGACATTCCGGACATGAAAATCTCACCCTCCGGAACCTCCCTGGTTCACGCCACTCTCATGCGTCGCTAACTGTCGGCTGAAACCGGTTCCTGCCACTGTCGCCGTGAGACAAGTGGAAGAGAGCGGGGGAGAGATGGACATCGGAATCCTCGGGCCCCTCGTCGTGCGGGTGGACGGCACTTCCGTGGTCCCCAGCGCGGCCAAGCCCCGGCAGGTCCTGGCTCTGCTCGCGGCCAACGCCGGCCAGCAGACCAGCACGGAGACGATCGCGCAGGAACTGTGGGGAAGCAGCCCGCCCAGCAACCCCTCCGGCGTCGTGCAGACCTACGTCAAGCAGCTCCGGCGCGCCATCGCGGCGGCACTCGACCCGGCCGCCGGCCGCTCCGCGAAGGACGTGCTGCGGCGCGGCCACCACGGCTACCTGCTCGACATGCCCGGCACGGCCACCGACGCCCACGAGTTCGACCGGCTCGCGACTCGCGGCCTGCGCGCTCTCGTCGAGGGCGACGGCGCGGAGGCCTCACGCGCGCTCGAACAGGCGCTGGGCCTGTGGCGCGGCCCGGCCCTCGCCGACGTACGGACCGGCTCCGGCCTCGAAGTGGAGGCGCAGTGCCTGGAAGAGGCGCGGCGGGCGGCGCTGGACGGGCGGATCACGGCGGACCTGCGACTGGGCAGGCACGCCCAGCTGATCGGTGAACTGACGATGCTGACCGCCCGGTTCCCCCTCCAGGAGAGCCTCCACGCGCAGCTGATGGTGGCGCTCTACCGGTGCGGACGCTCCTCGCAGGCGCTGCACGTCTACCAGCGGATGCGCACCGCCCACATCGAGGAGCTGGGCATCGAACCCTCCCACCGGCTGCGGAAGTTGCACAGGGCCGTGCTGGACGCCGACCCGATGCTGGACTCCCCGGTGCCGAGTTTGGCCGCCTTTTAGCGGACCGCGGCAGGGTGGGTGCGCCGGCCGGGACGGCCGCTGTCTCGATGCCCCTCCGTCCCGGCCGGCGCACCGGCGAAGGACGAGCCCGAGGTGGAGCCCATGACCCGCTATCTGCCCCGCACGACCGAGGACGGCTCGGCACGGGACGGAGTCCGGCTGCTGTGCTTCCCGTACGCGGGCGGCGGTGCCTCCGCGTACGGGCGCTGGCAGCGGGGGCTCGACGCGCACGGCGCCGGCGTGCACGTGCTGCCCGTTCAGCTCCCCGGGCGTGAAGGGCGCGTCAACGAGGAGCGGTTCACCGCCCTGAAGGCGCTCGTCGACGACCTCGACGAGCAACTGGACGACGTGCTGTCCCGGCCGCACGTCTTCTACGGGCACAGCATGGGCGCGCTCATCGCCTGCACGCTGACGCTGCGCAGGCAGCAGCGCGGCGCTCCGCTGCCCCTCGCGCTGGTTCTCGGCGCGTACCGGGCGCCCCATCTGCCCGCCCCGACGGTGATCGGACCGGAGGCGGACGACGGGCAGTTGGCGCGGCGGCTCATCGAACTCGGCGGGATACCCGAGGCGTTGACGAAGTACCCGGACTTCCTGCGGGCGTTGCTGCCGGTGGCGCGGGACGACCTGCTGATGTGCCGCGACAGCGAGGTGAGCACGTACGGCCGGCTCCTCCAGGTGCCGCTGCATCTCTTCGCGGGACGGCGGGACCGGCTGGTGTCCGTGCCGGAGGTGGCCGCCTGGCGGCTGCACGCAGGCAGGGGGAGCGAGCTGCGGACGATGCCAGGCGGGCACTTCTTCCTGCGGGACGACGAGCCGCTGTTCCTGGGGGAGTTGAGCGCGGTGCTGCGCAGGTACGCGCAGAGCGTCGCCTGCGCGGGGGCGCCTGTCTGAGGGGCGGCGCGTTCAGCGTCTGACCGGCCGCCGTGTGCGAACGCACCCCGGCGGCCGTCCCGTTCCCGTACCCGGGCGCCCCCCTGAGAGGCCGGCTACCCACCCGGCGGCCCCCTTCCCCGGCCCACCGGCCCTCGGGGCGCGCCGTCGTGCGGCTTCGCCGCGGTTCACGCGTCGGAGAGGTCCCGCAGGGCGGGCACCGGTCCGGACGGCTCCTCGCTCCAGGCCGTCGGGCCGATGGACCGCTGCTTGGGCCGCCGGTGCCGGCCCGGAGTACGGGAACCCGGTACGAGGCGGTGCCTGCCCACCGGGTTGGAGCCCGGCAGCAGCGCGGCGGCCACGGCCGCGCCCGCGGCGACCACGCCCGCCGCGACGAGGAACCCGGACGAAGCCGCCTCCACGAAGGACTGCCGTGCCTCGCGCGAGGCCGGCGGGCCGGAGGCCTGCGAGCCGTACTGCCGGGCCAGGACGGTGCCGACCACCGCCACGCCCAGGGCGTTGCCCAGTTCCTGCATGGTGTCGTTGAGGGCGGCGGCGTTCCCGGAGCGTTCCGGCGGGACGAGCGTCATCACGGTGTCGGTGACGGGCGTCAGAGCGAGGCCGATGCCGAATCCGCTGAGCAGCAGCCCCGCCACGATGGGCAGGTAGCTGTCGGAGAACTGGCTGAGCGTCAGCATGCCCGCGGCGGCGCACACCAGTCCGCAGGCCACCCCGCCGTCCGTCCCGGCGAGGCGGGTGAGGGCGGTGGTGAGGGTGGAGCCGAGACCGACGCCCACGGCCAGCGGCGCGACCGCCAGCCCCGCCTTCAGCGGGCTGTAGCCCAGGGCGAACTGGAGCTGCTGCGTCAGCACGAAGAGGGTGCCGGCGAGTCCGAGGAAGAGCAGCATGCTGCCGGCGCTCGCCCCCAGGAACGCGGGCGTGCGCAGCAGGGCGAAGTTGACCATGGGGAAGGGGTGCTTGCGCTCCCAGGCGACGAACCCGGCGGCGCAGGCCCCGCACGCCGTGAGGGCGAGGAGTACCGGCGTGGACGTCCAGCCCTGGCCCGCCGCGTGGATCACCCCGTAGACGAGGGCCGTCATCGTCGCCGAACCCAGCAGCGCCCCGACCGGGTCGGCCGGGCGCGGCACCTTCTCGGAGGACTCCGGCAGGAGCCACATGCCCGCCGCGAGGACCACCAGCACGGGCGGCAGGTTGACCAGGAAGATCGAACCCCACCAGAAGCGGTCGACGAGCAGCCCGCCGACGATGGGGCCCGCGGCTACGCCGAGCGCCGAGGAGCTGCCCCACACGGCGATGGCGCGGGGCCGTTCGCGGGCGGGGAAGACGTCGACGAGGATCGCGAGCGTCCCGGGCATGACGAACGCGGCGGCCAGCCCCATCACGCACCGTGCGGCGACGAGCTGGACCGTCCCGTCGGCGGTCAGCGCCAGCAGCGAACCCACGCCGAAGCCGCACGTGCCGAGCAGCGTCGCCCGTTTGCGGCCGTACCGGTCCGAGAGCGTCCCCGCCGTCAGCAGGGCCGCCGCGAAGACCACCGCGTACCCGTCGACGATCCACTGCGTGGCGGAGATGCCGGTGCCCAGCTCCTGCATGATCTGCGGAATCGCTACGTTGAGCAGACCGTTGTTCAGGATGATCACGAACAGGGCCAGGGACAGCACCCCGAGCATCCACCAGCGTCGCGGGTCCGCTGCTTCGGCCGCCTCCTGCTCCTGCATCGACGTCCGCATCGGCGGGTTCCCTCCCTCGCTCGGCGTCACCTCGTCGCCGAGGCCGTGTGTGCGTCCGCGGCGTCATGGTGCGCGCCGGTGCTGAAGTCCCGCTTGCGGCGCGGTCCCCGTCCCGCCACGCGGTGTCTTTAGCCAGGCCAAAGCCGCGGCGCGGAACATCCCGGGGTGGTTCCCCAGGTGCCGTCGTGCGCAGATCCGACTCGTACCGGCCGGCGGAGCCGTCGACGAAATGGGAGGATCATGCGCTGGGAAGGCGTTTACGTGGCGGGCACGGGAGCACGGCTTCCCGAGCCGGTCCCGGCCCGGACCGCCGTGGAAGCCGGGCTGTACGACCCGGAGCAGGCCGCCGCCGACGACCTGGTCTCGGTGCGGGTGGCGAGCGAGGACACGGCACCGCCGGACATGGCGGTGGAGGCCGCGACGACCGCGCTGAAGCGTTCCGGGTTGGACGCCGAGGACGTGGAACTGCTGGTGCACACCTGCATCTGGTTCCAGGGCGTGGAGATGTGGCCCGCGGCGTCGTACGTCGCCGGGCACGCTCTGGGCAGGCACGTGCCCGCCTTCGGGATGCGGCAGGAGTGCAACGCGTGCCTCGGCGCGCTCGAACTGGCCGCGCGCCACGTGCAGTCGGGACCCGCGAACGCGGCGGCCATGGTCACCTCCGCCGACCGTTTCGGCGAGCCGCAGATCCAGCGCTGGAGCAGCGAACCCGGCTTCGTCTACGGGGACGGCGCCACCGCGCTGCTCCTCTCCCGGCGGGGCGGGTTCGCCCGGCTGCTCGCCACGGTCACCGGTGCCGACAACTCCCTCGAGGCGGTGCTGCGCGGAACGGGCTTCCGGCCGCGCCCGACGGAGGATCCCCTCGATCTGCCGGGCCGTGTCGAGCACTTCGTCAGGACCAGCAGCGGCGGGTTCCGCACGGCCACGGAGCGGGTGACCGCCGTCGTGCGCGAGGTCGTGGCGTCCGTGCTGCACGAGGCGGGCACCGATATGGACGGCATCGCGCGGATCGTCGTGCCCGCCAGCGGCCGCAGCCGGATGGACTGGCAGGTGCGGCAGATGCTGGGCGTCCCGCTGGAGAAGTCGACCTGGGACTTCGCGCGCCGGACCGGACACCTCGGCGCGGGCGACCAGTTCGCCGGATTCAACGACCTCGTCGAGACGGGCCAGGTGCGCGCGGGCGACAAGGTGCTGCTCGTGGGCGGCGGTTCGGGCTTCAGCTGCACGTGCGCCGTCGTGGAGATGACCGAGGACCCCCGGTGGGCGACGGAGGCGGGCGCGACGGCGGACAGGCGCGCGGCGAACGGCGACGGGGAGGTGGTGGCATGACCACCGCAGCCGACGTACCGGCCTTCGGGACCTTCCGCCCCTCCGGCACGGCCGACAACGCGGCCGACGCGATCCTGGCACGCGCGGTGGCCGACTCCCCGTCCGCGCCCGCGGTGCGCGACTGCGACGGCGTGTGGACGTACGCCGAACTCGACGCGGCCGCCCGCGACTTCGCCGCACGGCTCGACGCGCTCGGTGTCCGCCCCGGCGACCGGGTGCTCGTACGGGCGGGCAACGTGCGGGAGTTCACCGCGCTGCTGTACGGAACGTGGCGGCACGGCGCGGTGTTCGTGCCGATCAACCCCGCGATGGGCGCCTTCCACCTCCGGTCGGTGATCGCCGACGCCGAGCCGGCGCTGATCGTGGCGACCGCCGCGGAGCGGGAGGGCGTCGGGGAGTTCGCGTGGCCCGAGAGCATCCCCGTGCAGGTCGTCGAGGAACTCGGCCTGGCCACGGCGCCGGTGGCCGGGGCCCCGGCGGGCGGACCCGCCGGGCCGGTCCCCGCCGACCGGCTCGCGCTGCTGATCTACACCTCCGGAAGCACCGCCACGCCCAAGGGAGTCGCCTGCCCCCACGCCCAAGTGGCGTTCGCGGCACGCGCGGTGGCGGAACGGCTGCGGTACCGGGCGGACGACGTCGTGCTGACCGCCGTCCCGCTCTCCTTCGACTACGGCCTCTACCAGGTGCTGCTGTGCGCCCTGGCGGGTGCGGAACTGCTGCTCTCCGACGCGGACGGGCACGCCCGGCTGCTCGGCTACGCGCGCACCGGCGGTGCGACGGTCGTGCCGCTGGTGCCCTCCCTGGGGGAGATGCTCGTACGCCTCGCCGCCCGGGATCCGCGCCCCACCGCCGTGCGGCTGTTCACCAACACCGGCGCGGCGCTCAACCCGCCGCTCATCGCGGCGCTGCGCGAACGCTTCCCCGGTGCGCGGGTGGCGCCGATGTACGGCACGACCGAGTGCAAGCGCATCACCATCCTGGAGCCCGACGGCGACCTGGAGCGACCGGGCTCCGTCGGGCCCGCGCTGAGCGGGACCGAGGTGCTGATCCTCGACGGGGACGGCGAGCCCGTGCCGCCCCTGGACGTCGGGGAGATCGCGGTGCGCGGCCCCCACGTCATGGCCGGCTACTGGCGGGCACCGGAACCCACCGCGCAGCGCTTCCGCACCGCCGAGGACGGCACCGTCACCCTGCACACCGGCGACTACGGCTGGCTGGACGCCGACGGCCACCTGTACTTCCAGGGCCGCCGCGACGACCTGTTCAAGCGGCGCGGCACGCGGATGAGCGCCGTGGAGATCGAGGCCGCCGTGCTCGACATCGAGGGCGTCAGGGAGGCGGCGCTGCTCGTACCGGAGGACGGCCGCGACATGGTCCTCTTCGCCGTGGGCGAGGTCACCGACGAGGACGTGCTGCTGGGGCTGGCGGAACGCGTCGAGCAGGCGAAGGTGCCGGACGTGTGCCACATGCTGCCGGCCCTTCCGCTCACGCCGAACGGCAAGACCGACCGCAAGCTGCTCAAGGAGTACCTGAAGGAGGTCGTCGGTGGCCGCTGAGCACTCCGGGCTCTCCCCGGCGGCGGCGGAGGAACTCGCCGCCCGCTACGGCAGCCCGCTCTACGTCTACGAACTGGCCAGGGTGCGGGCGGCGTACGCCGACCTCACCGGCGCGCTGCCCTCGCCCAGCCGCCTCTACTACTCGCTCAAGGCCAACCCGCACCCCGACCTCGTGGCCGAGCTGCGCCGCTGCGGCGCCCGCGCGGAGGTGACCTCGCGCGGCGAGCTGGCCTCGGCGCTGGAAGCGGGCTGCCGCGCCGGCGAACTGCTCTACTCGGGCCCCGGCAAGACGCCGGGCGAGCTGGCCGAGGCCATGCACCGGGGCGTGCGGTCGTACTCGGCCGAGTCCTTCGGCGATCTGGAACGCATCGGCGCCGCCGCCTCCATGCTCGGCGTGACCGCCGGCTGCGTGCTGCGCATCAACGCGGCGGGTGCTCCGGGCAGCGCGGGCCTGCGGATGACGGGCAGCGCCTCGCAGTTCGGCTTCGACCTGGACACGCTGTCGGCCGCGCCGGACCGGCTGAAGGTGCCGGGAACACGCACCGTGGGGCTGCACTTCTTCCCGCTCACCAACGCCCGCGACGAGGAGAGCCTCCGAGCCGAGCTGGTGCAGAGCATCCGCACGGCCGCGCAGCTCCGCTCGTCGCTGGGGATCGAGCTGCAACTCGTCGACCTCGGCGGGGGGTTCGCCGCACCGTACGCCGTGCCGGGGGAGCGCCCCCGCTACACGGGGCTGCGGGAAGCGGTGAGCGAGGCGCTCGACGAGTGGCTGCCGGGCTGGCGCGAGGGCGCGCCCGTCGTGGCCTTCGAGTCGGGGCGCCATCTCGTGGGCGACAGCGGCCAGTTGCTGTGCACCGTCACCGACGTCAAGGACAGCCGGGGCACCCCGTACGCCGTACTCGACTCCGGCATCAACCACCTGGGCGGCCTCTCCGGGCTGGGGCGTCTGCTGCCGATGGCCGCCCGGCCGGTACGCCCGAGCGGGGAACCCGGACCCGAAGCGGTGCGCGCCACGTTGGCGGGCCCGCTCTGCACCCCGGCGGACGTGCTGGGACGAGGCGTCGAGATGCCGGGACTCGCCGCCGGTGAACTGATCGCCTTCCCCAACGTGGGCGCGTACGGCCTGACGGCGAGCCTTCTGGGTTTCCTCGGGCATCCCGCGCCCGCCGAAGTCGTCATGGACGGCGGCGAAGTCGTCACCGCCACCCGGCTCGCGCTGCGCCGGGAAGCGGCCGGAGCACCGGCCACCACACACCTGCCGTCAAGGAGCTGAGCTGACATGACCGATCGCTGCTGGGACGCGTCCTACGAGAAGCTGCTGAGGGGGGCCCTGCCGAGGCTCGCCGAGAGGGAGACCGTCTCACCGGACACGAGCCTGAAGTCCGTGGGACTCGACTCCCTCGCCATGGTCGAGGTGCTGGCCCTGGTCGAGAACGAGTACGGAATCACCATCCCCGACGAGGAGTTGAGCGCCGGAGTCTTCGACACGCCAGGCACCCTGTGGACCCTCGTCTCCGCACTGCGCGAGCAGCGCACGCCGGGCGGGGTTTGAGCGGGGAGCGGGGACGGAGGGGGCCGCGGCGCGGGGGACACCGGCGCCGCGGCCCCCTCGCCCAGTCCGCGCCCAGTTCTCGCCCAACCCTCGACCGGCCGGCCCCGGTGCGGCGGCAGCCGAGCTGTGGTGCGAGGGGCCGTCCGCAGACGTCCCGCCGGGCTTCAGCGGGGCTAAAGCACCCTCCGCGAGATTCGTCGCAACGACGGAAGGTGTGACTCTCCATGTTCTCTGCCCTGGGCTCCGCGCTGCACGCGCGACGGCGCGTCAGTCTGCTGCTGGCGGTGCTGGCCGCGATCGTGGCCGGCTACTTCGGCGGCAGCGTGGAGAGCAGGCTGACCAACGGCCTCTCGGACTACGACGATCCGCACGGACCCAACGTCGCCGCCCGCGAAGTCATCGAGTCGGCCACCGGCGTCGACGCCCAGCAGGGTTACGCCGTCCTCGTCCGCACGGGCACGCGGCTCGACGCCGGGGACGCCGCTCCCCGTGAAGTGACCGCCGCCGCACGGATGCTGCGCGAGCGGCCCGAGGTGAAGAGGGTCGTCGACTTCTCCACCGCCGGCGACGCCGCGCTGATCTCCGAGGACGGGCGCAGCACCGTCGTCATGGGGGCGGTGCGCCCCATGACGGACGCCGCGACCATCGACGCGGAGAAGAAGCTGCAGCAGGCGATCGAGGACGATCCCGCACTGCGCGGCAAGGCGTGGCTGGGCGGCCCCACCCCCGGCCACGTACAGGTCGCGGAGGTCTCCAACGAGGACCTCGCGACGGCCGAGGGCCTCGCCTTCCCCGTCATCCTCGTACTGCTCTTCCTCGTCTTCCGCGGCGTCGTCGCCGCCCTCGTGCCGCTGATCGGCTCCGTGGTGTCGCTGCTGCTGACGTTCGCCGGCCTCCGGCTGGCCACCGGCTTCATGGACGTCTCGACGGGCGCGCTCAGCCTCGCCTTCGCCCTCGGACTGGGCCTCTCCGTCGACTTCGGGCTGCTGATCGTCTCCCGCTACCGCGAGGAGATCGCCCAGGACGGGCCGGGCGCGGAGGCACTGCGCCGGACCGTCGCCACGGCAGGACGCACGGTGCTCTTCAGCGCTCTCACCGTCGCCGCCGCGCTCGCAGCGCTGATGGTCTTCCCCCAGCCCTACCTGCGTTCGATGGGCCTGGCCGGCGTCGTCACGGTGATCTCCGCCGCGGCGTTCGCGCTGCTGGGGCTGCCCGCGCTGCTCGCGGTGCTCGGGAGCCGGATCAACTCCCTCGCGCCCCGCCGCTGGCAGCGCGCCGCCGGAGCGGGCGAGGCGGCCGGCGACCGCTGGCACCGCATCGCCTGCGCGGTGATGCGCCGCCCCGCGGTCCTCGCCGTCGTCGCGACGGCGGTGCTGCTGGCGATCGCCTCCCCGGTGGCCGGGGCGCGGTTCACCGGCGCCGACGCCGGCATGCTCCCGGCGGGCACCAGCGCCGGCCACACGGCGCAGGTACTGGAGCGGGACTTCGAGGAGCCCGCCACGTCCCCGCTGCAGATCGTGCTGGACACGCCGCGCGGCGGAGCCGAACTCGCCGCCTACCGCGCCGAGATCGCGGACGTGCCCGGCGTACGCGACGTGGGCAGGCCCTTCCGGCTCGACGGCGGGCACTGGGAGATCGACGCCGTGCTCGCGGGCGCCCCCCTCGGCAACTCCGCCCAGGACGCCGCCCGCGCCGTGCAGGCCCTGGACGCTCCCCACCAGGCCCGCTACACCGGCCTGACCGCCGACCTCGTCGCCCAGCAGGACTCCATCACCGACCGGCTGCCCCTGGCCGCCGGAGTGCTGTCCCTGGTGACGCTCCTCCTGCTGTTCGCCTTCTCCGGCTCCGTCCTGCTGCCTCTCACGGCGCTGCTGATGAACCTCCTCTCCACCGGCGCGGCCCTCGGCTTCCTGGTGTGGGTCTTCCAGGGCGGGAACCTCGGCTTCACCGCGCAGAGCGGCATCGAGACCACCACGCCGGTGCTCGTCTTCGCCCTCGCGTTCGGGCTCTCCACGGACTACAACGTCTTCCTCCTGGGACGGATCCGCGAGGCGAGGGCGTCGGGCCTCGACGACCGCGCGGCGGTGGCCGAAGGTCTCGCCCGTACGGGCCCGATCGTCACTTCCGCGGCGCTGCTGTTCTGCGTCGCCGTCGGCGCGCTCGCGCTGGGCCGCCTGGTCCTGGTCCAGGAACTTGGCCTGGGCACGGCCTTCGCGGTGCTGATCGACGCGACCCTCGTACGCGCCCTGCTGGTGCCGTCGCTGATGGCGCTGCTGGGCCGCACCAACTGGTGGGCGCCCGCTCCACTGCGCAGCCTCCATCGGGCACTGCGCCTGGACCGGATGGAGCCGCCGGGGCGGCCACCGTCGGCGGGGGAGGTCACTCGCGCCGGCGGTGCCGCCGATCCCCCCGCGTCCGGGCACAGCTCCCGGCCGGAGAAGTCACCGGCAGGAACGTCCGTCTGACCGCGGACCCCGCGAGGGGCGAACCGGCGCCCGCGCCGGGAACGGCCGCCCCGCCGCCCTGCTCTTCCCGCCCGCCATCACCCACGACCCCGCCTCAGGAGAAGCCCCATGGCGACCGAGACCAGCACCGGAACCGGCGACGGCAGCAGCGCCGAACCCGAGTACACCTACCCCTTCCACCGCCCTTCCGCCGTCGAAGTGCCGCCGGTGTACGAGGAGTTGCGGGCCAAGTGCCCCGTGGCGCACGTGCGGCTGCCCAGCGGCGACGACGGCTACGTCGTCTCCCGCTACGACGACGTGCGGACCGTCCTGTCGGACCTGCGCTTCAGCCGGGCCGCGACCGTGGAACCGGGTGCGCCGCAGCTGTCCAAGACGCCGCCGCTCGCCGGCGGCCTGTTCACCATGGACCCGCCGGAGCACACGCGGCTGCGCAAGCTCGTCTCGCGGGAGTTCACCGCCCGCCGCGTGCACAATCTGCGTCCGCGCATCCAGGAGCTCACCGACGACCTGCTGGAGAAGATGGAGAAGCTCTCCCCGCCGGCGGACCTCAACACCGAACTGGCCTTCCCCCTGCCGGTGATGGTGATCTGCGAGCTGCTGGGCGTGCCCTTCGAGGACCGCGACCGCTTCCGGGCGTGGTCCGACGCGTTCGTCTCGCTCACCTCGCACACCCCCGAGGAGTCCCTGGCGCAGCGCAAGTCCATGGTCGAGTACCTGGCCGCGCTGGTGCAGCGCAAGCGCGAGGAGCCGACCGACGACCTGCTCGGGGCGCTGGTCTCCGCGCACGACGAGCAGGGCAGCCTCAGCGAGCACGAGCTGATCACCATGGGCATCACGCTGCTCGTGGCCGGCCACGAGACCACCGTCAGCATGATCGGCACGTGCGTGCTGACGCTGCTGCGCCACCCGGAGCACCTGGACGCGCTGCGGGAGAGCCCGGAGAAGATGGAGCACGCGGTGGAGGAGCTGCTGCGGATGAACCCCATCGGCGACGGCGGTCCCCTGCGGGTCACCCTGGAGGACGTCGAACTGGGGGGCACCGTCATCCCGAAGGGCAGCGCGGTCCTCGCGGCCATCTGCTCCGCCAACCGCGACCCCGAGCAGTTCACCGACGGCCCCGCCGACGAGTTCGACCCCGCCCGGCCCTCCGCGACGAGCCACGTGGCGCTGGGACACGGCGCGCACTTCTGCCTCGGGGCCGCCCTGGCGCGGGCCGAACTCCAGATCGTGCTCTCGTCGTTGCTCCGTCGCTTCCCGCGCCTGCGTCTTGCCGGGGACGTCGCGGATCTGCGCATGTCCACGGGGATGATGGTGCACGGGCTGACGAAGCTGCCCGTCACCTGGTGACCACCGCGGCATCCGTGAACGGCCCCCGTCCCGCCTGGAGTTGAGGAGAGAACCGTGACGAGCAGCGAATCCGGGAGCGGCGCCGCGGAGCGTCCCGTCGCCTGGCCGGCCCGGCTTGCCTGGGCGGCGCTCGGCGCCTTCCTGCTGTTCTGGGCGGTGTTCGAGGCGGTCAAGCACGGCGGATGGACCATCCCGATGGCCGTGCTGGGAGTCCTCGTGCCCGACCTGTCGTTCCTTCTGGGGGCGGGGAGCGGGCCGCGTGAACCCGGCCGGATGCCGGCCCGCATGGTCGGCGTCTACAACCTGCTGCACCGGCCGCTGATCCCGGTGGTGGCGCTGGTGGCCCTGTCGTTCGCGCCCACCGCGAACACGACCATCGCCGCGCCCTTCACCTTCGCGCTGGCCTGGCTCGGCCACATCTGCGTCGACCGCGTCCTCGGCTACGGGCTGCGTACTCCGGACGGACGGCCCCGCTGACGGCGCAGGCCGGCCCCTCCCCCCTGCCGGCCTGTGCTCCACTCCGGGTGGAACACCGAACGGCCCAGGACACTCGGGGGTCCTGGGCCGTGACGTGCGCGGCGGGCGCCGTGCCTCACTGCCGCGGCCGCGCCGCCGAACCTGACTGCCGGCGGGCGACGTGCGGGCCCGGCTCCTGGAGCTGGAAGTAGGCCTGGGCCAGCACCCGCTGGGTGAGCGCCCTGCTGCGCCCCACCAGGCGGTAGAGAGTCCGCCGGAACAGGGCGCCGAGCGGCCCGTGCAGCGCGAACAGCCGCTCCTGGCGCAGCTGGAGGCCCCGCGACCCCGCCACCGACGCCTCACGCAGCTGCTGGAACTGCTCGCCCGCGCGCAGCAGCCGGTCCGCGCCGCCGCCGGCGGCCAGCGCCTCCTGCACCAGGGGCGCCAGTGCCACCGCGTCGATGATGGCGTGGTTGACGCCCTGGCCCAGGATGGGCGTCAGGGTGTGGGCGGCGTCGCCGACGAGTGTCAGCCCCGGCGCGGACCACTTGGGGACGACGGTGGTGAAGATGTCCAGCATCGAGGTGTCCGACCAGCTGCGCACCTCCTGGCGGACGGCCTCCGAGAGCTCCGGGGCCAGCCGGTCCAGACGTTCGTAGAGAGCGGTCAGCCCCTGCGAACGCAGCTCCTTCAGGCCGCCCTTGGGGATGTTGAACCCGACGCGGACGCTGTCCGGCTGTGTCGGCAGGAACAGCGCGTGCTGGTCGCCGCGGATGCGGATGCGGTACGTCCTGTCGTCCCATTCGGCCGGGAAGGGCAGCTTCAGCCAGATCACGTCCCGCTCCAGCGGCACCCTGGTGCACGGCAGGCCGGCCATCTCCCGCACCTTGCTGAACCGGCCGTCGGCGGCGACGGTGAGGGCCGCGTCCACGGTCACCACACCGTCGGGCGTACGCGCCTCCACGCCGGTGACGGTGCCGTCGGCGTCGCGTACGAGGCCGATCGCGGTCGCCCGGCGCAGAAGCGTGAACTCCTCGTGCTGTTCGCCGACTTCGGCCAGCGCCGAGAGCAGGGCGGGCTGCGGCATCTCCACCGGATACGGATGGGGGTAGGTGAAGTCGGCGAAGTCGGCCCGCAGCACCGTGCTTCCGGCGTCCTCGATCTCCATGTGGTGCATCTGCTGGTACTCGCCGTCGAGGCGCTCCAGCAGCCCCAGCCGGTCCAGCAGCCAGACGGAGTCGGGCGAGACCGACTCGCCGCGGAAGGACCGGTCGAAGTGCCTGCTCTGCTCCAGCACCACGACGGAGACCGAACGCTTGGCGAGTTCCACGGCGAGTGTCAGTCCGGCCGGGCCGCCTCCCACGACGCATACCTGTGCGGTCAGCTCTGTTGTCATCTCCGTGCTGCCTTTCAGGAAGGGGGTCGGCCGATGCTCCGGCCCCTCCCTAAAGGAGTGCTTGCAGGACGGGAGCGGGCGAGCACAAGGCCGGCTTAAGAACGCCCGCACACACTCGGCGCGACAGCGGTACCGGACTGTGCGCGCGCCGACCAGGCGTGACAGCGGCCCGGACCGGACCAGCGACGCGGAGGATGCGGCCGTGACAGCACCAGCAGCACCGGCGGAGCACGCGGCCGCCGCGCGGAGACCGCCCCTGGAGAGGCTGCGGGAGCTGCACGCCGCGGGCAGGGTCGCCGCCGAGTACCGCTCCGTCGCCCCCCTCCTCGCCGAACTCGCCCCGGACGACGGAGCGTTCGCCGACCTGGCACGCGCCGGCAGGGTGCTCGCCAAGGTCCCCCACGAGCGGATCCGCGAGCACGACCCCGACGTGCCCTGCCTGACGGCCGCGGTCACCGGGTCCTCCACCGTCGACGCCCTCGCCACGGCCCTCACGGCTCAACTCGCCCGCCACGGCGTTGCGTTGCACTGCCTTCCCGTCGGTTCGGGGACGTGGCAGCGCGATCTGCGGGACACCGGCGGCCAGCTGTACGCCCCCGGCACCGACCTCGCCCTGTGCGTACTCGACGCCGGGATCGTCTTCGGCGAACTCCCCGCCCGCTGGGGCGTGGAGGACGTACGGGCCGCGGCCGCCGCCAAGCTCGAACTGCTCGACGGGCTGGCCGGGCGATGGGCGGGACACGCGCCGGGCACGCTCGTCCTCAACACGCTGCCGCTGCTGCGCCACCACACCCACCAGCTCGTGGACCTCCGTGCCCGCACCGAACTCGCCGCGTTGTGGCGGGAGTTCAACGCCGGCATCCTGCGGCTCGCACTCCGCCACGAGCGCGTGCACGTCATTGACACGGAGGTCCTGGCCGCGGAGGGCGGACCCGTACGCGACCCCCGGCTCGCGGCCTACGCCAAGGTCCACCTCGGGGAGGAGCTGCTGGCCCGCTACGCCCGCGAAGCGGGCCACTACGCCCGTACGCTGCTGGGCCGTACCCGGAAAGTGCTGGTCGTCGACCTCGACAACACGCTGTGGGACGGAGTGCTCGGCGACGACGGCGCAGAGGGCATCGCCGTCGCGTCGACCTACCGCGGCGAGGCGTTCGGCGCGTTCCAGCGGACCGTCCGGCAGCTCGGCTCCCAGGGAGTGCTGCTCGCGGCGTGCAGCAAGAACGACAGCGGCCCCGTCCTCCAAGTGCTGCGGGACCACCCCGACATGGTGCTGCGCGAGGAGGACTTCGTCGAAGTCGTCGCCGACTGGGAGCCCAAGGACGGGAATCTGAAGGCGATCGCCAAACGTCTCAACCTCGGCGTCGACAGCTTCGTGTTCGCCGACGACTCGCCCTTCGAATGCGGCCTCGTCGCCTCCTCGCTCCCGGAGGTCGCGGTCGTGCGGCTCAACGAGGAGCCGGCGCTGCACATCGAACGCCTCCTCGCGGACGGCTGGTTCGACGTGCTGGAGCTGACCGCGGAGGACCGGCGGCGCACCGCCCAGTACCGCTCGGACGCCGAGCGGCGCACGCTCCTCGACAGCGCCGGATCGATGGAGGACTACCTGCGTGACCTGGACGTGCGGGTCGCCGTATCGCCGGCCTCGGGAAACGAACTCGACCGCGTCTCCCAGATGACCCTGCGCACCAACCAGTTCAACATGACGACGCAGCGCCTCCAGCCGGACGCCGTCCGGGAGCTGGCAGCAGACCCGGAACGGATGGTCCTCGCCGTCCGCTCCCGGGACCGCTTCGGGGACAACGGCGTCGTGGGCGCCCTGCTGGTCTCCCGGAGCGGGGGCGTACTGCACCTGGACAACATGCTGCTCAGCTGCCGCGTCTTCGCCCGCGGCATCGAACAGGCGGCGCTGGGCGCCTTGCTGGACCACGCGCAGCGGAGCGGCCTGGGCGAGGTGCGCGCGCGGTACGTGCGGACGGCCAAGAACCACCGCGTGCGGGGCTTCTACCCCTCGATGGGATTCTCGGCGGTCCAGGAGTCCGGGACGGAGGTCCGCTTCCGCCACGGCCTGGGCGAACTGCCCCCGCTCCCGGGCCACGTGACGCTCACGGCGTCGTTCGCGGAGGAGAGCGAAGGGAGCTGAGCCGGATGCCGCCGCGGCGCGTCCCCGGCGGCGACCCGGCCGTGACGCGCCCCGTCCGGCGCCGTCCCGCGCATCGGGAGGCAAGGGCACAAGCCTCCCCTTAGCGCCGCAAAGAACGATCAACCACCCGCACACCCCTCGCCGGCGCTCAGCCAGCGGATCTCGGAGAGGCCAGGGAACGATGCCGACAACCTTCCGCACCTTCACGGAACTGGTCCTGGAGCGCACAGCCGCGCACAGCGCCAAGGACGCCTTCGTCTTCCTTCCGGACGGCACGGGCGGTTCGGGCCCGGAGCACCTCACGTACGCGCGGCTGGACGACGAGGCCCGCCGCACCGCGGCCTGGCTGCAGGAGCACGGCGCGTCCGGCCGCCAGGTGCTGCTGCTCTACCCGACGGGAACCGCCTTCATCAAGGCGTTCACGGGCTGCCTCTACGCGGGCTCCGTCGCCGTGCCGGCGCCGCTGCCGACGGAACAGGGCCAGCACTTCAGCCGCGTCTCGGGCATCCTGCGGGACTCCGAGGCCCGCGCCGTCCTCACCGACTCCGCCAACGCCCCCGCCATCAGCGAGTGGCTGGCGGCCGAGGGCATGACCGACGTGCTGTGCCTGGCCACCGACTCCGGTGACTTCGCCGACCCGGCCGCCTACAAGGAGCCGGGCATCGACCCCGAGAGCCTGGCCTTCCTGCAGTACACCTCCGGGTCGACCAGCGACCCCAAGGGCGTGATGGTCTCCCACCGCAACCTGCTGGCGAACGAGGAGACCATCCACCGCGTGGTCCGCACCCGCAGCGGCTCCTCGATCGGCGGATGGCTGCCCTTCTACCACGACATGGGCCTGATCGGGCACATCCTCCAGCCCCTCTACATGGGCGCCCGCGGTGTGCTGATGTCCCCCGTCTCGTTCCTCAAGCGGCCGCACCGGTGGCTGGAGATGATCAGCGACCACGGGATCGAGATCGGCGGCGGCCCCAACTTCGCGTACGAGCTGTGCCTGCGGCGCGTCAGCGACGAGCAGCTCGCCGGCCTCGACCTGAGCCGCTGGGAGTCCGCGGTCAACGGCGCGGAACCCATCCGGGCCGAGACCGTACGGGCCTTCACGGAGCGCTTCGCACCGGCCGGCTTCCGGCCCGAGGCGTTCTTCCCCTGCTACGGCATGGCGGAGGCGACGCTGCTCGTCTCCGGTGCGCCCCGCGGAACCCGGCCGGTGCTGCGCGACGTCGACGCGGCGGGACTCGAAGGCGGCGAACTCGCCCCCGTCCAGGCCGGAGAGGCCTCCCGCACCCTCGTGAGCAGCGGCGCCTGCGACCACTTCGAGCTGCGGATCGTCGACCCGGAGACGAGGCGGGAGCGCCCCGGCGGAAGCGTCGGCGAGATCTGGCTCAAGGGCGAGAGCGTCGCGACGGGCTACTGGAAGAACCCCGAGGCGAACAAGGAGATCTTCGACGCCGTCATCGAGGGCGGCGCCCCCGGAGGCGACGGCCCGGACGGCGGCGGGTGGCTCCGCACCGGCGACCTCGGAGCGGTCGACGGCGGCGAACTGTACGTCACGGGACGCCTCAAGGAGCTGATCATCTTCTCCGGGCGGAACCTCTACCCGCAGGACGTCGAACGCGTCGCGCAGGCGGGGGAGAAGGCGCTCAACGCCGGCTCCGGCGCCGTGTTCTCCGTCGAGAGCGACCGCGAGCACCTCGTCGTCGTGCAGGAGGTCCGCCCGAGCGCGCTGAGCGTGGACCTGCCCACCGTGGCGGGCGGGATCCAGCGGCGCGTCAGCAGGGAGTTCAACGTGCCCGCGGGCAACGTCGTGCTCGTACGTCCCGGAACCGTCCGCAAGACCACCAGCGGCAAGATCCAGCGCACCCTGATGCGCAAGCTCTTCCTGGAGGGCGCTCTGACGCCGCTGCACGAGGTGCTGGAACCGGTCGTCCGTGAGCTGGCCGCCCGTGCCGCGGACCGTTCCCCGGCGCCGGTGGTCTGACATGGAGCACCCGCCGTACCGGCTTGCGGAGGAGCTGGACCGGTTCCTGGGCGACCCCCGGGAACCGGCCGGAGACTTCTCCTACGCCCGCTGCGTGGAACTCGACGAGAAGGAGGAGTTCCCCGCGGACATCTGCCGCCGCCTCGACGAATGGGGCCTGCCCGGCTACTACGTGCCGCAGCGGCACGGCGGCCGGCTCGGCGACTACGAGCAACTCCTCCAGATCATGCGCGGCGTCGCCAGACGCGACCTGACGGTCGCCGTCGGGCACGGCAAGACCTACCTCGGCGCGGTCTGCGTCTGGGTCGCGGGCACGGACGGGCAGGCCCGCCGCCTCGCCGCCGACGTGACGGCCGGGGTCGCCGTCTCCCTCGCCCTGACCGAACGGGCACACGGCAGCGACCTGCTGGCCGGCGAGGTGACGGGGCTGCCCGAAGCACCGCCGGGAGACGGATGGAGCGTCACCGGCGAGAAGTGGCTCATCAACAACGCCACCCGCGGCTCCATGCTCTCGCTCCTCACCCGCACCGACCCGGACGGCGGGCCCCGCGGATTCAGCGTGCTCCTCGTCGACAAGCGCCGCCTGGACGAGGGCGGTTACCGCCATCTGCCGAAGGTCCGCACGCACGGCATCCGCGGCGCCGACATCTCCGGCATCGTCCTCGACGGTGCGCGGGTGCCGCGCGAGGCGCTGGTCGGAGCCGAGGGCGGCGGCATCGAGACGGTGCTGAAGGCGCTTCAGCTGACGCGGACGATGTGCGCCGCGCTCTCCCTCGGGTCCGCGGACCACGCGCTGCGCCTCGCCCTGGACTTCGTCGAGGAACGCGAACTGTACGGCCGGCGGCTCGTGCACCTGCCGCAGGCACGGCAGGTGCTGGCGGAGGCCGCGGCGGACGTGCTGACGCACGAGGCGCTGGCGGTGGTGGCCTCGCGGGCGGTGCACACGCAGACAGCGGAGATGAGCCTGACCTCCGCGGTCACGAAGTACCTGCTCCCCAGCGGCACCGAGGACGTCTTCGCCGCCGTCACCAGGCTGCTCGGCGCCCGCGCCTTCCTCAAGGACGTGTACGCGCAGGGCATGTTCCAGAAGGCGGAGCGCGACCACCGCATCGTCGGCCTCTTCGACGGCAACACGCTGGTGAACCTCAACTCCCTCGTCAGCCAGTTCCGTTCGCTCGCCCGCGGCTTCGAGCGGGGCACCGGCGACGCCGAGGGCGCCAGAGCCGCCTTCGACCTCTCGACGCCGCTGCCCGAGATGGACCCGGCCGCGCTCTCGCTCGTCGCCCGCCGCGGCAGCGGCGTCCTCGCCACCCTCGGCGAGTCGGTGCGGGAGCTGCGGCGGCGGTCCGTACGGGCCCCCGCCCTGGGTGAGGCCGCACGCGCGGCGGAACGGCTGCTGTCCGTAGCCACCCGCCTGCATGCCGAGATGGCCGCCCAGCCGCTCGCGGTCGGCGACGTGCCTCCCGCGTCGTTCGAGACGGCCCGCCGCTACACGCTGTGCTACGCGGCAGCCGCGTGCCTGGGTCTCTACACGCACAATGCGCCGGGGACGCAGGCGTCCGGCACCGCCCCGCACCCGCTGTGGCAGGACGGACTGTGGCTGCGCACCGCGCTGGACCGGCTGCTGGTGCGGCTCGGCGAGCCCGGCTGCGACGACCCCGCCGCCTACGACGACCTGCTGGAGCGGATGCGTGAACTGCGCCGCTCGGGCGAGCTGTTCGCGCTCTTCCCGCAACGCCTGCCCGCACCGGCCCGTACACCGGCCGACGGCTCGGGCCGGCCCGCGGCCGAGCCCACCCCAGGAAGCTGAGAGGACGCCATGCCGACCGGTACCGAGGCCGCGGGGCGGCCGCCGCAGGCCCCCGCGCGAGAGGGCCACGCCGAGCACGGGGCCCACGGCGAGTCCGCCGTGCCCGCCGGGCAGGAGGCGCGTGCCGCGGCCCGCGTCGCCGTGCTGGAGGAAGCCTTCGGCGACCCCACCGACGAGCGCAACGAGGTCTCCTACGCACGCCTCCTGGAGGCCGACGAGGCCGGCGAGCTGTCCGAGCCGGGCGAACGCGTCCTCGACGAGGTGATGCTCAACGCCGACTTCGTGCCGCACGGGCAGGGCGGACGCCTGGAGCGGATCGACCACCTGGTGCGGGTGCTCCGGCCCGTCTTCCGCCGCGACGTCGCGCTCGGGCTCGGCTACGGCGTCACCTCCTTCATGGCCGCCGTCAACGTGTGGGCCGCAGGGGACGGCGACCAGCGCCGCCGCATGGCACGGCTGCTGCTCGAAGGCGGCAAGGTCTCCGTCGCGTACCACGAACTCGCCCACGGCAACGACTTCGTGCGCAACGAGTTCGCCGCACGGCCCGCCACCGGCGGCGGGTACCTGCTCCGCGGCTCGAAACAGGTCATCAACAACGCCGGGCGCGCCCGCGCCTGGGTGCTCTTCGGCCGCACCGACCCGGCGCCCGGCAGCCGCAGCCACTCCGTGCTCTTCACCGGACGCGACTCCTGCGACCCGGACAGGTACCGGGTGCTTCCCCGCTACGACAGCGTCGGCGTACGCGGCTGCCACCTGTCGGGACTCGAGTTCGACGACTGCCACGTGCCCTCCTCCGACCTCGTCGGAGAGGCCGGCAAGGGAGTCGAAGTCGCCCTGCGCGCCTTCCAGATCACCCGCACCGCCATGCCGGGGATGGCGCTGGGCGCCGCCGACACGGCGCTGCGCACCGTCGTGCGGTTCGCCGCCGGCCGCCGGCTCTACCGCCGCACCGTCCTGGAGATCCCGCACGCCAGGGCCGCACTCGCCGGCGCCTTCACCGACCTGCTCGTGTGCGACAGCCTCTCGCTGGCCGCTGCCCGCGCGGTGCACCTGCTGCCCGCGGAGACGAGCGTCCACGCGGCCGCGGTGAAGTACCTCGTGCCGCGGATGCTGAGCGAGACCATGAACGAACTCGCCGTCGTCCTGGGGGCGCGCTACTACGTCCGCGAGGGCGAGTTCGGCATCTTCCAGAAGCACATCCGCGACCTTCCGGTGCTCAGCCTCGGGCACGCCGGATCCGCCGCCTGCCAGGCCACGATCATCCCCCAGCTGTCCCGGCTGGCCAGACGGTCCTGGTTCACCTCCCCGCCCGCCCCTCCGGAGCTGTTCGCGCTCCGCGGCGACCTGCCCGGCATCCCCTTCGACCGGCTCACCCTCACCGCGGGCGGAGACTCCCTGAGCGCGACGCTCGTCGCCGCCGTCGACGAACTGCCCGCGGGCACACCGCAAGAGCGGGCCGCTCGGGACCTCGCGCTCTGCATGGTGGGGGAGTTGAGGCAGGTCCAGGAGCACAGCCGCGCCCTGGCGGCGACGGACCGCACCGCGCTGGCCCGTCCCGCCGCCTTCGCCCTCGCCGAGCGCTACACGGTGCTGCTCGCCGCGGCCTCCGCGATCGGGGTGTGGCAACAGGCCCGCGGCGACGGCACGTTCCTCGTCGACCCGGCGTGGCTCGCCGCCGCACTCCACCGGCTCGCACGCCGGCTCGGCCGGCGGCCACCGGAGCTGCCCCCGCAGTGCGGGGAGCGCATCGACCGGGAAGTGCTGCGCCGATTCGAGCAGCAGCGCAGCTACGACCTCTACGACACCCCGCTGGCCGGCTGACGAACCGGCCCGGCACGGCCCCGCACGGGGCGCGCCGGTTCCGCGCCGCCCACGGCCGTCCGACCGCTCGACCACCGATCCCCGCCGAGGAGTTCACCATGTCCGTACCCACGACCGGACCCACCGCGCAGTCGCTGTCCGCCTGGCTCGTCGAGCGCATCGGCGGCTACCTGCACCGCCCCGTCGAGGAGATCGACCCGTCGGTGCCTCTCGCCGAGTACGGGCTCGACTCGGTGGCGGCCCTGAGCCTCTGCGGCGACATAGAGGAGGACTTCGACCTCGTCGTGGAGCCCACCGTGGCATGGGACTACCCGACGGTTGAGGCGCTGACCGGCCATCTGCTGGAGGAGTTCGCGGCCGGGCCGGGAGCGGCCTGATGGGCCCGGTAGCCGTCGTCGGCATCGACTGCCGCTTCCCCGGGGCGCCCGACACGGCCGGCTTCTGGGAGATGCTGATGCGTTCCGGCGACGGGGTCGGCCGCGTACCGCCGCAGCGCTGGGCGGCCGCCGACTTCCACTCCGCCGACGGCGCCGAGGGACGCACGAACACCACCGAGGGCGGCTTCATCACCGACCCGGACGTCTTCGACAACGAGTTCTTCACCGTCTCGCCCCGCGAGGCGGCCGCCATGGATCCGCAGCAGCGGCTGCTGCTGCACTCCGCGTGGCGCGCCGTGGAGGACTCGGGCGTCGCCCCGCACCGTCTGAAGGGCTCCGGCACCGGAGTCTTCGTCGGCATCATGAGCAACGAGTGGGCGCAGCTCCACCTGACCGACTACCCGCGCGTCACCGCCCAGGTCGGCTCCGGAAACGGCTACTGCATGACGGCCAACCGGATCTCCTACCACCTCGACCTGAAGGGCCCCAGCCTCGCCGTCGACACCGCCTGCTCCTCGTCGCTCGTCGCCACGCACCTCGCGGTCAACGCGCTGCTCGCGGGGGAGTGCGGGCAGGCCGTCGTCGGCGGCGTCAACCTCGCGCTGACGCCGGCGCTGTCGATCTTCTACACGCAGGCCGGGCTCTCCGCGCCCGACGGCCGCTGCAAACCGTTCAGTTCGCAGGCGGACGGCATCGGCCGGGGCGAGGGGGTCGGCACCGTCGTGCTGCGCAGGCTGGAGGACGCCCTCGCCGACGGGCAGCGCGTCTACGCCGTCATCCGCGGCACGGCCGTCAACCAGGACGGCCGCAGCAACGGCATCACGGCCCCCAACCGCTGGTCCCAGCAGGAGGTCGTCGCGGCCGCCTACCGCAGGGCCGGCGTCGAGCCCTCGGACGTCGCCTTCACCGAGGGACACGGCACCGGCACCGCGCTCGGCGACATGATGGAGGTCAAGGCGCTCGGCCACCACCACGCGGGGCGCACCGGCGGACCCATGGCCCTGGGGTCGGTGAAGGGCAACCTCGGGCACACGGAGGGCGCCGCCGGCGTCGCCGGCCTGATCAAGGTGGCGCTGGCCCTGCACCACAGGACGGTCCCGGCAAGCAGGTTCGCCGCGAAGGAGAGCACCGCACTGCGCCTGCGCGAACAGGGCCTGCGGCTGCTCAAGGCCCCGCTGCGCCTGCCCGCCGGGACCACCGTCGCGGGGCTCAGCAGCTTCGGCATGGGCGGCACCAACGCCCACGCCGTGCTGGAGTCGGCGCCGCCGGCGGCCCCCCGGGCGCCCGCCGCGACCGGGAAGGACACCGGGGGCGCGGGTGCGGGCGTCTTCACGCTGACCGCGCCCACCCCCGAGGCGCTGCGCCGCAACCTGCGGGTGCAGGCGGACGCCGTGACCGCCCGCAGGGTGCCGCTCGGCGCCCTGTGCTGGACCAGCAACCACGTCAAGCAGGGGCACCGGCACCGCTTCGCCGTCGCCGCGCGTGACACGCGGGAACTGTCCGGGCTGCTGCGCTCGGCGGCGGAGGACGAGGAGGTGCTGAAGAGGCACGCGGGCACCGCCGCCGGGCAGCGCATCGGCTTCCTCTTCACCGGGCAGGGCTCGCAGTACGCGGGCATGACCGCCGGCCTCCACCGGGACTCGGCGCTCTACCGTCACTTCCTCGACGAGGCGGACGCGGCGCTGCTGCCGTACACGCACACGCCGGTGCGCGAGGCGATGTTCGGCGCCGGCGGGGAGATCCACCGCACCGAGTGGACGCAGCCCGCGCTCTTCGCCGCCGGCTACGCCCTCGGCTCCACCCTCCGGGCGCTCGGTGCGCGCCCCGGGCTCGTACTGGGGCACAGCGTCGGCGAGTTCGCCGCCGCATGCCTCAGCGGCGCCCTGCCGCTGGAGGGCGCCGCCCGGCTGGTCGCGGCGCGCGGCAGGCTGATGCAGCGGCTGCCTGCGGGCGGCGGGATGCTCGCGGTGCGCGCGAGCCGCGAGTCCCTCGAGGAGCGCGTCGCCGACGAGCCCTGGGTGAGCATCGCCGTCGTCAACGGGCCGCAGGCTGTCGTCCTCTCCGGGGACTTGTCCGCGCTGGAGCAGATCGAGAAGGAGCTCGGCGCGGAGAACGTACGCACCCGCCGGCTGACGGTCTCCCACGCCTTCCACTCGCCGCTGATGCAGCCGATGGTGGAGGAGTTCGCCGAGGTCGCACGCGAAGTGGGCGGTGCCGCGCCCCGCGTCCCGTTCTACTCCACGGTGCTCGGCCGCCGCCTCCGCGACGGCGAGGCGCTGGACGCCGGCTACTGGACGTCGCACATCGCCGCGCCCGTCGCCTACGCGGACGCCGCCGCGGCGCTGCTCGCGGACGGGCCGACACATCTGGTCGAGGTCGGCCCGCAGCCCACGCTGACGTCCCTCGCCCGCCGTCTCGGCGCCGGCGCGGCGGCACCGGCCGGATTTCCGGCCGTCGCCGCGCCCGTCAAGGGCGAGGACTCCGGAGGCCGGGAACTGGCCGCCGTGCTGGCCGCGCTCTACAAGGACGGCCTCGAACCGGACTGGGACGCGGCGTACGAGCCGGGGGAGCGGCACCTGCAGCGGCTCGCGCCCTACGAGTTCTCCACCGAGCACCGCTACTGGACGGCGGCTCCCGTACGCGCGGCCGCGCCCGCCCCCGGACCGGACGGCGAAGCCGGCGCCGTCCCCGGCCGGGCGGCGCTGCCGGTGCCCGGCACCGGAGCCGAAGCGGCGGGCGCACAGGGCGTACCGCCGCCGGAGCAGGCGCCGGCAGTGGACGGCGGCGACCCGGTGGCCGGCGCGGTGCTCCGCGCGGTCGGGCAGGTGGGCGGCTACCCGCTCGCGGAACTCGGCCCCCACCAGCTGCTCTACGAGGACCTCGGCTTCGACTCCGTGATGGTCATGGAGCTCAAGCACCGCATCGAGGAGGAGCTGACGGGCGGCGACGAACTGGACATGCAGGAACTGCTGCCGAGGCTCTCCTCCGTGGGCGACCTCATCGGCTTCCTGAGCGAGCACCCGGCCGCGGCCGCGGCGGCAGGCACCAGCACCGGCCCGGCCACCGGCACGGGCCCCGGCATCGAGGAGAGGACGGCATGAACGGGACGCACCACGGCCCGGCGGACCCCGGAGGCGAGCCGGACGGCAGCAGGCAGGCGTACCTGGCCTCGGTCGGCACGGCACTGCCCGGCGACCCCGTCGACAACGCGACGCTCGCCAAGACGCTGGGCGTCAACGAGGAGTGGATCGAGCACTTCATCGGCACCAGGACCCGGCACTTCGCCCGTGACCTGGGGACCGGCGAAGTGCGCTGGTCGCTGGCCGACCTGTGCGCCCAGGCCGCGCAGCGCGCTCTCTCGGCACCGGGCTGCGACCCGGGCGACGTCGAGTTCGTCGTGCTGGGCACCGCGACGCCGGACACGCTGATGCCGGCGACGGTCAACCACGTCGCCGACCAGCTCGGTCTCGACCAGGTCCCCACCTTCCAGCTCCAGTCGGGCTGCGCCGGCGCCGTCCAGGCGCTGAGCGTCGCGCGCAGCATGATCGCGTCGGGTGAGTACCGCACCGGCCTCGTCATCGGCGGCGACGTGTGCAGCAAGCACCTCGACCTCCAGCGCGACCTGTCCGGCGCCGCCCCCGGCGATCTGGTCAACTTCGTGCTCTTCGGCGACGGAGCGGGCGCCGCCGTCCTCACCGCCGAGCCGGCCGGGCAGCGTGTCGCCGTACGCGAGGTCCTCAACAGGTTCACCGGACTGGGCCGCGAACCGGGCCAGGTCATCGAGTGGTTCGGGCTCGCCGACAGGCACGAGGACCGGCAGGCCCTCACCGAGGACTACAAGGCCATCGAGGAGTCCGTCCCGGTGATGGCCGTGGAGATCCTCTGGGAGCTGCTCGGTGAACTCGACTGGCAGCCCGAGGAGTTGGACTACCTGTTGCCGCCGCAGCTGTCGGGGCGCATGACGCGCCTCATCACCGAACGGCTGGACGTGCCCTCCGCGACGGAGATCTCCTGTGTGGCCGAGACCGGCAACAACGGGAACGCTCTGCCCTTCCTGCAGATCGAGAGGCTGCTGGAGGGGATGACGGCGGGCCAGCGGGCCCTCGCGGTCGCCGTCGAGTCCAGCAAATGGATCAAAGCCGGTTTCGCCCTGGAGAAGATATGAACACCAGCACTGCCCGCGCGTTCACCCTCGCCGACTACACACGCCTCGTCAGCGAGGAACTCGACCTGCCCGCCGAACCCGCCCAGATCACCGCGGACTTCGACGAGATCCCCGACTGGGACTCCCTCCACCTGCTCAAGCTCGTCACCGCGCTGGAGCTGGCCACCGGCCGTGCCCTGCCGGTCGGCAAGGTGCTGGAGGCGCGCAGCCTGAAGGAGATCTACGACCTGGCGGTGGCGGATTGAGCGCGCCTCCAGCCGGGGCGCCGGAGCAGGGGGACGGCGTGCGCACCGTCGTGGAGAGACGGCGCCGCCACACTTTGTACTTCCTGGAGTGGGCCGCCCGGCAGCGGCCGGTGCACCTGGACACCGAGGTCGACATGACCCGCGTACAGCAGCACCGCGCCGCCGCCCGCGAGAGCGGCGTGCGCTACTCCGTGGTGAGCTACCTCCTCCTCGCCGCGGGCCGTGCCCTGCACAGCCATCCCCGCGCCAACGCCGCGATGGCCCCGGGCTGGCCCGGTGCGCTGCGCCGTCCGCGGGTGATGCGCTTCGGCACGGTCACCGGGAAGCTCGCCCTCGACCGGGACGTCGGGGGCGAACGCGCCGTGCTGTCCGCGCTCGTACCCGGCCTGGAGAGCGCGGGACTGGAGCGGATACAGGAGCGGGTGGACCGCTACCGCGGTCAACGAGCCGCCGAGCTGGCCGAGTTCGAGGGCGTACGGAAGCTCGGGCGGCTGCCGTCCCCGCTGGGACGCGCGGCCTTCGCCGCCGCCCTGCGCGGCACGCGCCGGCGTTCCGGGCTCTTCGGCACCGTCTCCGTCAGTTCGCTCGGCCACCGTCCCGTCGACGGCTTCCACTCCGCGGGCGGCACCGCGGTGACCCTGTGCGCCGGCCAGATCGCCGAGCGCCCCGTGGTCCGTGCGGGCCGTGTCGTCCCGGCGCCCGTGATGCGTCTCGGGCTCACCTTCGACCACCGGGTGATCGACGGTGCGGAGGCCGCCGACGTGCTGAGCCACGTCCGGCTCACCCTGGAGGACTTCCATGACGGCAGCCCTGCGGAAGCCCGCGGGCCGGACGCCGGTGCGGCCTGTGCGGAGCACGGGACCGGAGGGTGACTGGACCATCCGGCTCCGGGCCGATCTGGCCGGGTACGCGCACGCCCTCGTCCACTCCCGCACCGAGGACTGGGCGGCCCCCGCACGGCAGCCGCCCCATGTCCGTGAAGCGCTCCTCCGCGCGGAACTCGGGCACCGCGACTGGGAGCGCTACCTCGGTCTGCGGGTGCCGGCGGTGCGGGAGCGGTTCGCCGCGTCCCGGCGGCTGCTGAAGGCCGCTGTCGCGGCGGCGGTCCAAGTAGCCCCGTGGGAGGTGGAGTTGGCGTACACCCCTGCGGGGCGTCCGTACCTGCCCGGCTACGACGCGGTGCACATCGCCCTCAGCCACACCGGAAGCCTCCTTCTGGCGGGACTCGCCACCTGCGGCGCGATCGGAGTGGACGCCGAACTCAGCGACCGCCCGCTCTACGGGCCGGGCCTGTGCCGGCAGTCCTGCACTCCCCACGAGGCGGGAGCCCTCCAGGCGCTGCCGCGCGGCGAGCGGGATACGGCGCTGGTGCGGCTGTGGACGCTGAAGGAGGCCTACAGCAAGGCCACGGGGCTCGGACTGGCCGCCGGATTCACCGAGTTCGGCTTCCCCGTGGACGCCGCGGGCCACGTCCCGGCCCACGTCCCCCTGTGCTGTCCCGACGGCACTCCCGCCTCCGGCTTCGCACGCGCCTGGACCTTCCGCACCTGCCTCCTCGACGGGCGCTACACGGCGGGAATCGCCGTGTGCGACGCGGGACTCGGCCCCACGAGGGACATCGCCGCGGCCACAGCGCTCGACGCCGCCGTCCTGGACGCCATGTCCCACACCGAGAGCTGAGGAACCCGGCCGCCGGGGCGAACCCCACGGCGGCCGGGCTCTTCTCATGGTCGGGGCCAGAAGCGTGGACCGGCTTGTTCGTGCGGAGGGTCAGAAGTTGCCGTTCGACAGGATCTCGCCGTCCTTGTCGTACACCGTCACCAGGCCGTTCTCGCTGTCCCTCCAGTCGGCGAAGGCACTCGCGATCAGCTTGCCGTCGTTGGCGTGGGTGCCCATCATGCCGCCGCTGTAGTCGGTGAACACTTCCGCGGCATCCATGATGTCGTTCTGCTCGTCGGCTCCCTGGACCTTGGTCACGTGCCTGACCGCCTCCTTCTCCGTGGGGGTGCCGTTCTTCTCCACGAATGTCTTGAATCGCTGCGCCTGAGTGGACGTGGCCTTCGCGTCCCCCTCGGGCTTCGCCTCCTCCTTGTTGGAACTCCCCGCCTTCTCCTCGGACTTCGACGCCTCTCCGGGCTCTTCCGCCGTCTCCCCCGGTGTCGCGGCGACGGACGTGTCCGGGCGATTGCTTCCCCCGTCACCGTCGCTGAAGGCGGCCACGGCGACGACGGCGATCAGGAGGCAGGCCACCAGGACGCCGAGGCACGAGAGGCCAACCACCTTCCCGGCGCCCGTCTTCCTCGGCGGCTGCGGCGTCGGCGCGTACGGCTGCTGGGGGGCACCCCATCCGGGCTGGTTGCTCATCTGTCGTACTCCGATGCTGTGGTGGAGTTGCGTCTGCGGGGTGGCAGTTGTGTGACACTCCGGCATTACGGAAAGTTGTAATCACTTGCGTCGATTACTGGCCATTCCGTTCGGTGGCTTCCGGCAACGTCAGGTTCGGTCCCGCCCGCCCGGCGCCCGCTTCAGCTGGGCGAAAGCCGCACCTCCGCCGCGTACAAGGCGGACTGAAGGCGGCCCCTCGACACTGGGCGCGGGCCCGAGAGCCCCCGCGAACCCGGATCCGGACGGTGAGGCAATGGACCACCTGCAAGAGCTGAAGGAATTCGCCCGCCTGCACGCCCGCGGACAGGGAATGCGTCCCGCACGGGCCGCGCACGTCCTGGAGCAGATCACCAACGACGCGCCGGGAGACCCGCGTTCATGGGCGCGGGTGTGGACGGCGCAGGGCGACGCCGCGGCACGCCGCGGCGACCTGCTCGACGCGTGCCGCCACTACGCGCTCGCCCGCTTCCCCAGCCACGAGGACGACGACCGGCGCCGCGCGCAGGAGCTGTGCGTCTCCGCGTTCGACGAGTGGCAGCGGGACCGAGGGGACGTCGAACGACTGGAGTTCGCCCACCCCGACGGCGACGTCGTGTGCTGGGCGTCAGGTCTGGACAGCGAGCGGCCCAGGCCCCTGCTGCTCGTCATGGGCGGAATCGTCAGCGTCAAGGAGCAGTGGGCGCCGCTGCTGCCGAAGCTGCGGCGGCTGGGCTTCGCCGTCGTCGTGGGGGAGCTGCCCGGCGTCGGGGAGAACACCTGCACCTACCACCCGGACTCGTGGCGGCTGTTGCCGTTCCTGCTCGACAGCCTCGCCGGCCGCGCCCGCACCGGAGAAGCCTCACTCATGGCGCTCAGCTTCAGCGGCCATCTCGCGCTGCGCGCCGCGGCGGAGGACGCGCGCATCCGCAGGGTCCTCACCGTCGGCGCACCCGTCCGCGAATTCTTCACGGACGCCCGGTGGTGGCCGCGGGTGCCCCGCATCACCGTCGAGACGCTGCACCGCCTGACCGGGGTGCGGGGCCCAGCGCAACTCCGCGCGCTGCTAAGGGAGTTCGCCCTGTCCGACGACGTGATCGGGGCGCTGCGCATCCCGGTGCGGTACGTCGCCAGCAGCCGTGACGAGATCATCCCCGCCGGCGAGCACGCCCTGCTGCGGAAGGCCCCGGGTGACGTACGTGTGAAGGTTTTCGACGACGTGCACGGTTCACCCGCCCACCTCGGTGGTACCCGGAGGTGGCTGCTCTCCTCGCTGCTGCGGCTGCAGTTCACCGGCCAGGGACGGCGGAACGCGGCGGCGGGATCCGGAGCGGACCAGGCTCCGGGGCGGCAGCCGGCTGATGCCGGCACCACGTCAGCGTCTTCCATGAGAGGCAACCATGAGTAAGCCCCGCCAGTACGGTGCCCGGCCGTCGACCGTACGGCCCTGGTACACGCTCGCCGCGCTCGGCGTCCTCGAGAGCGACCTGACCTCGACGCGGCGCTACCCGGCTCCGCGCCCGCGGGACCGCGCGCACCGGCACCAGGGCGGACGTCCCGCGGGCGGCGCCCAGCCGTGACGCCGTGGGCGGCCGGGCGGGGAAGCCCGGCCGCCCACGGGGCCACGCGGCCGGTGTCGGTGTCGGGGCCGGGGGTCGGGGTCGGTTTCATGCTGCCGCGCTCCCCGCCGCCGGAGCGGGCTGGATGAGCCACACGCCGGGCCGTACCTCCAGGGACAGTTCGCCGGAGGTCTCGCGCCCGCCCCGTCCCGCGGCGGCCCGCGCCTGGCCGGCCGTGCGCCGCGCGTACTCCAGCCACCGCGTGTCGCCCGCCAGTTCGGCCGCCGCCTCGCACTCGCCGAGCCGGGAGAGCGCCCCGTCCGGCCGCCCCCGGCTCAACTCCACGAAGGCGAGGCCCCGGAGGGCCTCCATCGCGCCGCGGGCGTCGCCCTCCGCACGCCCGGTCTCCAGCGCCTGGTCGTAGTGCTGCTCAGCCCGCGCCGTCCCGCCCTGGCCCAGCAGTACGTCGGCCTCGCCGGTGAGGCAGCGCGCGGCACCCGCGGCGTCCCCGCAGCGGGTGAAGAAGTGCCGGGCCAGGTGGTAGCGGTCCGCGGCACGGCCGGCCTGGCGGCGCTGCCAGGCCAGGTCGCCCAGGGAACGCAGCAGCACTGCCTCCGCGTGGGCGTCTCCGGCCTGGCGCGCGGCGTCCAGGGCGAGTTCGTGGGTGGCGTCCCACTCGCCCCACAGGGCGCACGCCTCGTAGTAGCCGCCGAGGGAGGAGGCCAGGGCGGCGGTCAGCTGCCACAGACCGGCGGTGTGGGTCTGCCGGACCGTCTCCAGCAGCCCCGGGGCCTCGTCGTGGAACCACTGAAGCGGCGGACCGGCCGCCAGCCTCCGCACCTCGTCCTCCGGCAGCTCCCATCCGTCGCCGGGTGAAGGCCGCCCCCGGGTGCGCGCTGCGGCGGCCAGCCGGTCCCGGCCGGGGGTCAGCAGGCTGTCCGCGTGCCGGGCCAGGGCCAGGCCGGCGTGTCCGAGCCTGGCCACCGCCGCGGTCGTCCCGGGGCCGCCGGGCGGCGCCTCCTCGGCGAGTGCCTCCACTGCGAGCGACCGCAGCAGCGGGTGGTAGCCGAAGCGGACGGAGCCGCGCGCCCCGGGGATCCGCCTGGCCTCCAGCAGGTGCCGGCGCACCAGTTCCTCGGCTTCGTGCTCCGCGTCGGCGACGCCGGTGCCCAGCAGGGCCGCCGCACTCCACGGCGCGAAGTGGGGCCGCGGTGCGAGCGCCAGCAGCCGGAAGGCGCGCTGCTGCCCGGGTGTCGCGTCCTGGTGGGCGGTCAGCAGGCTGCTGCGTACGTCGAGGTCGCCGAGCGTGAGCGCCGGCAGCCGGCGGCGCTCGTCGCGCAGGCGGACGGCCAGCGCGGCGGGCGTCCAGTGCGGCCGGGCGGCCAGGACGGCAGCCGCGACGCGCAGAGCCAGCGGCAGGTACCCGCACAGCTCGGCGATCTCGGTGACGGCGGCCGGATCCCGGGCTGTTCGCGGTCCTCCGGCGGCGGCCAGCAGCCGCTCGGCGTCCGGTGGGGCGAGCACGTCGAGCGGCAGGTGCCGGACGCCTTCGACGCCTGCCGGCGCCTCGCGGCTCGTGACGACGACGGCGGTCTCCGGGGCGGCCGAGAGCACGGCCCGCACCTGCGCCTGGGAGACGGCGTCGTCGAGGACGAGCAGCATGCGCCGACCCCGCAGGCAGGCCCGGACGCGGTCGGACAGCTCCTCCAACTCGCCGTCGGCGGACGTGGGTTCACCCGGGGCGTGGTCGCTCGCCGCGTGTGCGCGGTCGTCACCGCCCGGAGCGAGGCGGAGCCGCCGCAGCAGCGTGCTGAGGGCACGTGCGGGATCGACGGATCCGCCGCCGGCGTCCCGGAGCCGCAGCAGGACCCGGCCGTCCGGGAAGTGCTCCGCCGTCTCGTACGCCAGCTGGACGGCCAGCGCGGTCTTGCCCGCGCCCGCCCGGCCGGAGACGGCCAGTACACGCGGCGCTTCGCCGTCCCCGCCGACGTCCCCGGGCCCCGGCGCGTTCGCCAGCACGCTCGTGCCCAGCGCGATCTGGTCGGCGCGCCCGGTGAAGTTGGCGATGCGGGGCGGAAGCCACAGCACGGGGCCCGGCTGCAGAACGGCGGCGCCCTCCTGTTCGGAGCCGGCGGTGCTGAGCGTCCCTGTGCCGGGTGTGCCTGTGCCGGGTGTGCCTGTGCCGCGCCCCCCGCCGGCCGCCGTCCCGGCGTCGCGTCGCCCGGCCGGCGGTGGCGTGCCGTCCGGGCCGGTCCGGGGCCGCTCGTGCCACGCGAGAGCGGGGTCGGCGGCAAGGACGCGTTCCAGCAGCCGCTTCAGCTCCGGCCCGGGCTCGACGCCGAGTTCGCCGACGAGCGCATGGCGGGCCCGGTGGTAGGCCGCGAGGGCGTCCGACTGCCGTCCCGAGCGGTAGAGCGCCACCATCAGGTGCGCGTGAAGCGTCTCCCGCATGGGGTGCGCGTGCGCCAGCGCCATCAGTTCGCCGACCAGTCCGTGGTGCCGTCCCAGGCGGAGGTCCGCGGAGATGCGCTGTTCCAGCACCTCGCTGCGCAGCTCCTCCAGCCGTACGGCGCTCGTCTCCAGCATCGGCCCGTGCGGGACGCCCGACAGGGCCGCCCCCGTCCACAGTCCGAGCGCCTGGCCCAGCAGGGATGACGCGTGGGCGTAGTCGCGCTGCTCGTACGCCTCGCGGCCCTGCACGCGCAGCGACTCGAAGACGGTCAGGTCCAGTTCGCCGTCGCCGACGTTCATCAGGTAGCCCGGGGGCCGCGTCTCAAGGGGCTGCCCGGCGTCAGGGGAGCCCACCAGCAGCGCCTTGCGCAGCTGCGACACGTACACCTGAAGGGTGGTGGCGGCGGTGCGCGGAGGCTCCGCGCACCACAGTTCGTCGATGAGGGTGTGGACCGACACGACGCTGCCGCTCTGCACGAGAAGCGTGGCCAGTACCGCCCGCGGCTTGGCCGCCGACGGCGTGCGGGGCGTCATCTGCACGGGCCCCAGGATGCGGAATCGCACGGAGTGCTGCCTTTCGACGGCGGCCCGGGGAGCTGGGCAGGGGCCGCTGGGACGGGTGGCTCGGGGGCAAGGGCGACGCTGCCCCTGGACGACGAGCGACGCTTTCGCGGAGCCGGTTTCGCGGAGCCGTTCTGCTGGGCCGTTCTTGCCGGGCCGGGAGCGCCGGGCTGCTCAGCAGTCCTGCAGCACGCTGACGGAGGACTCCGAGACGAGGCGTCCGCCCTGGGTGAATGCCAGGCGCAGCTCGGCGACGGGGCGTCCCCGTTCGTCCCTGCGCAACCCCGCCCCGGCTGTACCGTCCGCCGGCCGTACGGTGCAGTACAGCGGCAGCCCCGGTGCGGCGAACCCGCGGAAGGACGCCTGCCAGTGCGAGAGGACGGCGTGGGCGGGCTTGAAGCCGTGCAGTTCCGTCGCGGTGAACAACGCGGCCTGGCGCGAGACTTCGAGGAACAGCGCGGAGGTGTACGCGTCGGCGGCGTCCGGGAGGACCCGGCGTGCGGCGACGACGTCGACGGGGAACGTCAGGCCGTCGCCCCGGGTGCCCGGCACGCCTTCCACGGGCGTGCCGATCAGCACGTTGCGGGTGGAGCGGCGTCCGGTGCGCTCGGGAGCGGGGGAGTGGTGCGCGGACGGTGCGCCGTGGAGTTCCGCGGCACGGTGCGCGCTCTCCGGGCGGCCCTTGTTCCAGTGGTGACGGTGGACGAGCGGGGTGGGGAACGCGATGCGGGCGTCCGCGGTGCCGCAGCGCTCGCCGTCGATGTCCACCGTCGCGCCGCAACTGAGGCTGTGCGGAACGCCGTTGACGATGTCGGCGGGAGTGACGCGCAGGTCGAGCGCGATCTGCGCGCCGCCCGTCGTGCGGCGCCACGGTTCGACGTCGGTGATGTCGGTGGCCCCGAAGGTGAGGACCATGTGGCGGCTCTCCGGGATGCGGAAGCAGCGGCGCGCGGCGAAGACGGCGGTCTGCCGCAGCGACTCGACGGCGAAGAGCAGGTCGTGGAACGCCGCGACGCCGTCGCCGAACAGCGGGTGGTCGCCGGGAAGTTCGGCGGAGAAGGCGAACTGCTGCGGGACGGGCGGAGTCGACTGGAGCAGGAAGGCTTCCGGCGTCTGGGGCCGGTGCACCAGGTGGTGGGGCCCCAGGAGGGACGTGGGCAGCGCATCGGAGCGCTGCGTGCGGACGGCTGCGGTTCTGGGCACGACGGTCATGAGGGTGTCCTCTGCTCAGCGGCAATGCCCGGCGGGACGACGGCCGCCGGAAAGGAAGATCTGAAAGCCTTGGTGCGCCTTCAGGCTTTCCTGCTCCGCTGTAGCACCAGGGAAGAAAAACTGTAGTCCTGAGGGGCAGTTGGGGCGAAAGGCTCAATTCCGTGCCCGGCGGCCGGTGACGTCTGTCACGGGCTTCCCTTTCTGTGACCGGCGTCATGAATACCCGGGGACGCGCGGCGGAAATCATCATTCGCCTCCCGGAATCCGAAGCGTGCGATATGAAATTTTCACCCCGCGCGGGTGATCGGAAAGCTGTCGCGCCGTTCCGGTGCGCTTGCATACTTTGACTGGCAGTCATGCGTGCGAAAGGGGGCCGTCGTGCCGCTTCCGTCCGGCAGTTGCCCGGTGCACCTCTGGTCGCTCTCCGAGGACGTGGTCGTCGAAGCCGGGGAGAACGACAACGAGATCGTCCTGACCGGCCGCTGGGGCAGTGAGTGCGTGCAGGGCGGCTGCGCCGTCGTACGCGAGGTGCTGCACCGCATGGTCCTCGGCCCCGTGCTGCTGGTGAACGCCGGTGTCAGGAGCAACGGTTCGGACTCCGACCCGAACGCGTACCTCTTCCTGATGCTGCTGCTGAGCCGCCTTTCCCACCTGGTCGTGCGCACGCTCGGCCTGGACGATCTGAAGGGCCCCCTGCTGTCGGTGCAGCCCGCCTCCCGGCGCGCGTCCTTCACCCCCGAGCGGCTGCCGACGCTGCGGGAGGTGCGGCTGCCTCCGGGGGTCTCCTTCACCCTCGAACCGGCGGGCGTGGCACTGGAGTCGGCGGACTCGCCGCACCGCGTCGTGCTCCACCGTCCCGAAGCGGTCTGGGTGGTGGGCATGCTGGCGTGGCCGGTCACCCCTGACGCGGTCTCCTCCGCGCTGCCGCTGCCGTCGAAGGTGACGGAGGGCATCCTCGACTATCTCGCCGGTGCGGGAATGGCCGCCCCGGTCCGTGAACCGGCGGCGGGCGGAGACCGCCCCCGGTTCACGGACCGCGGCGGCGACGGCTCCTGAGCCGGTTCGGCCGCGGGCCCGCCGTCAGAGCAGCCAGCCCGACTCCCGCGCGATGCGCATCGCGTCGACCCGGTTCCGCGCGTTCGTCTTCGTCACGACCGTCGTCAGATAGTTGCGCACCGTCCCCGTCGACAGGTGCAGCAGGGAGGCGATCTCGGAGGCCTCCGCGCCCTCCGACGCGAGCCGAAGCACCTCCGTCTCGCGCTCCGTCAGCGGACTGTCCGTACCGCCCCAGGCGGCGAGGGCCAGCTGGGGGTCGACGGCGCGGTGGCCGGCGGCCACCCTTCGTACGGCGGCGGCGAGTTCCTTCGGCGGCGCGTCCTTGAGGAGGTAGCCCGAGACTCTCGCCGCCAGCGCCCGGCGCAGCGTTCCGGGCCGGCCGAGGCTGGTGAGGATGAGCGTCCGGCACTCCGGCAGCTTCTCGTGCAGCATCGACGCAGCGGTCAGCCCGTCCAGACCGGGCAGGTCGATGTCGATGACGGCGACGTCGGGGCGCTTGTCCAGCGCGGCCGCCACCACCTCGTCACCGCGCTCCAGTTCGCAGACGACCTCGAAGTCGTCCTCGAGGTCGAGCAGCGCCACCAGCGCTCCGCGGACCATGTGCATGTCTTCCGCGAGCAGTATCCGTATCACGACACCCCCGTGTGAGCTCTGCGCATGCGTGTCCGCATCGGTCGTCTCCCGGCGGCCGCCCGGTCAGGCCGCCGGCCCGTCGAGCGGCAGCTCGGCGGCGTCCACCGCCGCGAGCTGCCGTACGGTGCTGACCGGGGCCTCGGCCACCAGCCGGTACATGCCGTCCTTCCCCCTGCCCGAGGTGAGGCTGCCGCCGACGGCGCGCAACCGTATCTCCAGGTTCCCCAGGCCGCTGCCGCTGTACGGAGAAGGATCGTGGTAGGCGGGATCCACGCCGTCGTTGGCCACCGACAGCCGTACGAACCCGTCCTGCTGGATCCCCTCGATCTCGCAGACACGCGCCCGGCTGTGCCGCAGCAGGTTCGTCACCGCCTCCCTCAGCACGGAGGCGAGGACCGTGTCGACCCGCTGGTTCAGGACGCCGAAGGACAGCCTCGACCGTACGACGATGTCCGCCGCGCCGAGCACCGACTGGGCGGAGACGACCTCGTCGCGCAGCGACATGTCGCGGAAGCCGCTCGCCACCCTGCGCACGTCCGCCAGCGACTGCCGCGAGATGCGCAGCACGTCGGCGACCTCCTCCGTGGCGCGCTTGGGATGGGAGGGGATGAGGCGGTGGATCAGTTCGCTCTTCAGCGTGATCGAGGAGAGGCTGTAGCCGAGCAGATCGTGCAAGTCGCGTGCGAAGCGCAGACGTTCGCGCGTCACGGCCATGCGCGCCAGTTCGTCGCGTGTGTCGTGGACCTCGCGGACCAGCTGCGAGAGCCGGGTGAGCCCGTAGACCACCAGGCCGGTGAGGAGGCTGGACTGGCACAGGTGGATGGCGTCCAGCGTCGAGCGGTCGTCCAGCAGCGGGGGCAGCAGCATGCTGAAGCCGACGGAGCCGTACAGCGTCCAGGCCAGCCGCGCGGGCAGGAGCAGCAGCAGCGAACCGGCCAGGAAGCCGGCCATCGCGCCCCACATCGCGCGGAAGGCGACCATCGGCAGGTAGGTGAGGACCGCCTGGACCGACAGCGTCGTCCACTTCCGCCAGGCCGGTGCGCGATGCGCGCCGGGCGCCGAGTGGGAGAGCTGGATCAGGAATATCGCGGCGAGACTGAGAAGGGCGGCAACGAGTTTCCCGGGGCCGAGCTGCGCGCTCAGAATGTTGAGCATCGTAATGGTCAGATAGCTGAGAAGAGCAGCCAGAAGAATGGCCTGGGCCAACCGCGGTGCCGGGAGATTCCGGCCGCGGTCGGGCGTAAGGCCCATTGCGGCTGCTTCCGGTAGGGCAGCGCCGCCGAGCCGGTCGTGAAGTGCCATTTGTGCACAGCCTCTGCAATCGCTCATGTATGCGCTGTCAGGGAGGAGCATATGTGAGAACGCGTAAGGCCGAGGGGTCGATGGACGATTTGAAATGCGCTGTGCGCCACGGCTGTTCGCGATGTGCGCCACCGGGGCCGCCGCCGCGGGACGGACGGCCCGCGCCTCGCTTCCCGTTGACGGGACCCGGGGCGTACGGGGGCGGCCGCCCCTCCCTGACCCGGCCCGTCCGTCATCCCCCTTGCTGCATGGCGACCGTCCTCCCGAAGCGTCCGCTGGGACAGTGTGACTGGGGTGATGATTCTGTGAGGATGCGGCAGGCGGGCACAGTGCAGCGGTCACGAACGGCATGTGAAGAACTCATACATCCCTCCGCGGCACCGCTGTGACCAGCGGTTTCCCCTCGCCGGCAGCGCCGGCCGGGGAGGTCTCGGAACCCGGGCGGCGCCACCGCCGTCAGAGCGGTGAAGCTGGAGGTGGATCATGCGACAAGGCACCACAGGCAAGGCCCGTACGAAGACCGCACTCGCCCTGGCCCCCGCGCTGGCCGTCATGGCACTGACGGCGACGGCGTGCGGAGGCAGCGGCCAGACCGTCAGCAGCGAGGCACCGAAGAAGCAGTCCCGCTTCGAGAAGCGCGCCACGCAGATCGAACAGGACTGGCCGAAGGTGAAGCGGACGAAGGAGCGTCACAACGACATGCTTCCGCTTCAGGCCGCACAGCGCCCGGTCCAGGGCAAGGAGGACTCGCTGACCGTGACCGTCGGCCACGGCGGCTGCGACAGCAGCTACGGCGCGCACGTGCAGGAGACGGACAAGCTCGTGATCGTCGCGGGCTGGGCCAAGGAGAAGAAGGACGCCGACTTCTGCACCAAGCAGCTCGTCAGCGACAAGACGAAGGTGAAGCTCGAGAGTGAACTCGGCGACCGCACCGTCGTCGACGCGGCGACGGGTAAGGAGCTGCTGAAGGGCTGAACCACCGCGACGGCGCACCGCGGTGCGCGTCCGCCCCCGCCACACCCCGTGCACGGTGCGGCCCCCCACCACCCGGTGCGGGGCCGCACCCGTGTGAACTGCCCCTCCGCACGGGGATCTTCGACCTGCCCCTCAACCGGAGTGGCACCGCTCTGATAACTTTCCTTCCCGACCGCATGGTTATCCCCATCCCCATCACAACCACGCGGCGGGCGAGGGCAGTTGGGCATCCGCACGGATGCCGGCGGCTGCTCCGGGCGCTGCGGTCAGGAGCCAGTGCGTGAGCGAGGCACTGCCGAGTGGCCAGAGCGCACCCACGGTGCTGCGCATCGTTCTCGGCAAGCGGCTGAAGGAACTGCGCGAGAGCCGCGGCGTCACTCTCGAAGGTGCCGCCAAGGCGCTGAGCGTCAGCCACCTGACGATCCGCCGCATCGAGAACGCCCAGGTCAGTCTGAAGATCCCGTACGTCAAGGAGCTGCTGAGGCTCTACGAGGTCTCCGAGACGGAGGCCGAGAGCTTCACGGCCATGGCCGAACAGGCCAACGAGCCCGGCTGGTGGCACAACTACAAGACGGCGCTGCCCGACTGGTTCAGGGCGTACGTCAGCCTGGAGACCGCTGCCCAGGTCATCCGCGTCTACGAACCGCACTACATGACGGGCCTGTTGCAGACACGCGACTACGCCCGCGCCGTCATCCGGGCCGGCTTCCCCTACGAGCCGGAACACGCCCTCGAGCACAGGGTCGATCTGCGCCTGCGCCGCCAGGCGCTGCTGGGCGGGCCGGACTCCCCGAAGCTGTGGGTCGTGCTGGAGGAGGCCGTGCTGCGCCGCGAGGTCGGGGGCCCCGCCGTGATGCGCGGCCAGATCGAGCGGGTCATGGAGGTGCTCGACGATCCGCGCGTCACGCTGCGCGTCCTGCCGCTGGCGGCGGGCGCCCACTCCGGAACGACCGGGCACGTCACGTACTTCCGCTTCAAGGAGCCGGAGCTGCAGGACATCGTCTACACCGAGGTCGGCCTCACCAGCGCCGTCTACCTCGACCAGCGGCCCGACGTCGTGACGCACCTGGAGGCGTACACCCGCATCTCGCGGCTCGCCTCCGAACTCGTCCCCGACACGCGCGCCTACCTCGACAGGCTCCGCAAGGAGTTCATGCGCTGAGACGCCGGTACCCCCGGACCGCCCCGACCGCGCCGCACAGCAAGAAGGTCCGCGGCTCTCCCGTGGGGGAGCACCGCGGACCGGTCGTCGGGTCAGGTGCGCGCGGCCGTTCCTCAGCGTGGCCGCGCGGGCACACTCAGTCGATGCCGCGCCAGATGTGGGGCTCGAAGCCGGGCTCTTCCTCGTCGTCCACGCCGGCCAGCAGCCACAGCGGCGCTTCCAGCGGCAGGCTCAGCTCCTCTCCGAGAAAGGCGCTCTCCATGGGTGACCGTGACTGGATGGCCGTGGTCATTCTTCGTCAACTCCCCTGTGAATTCGGGCGCGGGGCCGTACGGCCCCGTAGTCGCGACCGCCTCCCCGTAAGGCTCCCGCACTCCGATTCTGACCTGCGGAAGCACGTCTCGCAGCCCGACGGAACAGAGCGGCACGCCGTGCCGTGAGCAGGGGCGACCGGCACGGCCGGGGCACGCGCGGGCGCCCGCCGGGGACATGCCTGGCAGGGCCCGGTGCCGTGGCGCCGGGAAGACGATCAGCCGGCGAGACGCGCGGGGAAGCCGCCCGTCGCAATCGGCCCCCAGTGCCGCGGCGTGATCCGGATCAGCGACTTGCCCTGCTTCAGCATCGCGGCCCGGTACTCGTCCCAGTCGGGGTGCTCGCCGGAGATGTTGCGGAAGTACTCCACCAGCGGCTCGACCGACTCCGGAGCGTCGATCACCTCGGCGTCCCCGTCGATCTGCACCCAGGGGCCGTTCCACTCGTCGGAGAGGACGACGACGCTGACGCGCGGGTCCCGCCGCGCGTTGTGCGTCTTGGCGCGCTCCGGATACGTCGAGACGACGATCCGCCCCGAGTCGTCCACGCCGCACGTCAGCGGCGAGGCCTGCGGCGAGCCGTCGGAGCGCCGGGTGATCAGCAGGGCGCGGTGGCGCGGGCGTACGAATTCGAGCAGGCCGGGCAGCTCGACGCGGGTGTTGGTGGCGATGGAAGGGCTCATGCGGCGAAACGTACGTCATGCGCCGCGCTCGCTGAACCCGCGCCGCCGCGTCCCGCCCCGCCGGGCGCCCGTACCCGCGTCCCGCCCTGCCGGCTCCGGGGCCCGGGACTCAGGTGTCGCACTCCAGCACCGTGCGGCAGAGCCCGCAGCGCGCCCGGACCCTTCCGCGCACCGGCACCCTGATGCGCTGGTTGCAGACGGGGCAGGGGAAGGAGACCCGCATCGGCGAACGCCCCTCGAAGGCGTACCCCTCGCCGTCCACCGCCCGCGCCGGGGGAGCCGGCTGCGCCTGCGCCCGGCGGCGGTCCCTGGCGTAGCGGCGGCGCTCCGCCCAGCCGGCCCCCTCCAGAGGCGGCCGTGCGGCCTCCGCACGTGCCAGGGCCCTGCCCTCCACGTACGCCTCGTACGCCTGCGGGCTGGTGAACCACACCGCGGGGTCCTCACCGGACACGGCGGCCCGCTTCGCCAGGACGTAGCCGTACTCCTCCGGCGTGAGGTAGCCCAGCTTCTGCGACGAGAGCGGGTCCTGCCGGAAGGCGTCCAGCAGCAGCCAGCCCGCTCCCAGGTACGTGGTCGCGGTGTCCGTGAGGATCTCGTCGTCCTCGGTCCCGTCGAAGGAGAGCCCCAGGCGGTGCAGGAAGACGTGCGCCACCTCGTGCGCGAGCGCCGCGCCGATGTCCCGGCGGTGCCTCGTGAAGCGGGCGTTGAGCTCCACGAAGTACTCGGGCCCCGCCGTGAGTTCGACGTGCGCGGCGTCCCGCATCCCGCTCCGGAACGAGACGGCGACACGGGCGTCCGGCAGGCGGAAGTGGTGCACCATCACGCGTGCGATGCGCTGCGCGCCGTCGAGGAGGTCCTCGGAGTCGGAGAACGCCACGTCGCTGGGGAGCACGCTCGTCCCGAACCGCCGCGGCCCGTCCTCCGGGAGGCGCCGGTGGAGCGCCGTGATCGCGGCCCGGACGGTGCCCAGGTGGGGAAAACCGCGCCGGACCGGGGCCCCGGGGGCCCCGCCTCCCGCGTCCCGTGCCGCCATCGGCACCACCCCCGCAGTCCGTCGCTCCCCTGCCACTTTACGTGCACGGCCGCCGCGGCCTCGTCCGCGTTCGCGGCGCTGGCCGAACCGGCCTCCAGGACCTACTACGACAAGAGGATCGACACCCCCGGCTGACCACCGCTGGCCCGACGGCCCGACACCCTCGCACGCTCGGCCCGGACACCGCTCGACTGTGCCGGGCCGCGCCGCGGCACTTGCAGGCGACTTCAATCAACTGGCGCTGCACACAACGCAGTTCGACGGGTACAAGATGTCCAACCGCAAGGAGGAACCGTGAATCCACGCATCACCCGCCGTCCGGCCGCCGTGCTCGTCGCTGCGATCGCCGCCACCGCTGCCCTGACCCTCACCGCAGGATGCGACGGCAAGAGCAAGGACTGCGACAAACGCGACAAGGGCGCCCCCACCCAGACCACGTTCCAGGAAGACGCGAAGTCGGCCTCTCTCACCAAGACAAGCGGTGGCACGAGTGGCAGCCGGGGCGGCACCACCAGCGGAGGAAACAAGGGAGGCAAGGGCGGCACCACCAATGCCGGACTTACCGCAGGCCACGGCAAGAACAACGGCTGCGACGACTGATGCGAGTTTCGAAGTAGGTGGAGCCATCCGCTGATGGCTGTGATGTGCAAGGTGGCCAGGTAGCGGACTGCGAATTGTCGAAGCGGGGTCGCTGCCGCTCGGTGCCGGCTCGGCAGTGATCTCCGCGGTTCCCGGACTGGCCCGGATCGCGCCGGGTCCTGCGCGTACTGGCCGGGATCACGGAGACCGCGCCGCGGGAGGCGCTCGGCGCTGCGGCCGCCCTGCTGGACGGACTCGCACCGGCGGGCCGCACCAGTCCTCCTGCACGGCGAACTCCCCGGCGGTGCCCCCGCTCCGGGCAACGCCGCCCTTGTCCGCGCGGCACGCGAGATCATCCAGCAGGTACCGCGGGCCACGCGGTGGCGGCCGGCGGCCGTGCCCGCGACAGGTACCGTGTGGTGAACTCCCGTTCCCGGCCGGGCAGTTGCACTCGCGTCGGGCACGCCGCTCCACCGGGGCGGAGACTCGGGGAGAGGCCGGACGCGCGGAGCGATCACGACACGGTACGCGCCCCAGGGCCGTGCCGCGTCACGGGCCGCGGCGGCATAGGGTCGGAGCAGGCGCGGCAGGGGAGCACCGCCCGCCACCACACGGGTCGATCTGGAACGGCATGGCGATGACTCACGACACCCCGGGCAGCACCGGTGAGAGCACGACCGAAGGCATCGAGGAGTCGGTACGGGAGGAGCTGCTCGCGCTGCGCGACAGCATCGACAACATCGACGCGGCCGTGGTGCACATGCTCGCGGAACGCTTCAAGTGCACCCAGCGCGTCGGAAGGCTCAAGGCCGACCACGACCTCCCGCCCGCGGACCCGGCGCGTGAGGCGCGCCAGATCGCCCGCCTGCGGGAGCTGGCGGTCTCCGCGAAACTCGACCCCGCCTTCGCGGAGAAGCTGCTGAACTTCGTCATCGCCGAAGTGATCAGGCACCACGAGACGATGGCCCGCTCCTGAGCGGAGACGGCGGAGACGGCGGAGACGGAGGCGGCGGGACCGCGGGCGCGGCACGGGCCGGGCCCTGCGCCGGTCCCGCCGGAGTCACCTCTTCGGGGCGTCGTCCTCGCCGATGTGGTGGACGCGCACGAGGTTGGTCGACCCCGGCACGCCCGGCGGCGAGCCGGCGGTGATCACGACGAGGTCGCCCTTCCGGCAGCGCCCCAGCTTCAGCAGCTGCTCGTCGACCTGCTCGACCATCTCGTCGGTGGTCTGCACGGTCGGGCCGACGAAGGACTCCACGCCCCAGGTCAGGTTGAGCTGGGCGCTCGTGGCCGGGTCCGGGGTGAAGGCGAGCACCGGCACGGGGGAGCGGTAGCGGGACAGGCGGCGCACCGTGTCCCCGGACTGCGTGAACGCGACGAGGAACTTCGCCCCGAGGAAGTCGCCCATCTCCGCCGCGGCCCGCGCGACGGCGCCGCCCTGCGTGCGCGGCTTGCTGTGCTCGGTGAGCGGCGGCAGGCCCTTGGAGAGCATGTCCTCCTCGGCCGCCTCGACGATGAGGCCCATCGTCTTCACCACCTGCACGGGGTGCTTCCCGACGCTGGTCTCGCCGGAGAGCATCACCGCGTCCGTACCGTCCATCACCGCGTTGGCGACGTCGGAGACCTCGGCACGCGTCGGCCTGGACGAGTCGATCATGGATTCCAGCATCTGCGTGGCCACGATGACGGGCTTCGCGTTGCGCCTGCACAGTTTGATCGCGCGCTTCTGCACCAGCGGCACCGACTCCAGGGGCATCTCCACGCCCAGGTCTCCCCGGGCGACCATCACGCCGTCGAACGCGTCGACGACGGACTCCAGGTTCGAGACGCCCTGCGGCTTCTCCAGCTTCGCGATCACGGGGAGGGAACGGCCCTCCTCCGCCATGACGCGGTGGACCTCCTTCACGTCGTGCCCGCTGCGCACGAAGGAGAGGGCGATGACGTCGGCACCGGTGCGCAGCGCCCAGCGCAGGTCCTCGACGTCCTTCTCGGACAGCGCCGGAACGGAGACCGCGACGCCCGGCAGGTTGAGGCCCTTGTGGTCGGAGACCATGCCGCCCTCGACGACCACGGTCCGCACGGCGGGACCGTCGACGGCGACGACCTCCAGAGTCACGCGGCCGTCGTCGACGAGGATGCGCTCGCCCGCCGAGACGTCGGCGGCCAGACCGGGGTAGGTCGTACCGCAGCGGGAGCGGTCGCCCTCGACGTCCTCCTCGACGGTGATGGTGAACTCGTCGCCGCGTTCAAGGAGTACCGGCCCTTCACGGAAACACCCCAGCCGGATCTTCGGGCCTTGAAGATCAGCCAGGACCCCGACGCTGCGGCCCGCTTCCTCCGCGGCTTTGCGCACCCGGTGGTAGCGCTCCTCGTGCTCGGCGTGCGAGCCATGGCTCATGTTGAGGCGGGCCACGTCCATACCCGCGTCGACGAGCGCCTTGATCTGCTCGTACGAGTTGGTGGCGGGACCCAGTGTGCTGACGATCTTTGCGCGGCGCATACGACGAGCCTACGACTTACCCATGGGTATGGACCGGCCTCAAGGGGAGTCGCCAACGTCCGCCACGCAAAGGTGCATTGACAACTTGTAAAGTGCGCGGCCGCTCGCTCTGATGAGCGCGGGATGCGGTCCGCGGCGCCGCCGGGACGGCACCCGGCGACGCGGCCGGCCCTCGGCCCTCAGAGCGCCGGGCGGCTCATCACGAACCGTGCGTTCACCTGCGCGTGGACCCGCTGCCGCCGCGGCTCCAGGTCCAGCGCGGGCGCCCCCTCCGGGGCGGCTCCGCCGAACCCGGCGGAACGCATCCCCATGGGTGCCTGCGGCGCGGGGCTCTCCGCGCCCTGGTCCGCCAGCTCCACCAGCGCCACCAGATCCGCGCCCAGCGCCCCCGCGTACTCGCGGGCCCTGGTGACGGCCTCACGGACCGCCTGCTGACGAGCCTCCCTGTGCGCGGGGGAGTCGGGGCGCAGCGCCCACCAGGGCCCGGAGACCCGGGTCATCTCCAGGTCGGCGAGGCGCGTGGTCATCTCCCCGAGCGCGGTGAAGTCGCCGACCGTCACCGAGATCTGCACGCGCCCGTTGTAGCAGCGGACACGCTCACGGCGGCCCTTCTCCGCCAGTTCGGGCGTGACGGAGAAGGAGCCGGTGGAGAGCTTCTCGACGGCCTCGCCGTAGCTCTTGACCAGTTCCAGCACCTCGGAGTTGCGCCGGGTCAGCATCTTCAGGGCGTCGCGGCGGCCGGTGCCCCGGGAGGCGACCTGTACCGAGATGTTCGCGATCTCCGGGTCGAACTCGAGGCTCGCCTCGCCGCGTACGGCGACGCGCGGCTCGTCCGGGGTCCCGTACGGAACGGGGCCGGACTCTGCTGTGTGACCAGGGATGTTCGTCATGCGGTCACTCTGGCAGACCTCCGCGCTCCGCGCGGTTGATCCCCGGATCACCCCGGCAGGTGGCACACCGCCTCGACGTTGTTCCCGTCCGGGTCGCGCACGAAGGCCCCGTAGTACGACTCGTGGTACTCGGGCCACAGCCGGGGCGCGTGCAGCACCTCCGCGCCGGCGGCGACAGCGGCCCTGTGGAAGGCGTCGACCGTCTCCCGGCCGGACGCCGTGAACGCGATATGGATCTCGCGCGCCTGCCCCTCACCGCCCGATGGGCCCAGCCAGAAGGCCGGGGCCGCGCTGCCGTAGCCGATGACGTCCCCGAAGTCGAGGACGCGCGTCGCCCCGAGCGGCTCCAGGACGGCGTCGTAGAAGGCTGCCGCTGCGGCAGGATCCTGCGTCTGAATCGAAATGTGATCGAACATCCCTGCAGTGTTCCACCACGCCGATCTCCTGTCAGCCGCTTCAGCTCATCCCCGCGGCGCCACCAGCGCCCCGCCGCCCCACGCACCCGCGACGCCCCCGCCCCGCCCCGCGGGGACGACGACGCCGCTCTGACGTCGACGTAGCGGGAAGCCAGAGCAGGGCGGGGCGTCGCGGAGGGCCGCTCAGCTCATGCGCAGCGGCCGGAAACCCTCGTGCCGCCGGTCCGCCTGCTCGGCCACGCCCGGCGTACCGGCCGCCAGCGCACCCTCAGGGCGCAGCCCGAACGTCGTGAACGCCGTACGCCGGGGAAGCCGGTAATGCTCCTCGCCCGTCAGGGAGTTGAGGATGACCGCGCTCCGATGGGCCACCAGGCCCAGATCCGGCGCCCCGACACCGTGCGTATGCCGCTCCGCGTTCTGCACGTACACCGCGCCCCGCACCGACGGGTCCATCACCAGGCGGTAGTGCTCGTCGATCCGCAGCCGCTCCGCGTCGTCCCGCGCGAGCCACGGCTCCAGCGACGCCAGCACCCCGTCCAGAGGCCGCTCGCGATAGCCGGTGGCCAGCACGACCGCGTCCGTCACCAGCCGCGTGCGCACGTCCTGTTCGGCCTGCTCCAGATGCAGCTCCACGCGGGTCGCCCCGACCCGCCCCGCCGTACGCACGGCGACCCCCGGAGTGATCACCGCGTCGGGCCAGCCGCCGCCCAGCGTCCGGTGGTACAGCTCGTCGTGGATGGCGGCGAGCGTGCCGTGGTCGACCGCCTTGTGCAACTGCCACTGACGGGGCACCAGTTCGTCCCGCACGGACTGCCGCAGACCGTGGAAGTAGCGGGTGTAGTCCGGCGTGAAGTGCTCAAGACCCAGCTTGCTGTACTCCATGGGCGCGAACGCGCCGCTCCGCGTGATCCAGTGCAGCCCCTCCCGCCCGGCGGGACGGTTCCGCAGCAGGTCGAGGAAGACCTCCGCACCCGACTGGCCCGACCCCACCACCGTGACGTGACCGGCCGCCAGCAGCCGCTCCCGTTGCTCCAGATAGCCGGCCGAATGGACGACCGGAGCCCCGGCGCCCGTCGAAGCGGCCAGCGCACGCAGCGGCTCCGGCACGTACGGCGCCGTACCCACACCCAGAACCAGGTTCCTGGCGTACGAACGCCCCTGCTGCGAAGCCGCATCCGCGTCCGTCCTGGTGAAGTCCAGCTCGAACAGGCGCAGTCCGGGATGCCACCGCACCGCGTCGACACGGTGCCCGAAATGCAGCCCCGGACCCGCGGCCGAACCCCGGGCCCCGCCCCTGCCCTTGCCGGGCCCGCCCACGGCACGCGGCCCGGCCGTGGCGAGCCCCTCGCACACCCAGCGGCAGTACGCGTCGTACTCGGTCCGTTCGATGTGGAAACGTTCCCCGAAGTAGAACGGGAAGAGGCGGTCCTGCGCCTTGAGATAGCTGAGGAACGACCAGCGGGACGCAGGATCGGCGAGCGTCACCAGATCGGCCAGGAACGGCACTTGGAGCGTCGCGCCCTCGATGAGCATCCCCGGATGCCACGCGAAACCCGCCCGCTGCTCGTAACACGCGGCCCTCAGCCCCGGCACGCCGTCGGCCAGGGCCGCCAGCGAGAGGTTGGCCGGCCCGATGCCCACGCCCGCCAGGTCCAGGGGCCGGTGCTCCGAGTCATGCCCCTTCGCCCCACTGCCGCCGCCCGGCTCGACGGTCAGCGCGGGACGCCCCTGCGCGGTGCGCTGCCCGGGCAGCGCGTACGGCGAAGCCCCCGCCGCGAACGCGCCCTGCTCCGCGGACGCGCCGCCGCCGGAGGCGTCCCCGCCCGCGCTGCTGCCGCCGTTGACGGCGCCGTAATTCGTCGCATGCGGAGGAAGACCGGGCGCCGGAGCGGACCGGCGGAAGCGCGGATCTTCGGCAGTCGTCATGAGCGCGGGCTCCTTGCTGCACTGGAGGCGGTGACGGAAGTGATGACGTTCGCGGTCCCGGCAGGCGCCGAGGACGCGGGCCGCGGGACGGGCGCGGCGGGCACGTGCGGCGGGGGAGGCGTGCCCGACCGCGACGCCGGCAGGGGCCGCGCAGGCGCGGCGGGTTCCGGCCAGGCCGCCTCCCGCGCCGCCGACGGCAGCGCCTCGATCACGAGTCCGAGCAGAGCCCGCAGATCGCCCTCACCGGCGTGCGGATTGAGCAGCGTCGCCTTCAGCCACAACTCGCCGCACCCGCCCGCCCCTTCCTCCGCGCCGTCCTCCCGGGACACGGCCGCACGGCCCAGGACCGCCCTGCCCTCGGCGAGCAGCCGCCGCCGCACCGCGGCCACGGACTCCGCGTCCGCCCCCACCGGACGGAAGAGCACCGTGGACAGTACGGGCGGACCGAACAGCTCCAGCCGCGGATCCGCATCCACCAGCGCGGCGAGACGCGAGGCCACACCGCACGTCCGCTCCACGAGCGCCCCCACCCCCGCCCGCCCGAGCGCGCGCAGCGTGACCGCGACCTTGAGGACGTCGGGACGCCGCGTCGTACGCAGCGAGCGGCCCAGCAGATCCGGCAGCCCCGCCGCCGTGTCGTCATCGGCGTTCAGATAGTCCGCACGGTGATCCAGCGGCCGCAGCGCCCGCCCGTCCGGAACGACGAACAAGCCGGCCGCGACGGGCTGCCAGCCCAGCTTGTGCAGATCGAGGGTGACGCTGTCCGCCCGCTCCAGACCCGACAGACGCGCACGCAGCCCGCTGCTGAACAGCAGCATCCCCCCGTAGGCGGCGTCCACGTGCAACCGCACCCCACCGCCGCCCCCGCTCCTGGAGCGCACGTCGAACTCCCGGACCACATCGGCCAGTTCGTCCAGCGGATCGATCGCGCCGGTATCCGTCGTACCCGCCGTCGCCACCACGAGGACCGGAGCACCCGGCGCCCGGGTACCCAGCGACTCCAGCGCGGCCCGCAGCCCGGCCGGCTCCAGCACACCCCGCGGCGCCGCCACCCGCACCGGCTCCGGCAGGCCCAGCAGCCACGCCGCGCGCGGCACGCTGTGATGCGCGTTCACCCCGCACACCACCCGCACGCCCGGACCGGACGCCTCCCGCGCCAGCAGCACACCGAGCTGGTTCGACTCCGTCCCCCCGGTCGTCACCAGCGCGTCCGGGCCCCCGTCCACGCCACCCCGCCCGCCGCCGTACAGCAGGCCCGCCAGCGCCCGGCAGACCGACGCCTCCAGCTCCGAAGCCGCGGGAGCCTGATCCCAGGAGTCCATCGACGGATTCAGGACGCTCGCCGACAGGTCCGCCGCCGCCGCGACCGCCAGCGGAGGACAGTGCAGGTGCGCCGCGCACAGCGGATCGGCCGGATCGGCGGCCCCCTCCGCCGCCAACCCCACCAGCGAGCTCAGCGCCTCGACCGCCCCGGTGCCCTCCTCCGGCAGCACCCCTGCGGCCCGGCCGCCCCGCGACTCCCCGAGCACAGCCCGGACCCGCTCCGCCACAGCCGCGGGACCGCCCGACGGCAGCGGACCACCCCGCCGCGCCGCCCCCGCCTCCAGCGCGTCGAACACCACACCCGTCAACGAGCGCAGCGCTGCCGCCCCTTCACTGCCACCCGCGAGCACCCGGGCATCGTCCGCGAACGCATTCATCGGCCAGACTCTTTCGGTTAAGCGGCCACGGCCCCGCGGACCCGGGGGCACGACAAAGCACCCGCCGGACCGGGGAGACGTGGTGAGGTGGGCCTAACCTACGTGCGTCCGGCCTGCGTTGATCTCGATACGAGCCTCATTCGCCCGAAGGGGTTACCGGCCGCCTCTCGCGCACCTTCCCTCCGTAATCCCTCGCGCCCGTAATCCCCGCGCCCGTCACCCCTCGTGCCTGCTCCGGACCCGCAACGCCCGCCGCAGATCGTCCAGCTGATCCGCCATCGCCCGCCGCAGAGACGGCACCACACCGTCCCCCTCCAGGCACTCCTCGCCGAGCCGCACCACCCGCTCCTCGACGAACACCCCCGGGAAACCGGCCCGGCCCACCATCTGCGCCCCGAGACCCCCGCGACGAGCCGCCACCCCCACCGCGTCCGAGAAGTAGCGCCCCACGTACCCGTCCAACAGCCCCAGCTGCTCCGGCTGCCAGAACCCCTCCGCAGTCGCACGCCACATGTAGTTCGACAAGCCGTCCGAACCGAACATCGAAGCCCACGCCGCCTCCTTCGACGCGGCGTCCGGCAGCGCCGCCCGGCAACGAGCCGCACCCTCCTGGCCCTTCGCACCCGGATCGGCCTCCAGCGCCGCATCGATCTCCGCGTGCCCCACGGCGCCCAGCACCGACAGCCGCAGCAGCACACGCCACCGCAGCTCCGCGTCCAGCACCTGCCCGCCCGGCACCGAACCCGCCGACCACCAGCCGCTCAACTCCCCGGCGTCAAACGAACAGTCGATCAGCAGACGTGCGGCCGCCAGCCGCAGCCCCGCACCGTCCCCACCCGGCTCACCCGAATCCGGCGCGGCGCCCGGCGCCTCCCCGCCGAGGCCCGCGAGCACACCCCGGCACACCTCCGACAGCGTCGCCAGCACCCCCGCACGCCGCTCGGCACCCGAGACGAAACGGTCCGCGACCTGCCCGCGCGTGAACTCCAGCACGCTCTCCAGCACCACCACTTCCCGCTCCGCCGGACAGTGCGCACCCACCGCCCCGACGAACTCACCCGGAGCCAGCTCCCCGTCGCGCACCATGTCCCGGGCCGCGGTCCACACCACCGCACGCGACAACCCGTCCGGCAGACCCGACAGAGCCCCCAGGGCCGCCTGCCACGACTCCTCGTCCAGCCGCACCTTCGCGTACGTCAGGTCCCCGTCGTTCGCCAGCACCAGAGCGGGACGCGGTCCCGCCCCCTCCGCCACCGCCGACTCCGCCTCGTCCGCCGCCACTTCACGCTCCGGCCGCTCACGCGGCACCAACCGCCCCGCACCGCCCGGCGCCACGTCGTAGAGCCCCACCCCGACCCGGTGCGGACGGCCCCCCTCGTGCCGCAGCGCCAGCGACCACCGGCCGCCGTCCTCCACCACCCGCGGCGACAGCGTGTCCACCCCCGTCGTACGCAACCAGCGGTCCGCCCACCCCCGCACATCGCGGTCCGACGCCCCGGCCAGCGAATCGAGGAAGTCGGCCAGCGTCGCGTTGCCGAAACGGTGCGCCGACAGATGCCTGTTGATCCCCGCGAGGAAATCCCGGTCGCCCAGCCACGCGGCCAACTGCCGCAACGCGGAAGCACCCTTCGCGTACGAGATGCCGTCGAAGTTCAGCAGCGCCGACGCGGTGTCCGGAACCGAACCCGGATCAGGAGCGACGGGATGGGTCGACGGACGCTGATCCGCGTCGTAGCCCCAGCCCTTGCGCGCCACCGCGAAATCCGTCCACACGCCCGAGAAGCGCGTCGCCTCGTCGAGCACCCGGTACCCCACGTACTCCGCGAACGACTCGTTCAGCCAGATGTCGTCCCACCAGCGCAGCGTCACCAGGTCCCCGAACCACATGTGCGCCATCTCGTGAGCCACCGTCACCCCGCGCGAACTGCGCTCCGACCCGGTCACCGCCGAACGGAACACGTACTCGTCCCGCAGCGTCACCAGCCCCGGATTCTCCATCGCACCGGCGTTGAACTCCGGCACGAACGCCTGGTCGTAGGAGTCGAACGGATACGGCTCGTCGAAGATCTCGTGGTACCGGTCGAAGCAGCGCCGGGTGACGTCCAGCAGCTCCTCCGCGTCCGCGTCCAGGAACTCACCGAGGGACCGGCGCACATGCAGCCCGAACGGCAGCCCCGCATGCTCGGTACGCACCGAGTGGTACGGCCCGGCGGCCACCGCCACCAGATACGTGCTCAGCGGCGGCGTCGCGGCGCACTCCCACCGACCGGCCCCCGTCTTGCGCGCCACCCCGTTGCCCAGCACCGTCCACTCGTCCGGCGCCGTCACGGACACCTCGAAGACCGCCTTCAGATCCGGCTGGTCGAAACACGCGAACACCTGCGGGGCGTTCGAGAGGAAGCACATCGAGTACAGATACACCCGCCCGTCCGCCGGGTCCGTGAACCGGTGCATGCCCTCGCCGACCCGCGAATACGGCATACGCGCCTCGACACGCAGCTCGTGCGGCCCCTCCGCAAGACCCCGCAGCCGCAGGCGACCGTCCGCGAAGTCCGCGCCGGGATCCAGCGCCGTCCCGTCCAACTCCGCACGCAGCAGCGTCTGCGGACGCAGCTCGGCGAACGTCCCGACACCGCCGGCGCCCTCCGCGGCACCTTCGCGGACGGAGAACCGCACGGTCGTCGTCGAGCCGAACACCTCGTCGCCACACGTCAGATCCAGGTCGACGAGGTAGCGCTCGACGTCGACGGTCAGGGCTCGCTTCTGCGCCTCGGCGCGCGTCAGTACGGACATGCGGGTCATGCTGCCGCACGCCTGCGCGGGGCGCACCGGGGTAATCCGCCGCCCCCGGTCAGTACTTGGGGCCGACGTGCTCGTCCATGAGGGCGACGGAGGCGCGGCGGGCGACGGAGACGCTGTACGGGTCGCTGCCACGCGCGAGAGTCGTCCACTCGACTCCGAGCCGGTCCAGCGTGTCAGTGAAGATCTTTCTGATGTCGTCGGACTTGTTGGTGAAGTAGTACCGGGGATATTCGTATCGCTTGCGCTTCCCGCCGACCCTCCGGGTAGTCCAGTTGGTGAAGCGGCAGCCGTCGGAGTGGATCAGTCCTCGGACGAGTCCCCATGGACGGTCGGCAACGATTTCCCGCTGCCAGTCAGCGAGGACGATGCGCCGTTCATGCTTCCGGCCGGGGCCGTGTTGTGGGAATAGGCACTTCCAGTGCTTGCTGTACGACTTGACCTCCGTACAGCCGGTCTTGGCGTGGCGGCCTATGCCCGCCCCCGTAAGCACCTTTCGCATCGCGTTCTCCGCGTCGGCGATGAGCCCCGGCCAACCGTCGCAGCAGTAGATCGACAAATGGTTCTGCTTGCCCTTTGCAGTGATGTGGCCGTCTCCGAGGTAGAGGCCGAGAAGGTAGGCATACGCTCGGTGGTCGATCGGCAGTTTCCGGCAGCGAGGGCAGTTGTGCGGCCGCTCGACGACGGTGATGCCACGCGCCCTGCGTTCCAGGTGCAGCCACCATCCGACAGTGCCGGGCGGTACGCCCAGACTCGCCGCCACGCGGTGGTTGGGGACGCCCTGCGCAAGGAGGGTCAGAGCTTCACCTCTGAGCGACGGCCTGTACTGTTCCATGTGCACAGAGTGAAGATGCGCCGCCGCCCGGGGGACGGGAACAAGCGATCGGTCACTCGAAAGGGTGTTGAAGGTGCCGGGTGCGGGACTCGAACCCGCACGTCCTCTCGGACAGATGTGTTTGAGACATCAGCGTCTGCCTGTTCCGCCAACCCGGCTATATCGGCTCCGTAAGTGTACCGGCTGACGGCTGGCCCTCAGTACTCGATACCCTCGAATCTCCTGCCTGTGTGGAAACGAGGAGCCCAGTGAGCACCGCGGACGTCCCCGAGCCCAACAATTCCGACAACTCCGGCCCCGAGCCCGGCGCCGGCGCCGACAGCGCCCACGTGCCCCCGTCCACCACGCGCGTGGTCATCGCCGAGGACGAGGCCCTGATCCGCATGGATCTCAAGGAGATGCTGGAGGAGGAGGGCTACACCGTCGTCGGTGAGGCGGGGGACGGGCAGACCGCGGTCGACCTCACGCGTGAGCACCGCCCGGACCTGTGCATCTTCGACGTGAAGATGCCCGTCCTGGACGGCATCTCCGCCGCGGAGAAGGTGGCGGAGGAGAGCATCGCGCCGGTGCTGATGCTGACGGCGTTCTCGCAGCGCGAGCTGGTGGAGCGGGCCCGGGACGCGGGCGCGATGGCGTATCTGGTGAAGCCGTTCAGCAAGAGCGACGTGGTGCCGGCCATCGAGATGGCGGTGTCGCGGTTCACGCAGCTGCGGGCGCTGGAGGAGGAGGTCGCGGACCTCTCGCAGCGGCTGGAGACGCGGAAGCTCGTGGACCGGGCGAAGAGCGCGCTGCAGACGCAGTACGGGCTGACGGAGCCTGCCGCGTTCCGCTGGATACAGAAGACGTCGATGGACAGGCGGCTGTCGATGCGGCAGGTCGCCGAGGCCGTCATCGCGGACGCGGAGGAGCGGAAGCAGCAGAACGGGTAGCGGCGGCAGCTGCGCGAGCGGGCCCGCCCTGAGCATTCAGGGTGGGCCCGCTCGTGTGCGGTGCGGTGCGGTGCCCGGGGGTCCGGGCGGCGTGGCGGGAGTGTCAGTCCTCGCCGAGATAGGCCTTGCGTACGGACTCGTCGTGCATGAGTTCCTGGCCGGTGCCCGAGAGGGCGATGGTGCCGATCTCCATGACGTGACCGTGGTCGGCGAGGGAGAGGGCGGCCTGTGCGTTCTGCTCGACGAGCAGGATCGTCGTGCCCTGCGCCTTGAGCTCCGTGATGGTCTCCATGATCTTCTGCATCATGATCGGGGAGAGGCCCATGGAGGGCTCGTCCAGCATGAGGAGCTTGGGGCGCGACATCAGCGCCCGTCCCATGGCGAGCATCTGCTGTTCCCCGCCGGAGAGGGTGCCGGCGGCCTGGCCGCGGCGTTCTCCGAGGATGGGGAAGAGGGTGTAGGCCCGCTCGATGTCCTCCTGGATGCCCGCGGCGTCCTTGCGGAGGAACGCGCCGAGCTGGAGGTTCTCGGTGATGGTCAGGCGGGGGAAGATGCGCCGGCCCTCGGGGGAGTGTGCGATCCCCTTGGCGACGATCTTGTGCGCACCGATGTCGTTGATCACCTCGCCGTTGAAGGTGATCTTCCCGGCGAGCGGCTTGAGCAGCCCGGAGAGGGTGCGCAGCGTGGTGGTCTTGCCCGCGCCGTTGGTGCCGATGAGGGTCACGACCTGACCGGCTTCGACGGTGAAGGAGATGCCCTTGACGGCTTCGATCTTGCCGTAGGCGACGCGGAGGTCTTCGACTTCGAGCAGTGGCATCAGGCCCGCCCTCCCTTGTGGGTCTCGTCGCTGCCGCGTGTCTCTGCTTCGCGTACTTCCGCGGCTTCGGCTTCGCCGGGCTCCCCTTCGAAGGGGGTGCCGAGGTATGCGGCGACGACGCGTTCGTCGGCCTGCACCAGCTCGGGTGAGCCTTCGACGAGTTTCTCGCCCTGGACGAGTACGGCGACCCGGTCGCAGAGGTTGAAGATGAAGCGCATGTCGTGCTCGATGACGAGGACGGCGGTGCCCTTCTCCCGTACGGCGAGGACGAGTTCGCGGGTGGCGCTGGTCTCTCCGGCGGTCATGCCGGCGGTGGGTTCGTCGAGCAGCAGCAGGCCGGGTTCGCTGGCGAGTGCGCGTGCGATCTCCAGCTTGCGCTGCTCGCCGTAGGGGAGGTTGCGTGCGAGGTGGTCGCGCTTGTCCGCGAGTCCGGTGAACTCGAGGAGTTCCATGGCGCGTTCCTCGGAGCTGCGCTCCGCCTTGCGGAAGCCGGGTCCGCGCAGCAGCGCGGAGAAGAGGCCTTCCTTGGTGCGGGTGTGGCGGCCGACGAGGACGTTCTCGAGGACCGTCATGTTGGCGAAGAGCCTGATGTTCTGGAAGGTGCGGGCGATTCCTGCCTGGGTGACCAGGTGGGAGCGGTGCGGGAGCACCTTGCCCTTGTAGGCGACTTCGCCCTCGGTGGGCACGTAGAGCCCGGTGAGGCAGTTGAAGAAGGTGGTCTTGCCCGCGCCGTTGGGGCCGATGAGGCCGACGATCTCGCCGCTGTCGACGGTGAGGTCGACGTTGCGCACGGCGGTGAGGCCGCCGAAGCGTTTGGTCACTCCGGAGGCGCGCAGTACGGGCTGCCGTCCTGACTGGCCGGACGGCGCGGCGCTGGTGGCTGTCGTGGTGGTCATCTGTGTCATGCCTCCGTCTTGCTGAGGCCGGGGCCGCCGGTGGGTACGTCGAGCTGGCCGGTTTCCTTGAATTCGAGCTTCTTGCGGCGGTCCGCGAGGAGGCCTTCGGGGCGGAAGCGCATGAGCAGGATCAGTGCGAGGCCGAACAGCAGCAGCTGGTATTCGCCGATGAACTGCAGCTTGGCCGGGATGAGGTAGAGCAGCGAGGCGCCGATGAGCGGCCCGGACACGGTGCCCATGCCGCCGAGGATGACCGCGGCGAGCAGGAAGGCGGAGTTGGGCGGTACGACTTCGACGAACTGGTACTGCTCGGGTGTCACGGACGAGGTGACGTGGGCCTGGACGGTGCCTGCCATGCCGGCGAGCGTGGCGCCGAGGGCGAAGGCGATGAGCTTCACGCGGAAGCCGTTGATGCCCATGGCGCGTGCCGCGGTCTCGTCCTCGCGGACGGCGACCCAGGCGCGGCCGATGCGGGAGCGGTCGGCGCGGCGGAAGATCGTCACGATGATGATCGTGAAGAGCAGCATCAGCAGGTAGTAGTTGGCGAAGGGGCCCAGCTCGAATCCCGCGATGGTGTGGTCCTCGCCGAGGTTGAATCCGAAGATCACCAGGTCGGGGATGTTGGCGATGCCGTTGGCGCCGTTGGTGACGGACGGCCCGGAGGAGCCGTCGAGGTTCTCCATGCCGATGCGGAAGATCTCGCCGAAGCCGAGGGTGACGATGGCGAGGTAGTCGCCGTGGAGGCGGAGCGTCGGGGCGCCGATGACGACGCCGAAGACGAGCGAGGCGCCCGCTCCGGTGAGGACGGCGGCCCAGAAGGGGAAGTGGACGCCGAGTACGGAGGTTTCGGAGCCGGAGACGAGTGCCGCGGCGTAGGCGCCGACGCCGAGGAACGCGACGTATCCGAGGTCGAGGAGGCCGGCGAGGCCGACGACGACGTTCAGGCCGAGGGCCACGGTGGCGAAGATGAGGATGTTGGCGGCGACGGAGGTGTACTGGTCGCTGCTCTGGGTGAAGGGGAAGCACGCCGCCGCCACGAACGCCGCGGTGAAGGTGACGTTGCGGTGCTTGGCGGTGAGCTTGCCCAGCCGCTGGTTGAGGCCGGCCCGGCCGAGTGCGGTGGCGCCGAATCCGACGAGGATGAGGAAGCCGATGAACAGTTCGCCGTAGGGGGTGTCGATGCCGTACGTGAAGACGTACAGCCCGATGCCGAAGGTGACGGCGATGATCAGCAGCTCGGCCCAGCCGGGGAGTTCCTTGCCGGGGGCGGGGGCGGCGGCCTTGAGGGAGTGGCGGAACCGCCGCCAGGCGCCGGGGTTCCGCAGCGTGGGGTCGGAGGGGTCGAAGGGCTCGTCGGCCTTGAGGCCGAGTGCGCCGACGACGGCGAGGAGGCTGCCGGCGACGGCGACCCACATGCCGGCTTCGAAGTTGACCAGTCCGCCGAGGACGACGGCGATGGCTCCCGCGCTGAACCATGCGACGCCGAGTGTGCCGAGCGAGGCGAGGACGACGGGGGCGGTCCTGCCGCCGGGGGTGAGCCAGCGGAGTCCGCGTACGCCGCTGCCGGAGAGCAGCAGGGCGATGGTCAGCAGCGAGCCGACGAGGGTGAGCGTCTGGAGGTCTACGGGTGAGCCGTAGTAGGTGAGGTCGCCCGGGAATTCGGCGGTCCACGTCCAGGCGAGCATGGTGCTCGCGAAGGTGGTGACGGCGCCTGTGAGCGTGAGGAGCCGGGCGGTCTTGTGCGGCAGCGGGAGGGTGCCGGGGGCGCCGGTGGCGTCGTGGGGTCCTGCCGGTGCGGCGGGTGCGGTGGTGGTGTCCACGTTGGAGTTCGTCGTTGCCATCGCTATCACGCCCTGTCCGCGATGCGTTCGCCGAGCAGGCCCTGCGGTCGTACGAGCAGTACCAGGATCAGCAGGACGAATGCCCATACGTTCTTCCAGGCACCGCCGCCGAAGAGTTCCATGCCGGGGATGAGTTCGATGTACGCCGTGGCGAGTGACTCGGCGAGTCCGAGGACGAGTCCGCCGACCATGGCGCCGTAGATGTTGCCGATGCCGCCGAGGACGGCCGCGGTGAATGCCTTGAGACCGAGGATGAAGCCGATCTTGAAGTCGATCTGGCCGTACTTGAGGCCGTAGGCGATCGCTGCGACACCGCCGAACGCGGCGCCGATGGCGAACGCGGTGACGATGATGCGGTCGGTGTTGATGCCCATCAGCTTGGCGGTGTCGGGGTCCTGCGAGGTGGCCTGCATGGCGCGGCCGGTGCGGGTCTTCGCGACGAAGAAGCCGAGGGCGATCATGCAGACGGGTGCGGCGATGAGGAGGAAGAGCTCTCCGCGCTGGACGTTGGCGCCCAGGAGGTGGACGCTCTCGCCGCTGAACTGCGGGAAGGTGCGGGCCTTCTTGGCGTCGGGGTAGAAGCTCCAGATCAGCTGCTGCAGCATGATGGAGAGGCCGATGGCCGTGATGAGCGGCGCGAGTCGCGGTGCGTTGCGCAGGGGCCGGTAGGCGAAGCGCTCCGCTCCGATGCCCACGAGCACGGAGACGCCGACAGCCAGGACGAGCATCAGCGGCAGGGCGAGCATGAGGGATGTGCCCTTGGGGAGCATCAGCCATGCGGTGAGGCCGCCGAAGGCCCCGAACATGACGATCTCGCCGTGGGCGAAGTTGATGAGCTGAACTATGCCGTAGACCATCGTGTAGCCGATCGCGATGAGGCCGTACATCGCGCCGAGGATGAGTCCACTGGCCAGTTGCTGCGGCAGGTCGTTCACCGCGGGGCCTCCGAGTGGTGTCTGGATGCAGGCCGAGCGGGGGCGCTGTGTGCGCCCCCGCTCGGCGTGATGGGCGGAAGGAACAGGGCGGGGTTGCCCGGTTCAGTCTTTGAACGTGCCGGTCTTGACGGGCTTGTGCTCGCCGTCCTTGACCTCGTACAGCGAGAGCTGCTTGTTGGTGGTGTCGCCGTACTCGTCGAAGCCGACCGCGCCGCTGACGCCGTCGAACTTGACGTCCTGCATGGCCTCGGCCACCTGCTCGCGGGTCTCGTTCATGTCCTCGGGCAGCTTGCCGTCGTTCTTCTCGGCGACGGCCTTGACGGCCTGGATGATGGCCCAGGTGGCGTCGTAGGCGTAGCCGCCGTACGCCTCGTAGGGCAGCTTGTAGCCGGCTGCCTTGTAGGCCTTCATGAAGGTCTTGGCGCTGTCGAGGGTCTCCAGAGGCGCACCCACGGAGGAGGCGATGTCGCCTTCGGAGTTCTTCTTCGCCAGCTTCACGTACTCGGCGCTGAAGAGGGCGTCGCCGCCGACGACGGGGCCCTTGAGTCCGGCCTTCTTGGCCTGGTCGGCGAGGGGCGCTCCGGCCGGGTACTCGCCGCCGTAGTAGACGAAGTCGGGCTTCGCCTTGGCGACCTTGTTGGCCACCGCGTTGAAGTCCTTCTCCTTGGGGTCGACGTGGTCGGTGCCGACCACCTTGCCGCCCAGCTTCTCGAACTCGTCGCGGAAGGTCGCGGCGAGGCCCTTGCCGTAGGTCTTCTTGTCGTCGATGACGTAGACCTTCTTGAGCTTCTTCTCGTTGTACATGTACTGCGCCGCGTACGGGCCCTGGATGGCGTCCGTGGTGGAGGTGCGGAAGTACGTCTTGAAGGGGCGTTCCTTCTTGCCGCTGCGCCAGGCGGTGCCCTGGGTGAGCTCGGGCGCCGTGTTGGCGGGCGAGACCTCGACCATGCCGGCCTTGTCGAAGACCTTCTGCATGGACTGGCCGACGTTGGAGTTCAGCGGGCCGACGGCTCCGACGACCTTCTGGTCGGCGACGAGCTTGGTGGCGTTCGTCTGGCCGGAGGCGGGCTGCCCGGCGTCGTCGAGCGCCTCCAGCTTGAAGGTGACGCCCTCGACGGTCTTCTTCTTGTTGGCGGTCTTGACGGCGAGGTCGGCGGAGTTCTTGATGCCCTGGCCGAGCGCGGACAGGTCACCGGTGAGCGGGGCGTCGAGACCGATGGTCAGGGTCTTGGAGTCTCCACTGCTGCCGCCTCCGCTGTTGTCCCCGCGGGAACCGCACGCGGTGAGCGTGAGGGATCCAGCCGCGACCGCGGTGGTGAGTATGAGCAAGGAACGGTGGCGCACGATCAGTCCTTTCCCCTGGCGGGCCTTCGGAGATGAAGGGCCGTGTCGCGCGCCGGGCACCCTGTACGGAACGGCGGTTCAGGGCTCGCAAAGTTCACGCCCGGCGGCGCGGTGACTGGCGGTGACTCTATGGCCGACGGATCCCGGGGGGCAGAGGGGCAGGGCAAGGTGTGACGTTCTTGTTATTGATGCCCGACCGTGCTGTGTCCGTGGCGGCCTCTCCCGGAAGATCCCGTCTGTGTCGGTCGTGCAGCGGACACGTTTCGCCGGTGCTAAGCAGCAGATGAGTCAGGGGTTGGGAAGGGAATCGGCCGTCGACGGCCCGCACAGCGTCCGGAATGCGTGCGTGAGCGCCCGGGTGTAGCGCTCACCGGGGATCACGCTCAGCTCGAAGGGGCCCAGCTCGTTACCCAGTGTCACGTCGAGGAACGGTGACCGGGCGCGAAGGGGGAGCCGGTCACAGCTGGTGATCCTCGCCGTCACCTTGACGTGCTTCGCACCGCCGGGGCGGACCCGTACCGGGCCGGGCGCGGAGAGGCCGACGCGGAGTCCCTCGTAGTTCTGGCTGACGCGGGTCAGCTTCAGCGGCGAGGTCGCCGCGGCGTGGAGTTCGATGGTGAACGTGCGCCGTCGGCGGTCGCCCAGTTCGAGCCCCCGGAAGGTGATGCGGGCGGCCTGCGCGGGGTGCTGCGGGTGCCGGGGGGCGCCGGTGCCGTGCGTCTCGGTGCCCGCGGGCGGCGCGGCGCGGGTCGGGGCCGACGGGCCGGGCTGCCCGGCCACCGCGTAGCCGCCCGCTGCGAGCAGGGCCAGGGCGGCGGAGCCGAGGACGCCGCGGCGGAGGAGGGCGGGGAGGGCGTCCCACCGCTCGCGGACGCCGGGCCCCTCCCGGCCGGACGCCAGTACGTCCGGTTCGGCCTCGTTCCGGTGTTGTGCCGCCCCCATGCCCGGCAAACTAGCGGCGCTCCGGCCGTGCGGCCAGAGCGCCGTCCGGTGGGACCGTACGGCCCGGGCCCCGCCGGGTCAGGACCGGGCGTTCACAGCTCCCGCAGCAGGCAGGTCAGCCGGGCCGAGCAGACGCGCCTGCCGTCCTCGTCGGTCACGACGGTCTCGTACGTGGCGGTGGAGCGCCCCTGGTGCACGGGAGTGGCGGTGCCGGTGACCAGGCCGGAGCGCACGCCGCGGTGGTGGGTGCAGTTGAGGTCCACGCCGACGGCCTGCTTGGTGGGCCCGCCGTGCAGCATGGCGCCGACGGAGCCCAGGGTTTCGGCGAGCACCGCCGACGCGCCGCCGTGCAGCAGCCCGTAGGGCTGGGTGTTGCCCTCGACGGGCAGGACGCCGGTCACCCTCTCCGGGGCCGCTTCGATGATCTGCAGGCCCATGCGCTCGCCGAGATGCCCCGCGGAGAAGAGGCTCGGCAGGTCCAGGCCGAGGCCGGACCACTCGTCGAGGATCTTCTGCGGGAACTTGGTCGTGGTCTGCTCGCCCATGGGCCGCGGCTCCGATCACGCTTGCTGTGTCGTCGTACTCTTCCGGACCGTCCTATCAGCTGCCTGAGCGTCCGCTCAGGCCGAAGTGACGCGGATCACCACCGACTTGGACGCCGGAGTGTTGCTGCCGTCGGCGGTCGCGTCGAGGGGCACGAGCACGTTGGTCTCCGGGTAGTACGCCGCCGCGCAGCCGCGGGCGACGGGGTAGTGCACGACGCGGAAGCCGCGGGCCGTGCGTTCGGTGCCGTCGCTCCACTCGCTCGTCAGGTCGGCGTACGAGCCGTCGTCGAGGCCGAGTCCGCGGGCGTCCTCGGGGTTGAGGAGCACGACGCGGCGGCCGTTCCTGATGCCCCGGTAGCGGTCGTCCAGGCCGTAGACCGTGGTGTTGTACTGGTCGTGCGAGCGCAGCGTCTGCAGCAGCAGCCGGCCTTCGGGGACCTGGGGCCAGTGGACGCCGGTGGCGGTGAAGTTGGCCTTGCCGGTGGCGGTGGGGAAGCGCCGCTCGTCCCGGGGCGCGTGGGGGAGGGTGAAGCCGCCGGGCCGCGCGACGCGCTCGTTGAACTCCTCGAACCCGGGCACCACCCGGGCGATGCGGTCCCGTACGAGCGCGTAGTCCTTCTCGAAGTCCTCCCAGGGCGTGTGGGAGTCCACGCCGAGGACGCGTCTGGCGAGCCGGGCCACGATCGCCGGCTCCGACAGCAGGTGGGGGCTCGCGGGCTCCAGGCGCCCGCGGGAGGCGTGCACCATGCCCATGGAGTCCTCGACGGTCACGAACTGCTCGCCGCCGCCCTGGAGATCGCGCTCGGTCCGTCCCAGCGTGGGCAGGATCAGCGCGCGGGCCCCCGTGACGCAGTGCGAACGGTTCAGCTTCGTGGAGACGTGCACGCTCAGGCGCGCGCGGCGCATCGCCTCCTCGGTGACGTCCGTGTCGGGGGAGGCGGAGACGAAGTTGCCGCCCATGGCGAAGAAGACCTTCACCTCGCCGTCGCGCATGGCGCGGATCGAACGTACGACGTCCAGGCCGTGCTCGCGGGGGGCGGTGATGCCGAACTCCCGCTCCAGGGCGTCGAGGAAGGCCGGCGCCGGACGCTCGGAGATGCCCATGGTGCGGTCGCCCTGCACGTTGCTGTGGCCGCGGACCGGGCACACTCCCGCACCCCGGCGTCCCACGTTGCCGCGCAGCAGCAGGAAGTTGACGACCTCGCGGATCGTGGCCACGGAGTGCTTGTGCTGGGTGAGGCCCATCGCCCAGCACACGACGGTGCGCCGGGAGGCCAGCACCATCCGCAGGGCCTCCTCGATCTCCTCGCGCTCCAGGCCGGTGGCCCGCAGCGTCGGCTCCCAGCCGGCGGTGCGGGCCACCGCGGCGAACTCCTCGAATCCGTGGGTGTGTTCACGGACGAACTCTTCGTCGACGGCGCCCTCCCGCTCGATGATCAGGCGGCTGAGCATGCGGAAGAGCGCCTGGTCGCCGCCGAGCCGGATCTGCAGGAACAGGTCCGTGAGCGCGGTGCCGGCGCCCGCCAGGCCGCGGGCCGTCTGCGGGTTCTTGAACCGCGTCATCCCGGCCTCGGGCAGCGGGTTGACGGTGATGATCCTCGCCCCGCCCGCCTTGGCCTTCTCGAGCGCGGAGAGCATCCGCGGATGGTTCGTGCCGGGGTTCTGCCCGGCGACGACGATCAGGTCGGCTTCGTAGAGGTCCTCCAGGAGGACGCTGCCCTTGCCGACGCCCAGGGTCTCCGTCAGCGCCTCGCCGGAGGACTCGTGGCACATGTTGGAGCAGTCCGGCAGGTTGTTCGTGCCGAACTCGCGGGCGAAGAGCTGGTAGAGGAAGGCCGCCTCGTTGCTGGTGCGCCCGGAGGTGTAGAACACGGCCTCGTCGGGGGAGCGCAGCTGCCGCAGCTCCTCGGCGACGATGTCGAAGGCCCGCTCCCACGGCACCGGTTCGTAGCGGTCGGCGCCTTCGGCCAGATACATCGGCTGGGTGAGCCGGCCCTGCTGACCGAGCCAGTAGCCGGAGCGCTTCGCGAGATCCGCCACGGGGTGCGCGGCGAAGAAGTCGGGCGTCACGCGGCGCAGCGTCGCCTCCTCGGCGACGGCCTTCGCGCCGTTCTCGCAGAACTCCGCCGTGTGCCGCTTGTCCGGCTCCGGCCAGGCGCAGCCCGGGCAGTCGAAGCCGTCCTTCTGGTTGACGCGCAGCAGCGTCAGCGCGGTCCTGCGCACGCCCATCTGCTGCCGTGCGCTGCGCAGCGACTGCGTCACGGCGGCCGTTCCGGCCGCGGAGTCCAGCGGGGCGGAGACGTCGGGGGCGTCCTGGACGGGGTCGCCGGAAGGGGGCTTTCGCATAGCACGATGGTGCCACGTGGTGCGCTGACCAGCCGTGGGCGTGCGTGCGGACAGGGGTTGTCGGTGGGGCGTGGGAGGATCGGGGACGTGGCTAAGAAGGCATCGAAAGAGACTGCACCGCGCCTGCTCCTGATGGACGGGCATTCGCTCGCGTACCGCGCGTTCTACGCACTGCCCGTGGAGAACTTCTCCACCTCCACGGGGCAGACGACGAACGCGATCTACGGCTTCACCTCGATGCTGTCGAACACCCTGCGTGACGAGGAGCCCACGCACTTCGCCGTCGCCTTCGACGTCTCGCGCAAGACGTGGCGCTCGGCCGAGTTCGCGGAGTACAAGGCGAACCGCTCCAAGGCCCCGGACGAGTTCAAGGGCCAGGTCGAGCTGATCGGCGAGCTGCTGGACGCGATGAAGGTGCCCCGCTTCGCCGTGGAGGGCTTCGAGGCGGACGACGTCATCGCGACGCTGACCACACAGGCGACGGCGGAGGGTTACAAGGTCTCCATCGTCACCGGCGACCGGGACGCCCTGCAGCTGGTCACCGACGACGTCACGGTCCTCTACCCCACGAAGGGCGTCTCGGAGCTGACGCGCTTCACCCCGGAGAAGGTCCAGGAGAAGTACGGCCTGACGCCCGCGCAGTACCCGGACTTCGCGGCCCTGCGCGGGGACCCGTCCGACAACCTCCCCGGCATCCCCGGCGTCGGTGAGAAGACGGCCACGAAGTGGATCAGCCAGTTCGGTTCGTTCGCGGAACTGGCGCGCCGTGCGGACGAGGTGAAGGGAAAGGTCGGCGAGAAGCTCCGCGAGCACCTGGAATCGGTCACCCTCAACCGCCACCTCACGGAACTGTGCCGCGACGTGGAGCTGGACTGCCGCCCCGCCGACCTGGAGCGTGCCGCCTACGACCGCGACACCCTGAACGTCCTGCTGGACGCCCTGGAGTTCCGGCACCTGAACTTCCGTGAGCGCCTGTTCGCGGTCGACCCCGGCGCCAAGGAGGAGGAGGTCGTCCCCGACGCCGGCATCGAGGTCGACGGCACCCTGCTGGGGCGCGGCGAGCTGGCGCCGTGGCTGGCGGAGCACGCGGGCGGCACCCTCGGCCTGGCCACTGTCGACGTGTGGAAGCTGGGCACCGGCAGCGTCAGCGAGATCGCCCTCGCCGCCGCAGACGGGCCCGCCGCCTGGTTCGACCCCGCCCAGCTGGACGAGGCGGACGAGCGGGCGTTCGCCGAGTGGTGCGCCGACGCCTCGCGCACCAAGGCGGTGCACGACGCGAAGGCGATCATGCGGGTCTTCGCCGAGCACGGCTGGAGCGTCGACGGCGTCACCATGGACACGGCGCTCGCCGCGTACCTCGACAAGCCGGGCCGCCGCTCCTTCGCCATGGACGCCCTGTCCGTGGAGTACCTGGGGCGCGAGCTGGGTCCCGCGGACGCCGGCGGCGGGCAGCTCGCCTTCGGCGCCGACGAGCAGGCCGAGGCGCAGTCCCTGATGGTCAAGGCCCGCACGATCCTCGACCTGGGCGAGGTCCTGGAGGACAGGCTCGCGCAGGTGGGCGCCGCCGAGTTGCTGCGGAAGCTGGAACTCCCCACCTCCGCCCTGCTCGCCCGCATGGAACGCGCCGGCATCTGCGCCGACCGCGAGTGGCTGACGGGCCTGGAGCAGCAGTTCGCCGACGCCGTGCAGCAGGCCGTGCGGGAGGCGCACGCGTCGGTGGGGCACGAGTTCAACCTGGGCTCGCCCAAGCAGCTGCAGGAGGTGCTCTTCGGGGAGCTGGCCCTGCCCAAGACGAAGAAGACCAAGACGGGCTGGACGACGGACGCCGACGCGCTCGCCTGGCTCGCAGCGCAGACCGAGCACGAACTGCCCGTGCTGATGCTCCGCTACCGCGAGCAGCAGAAGCTGCGCACCACCGTCGAGGGCCTGATCAAGACCATCGCCGCCGACGGCCGCATCCACACCAGCTTCAGCCAGACCGTCGCCGCGACGGGGCGGCTGTCCTCCACCGAGCCCAACCTGCAGAACGTGCCGGTCCGTACGGACGAGGGGCGGGCCATCCGCCGCGCCTTCCGCGTCGGCGAGGGCTTCGAGACGTTGATGACCGCGGACTACAGCCAGATCGAACTGCGGGTGATGGCCCACCTGTCGGACGACGAGAAGCTCATCGAGGCCATCACCTCAGGGGAGGACCTGCACACCACCGTCGCCTCGCAGGTCTTCGCCGTCACCGAGGACAAGGTCGACGCGGAGATGCGCCGCAAGATCAAGGCGATGTCCTACGGCCTGGCGTACGGACTGTCCGCGTTCGGCCTGTCGCAGCAGCTGGACATCACGCCGGACGAGGCGCGCAAGCTGATGGACAACTACTTCGAGCGCTTCGGCGGCGTGCGCGACTACCTCCACAGGGTCGTCGACGAGGCCCGCGCCTGCGGCTACACCGAGACGATCATGGGTCGCCGCCGCTATCTCCCGGACCTGACCAGCGACAACAGGCAGCGCCGCGAGATGGCGGAGCGGATGGCGCTCAACGCCCCCATCCAGGGCACCGCCGCGGACATCGTGAAGGTCGCCATGCTCGGCGTGGACAAGGCGCTCCGCGAGGAGAAGCTCTCCTCCCGGATGCTCCTGCAAGTGCACGACGAGATCGTGCTGGAGATCGCCCCCGGCGAGCGGGAGGCCGTGGAGGCGCTGGTGCGCCGGGAGATGGCCGGCGCCGTGCACCTGCGGGCCCCGTTGGACGTGTCGGTCGGCGTGGGCGACGACTGGGAGTCCGCAGCGCACTGACGAGCCGGCCCGCCCGCTCAGCCGCTCCGTGCGGTCCGGTGCGGAGCAGCCGTACGTCGCCCCGGCGCGGTCGACTGCCGCCCGGGGCGGCGCCGTTCACCGCCGGAGTGCCCCCTCCGAACGGAGGGGCGCGCCGGTGCCTCCCGTCCGCGCCGTCCGCCCGAGCCGTCCCGCTCCGGGTGCCATCCGTGCCGGTATCGCCTCCGCCGATCCCGTTCGTGCCGGGCTGCCTGCCCGGTCCTCCGCCCTTTCGTGCAGCGCCCCAGGCCCTCGGCCACGCCGGGCAGGGGAGTGCCCACCGAGCGGCGTCCGCGGCGGGGTGGCGGAGTATCAGGAGCCGCAGACGCAGGCCACGAGTTGTCGTAAGGTCACTTTGTCGGCGTCCGCAGGGGAGAAGGACGGGTTCTGGACTCATGGCGCGTTACCGCGGCACAAACACGTCAGCCACGTACACGACCGGGGACGACTCACGGCGCGGCCCGAGGAGCAAGTGGCGCAAGGGAGTTGCCGGCACGGCACTCGCCGCGGCCGCCATGGCGGCGCTGACCGCCTCGCAGGCCCCGGGAGCCCAACTCGGCGACGCCGGCGGCGAAGAGGGCAAGGACCGCGGCGAGCGCAGCCGTCCCGACCTCACCCCGGGCGACGACTCGTACCACACGGAACTGCCTCCGCTGGAATCCCCCGCCCCGCCCAAGTCGCACGACAACCCCGACGTCGTCGGCTCGCACTCGGGCATACCCGCGACGGTGCTCGCGGCGTACAAGAAGGCGGAGCGGGCACTGGCCTCGACGGACCGGGGCTGCGGTCTGCGCTGGGAGCTCCTCGCCGCCATCGGCAAGGTCGAGTCGGGCCAGGCGCGCGGAGGCGCCGTCGACAAGGAGGGCACCACCCTCCGGCCGATCCTCGGGCCCGTGCTGAACGGTTCGGGTTTCGCCCGTATCGAGGACACCGACGGAGGGCGTTTCGACGGTGACGCCCGGTTCGACCGGGCTGTGGGCCCCATGCAGTTCATACCCTCGACGTGGTCGCGCTGGGGCGCCGACGGAAACGGCGACGGCACCGACGACCCCGACAACATCTACGACTCGGCCCTGGCCGCCGGCCAGTACCTGTGCGCGGGCGGCAAGGACCTCGGGTCCAAGTCCGGCCTGGACCGAGCGGTCCTCAGCTACAACCACTCCCGCGCCTACCTGCGCACCGTCCTCGCCTGGTACGAGTTCTACCGCGAGGGCACCCACGCGATCCCCGACGGCAACGGCCCGCTCCCCACGACGCCGGGCGCCGGCGCGGAGTCGGACGGTCCCGGCAAGGGGAAGGGCGACGGGAAGGGGAAGGGCGAGGGCGGCAAGGGCAAGCCCGGCAAGGACAAGCCCGGCAAGGGTGACGGCGACGACGGCGACGGCGGAGGCGGCAGCGACGACCGGCCGAGCCCCACCCCGAGCACACCGGCCGCTCTCGAGCGCGTCGGCGACGGCCGGCTCTCCGCGGGCACGGGCCAGGACTTCGCGGAGCCGCCGCGCGTGAAGGTCCTCGACGACGCGGGCAAGCCCGTCGAGGGCGTCGACGTGGAGTTCGAGATCACCGGCGACGCGACCGGCTCCGAGTTCGAGGGCGACGGGACCGTCGCGACGCGGGCGGACGGCACAGCCACCGCGCCCACGCTCAACGCGGGCGACGCGGCAGGCCGGTTCACCGTCACCGCCACCGTCGCCGGCAGCGGGATCAGCTCCGCTTCGTTCACCGCCACCGTCGAACCGCGGGCCACCGCACTCACCTTCGCGGCAGGCAGCCTCACCACGGCCAAGGGCACCCCCTTCGCCGAGCAGGGCGAGATTCGCGCCACCTACAAGGGCAAGGCCGTGGCGAACGTACCGATGACCGCCACCCTCCTCAGCGGGAAGGGGAAGCCCCTCGAGAGCGGCCCGCGCTTCAACCTGCTCGGTGCACCCGACCGCGCCGTCACCGGTACGACGGCGGACGGTCTCCTCGGGCTGACCGAGAAGGGCGTGTTCCGTCTCCCGGTCATCCACACCGACGACACGACGGGGAAGTTCATCCTCCGCATCACCACCCCGGGCGGCCCGTCCCTCGACGTCAAGCTGACGGTCACCGACTGACGGCACCGTCGGGCGGTCGCCCGCCGACGGGACAACCGGCCGGCGGTACGCGGCGCATCAACTCCGGCCCTGGAGCCGCCGGTTGGTGTGCCGTGTCGCTTCCGCGTCCGCGGGGTCCTCGGGCCAGGGATGCTTGGGGTAGCGGCCGCGCAGCTCGGCCCGGACGGACCGGTAGCCGTCCTGCCAGAACGAGGCCAGGTCCGCCGTCACCGCGGCCGGCCGCCCGGCGGGGGAGAGCAGGTGCACCAGCAGCGGAACCCGCCCGCCTGCCAGGCGCGGCGCCTCCCGCCACCCGAAGAGCTCCTGCAACTTGGCCGCCAGCACGGGCTGTTCGCCCGAGTAGTCGATCCGCACCCGCGACCCGGAGGGCACCTCCACACGCTCCGGCGCCAGCTCCTCCAGCCGGGCGGCGTCGCCCGCCGCCCAGGGCAGCAGCCCCGCCAGCACCCGTCCGGCGTCGATGCGTGCGAACTCCGCCCGGGTAGTGGCGCCGCCGAGCCACTCGTCGGCCCGCTCCAGCAGCGCGTCGTCGGACACCGACGGCCAGGGCGCGCCCAGTACACGGTGGAGGAAGGCCATCCGCTGCCGCAGTGACTCGGCCTCCCGCGTCCACTTCAGCGCTCCCGTGCCCTGCTCGCGCAGCCTCTCCAGCACCGCCGCCCGCACCCTGTCGCTGCCCGGCGCGCTCAGCGCGCGCTCCTCGACCTCCACGGCCCCGAGCGAGACGACTTCCCGCGTGACGACACAGCCGCGGCCCTCGTCCCAGCGCACCTCCTGCCGCACGGCCCGCAGCGCCGCCGCGGCTTCCCGCGCGGTCTCCTCGTCCAGTACGGCCGCCAGCCGCACCCGGGCCGAGGCCGACCCCGCCGGCCTGTCGGCGGTCGCCACCGCAAGCCAGGGCGCACCGCGCAGTCCGGACGCGTCGGCGAGACGCGCCCTGGTTCCGGAGGCCATCAGATACGCCCCGTCGCCCCGGTGGGCGGCCACGCGTTCCGGGTGGGCGAGAGCGACGACCAGGCCGACTCCATCGGCGCCGCGGCGCGGAGCGGCCTCCGCGGCGGGCGCTCCGCCGACGGACGCGCAGGCGGCGCGCAGCCTGCGAGCCTCCGCACGCCAGCGTGCGCCGTACGCGTCCCGTCCCCGGCGGGCCGCCCCCAGCGCCTCCGCCACGTCGTCCCCGTACTCCCGCGGCGGCTCCTCGCTCAGCAGCGCCACCACCTCCGAGGCGAGTTCGCCTCCGACGAGGGCGGAACCGTCCAGCAGAGCCCTGGCCAGCCGGGGATGGACGCCCATCCGCGCCATCCGCCGGCCCCGCTCCGTGGGCTGCCCCGCCCCGTCGACGGCGCCGACGGCGGCCAGCACGCCGCCCGCAGCGGCCATCGCACCGGGCGGCGGCGCGTCGAGCAGCGCCAGCCCGTCGGCCCCCGGGGCGCCCCAGCACGCCGCCTGCAGCGCGAAGCCCGTCAGGTCCGCGACGGCGATCTCCGGCGACGGCCAGCGCGGCCGCGCCGCGTCCTCACCCTCGGACCAGCAGCGGAAGACGACGCCGGGAGCCTCGCGTCCGGCCCGGCCTGCCCGCTGGGACGCCGCGGCCTGCGAGACCCGTACGGTCGTGAGCGAACCGAGTCCACGGGCGTGGTCGGTACGCGGCTCGCGTGCGAGACCGGAGTCCACGACGGCCCGTACTCCCGGAACGGTCAGGCTCGACTCCGCGACCGACGTCGAGAGGATCACCCGGCGCGGGCCGCCGTCCCCGGGCGCCCTTCCCCGCAGCACCGCGTCCTGCGTCGAGGCCGGCGCCCGGCCGTGCAGAGTGAGCACCTCGGCAGGAAGGCCCTGCCCCTCCTCCAGCAGCCGCGCCACCCGGCCGATCTCCCCGGCACCCGGCAGGAAGCACAGCACGTCCCCTTCCGGGACGCTCTCCAGCGACTCCCGCACCGTCGCCGCCACGTGCCGCAGCAGCGCGGGGTCGACCCGCATGCCGTGCGGCGGACGCACGCCCCGCGGCGGCGGACGGTGGCGCACCTCGACACGGTGGCCGGCCCCGCCGCCGTGCACCACCGGGGCCTCGGCGCCGTCCTCCTGCGCTGCCAGCAGCCCGGCCCACGCCTCGCTGTCCTGCGTCGCCGACGCCACGAGCAGCCGCAGCTCCGGACGGAGCACGGCCCGCACGTCGACGAGGAAGGCCACGGCGGCGTCGGCGTCCAGATGGCGCTCGTGGCACTCGTCGATCAGCACGACGTCCACGCCCGGAAGCTCCGGATCCCGCTGGAGACGCTGCAGGAGCACACCCGTCGTGACCACCTCGACGCGGGTGGCTCCGCTCACCTCGCGCTGTCCGCGGACCGTGAACCCGACCCGCCGGCCCGGCTCCTCGCCCAGCAGCCACGCCATGCGCAGTGCGGCCGACCGTGCCGCCATGCGCCGCGGCTCGGCCACCAGCACGCTCCGTGCCGGAGAGCCGTCCAGCAGCCCCGCCAGCGACAGCGGCACGAGCGTGGTCTTCCCCGTGCCGGGCGGCGCGTGCAGCACCGCGGTGCCGCTCCCGGCCAGAGCGGCGTGCAGAGCGGGCAGGGCCTCCGCGACGGGGAGCCGTGCCAGAGCCTCGCGCCGGGAGTCCGCGCCTGCCATCGGCTAACCCTGCCCGTGCGGCGCCTCGCGCTCGCACACGAAGACGGCCGTGCCCGGCACGAGGCGCCCGCGCAGCGGCGACCAGCCGCCCCACTCCTGCTCGTTCCAGTCGGGCCACTCCGGTTCGACGACGTCGAGGAGCCTCAACCCGGCGCCGACTACGTCCCGCACACGGTCGCCCATGGTGCGGTGGTGCTCGACGTACACGGCGCGCCCCGCCTCGTCCTCCTCCACGTAGGGCGTCCTGTCGAAGTAGGACGAGAGCACGGTCAGGCCCTCGGGACCCGGCTCGTCCGGAAGCGCCCAGCGGAAGGGGTGGGTGACGGAGAAGACGAAGCGCCCGCCGGGACGCAGCACGCGCCGCACCTCCCGCAGTACGCGTACCGGCTCCGCCACGAACGGCAGCGCCCCGAACGCGGAGCACGCCAGGTCGAACGAGCCGTCCGCGAAGGGCAGCGCGCAGGCGTCGGCCTCCACGAGGGGAAGCGCCGGCCGGTCCTGGGAGTCGTCGATGCGCAACGCGTGCTGCAGCTGCCGGTGCGAGATGTCGAGAGCGACGGGGTGTGCGCCCTGCGCGGCCAGCCAGCGCGAGCACTGGGCCGCTCCGGCGCCGACCTCCAGGATCCGGCGGCCGCGCAGCGACGCCGGCGGCCCGAGCAGGCGGGCCCGCTCCTCGTCCAGGCCCTCGGGGCACCACACGAACCGGGCGTCACCGAGGAAGGCGCCGTGCTCGTCCTGGTACTCGTCGGCGTTCCCGTCCCACCAGTGCCGGTTGGCGCGGCTGCTCTCGGCGGTTCCGGCGGCCCGCCGCACCGCTGCGGGCTCGGGCCCGCCGTCTTCGGTCATCACGCCAGCCGTCGTTCTCTCACTCTCGGACTCTTGTCAGGGAGACTTGCCGGGGCCGGGCCCCCTCGTCAGGCTCTCCGGGGGGCGCTGGAAGCGTGACGGAGGCGCGGATCGCGACGGGACGCGCCGGTTATGGGACGTTCCACCCCTGCTGTGCTCTTTCGCGCATTGACCATGCCCAGCGGCCCCCGTATGCTACAAGTTGCGCTGCGGGCCTGCGTGCCTCGGACGGAGCAGGCCGCGCTCGCATCGGTGGTGTATCCCCTCGGGTTTGTAGCTCTCAAGGCTGTGTCCGGCTGGCTTGCATGCGCGGTGCGATAACGGGCTCTCGGCGTGGCAGTACCTACGACTTCATGTCCGTACCGGAGACCCTTTCACACATGACGAGCAGCACCGAGACCACCGCCACCACTCCGCAGGTTGCGGTAAACGACATCGGTTCCGAGGAAGCCTTCCTCGCCGCGATCGACGAGACGATCAAGTACTTCAACGACGGCGACATCGTCGACGGCGTCATCGTGAAGGTCGACCGGGACGAGGTCCTGCTCGACATCGGTTACAAAACCGAAGGTGTCATCCCTTCCCGTGAGCTGTCGATCAAGCACGACGTCGACCCCAACGAGGTCGTCGCCGTCGGCGACGAGATCGAGGCCCTGGTTCTCCAGAAGGAGGACAAGGAAGGCCGCCTGATCCTCTCCAAGAAGCGCGCGCAGTACGAGCGCGCCTGGGGCACGATCGAGAAGATCAAGGAAGAAGACGGCATCGTCACCGGCACCGTCATCGAGGTCGTCAAGGGCGGCCTCATCCTCGACATCGGCCTCCGCGGCTTCCTCCCCGCCTCCCTCGTGGAGATGCGCCGGGTCCGCGACCTGCAGCCGTACGTCGGCAAGGAGCTCGAAGCCAAGATCATCGAGCTCGACAAGAACCGCAACAACGTGGTTCTCTCCCGCCGTGCCTGGCTGGAGCAGACGCAGAGCGAGGTCCGCCAGACCTTCCTCACCACCCTCCAGAAGGGCCAGGTGCGCTCCGGCGTCGTCTCCTCCATCGTCAACTTCGGCGCCTTCGTCGACCTCGGCGGCGTCGACGGTCTGGTCCACGTCTCCGAGCTGTCCTGGAAGCACATCGACCACCCCTCCGAGGTCGTCGAGGTCGGCCAGGAGGTCACGGTCGAGGTCCTGGACGTCGACATGGACCGCGAGCGCGTCTCGCTGTCGCTGAAGGCCACGCAGGAAGACCCGTGGCAGCAGTTCGCCCGCACGCACCAGATCGGCCAGGTCGTGCCCGGCAAGGTCACGAAGCTGGTTCCGTTCGGTGCGTTCGTCCGCGTGGACGAGGGCATCGAGGGCCTGGTCCACATCTCCGAGCTGGCCGAGCGCCACGTGGAGATCCCGGAGCAGGTCGTCCAGGTCAACGACGAGATCTTCGTCAAGGTCATCGACATCGACCTCGAGCGCCGCCGCATCAGCCTCTCGCTGAAGCAGGCCAACGAGTCCTTCGGTGCCGACCCGACGGCGGTCGACTTCGACCCGACGCTGTACGGCATGGCCGCGTCGTACGACGACCAGGGCAACTACATCTACCCCGAGGGCTTCGACCCCGAGGCCAACGACTGGCTGGAGGGGTACGAGAAGCAGCGCGAGGAGTGGGAGCGCCAGTACGCCGAGGCGCAGCAGCGCTTCGAGCAGCACCAGGCGCAGGTCATCAAGTCCCGCGAGGCCGACGAGCAGGCGGCGGCCGAGGGCGCCGGCGGTGGCGGCGGCAACGCTCAGCCGCAGCAGGGCGGCGGCGGTGGCGGCCAGGCCGGCGGTTCCGGCGGCTCGTACTCCTCGGAGTCGAACGAGGACGCCGGTGCTCTCGCCTCCGACGAGGCGCTGGCGGCCCTCCGCGAGAAGCTCGCAGGCGGCCAGAGCTGAGTGCTCACCGCTGAGCGGTAGCTGAAGCAGTCGAGGTGGGGTCCGCTCCTTCGGGAGCGGGCCCCACCTTCGTGTGCGCGGACTTCGCACCTCGCCGGGGCCCGCGCCGGGGACCGGTGCGGTGCCCGGGGGAGCGCGGCGGGAATGCGCGGAGCCCCGTCGGCCGTTGTGCGAGAGGAACGCGACGAGAAGGGGCGCCAGCAGTGCACGCATCGCACAGTGGGCAGAAGATGTACACGTGGGACGAGAGCGGACTCGAAGCGGTCGACGCCGTCATCGAAGACCCGGACGGTGCCGGTCTGGTGATGCTCTACCACTTCCAGGGGTACATGGACGCGGGCGAGGCCGGTGAGCAGATCGTCGAGCGGCTGAAGGCGAGCCAGCCCTACGTGACCGTCGCCCGGTTCGACACCGACCGGCTCGTGGACTACCGCGCGCGCCGCCCCGCGATGACGTTCCGCCGCGACCGGTGGGTCTCCTACGACACGCCTCGTCTGGAGCTGCTCCTGATGCGCGACGCCACCGGCGTGCCGTTCCTGCTGCTGTCCGGGCCCGAACCGGACGTGCAGTGGGAGGGGTTCACGGCAGCCGTGCGGGAGATCACCGGGCGTCTGGACGTGCGCATGGCCGTCAACTTCCACGGCATCCCCATGGGGGTGCCCCACACCCGTCCCGTGGGGCTCACCCCGCACGGCACGCGCACGGACCTGGTGCCCGGGCACCGTCCGCTCTTCGAGGAGGCCGAAGTCCCCGGCAGCGCCGCCGGGTTGATCGAGCTGCGGCTCGCGGAGGCGGGCGTCGACGTGCTGGGAGTGGTCGCGCACGTGCCGCACTACGTCGCGCGCTCCAGCTATCCGGACGCCGCCGTCGTCATCGTGGACGCCGTCACGTCCGCGACCGGGCTGGTGCTCCCCGAGGTCGCGCACGCCCTGCGCACGGAAGCGCTGAAGACCCAGGACGAGATCGAACGTCAGCTCGCCGAGGGCGACGACGACCTGGTGTCCGTCGTCCGCGGCCTGGAGCAGCAGTACGACGCTCTCGCCGGCGCGGAGACCCGCGGCAGCCTGGTCGCGGAGCCGAGCGAACTGCCGTCGGCCGACGAGCTGGGGGCGGTCTTCGAGCGCTTCCTCGCCGAACGTGAGGGCGAGGGCGGAAGCGCGGGCGGCACGGGCCGCTGACACTCGTCCCGCCTCTCCCCGGCCGGCACCGGCGGGCCGGCACGCAGCGTATAGCGTGGCACGCATGCTGAAGGTCGGACTGACGGGCGGAATCGGCGCGGGCAAGAGCGAGGTCTCACGGCTGCTCGACTCCTACGGCGCCGTGATCGTCGACGCGGACAGGATCGCCCGCGAGGTCGTGGAGCCGGGAACGCCCGGACTCGCCGCCGTGGTCGAGGAGTTCGGAGCCGAGATCCTCACACCCGAGGGCACCCTCGACCGCCAGAGGCTCGGATCGGTCGTCTTCGCCGACTCCGACCGGCTGGCCGCGCTGAACGCCATCGTCCACCCCCTCGTCGGCGAGCGCTCCGCGGAGCTGGAGCGGGAGGCCGCCGAGGAGGAGAGGGCCGGAGGGGCGGAGAGCGCCGCCGTGGTCGTCCACGACGTACCGCTGATCGCGGAGAACGGGCTCGCCCCCCTCTACGACCTCGTCGTGGTCGTCGACGCCTCGCCGGGGACGCAGCTCGAGCGGCTGACGCGTGTCCGCGGCATGTCCCGGGAAGAGGCCGCCGCCCGGATGGCGGCACAGGCGACGCGCGCCGAGCGGCTCGCCGTCGCCGACATCGTGATCGACAACGACGGCACGCTCGAGGACCTGGAGGCCCGGGTCCTCGAGGTGTGGGAGGAGCTGCGCGGGCGGGCGGCGGCGCCGCGCCCCTGACGTAGCCCGCTCCGGTGGGAGCAGAGTGCGCACGGTTGCGGCAGGGAATACGTGAAGGGGACGGGGGCGTTCCCGCGCCCGTGAGCCGCAACTGTCACCGGCACCGGTGAGGAGGCAGCCATCGTGTCCGAGGCCACCCCCGAGACCCTGGTCATCGAGTTCCGCGCCGCCGAGCAGCTGCTCGACGCCCGCGACCCGCGAGGTGCGCTCAAACTGCTCGACACGGTCGTCGCAGCACACCCCGAGAACACCGCGGCGCGGCTGCTGCGGGCGCGCGCCTTCTTCCTCGGGGCGCAACTGCGCCCGGCGGAAATGGAGTTCCAGACCGTTCTGGAGCGCGAGCCCGACAACGCCTTCGCCCACTTCGCGCTGGGCCGCACTCTCCAGCGTGCCAACCGTGCCGACGAGGCCCGCCGGCACTTCCGGCTCGCCGCGGCGCTCGACCCGCGGCCCGACTTCGTCGAGGCGGCCGCCTTCGATCCCCCGCAGCCCACCTGAGCTGCTGCTGCCGCGCCGTCGGCCTCCAGCGGTCCGGCCCGGCAGGAGGACCGTCCGGCCCGACCGGCGCCCTCCTTACGGCGCCCGGGCGCCCTCCCTTACGGCGCCCGGGCGCCCTGTGGCTAGGGTGTCCGGGCGACCGCTCCGGGCGGTCGCGGGGCAGGACCGTGCGGGGAGTACAGAAGGCGCGGCGCCGTAGGGGCGCGCGGCAGGGGGGCAGGGCATGGGGCGGTTCTTCGGTGGTGCGGGAGCAGCGGGCCCGGAACTGGAGCTGGGTGGTGCGGGGACGTTCGCGCCGCTCCCCGTTCCCAGCTGGAAGGGGCGGGTCTTCGGCGGGCTGTTCTTCGTCCTCGCAGCGGTCTGCGTCGGCATAGCGGCCTACAACATCGCCCACACGGCCGGTCTGGCCGGACGGCCCGGCACCGTCACCGTGGAGCGGTGCTGGACGGAGCACGGGTCGGGGCGCAGCAGCGACAAGGTCGTCTGCTCCGGCACGTTCCGCCCGGATGACGGCACTCGCGCCGTGCCGGACGCGGTGGTGCCCCGGGCTCTGAAGGCCGGGCAGGAAATCGCCGTACAGCAGACCGGGCGGGGCTACCTTCCGAGCGGTGCCGGGGAGACCGCACGCTGGATCGCCCTGTTCTTCTTCGCCTGGATCGTCGCCGCTCTGGGCATCCCTTTCGCCGCGACCGGGATATTCCCGGGCAGAGGCCAGGCCGCCGCTGTCGGCGCCAGCATCCGCGGGACCGGGGCGGCGCGGGTGCTGAAGTACATGATGGCCGGCGGCGCCGGGGGAGCGGCCGTGAGCCTCTACGTGACCTGGGTGCTCTGAGCCTGCCTTTCGGGTCTCCGCGGGCCCGCCGGGTAGGGGCATCCGCCTGGCGGGTTTCAGCGGGCCTGCTTCTCCGCCCACTCGCGCAGGACGGCGAAGTCCGGGGCGCGCAGCCCGCGGGCCGGGTCCACCCAGTGCAGCAGCGCCGGGCCGTCATGGTGAGCGGCGACGTAGCGCTCGTCGTGCGCCGTGATCCCGTCGTCGACCCAGGCGAAGGGGCGTCCCCGCGCCCACGCGACGATCTGGGGCGCCTTCCAGTGGGCGCCGTCGGGCCCGGGTTTGAAGAGCTCGCTCCACTCGATGACGGGCAGGTTCGGGAGGCCGATCACCGGTCCGATGTGCTTGTTGGCGCCGTGCATCCACGTCGTCGCCCAGACCAAGTCATAAGGAAGGGCGGCCAGTTGGGGCCCGTGCGCCGGGTTGAGCCAGACGCGCAGCGGTGCCACCTCCTCCTCGGGCAGAGGGGCGTGCCGTGCCACCCAGTCGTCCGGCTTGCAGCGGTGGGCGGTGTAGCCGCGGGGGCGCCAGCGCAGGCGCCGGCGCCACCGGTTGGCGAAGGGGTTGAGCGGGCCGTCCACGTCGAGGAGGAGCGCTGGCGGCGTCGGCGTCGGCTGCATCCCACCATCTTGCCGTGGGGCGGGGGACGGCGGCGGGCTCTTGCCACGTCGTCCGGCTGCCGCCGCACCGCACACCGTGACGCGCGGACGTCAGCCCGGGGCGGGTGCTTCGCCCTGACGGGCCTGGGGGAGGGGCGCGTCCGCCGGGAGCGGGGTGCCGTCCCAGCGCCATGACGTGCGGCGCGGGAGGCCCGGCAGCTCCGAACGGCCCGTGGCCCACAGCAGCGAGGGCCACGGAGCGGCGTCCGTCCGCACGTCGCGGAAGAGGCGGTGCAGGACCCGCTCGCACAGTCCGGCAGGCGGGTCCCAGGGGAAGCCGAGGCCCTGTGCCACGTCGTGCAGGTGCACGAGGGTCTCCACGATGCCCATCGCCGCGAACCCTTCCGGGTCCGAGACGCCGTAGGGATGCCAGGCGCGCACCTCGGCGGGAGCCGTGCGGACCATCGCCTCCAGCATGGCGCCGCACGCCTCCAGGACCTGGACGAGCCCCTCGTTGCCTGCGTCGAGGTCCGCGGTGACGGTGTTGCCCGGGCCGCCCGCCTCCCGGGGCGTGTAGGCGAACGGCACGCCTGAACTCAACGGCGGCCTCCGCGGCCCCAGTTGGGCCGCGTAGCCGAAGTAGTCGTCGGCGAGATGCTCGACGGTGTCCCAGCAGCTCCACTCCAGGGAGCCCGCCCGCACCCGCCAGTCCGCGGACGCCGCCCCGGTCAGGGCCGCCGAGGCGAGCCCCACGGACTGCCGCACGTCGTCGGGCGTCACGGGCGCCCGTCCCCGGTCGTCGCTTGTCGGCATGGGGTGACCGTAGCAACACGGTGAGCGTCCGCGCCTCCCCTTTTCCGGCGGTACGTGCTGGTCAGAGACGTGCGGGAGCGTTGTCGGCGGCCCCGCCTAGACTCGGCCGGGTCCGGTGGGGGACCGTGCGCCGCAGGGGAGCGCACGGTCGTCCGGCACAGCACGAGGGCGCGGACCACGTCCGCGGCCGGCACGAGGAGCGGAGACGTGACGCGCATGGAGCTGCTCCCGGAGGACGGGCTCGCGCGGTGCGCGGGCGTCTTCCTCCCTGGGCGGCCTTCACGGGAGGGCAGGCTCGCCTTCTGGCGACCGGACGGCGGGCCGCTGCCCGAACTCGCCCGGCACGCGGCGGAACCCTCCGGCCCGGACCGGGCCGCGCACGAGGCCGCTTCCGGGAGCGGGGCCTCCTCGCCCCTGACCATCGCCCGCCGGCACGGCAGGAGCGCCCGCGTCCGTACGGTCCCGTCGGTGACCTTCCCCGTGTCCGCCGTGCTGCCGCTGCTGCTGCGGGCCCGGCACGTACGCGGCGCGCATCCCGCCACGGCGTGCTGGGGCGCCGCCGCCCAGCACGCGCTGCAACTGCTCGCCAGGGGCCGGATCCTGCCGGGACTGTCCGAAGGCGACGTCGACGAGTGGCGGACCGGGCCCTTCGACGCCGGCGACACCGCGCACCTCCGCGCGATCGCCGCGGCCATGCACGCCGAGGCCCACGCCGTGCCCGTCCCCGGCAGCAGGCCGTTGCGGCTCCCCGACCCCCTCTCGCTGCTGCGCGCCTTCCTCGACGCGGTGGCAGACACCCTGCCCCGCACTCCGGCCGCGCCCCACGCCGCAGGCGGCCCCTTCGCAGCCCGAGCCCCGCAGCGGCTCCCCCACGCGCGCGAGTGGGCGGCCGAGGTGGCGGCGGGCATGGACGCGGGGGTGCGGATCTCGCTGCGCCTCGACCTGGCGGCGCACGACGTCTTCGACGCCGGCCCGGACGGGAGCCCGGGCGCGGGCGGGAGCGCCGGCCGGGGCGTGGCCGCCGGGGGTGACGAGGGGGAGGTGCCCCTGCCCGTCGGGCAGGAGCGCAGATCCGCCGCCGTCGTGCAGGTGCACAGCCTCGCCGAGCCCACCCTCGTCGCGGACGCGGCCGAACTCTGGTCCGGAGCGGGTGACTTCGGGCCGCGGTCCCGCATGGACGCGCTGCTGGCGGTGCGCCGCGCCGCGCGCGTCTGGCCCCCGCTGGGGCGGCTGCTGGAGCGGCCCGTGCCGGACGTACTGCCGCTGTCCGAGGAGGAGGTGGCCGACCTGCTGGGCCGTGCGGCGACGCGGCTCGCCGCGGCGGGCGTCGCCGTGCACTGGCCGCGTGACCTGGCGCGTGAGCTGACGGCCACCGCGGTGATCAGGCCCGCGCCCGGTTCGGCGGCCGACGGGTTCGGCTTCTTCGAGGCGGACGAACTCCTCGACTTCCGCTGGCAGTTGGCACTCGGCGGCGAGCAGCTGACCGAGTCCGAGATGGACGCGCTCGCAGAGGCGCACCGCCCCGTCGTCCGGCTGCGCGGCCAGTGGGTGCTGGTCGACCCCGCCCTCATCCGCAAGGCGCGCAAACGCCAACTCGGCCTGCTGGCCCCGCTCGATGCCCTGTCGGCGGCTCTCTCCGGCACCGTCGAGGTCGACGGCGAGACCGTCGAGGCGGTGCCGGCCGGTGCTCTCGCGGCGCTCCGGGACCGCCTGACGGCGCGGCTTCCGCTGCCGTCGCCTCCGGAAGGGCTCCACGCCGACTTGCGCGAGTACCAACTGCGGGGCCTGGCCTGGCTGGAGACGATGACCTCGCTCGGGCTGGGCGGCTGCCTCGCCGACGACATGGGCCTGGGCAAGACCGTCACGCTGATCGCGCTCCATCTGCGCCGTGCGCACCCCGCGCCGACGCTCGTCGTCTGCCCTGCCTCGCTGCTCGGCAACTGGCAGCGTGAGATCGAACGCTTCGCGCCCGGCGTCGAGGTGCGGCGCTTCCACGGCAGCGACCGCAGCCTCGAAGACACGGGGGAGGCGGGCGGGTTCGTGCTCACCACCTACGGCACGATGCGCGCCAGCGCCGCCGAACTCGCCGAACGCCGCTGGGGGTTGCTCGTCGCGGACGAGGCGCAGCACGTGAAGAACCCTCGTTCCGCCACGGCCGCCGCGCTGCGCACCCTCCGCGCGCCCGCCCGCGTGGCGCTCACCGGCACACCGGCGGAGAACAACCTCTCCGAGCTCTGGGCCGTCCTCGACTGGACCACCCCGGGACTGCTCGGCCCGCTCACCGCCTTCAGGTCCCGCCACGCGAGGGCCGTCGAAGGCGGCGAGGACCAGGAGGCGACGGAACGGCTCGCGCGGCTGGTGCGGCCGTTCCTGCTGCGGCGCAGGAAGTCCGACCCGGGCATCGTCCCCGAACTTCCCCCCAAGACCGAGACCGACCACCCCGTGGCGCTGGCACGCGAACAGGCGGGCCTGTACGCGGCCGTCGTACGGGAGGCGCTCACGCAGATCGAGGCGGCCGAGGGCATCGCACGCCGGGGGCTGGTGATGAAGCTGCTGACGGCTCTGAAGCAGATCTGCAACCACCCGGCGCAGTACCTCAGGGAGGCGGCGGGGCCTCCGGGCGGTGAGGAGCAGGCGGTCTGGAAGAACCGTTCGGGCAAGCTGGAGTTGCTGGACGAACTGCTGGACACCATCCTCGCCGAGGGCGGTGCGGTGCTCGTCTTCACGCAGTACGTCGCGATGGCGCGCATCATCGAGCGCCACCTCCGCCGTCGCGGCGTTCCCGTGCAGCTGCTGCACGGCGGTACGCCCGTGCCGCGCCGGGAGGAGATGGTGCGCCGCTTCCAGGAGGGCCTGTGCCCGGTGTTCCTGCTGTCGCTGAAGGCGGCCGGGACGGGCCTGAACCTCACCCGGGCCTCGCACGTCGTCCACTACGACCGGTGGTGGAACCCGGCCGTCGAGGACCAGGCCACCGACCGCGCCTACCGCATCGGGCAGACCCAGCCCGTACAGGTCCACCGGCTCGTGACGGAGGGCACCGTCGAGGAGCGCATCGCCCTGCTGCTGGAGTCCAAGAAGGAGCTGGCGGACGCGGTGCTCGGCGGCGGGGAGGGAGCGCTGTCCGAACTGAGCGACGCGGAACTCGCCGACCTCGTCAGACTGAGGCGTACCGCATGAGTGCCGGACGGCCGCCCGGCGGCAGCGCCGGCCCGCGAGACCAGGTCCCCCCGGGCGATCCGCGCGATCCGCGAGACCCGCGCGATCCGCGAGACCCGCGCGAGGACCGTGCCGGCCTCTCCGGGGCGGTGCCGGGCCGGCGCACCCGCGCCCTCGCACCGCTGCCGCCCCGGCCCGGGGCCCGCGGCCCGTTCGCGGAGACGTGGTGGGGCAACGCGTGGGTGGAGGCGCTGGAGGAATCGTCGCTGGAGCCCGGACGCCTGTCGCGCGGCCGTACGTACGCTCGCGGCGGTCACGTCGGCACGATCACCGTCGCACCGGGCCGTATCGCGGCGCAGGTGCGCGGCAGCCGCCCCCGCCCGTACCGGACGACGGTCCGGCTGCCGGTCCTCACCGCCCGGGAGTGGGACGCGTTCCTGGACGCGGTCACCGCCCGGCCGGACCACATCGCCGCTCTGCTGGACAAGGAGATGCCCCGCGCCCTCGCCGAACCGGCGGCCGACGCCGGAGTGCGGCTGCTACCCGGCTCGGGCGAGGTCGACCCGTCCTGCTCCTGCCCGGACGCCGGCCGTCCCTGCAAGCACGCGGCGGCCCTCTGCTACCAGACGGCCCGCTTCCTCGACGCCGATCCGTTCGTGCTGCTCCTCGTGCGGGGCCGCGGCGAGGAGGAGCTGCTGGACGAACTCGCCCGGCGGAACGCCGCACTGAACTCCGCCCCACTGAACTCCGCAGCGTCGAACTCCGCAGCGTCGAACTCCGCAGGGTCAGGCGGAGCGACGTCCGACGGCGGCGGAGGAGGCACGTCCGGACAGGGCCCCGGACAGGCCGCCGGTGTGCTCGCCAGGGAGGCGCTGGCCACTCCCGTACGCCCGCCGCTCCCGGAACCCCTTCCGCCTCCTCCCGCACCGGGGCAGCCACCTGTGCTGCCCGAACTGCCGGGCGCCCAGGACCCGTCGGCGCTCTCCTTCCTGGCCACCGGCGCGATCGAACGCGCCTACCTGGCGCTGACCGACCCCGGCTCTCTCCAGCCGCCGACGCTGGAGCGCGACGCGGTCCGCCTGGCCGCCACGCACCCCGCACTCACCGGCCGCGGCACGCTCTCGGCCCGCTTCGCGCAGCTCGCCCGGGGCACCGGCCACACGCCTGTCAGCCTGGCCCGGGCCGCCGCCGCGTGGCGGCAGGGAGCGGAGGGGCCCGCCTTGCTGGAGTCCGCCTGGAACCCGCCGGCGGGCGACTTCGACCGGGCGCGCGGCGCGTTCGCGGCGGCCGGTCTGCCCCGCATGTCGATCGACCGCAACCGTCTCACCGACCCCACCCGCTCCTGCCAGTTGCGCTACGGCAGGGATGGCCGCTGGTACCCGTACCGCAACGAGGGCCGGCCGGGGACGGGCGGCGAGCACGGGCACGGAGACGACTGGTGGCCGGAAGGGCCGTCGGAGGCCGACCCCGTCACGGCCCTCACCTCCTTGCTGGCAGGCGGCTGACCGGGCGGTACACGGCGCGGCCGCACCGCCCGAAGCTCCCCTGTCGTCGGGGCTGTTGCGGGCGCGCACCGGGGCCCGCCTGCGCAGTCATCGGGATGTCATCGCGATGTGAAGCGCCGTCCCTAGCGTCAGGTGTGTTCGCTGCCGGACGTACACACCACAGGGGGAGATCAGGCAATGCCGAAGACCAGCAGGATGGCACGGGCTGTGCGCATCGCGGCCGTGACAGCGGCGTTGGCGGCCGGGACGGCACTCGCGTTCCCCTCCGCCGCCCACGCCGCCGACGCAGAGCGCTACTACGTTCAGATCGGCGGCACCGGCAAGACACCGCCGGCGCCTCACTGCACCTACTCCTACGACGCCGCGAACGAGGCCCTCCACCTCGGGTCCGCCGCGATCCCGGTGTGCTACCCGGCCACCGCGGGCCCGTTCATCGGCCCGAGCGGGCCGCTGCTCGAAGGTCTCGAACCCCACCCCGACGCCCTCACCGCACCGAGCTACGACTCCAGCGTGCAGCAGGGGTACAAGGAGGCGCTGCGGGTCGCCAAGGAGACGCACCGAGCGCACCCGGACGCCCGTATCACGATCACGGGCTACTCCCAGGGTGCCCAGATCGCGGACGAAGTGCTCAAGACGATCGCCAACGAGGACACGGGCATTCCGCGCTCCAAGGTCGACGGCAAGCTCTACGCCGACCCGATGCAGCCCGGCACCGGGCTCACGGCCAACATCCCGAGGGGATGGGGCCTGCCGGGCTTCACCTCCCCCGGCGCCGGACCGCACGACTTCAACGGCATCCCGGTCACGCGGTACTGCATCGAAGGCGACCCGATCTGCGACGCGTCCCTGCTGAAGGCACCCGGCTACATCACCCTGCACCCGAAGTACACGGAGGCCGGGAACGCCATCGCCCAGACCCTCGCCGACGCCCCGGCCAACGGCGTCCAGTGGCGGAACGCCGACGGAGGCCCCCGGTAGGCCCTGTCCGGCACATCCCGCCCTGCGACATCCCGAAGGGGGACGGGACAGCGGCCCGGCCGGACACGCTCCGGCCGGGCCCGGCTGCGGCCACCGGGCGGCTACGCGCCGTTCAGTCCGGCTTTCGCCGGCGTCCGAGTCCGTCCAGGACGCGGGAGAGTCTCGCCCGGTTCGCGTCGGCGGCGGGGAGACGGGTCGCCCGCTCGAAGAAGTCGCGGGCGCCGTCCAGCTCTTCGGTTGCGACGCCGTGCCAGATCAGCCGACGGCGTATCGCGATCTCAGGAGCTGTGCCGGTCTCCTCGTCCAGTACGGCGCGTGACCGGCGCAGGAGTTCGTCAGCCGCCCGGTGGTTGCCCAGGTCCGCTTCGGCGGCGGAGAGCTTTCCGAGGACCGCGGAGTAGAGCGGTACGTCCCCGAGGCGCCTGGCCAGGTCCTCGGCCTTTCCCAGCGTTCCGACGGCGTCGGCCGGCTGCCCGAGGTCGAGTTGCAGAAGGCCGAGGCGGAGCAGGGTCTTGCCGTGCAGCCGCGGGCTGCCCGTCCTCTCGGCGAGGGCGATCGCCTCCATGTAGCGGTCGTACGCCTTGCCGTACTCCCCGAGCTGGTGGTGCATGTCGCCGACGCGGGTCATGACGGAGCCCGTGAGCCAGCCGTCGTGTTCGAACTTCCCCATCAGTCCGGCCACTTGGGCGAAGTGCGCCATGGACTCGGCGATCCGCCCCTCCAGGTTGGCGAACGTCCCCAGCCCGGCCGCGGCTCTGGCCTGCTCGTGGGGGTCGCCTGCCCGGCGGCTGATGTCCAGGGCTTCCGTGAACCAGGCGCGGGCCTGCTGGTACCGGCCCTGCAGGCCGTACATGATGCCCAGGCTCGTGCGCAGCGCGGAGGCCGTACGTCCGCCCGACGCCTGACCGGCGACGGGCAGCAGCGACTCCAACGCGATGCGGCACTCGTGGAAGCGCCCCTGCCGCGTGAGGTAGTCGACCAGGCCCTCGGCGATCCGGCACGCGTCGTCCGAGTGCCCGGCGGCGGCCGCCCGGCTGACGACGTCGACGAGCTCACCGCCTGCGGCGTCCAGCCAGGCCGTCGCTTCCTCCCAGTCGGCGAAGGGCCCGGTCTCCGGCGGTCCGGCGGAGAAGGAGGAGCTCCAGTCGCTGGCGCAGCCGGCGGCGGTCGCGTACAGCCGGAAGACGCCTCTCCGTCCCGCTGCGACCTCGCCGGGGGACGCGGCGGCGAGGCGCCTGGCGAAGACCGCCGCCAGATCGTGCAGCCGGTAGTGGTCGGCCGTCACGCGCTGCACCAGGCCGGCGTCGGCCAGGCTCTCCAGGCGGCGTTCGGCGTCGCCCGGTGTGCAGCCGAGCATCGCGGCGGGCGTCAGCCGGTCCAGCCGGACTGTGGGCGACAGGCCCAGGGCCCGGAAGGCACGCCGCTCCGCGTCCGGGAGCTGGTCGTACGAGACGTGGAACGCCGCTTCGACGCTGCGGTCCTCGACCGCGAGTTCGTCGAGCCGGCGCTCGTCGTCCGCCAGGCGGGCCGCCAGGGCCTCCACCTCCCACAGCGGGCGGTCCTGTATCCGCGCCCCGATGATGCGCAGCGCCAGCGGGAGCCGGCCGCACAGCACGGCCAGTTCCCGTACGGCCAGACGCTCGCGGGCGGATCCGTCGCCGCCGACGATGCGGGCCAGGAGCCCGGCCGCGTGGTCGATGCCGAGAGGTGACAGCGAGACCCTGCGGTCCGCGTCCAGTCCTGTCAGCCGCCGGCGGCTCGTGACCATCACCATGCTGCCGGCGCCCGCGGGCAGCAGCGGCCGCACCTGTTCGGCGCTCGCGGCGTCGTCGAGTACGAGGAGCAGCCGGAGGGACGCGGTCGCCGCCCGCCACGACGCGGCCAGCTCGTCCAGGTCCCCGGAGTCCTCCCCCTCGCCGGCGCCCACGGCGCGCAGCAACCGGCGCAGCACCCGCTGCCTGCCCGCCCTCTCGTGGTCCTTCCGGTGTCCGTGCAGCTCGAGGAACAGGCAGCCGTCGGGGTACTGGTCCCGCAGCGACCGAGCCGCCCGCACCACGAGGGCGGTCTTCCCCACTCCGGCCATGCCGTCCACCGCGCGGACGGTGACCCCGCGCACGTCCCCGGGCGCGGCGAGGAGGGCGACCTCCCGGTCCCTGCCGGTGAAGTTGCCGGCCTCGACGGGCAGTTCGTGGCGTACCCGGCGCGGCCGGCCGCCGCCCGGCTCCCCAGCGCGGCCCGGGCGTTCCGTCGAGTGCCCTGCCGCGGCCGGACGTCGGGCCGTCCTTCCACGGGGCATCGCAGGGCCGAGCAGGAACTCGTCGTCGCCCCGGAGGACGGCCTCGTGGACCCGGCGCAGCTCGGCCCCGGGGTCGACCCCCTGGTCGTCCAGCAGGCGCCGGCGCATCGTGGCGTAGACGCCGAGCGCGTCGGCCTGCCGGTTGCCGGCATGGAGGGCACGCATGAGCAGTGCGGCCAGCGCCTCGTTGTACGGGTGGGTCGTCGTCAGGGAGAACAGTTCGCCGACGGCCTCGGAGTGCCGTCCCAGCCGGAGTTGGCAGTGCGCCTTCTCCTGCACCAGCGTCAGCCGCCGCTCCGCAAGCCGCAGCCGCTCCCCTTCCGCGAAGGGCCCGGGGATTCCGGTCAGGGGCTCGCCCCGGAAGAGTCCCAGCGCCTCGGACCACGCGTCCACTGCGGCGTCCAGATCTCCGGAATCCCTCGCCGAACGGGCCTCGGCGGTGAACTCCTCGCATCGCTGCACGTCCACGGACGCGCTCCGCGGGGCGAACCGGTAGCCGCCGCGGACCGTGCCGATCACGGAATCCGCCGGGCTTTTTCCGCCGGCGTCAAGACGGCGGCGTAATCGGTGCACGTAGACGGGGATCACTTTGTCGCCGGTGCCCGGGGGTTCCGGACCCCATCCCCCGTCGAGCAATTGCTGCCGGCTGACGGTTCTGCCGGGCCGGAGCAGCAGGGCGGTCAGGAGAGCCTGTTCACGGACCGGGCCGAGTTCCAGGCAGACGTCCCCGCGCCACGCCTGGAGCGGTCCGAGCAGAGCGAATCGAATTTGCTGACCGGCATCCGCGGAAAACTCGCATGTAGTCGGCACCCGGAGAGCCTATGAAACCCCCGGCGAGGCGCTGCGGCCCATCACAAGACCTGCGCCCGTCGCGTACGGAGGCGCCACAACGTCCGGCGTGGCGGAAACGAATTCGCGTCAACCGTGGCCGATTCCGGGGGCGTTCCACAATCCGTCCGCGAAATCGCGTGTACGCGCCGGGGATTCCCGTTGACCGCTATTCGCCGGCGGAGCCGGAGTGCTCCGGGAGCGGCCCCGCTCCCGGAGCACTCACGCACTCACCTCCGGAAGCCGACCAGCTCGTGGAGTGCCGCGCCGCTGCGGTCGGCCGACCGTCCGCCGCCGCTCTTCGGACCGTACGGCGTCGGCACGGCCGACTCGGCGGCTTCCGGGCTCACCGGCTCCGGGTCGGGCAGGGCGGCACAGACCGCGTCCGCGTCCCCGCTGCCCTTGCCGCGCGGAACCTCGCCCGTCGCGAGGTACTTCGAGAGGTGGCCGTCCAGGCATTCGCTGCCGCTGAGCGTGATGCCGTGGTTGCCGCCGCCCTCCTCGACGACGAGGCTGGAGCCGCGCAGCTTGCGGTGCATGGAGACGCCGCCGCCGTACGGCGTGGCCGCGTCCTCGGTGGCCTGGAAGAGCAGCACCGGCGGCAGCTTCTTGTTCGAAACCCCGGGCGCCTTCAGCGAATCGGTCGGCCAGAACGCACAAGGTGCGTTGTACCAGGCGTTGTTCCAGGTCATGAAGGGCGACTTGGCGTGGGCCTCGGCCATGTCCCGGCGCCAGGTGCCCCAGTCGCGCGGCCAGGAGGTGTCGCGGCACTGCACCGCGGTGTAGACCGAGTATCCGTTGTCTCCCTCTGCGTCGACGGCCGCGAAGGCGTCGTACGCCTCGGCCAGCGGCTCCGCGTCGTCCTTCTTCACGAACGCGGCGAAGGCCGAGGCGAGGTCCGGCCAGTAGCCGTTGTAGTACCCGCCGGGCAGGAAGGTGTCCTCCAGTTCGGCGGGGCCGACCTTGCCGCCCGCGGGCTCCTCGCGCACCGCCTCGCGCATCTCGTACCAGGCCTTCTCCACGGCGGCCGGGTCGGTGCCGAGGCCGTACGTCGCGTCGTGTTCTGCGACCCACGCGGCGAACGCCTTGTGCCGGGCGTCGAAGGCGTGGTCCTGGGCAATGTTGTTGTCGTACCAGACTCCGTCGGGGTCGACGACGCTGTCCAGCACCGCGCGGCGCACCCGCTCGGGGTGCAGCTTCGCGTACACCGCGCCGAGGTAGGTGCCGTACGAGTAGCCGAAGTAGTTGATCTTCTTGCTGCCGAGGGCGCGCCGGATCGATTCCATGTCCTCGGCGGCGCTCACCGTGTCGATGTGGCGCAGCAGCTTGCCGTACTTCTCGCCGCAGGCGTCGGCGAAGCCCTTCGCGCGCTTGACGTTCGCCCGCTCGTCCTTCGCGCCGCGCGGCACGCTGTCGGGGCGCACGGGGTCGAAGTAGCCCGGTTCGCAGTCCAGGGCGGGTTCGCTCTTGCCGACGCCGCGCGGGTCGAACCCGATGACGTCGTACTGCGCGGCCACCTTCTTCGGCAGCGAGCCGGCGACGAAGCCGGCGAGGCTCAGTCCGCTGCCGCCCGGCCCGCCGGGGTTGACCAGCAGCGGGCCCTGCGACTTCGCCGCTGTGTGCTCGACACGCGACAGCGCGAGGGAGATCTTCCTGCCGCCGGGCTTCGCGTGGTCGAGCGGTACGCGGAGCGTGGCGCACTGCAGCTTCGGATAGTTCTCCGTGCCGCAGTCCTTCCACTTGAGCGCGGCGTCCGCGGCACCGGCGGCGCCCGCGCCGTCCTGCTGCCCGGCCCCGGCGTTCGCCGTGACCGGGATCGCCGTGAGCACACCGGCGAGCATCACTGCGGCTGCGCCGTGCACGGCTATGACCCGTCTTCTCATCGGAGCTCCCATGTGGAGTCAAGGCCGCACCCGTCGCGGCCATACGGCATCGTGCAGCACACAGGCCCCACTCGGGACGGTTCTTCGCCGATTCGTATCGGAAGGAATCAGGCGGACGTAACACCCGGATGTCCGCGGGAGCGCCCTGGACGGGATCAACCTGCCTATTACGTAAGGCAGTTGAGTCCGTGGGTGCGTTCCCGGGGAGACCGGGGCGGGAAGCGGACGGCGCCGGGCCCGCAGCTGCTTCCCCGGATCCCGTCACCGGACGGGGGGTCCACCGCGCGGAGTGCCACGGGACGCGCTCCGCGCCGCGTCCGTCACCGCTGCGCGTGCCGCGGCGACGGTCTCCTCCAGCCTTCCGCTGTGCGCGCCGCGCCAGTAGAGACGCCCGCAGTCACGGCAGCGCATGAACGACCGGTACGTACGCCGCGTCCCCGGAGGGAGCCGCCCGGCGATCTCCTCCTTCGGGACGGGCGTGAGCAGTCCGTTGCACGCCATGCAGCGCGTCCACGGGGCGAGGGGCGGCGCGAACCTGTCCAGGACGTCGAGGAGCTGGGCGTCCGGCCGTGCCCCCCGCACGTACGCGCCCAGCCACAGCGCTCTCCGCTGCAGCAGCCCGCGGTCCTGGGTGAGCAGCAACCGGTGCTCGGCGCCCGCCTGTTCCACGAGCGCGTGGTCGGACATGTCGTTGCGGTACGCGGCGTCCAGTCCGAGCAGGCGCAGACGCCGGGCCAGCGCGCCCAGATGGACGTCGAGCACGAAGGACGGCGGGGCGCCGTGCGGCACGGACCGCGGGTCCTGCGGGCGGCGTACAGGCGAGACGGTCACTGTCTCCTCGCCTCGCGGACGGTGCGACGGCCGGAGGGCCCGGCCTCCTGCGGTCAGCTCACCCACCTCCGTCAGCGGGACGCCGAGGGACTGCACGACGTGGCCGAGCGTGGACGTCCCGTCATGCGGTACCAGGACCTCGTCCTCGCGGCGGTGCCGTACGGCCAGGAGGAAACGCAGCTCCGGGGCGAACCGCAGGCGGAGCCCCGGGCGGGTCGGCACAGGGGCGTCCGCGTGCGGCGGCCGGTCCCCGGACCGCGTCACGGCCCCGCTTGCGGCGGGGGCGAGCCGTGGGGAGCGGGATCGTGCCGCACCGCGTCGGGCGGCGGAGTGGGACGGACCTCGAAACCGGAGAGGCCCTCGGGCGCCTCGTCGTGTACCACCACCTGGTCCACCCGCGCGGCGGGCGGTCCGTCGTGCGCCCAGTCGACGAGCTGCCCGACGGCGTCGGCCGCGCCTTCGAACGCCGCCTCCACCGTGCCGTCCGGGAGGTTGCGGACCCAGCCGCCGACGCCCTGGGAGGCCGCCTCGCGGCGGCACGTGTCGCGGAAGAAGACGCCCTGCACCGCGCCGGAGACGATCACGCGCTTGCGGTTCATGGGCCGGGCACCTCCGGTGGTCAGCCAGTCGACGCCGGTGGATCACTCCGCACCAGGATAGGGAAACCGGAGGCGGCGTGCCGCCGGGGAGGCCTCGCGCACGGGGCGGGCCCGGGTACGGCGGCAGGCACCCGGACCGTATCCGCGGGCGCGACGATGGACGTGTGCGACTCGAACCGATCACCTGGGAGCGGCTGACCGCGGCACTCGCCGACCGCATCGCGGACCTTCCGGCACGGACCCCGTCCGAGGGGGAGGAGCGGCCGTGGCTCCGCGTCGGCGTCGACGGTGCGCCGCCCGCACGTCCGGGTGCGCTGGCCGGGCGGCTCGCCGAGGCGCTGCGCGTACGCGGCAGGCCCGTCCACGTCGTCTCCGCGGACGGCTTCCTGCGAGCCGCCTCGCTGCGCTACGAGTTCGGCAAACGGGACCCCGACGCGTACTACGACCTGTGGTACGACACCGGAGCGCTGTGGCGGGAGGTCTTCGATCCGCTGGAGCCGGGCGGCGACGGCCTCGTCCTGCCCGATCTGCGCACCTCCGCCGCCGACCGTCCCACCCGCAGCGCGCGGGTACGCCTCCCGCCGGGCGGCGTGATGCTCCTGCACGGGCCGTTCCTGCTCGGCCGGTGGTTCCCCTTCGACATGTCCGTGCATCTCGGGCTGTCCGCCGGGGCGCTGGAGAGGCAGTCGGAGCCGGACGAGCGGTGGAGGCTCCCCGCGTTCGCCCGGTACGAGCAGGAGGCGGACCCGCAGGAGGCCGCCGACGTCTTCGTACGCGCCGACGATCCGCGGCGGCCCGCGTGGAACGGCTGCGACGCCTGATCCAGGCTGCCCGACGGCCGTACCGCCGGACGGCGGCAGCTGAGCGCGGTCGCGCGTCGCCGGCGTCCCGCGCGCGAGACCGGGAGGCGGGGCAGGCAGGGTCAGCTAATAGGGATCGACGAGACGGGTCAGCGAAACGGGGTCAGCGCTCGGGGAGCCGCGACCAGAAGTGCTCGAGGATCTCGTCGAGGTAGCGGCGCCCGACGTCCGCGGCCGCGGTACTGGTGTTCCGTCCGAGGGTGGCGGCCATCAGCGTCTGGTACTCGTTGTGCATGTCCCGCAGGGGGCCCTGCAGTTCACGCTTGTCGATCCCGATCAGCTTGGAGATGGAGCGGATGTGGGCCTGCCAGCGGGTCGAGATCGCCTCGGTGAGCAGGCGGGTCAGTTCCTCCTCGTGGCCGGTGATGGCGACGAAGTCGCGCACGGGGAGTTCGAGGACGCTGCTGAGGTTGGCCGACTGGCGCTTGTCGCCCTCCCATCGCCCCGTCTCTTCCATGTGCCGGTAGGCGCCGAGGTCGATGCCGACCAGGCGGGCGACGTCCTCGGCGGACCTCCCGCGCGCCAGGCGGTGTTCGAGGAGGGTGCGGGGCGGGCCCATCAGCTCGCCGGGCGAGCACCACAAGGCCCCGGCCAGCGCGGTGAGTTCGTTGGCGGTGGGCAGTGCGGCGCCGCGTTCCCATGCAGTGATGTGGTCAGGAGTGACGTGCGTCATGCCGTACGAGGCCCGCATGCCGTAGGCGACGTGGCCGGGGGCCATCCCGAGCTTCTCGCGCAGAATGCGGGCGGCGCGCGCGTTGAAGGGGAGCGGTCTATGCACGGGCAGAGAGTAAGGAGTTACGTGGAGCAACTCCACGCCCGCTGTCGCCTGCATCCCGGTTTAGCTCGATAGGTCGAGGCTGATTCTGTAGGAACCCACAGGAGTAGCGGGAGGTCCGCAACCACGGGATGCGGGCCAACTAATTGTTTAAAACGCACTGCCGCGTATGATCCGCCTCGCACGGTGCCGCATGCGTGTTCGCACCACTACACGTCGCACGCTCCCGTCGGCACTGCCGCTTTCCCCACTTACCTGTAGGTCCAGGAGACGCAGTCATGCAGACCAGCACGACGAGCCCGGCAGGGGCGCCGCCCACCAGAACCGGCGGCGCGTTCGACCGGTTCTTCCGCATCAGCGAACGCGGCTCGACATACGGCCGGGAGATACGCGGCGGGTTCGCCACATTCTTCACCATGGCGTACATCCTCGTACTCAACCCGATCATCCTCGGCAGTGCCAAGGACAAGTTCGGCGAGCAGCTGGACGCCACGCAACTGGCCACCGCCACCGCCCTGGTGGCCGCCGTGATGACGCTGATCATGGGTGTGGGCGGCAACCTGCCGCTCGCCCTGGCCGCCGGTCTGGGCATCAACGCGATCGTCGCCGTGCAGGTCGCCCCGCTGATGAGCTGGGACGATGCGATGGGTCTCATCGTCATCGAGGGCGTGCTGATCTCCATCCTGGTGCTGACCGGTCTGCGCGAAGCGATCATGCACGCCATCCCGCAGCCGCTGAAACAAGCGATCAGTGTGGGCATCGGCCTGTTCATCGCCCTGATCGGTTTCGTGGACGCCGGGTTCGTCACCCGTATCCCGGACGCCGCCAAGACCACGGTCCCCGTCCAGCTCGGCACCGGCACCCTCACGGGCTGGCCCATGCTGGTCTTCTGCCTCGGCGTGCTGTTGACGGTCGTCCTCCTCACGCGCAAGGTGAACGGCGCCATCCTCATCAGCATCGCCCTGATGACAGTCGTCGCCGTCGTCATCAACCAGCTCGCCACCGTCAAGAACTGGGGCCTGACCTCCCCTGACCTGCCCAGCAACCCCGTGGCGGCCCCCGACTTCGGGCTTCTGGGCAAGTTCGACGTGATGGGCGCGTTCGGCCAAGTCAGCATCCTGACCGTCGTCCTGCTGATCTTCACGCTCATCCTGTCCGACTTCTTCGACACGATGGGCACGGTCGTCGGCGTCACCGCCGAGGCGGGACTCCTCGACGAGCGCGGCCAGGTCCCCGGCCTGGGCCGCGTCCTGCTGATCGACGGTGCGGCAGCCGTCGCGGGCGGTGCCTCGGCCTCGTCGTCGGCCACCACGTACATCGAGTCCGCCGCGGGTGTCGGTGAAGGTGCCCGCACCGGTTTCGCCAACCTCATCACCGGCGGCCTGTTCGCCCTCGCGCTCTTCCTCACCCCTGTGCTGACGATCGTGCCGCTCCAGGCCGCGTCCCCCGCCCTCGTCGCGGTGGGCTTCCTGATGATGACGCAGGTCAAGCACATCGACTGGGAGCGCTACGAGATCGCCATCCCGGCGTTCCTCACCATCGCCGTCATGCCGTTCACGTACTCGATCACCAACGGCATCGGCGCGGGCTTCATCGCCTACGTCGTCATCAAGGCCGCCATGGGCAAGGCGCGCGAGGTGCACTGGCTGCTGTGGGGCACCGCGCTGCTCTTCCTCGTGTACTTCGCGATCGACCCGCTGGAGCAGCTCCTCGGGATCAAGTAGCAGCACGGACGGATACAGGGTGGCCCTCGGCGCGGTGCGCCGGGGGCCACCTTTCGTCCACGGGTCGGTCGCGGCGAACGCCGGGTGCCTCTCGGACAGTTCACGAGGCAGGCCCGGGCTGCGGCTTCCGGGGGCGGCTCCGGGGGCGCGGCCGCCGGTTCACGCCGCGCCCCCCCGCCCCCTCCGCCCGCGCCCCCGCGTTCACGCCGGCGCGGTGTCCGTCCTGCCGCCGTGTCCCGCGCCCGCGCCCCGCGCGCCCCCGGCCGACGCGACGAAGACCGCGAAGCGGCGCGCCAGTTCGTACCAGGCGGCCGTCGAGGCGGGCTCGTCGAGCTGGGCGGTACGCACCAGCTCGGCCTGGTCGAAGCCCTGCCGGCGAAGCGCCTCCCCGTCCCACTGGCCGATGTGCTCCGGAGTGGCCTCCGGGTGGAACTGGACGCCCCACGCGTGGTCCCCGGTCCGGAACGCCTGCACCGGGCAGCGCTCGCTCTGCGCCAGCCAGACGGCGCCCGGCGGAAGTTCGGTGATCGCGTCGACGCGGTGCTCGATCGCGCTGAGCTCGGCGGGCAGCCCCTGGAACAGCGGATCGCCCGCCGCCTCCGCACGCAGAGTCACAGGAGTGCTGCCCGACTCGGGCTCTCCGTGCTCGGCCCGCACCGTGCCGCCCGCGACGTGGGCGAGCAGCTGCGCACCCAGGCAGATCCCCAGGACCGGCACGCCCGTACGGAGGGCCTCGGCGACCAGCGCCCGGCCGGGGGCCAGCCAGGGGGCCCGCTCGTCGGCGTCGGGCATGTAGCCGCCGCCGAGGAAGAGAAGCGCCTGATGGCCGCCGAGGTCCGGCGGCAGCGGGCTCCCGTCGTAGGCGTGCACGACGTCCAGGTCGAGTCCGTGTTCGCCCAGCCACTCGCCGAGCCGTCCCGGGCCCCCTCGGGGAGTGTTCTGCACCACGAGCACCCGCACCATCACGCACACCCCTCATCGCCGCCGGACTGCGGACAGGATCTCATCGCCGTCCCGCCGCGCTGCCGGCCCCCGGTGGGCCCGCCCCCGACCCTCAGCCGCCGACCGGACTGCCGAAGTCCTCGCGGCCCCCGGTAGGTTCCCCCGCATGAACAGTCCCAGCGATTCTCACACCGACCGCGAACTGCCCGGCAGCAGCGGCCCCACCGCCACCGTCGAGATCGACCCACGGCGTGTGGGCCGGGTGCGCACCCTCTACGCCCCCGACCCGGACGGCGACCCGGACCCGGGCGAGATCGTGTGGACGTGGGTGCCCTACGAGGAGAGCGACGGACGGGGCAAGGACCGTCCCGTGCTGATAGTGGCCCGGGAGGACCGCGGCACCGTGCTGGGCGTCCAGCTGACGTCCCGCGAGCGGGCCGGGGACGACGGATGGCTGCCCCTGGGCGCCGGTCCGTGGGACCGCAGCGGACGTGATTCGTGGGTCGGGACGGACCGGGTGCTGCGCGTGCATCCGGCGGGGATGCGGCGTGAGGCGTGCGCGCTGGACCGGGCGAGGTTCAACAGGGTGGTCCACCGGTTGCAGCAGGTCTACGGATGGCGGTGAGACGGGCCGCCACCGCCGGCCTCCCGTGACGTCCTGTCACGTGCCGGGCTGCCCCGCGCTCCGGATTCCTGTGCGCCGGGCGGCCTCCGCGGCTGCGGGCTGCGGGAAAACGGGGGCGCACGGGCGCACGGCTACTTAACATGGGTCGCCCGTATGTGTGTTCGTCAAGTGACGTTTTGGTGATCACGCGCGCTTCCTGAGTGGGGATGACGATGCTCAGTGCCGCTTCAGTGCCGGCGAACAGCTTCACCTATGGGCTGATCACACCCGCAGCCGCGTACGCCATGGCGACACTGGGCAGCGCCGTGGGCCTCAGGTGCGCCATGCGGGCCCGCGCCGCCTCCGGAGGGCGGCGGGCGGGATGGCTCGTCATCGGGTCCGTGGCCATCGGCTTCGGCATCTTCACCATGCACTTCGTGGCGATGGCGGGATTCAGCGTGGGCGTCCCGATCCAGTACGACATGGTGAGAACCCTGGAGACCCTGGGCCTCGCCGTACTCGTCTCGGCAGCCGCACTCTTCCTCGTGGGGAGCAGGCTGCCGAACTGGTTCTCGGTCCCTGTCGGAGGGATCATCCTCGGTCTCGGCGTCGCCTCCACCCACTTCCTCGGGATGACGGGCATGCAGATCGCCGGGATCATGCGGTACGACACCCGCCTCGTGGCGATCTCCGCGGGGATCGCCGTCGCCGTGACCGTCATCGCGATGTGGTGCGCGACCAGGGCGAAGCACCTCAGTACGTCCGTCGGCTCCGCCCTGATCATGGGGCTGGCCTTCACGGGCATGCACTACACGGCCATGAACGCGATGACCGTGAACCTCTACAGCGAGTCCGGCGGCGCGGGAGCCCCGTCGGCACTGGGCGTCCTCACGCCCGTGCTGGTCGGGCCGATGCTGCTGCTGACGCTCATCGCGCTCTTCGTCAGCCTCGACCCCATGATGGAGCAGGACGGGCGGCGCAAGTGGGGAACACGTCGAGGAGAGGCGGCCGGCGAGAAGCTGGAATGGACGCCGTTCGAACGTGGGTGACACCACCCGCTTCCGCGGCGGACCTCGTCGGGACGGCAAGTCCACGAGCGGAAGGCGGAGCGAGGCGATGGCGACCACGGGAACCGAACAGCAGTTGGAGCCGATGCCGGGGGACTGGCAGCGCGCACTGGCGGTCGTCGCGCACCCGGACGACATGGAGTACGGGGCCGCGGCCGCTGTCGTCGAGTGGATCGCCGAGGGCAAGGAGGTCGGCTACCTGCTGGCCACGCGGGGCGAAGCCGGCATCGACGACCTCGAACCGGGAGAGAGCGCCCGCGTGCGGGAGCAGGAGCAGCGCGCGAGCACACGTACGGTCGGCGTCACCACGCTGGAGTTCCTCGACCACCGGGACGGCGTGATCGAGGAGGGCGTGCCGCTGCGCCGGGACATCGCGGCCGCGCTGCGCAGGCACCGCCCCGAACTGGTCGTCACCCTCAACCACCACGACACCTGGGGCGGCCGGGGCTGGAACACCCCCGACCACCGCGCGCTGGGGCGGTCCGTGCTGGACGCCGTCGGAGACGCGGGCAACCGCTGGATCTTCCCGGACCAGCTGGAAGGCGGCGAACTGGAGCCCTGGGACGGGGTGCGCTGGGTCGCTGTCGCGGGCTCCCCGGAGCCGACGCACGCCGTCCCGGTCGGGGAGGAGGCCGTACGGACGGCTGCGGCGTCGCTCGCCGAGCACCGCGCGTACATCTCGGCGCTCAGCGACGAACCCGTGGAGGACTACGCCCGCTCGTTCGCCGAGTGGAGCGTTCGGCTGGCGGCGGACAGGTTCGGCGGCAGGGAGTGCGTGGCCTTCGAGCTCTATCCGCGGTGACGCGGGCAGCGCCGCGCGGGAATCCTGAGGTCTGAGGGTCTGGACTGTGGTCTGTGGTCTCTGGTCTGTGGTCGCTCCGGCGCTCACCGGCGCCGGGCCAGGTCCAGCATCGTCAGTGCGGCGACCGGCAGCAGCAGCGCGGCGGCCAGCGCGGTGAGCCAGCCGTAGCCGGCGAGGGAGACGACCAGCCCGGACAGGGCGCCGCCCGCGCCCGCCGACGCGTTCATGATCAGGTCCGAGAGGCCCTGCACCGAGGGACGGGCGGGCTGCGGCACCGAGTCGGTGAGCAGCGCCGATCCGGAGACCAGGCCGGCGGACCAGCCCAGTCCCAGCAGGAACAGGCCCGCCATCGACTGGACGTGGTCGCCGTCCGCCGTCCCGGCCAGCGCCGCAGCGCAGCCGAGCAGCGCGACGGCCAGCATGATGACGCCGAGCCGCCCGAACCGGTCGGCGAGCCACCCCATGACGGGGGAGAAGGCGTACATCCCGACGATGTGGACGCTGATGACCAGTCCGATCAGCTGGATGTCCGCCCCGTGGTGGCCGAGATCGACGGGCGTCATCACCATGACGGTGATCATGGCGGTGTGTGAGACGGCGATGGTGACCAGCGCGAGGCGTGCGCGTGCCGACGCGGCGACCGCGCGGAACCCCGCGCGCAGCGACTGCTCGGAGGCGATCGCCTGCCCGCCGTCCCCGCTGCTCTCTCCCCCGGGCCCGCCCGGCACGTCTGTTCCGGCGGCACCGCCGCTGCCGCCGTCCGCTCCCTGTCCGCGCGTCGCCCGGTCCGCGTCCTCGATCGCGCGGGCCGTCAGCAACGGGTCGGGACGCAGCAGCATATGGACCAGCGCCGCGGTGATCAGGAAGACGGCGGTCGCCCAGACGAACCCTCCCGCGGAGGCCGGGACTCCCAGCCCGGCGACGGACCGCCCCGCAGGGGAGGCGATGTTGGGGCCGAGGACCGCCCCGATGGTGGTGGCCCAGACGACGAAGGAGATCGCGCGGGCCCGCTGCCCGGGCTCGGCGAGGTCCGCGGCGGCGTAACGCGCCTGCAGATTGGCGCAGCTGGACGCGCCGAAGACCGTCATGCCGGCCAGCAGCAGCGCGAAACTGCCCATCGCCGCTGCCACCACGACGATCGCGCCGCCCGCGGCGCCGATGAGGTACGCGACCGACAGGCCGACGCGACGCCCCCGGGCGATCATCAGTGACGCCAGCGGCAGCGCCAGCAGGGCGGAGCCGACGACCGCGGCGGTCGACGCCAGCCCCGCCAGTGCCTCGGAGCCGCTGATGTCCTCGGCCAGGACCGCGGTCAGCGTCACCGCCGTCGTCACGCCGAGACCGCCGAGTATCTGCCCGCTCACCAGCACGGCAGTGGTACGGCGCCGCAGCCCGGCGAGCTCCTCTCCGCGCGGCGGTGCGCCCGGTGCGGCGCCCGGACTGCCGACGCCTCTGTCAGGTGCGTCGGCGTCTTTGTCGATGTCGGTCACGAGCGGCAGTCTGCCAGCGGCAGGGGCTGTACGCCTACGGCGTATCGCGCCCCTTCCTGCCGGTCAGCTCCCCCCCTCACCGTCGAGCCGGGCCCCTCCCGACGTCGAAGGGCACACATGTCAGAACAGCGGCCGCGGAAGCAGCCCTTCCAGGGCGAGCAGCGCGCGCTTGGTCTCCGTGCCTCCGCCGAAGCCGCCCAGCCCGCCCCCGCTCTCGACTACGCGGTGGCAGGGCACGACGACGGGCAGCAGGTTCGAACCCATGGCCACGCCCACGGCGCGGGCCGCTCCGGGTTCGCCCACCCTCCTGGCGAGGTCCTGGTAGCCGGCGCTGACGCCGTACGGAACGGAGGCGGCCAGCTCCCGCAGCACCCGTTCGTTGAAGCCGCCGGAGAGCGACCAGTCGAGCGGGACGGTGAAGGAGTGCAGCTCCCCCCTGAAGTAGGAGGCGAGCTCCGCTGCCGCGAGGCCGAGGGCGGGGTGGGGCAGCGACTCGCGATCCTCGGAGAGGGCGTCGCCGACGTGTACGGGCGGCGAGCCGAGGCGGCCCCCGAGCTGTGCGAGGGCCCGGTCCAAGGTCGTCTTCCCGGCGTGGAAGACCACGTTGACCAGGCCCTCGTCTGTCGCGGCGACCAGCAGGGGGCCGACAGGTGTGTCCTGCACCGTCCAGGAGCAGGTGCGGACCTCCGTGCTCGCCTGTGTCTCGTTCATGCGGGCACCCTAGAGGCGCCCACTGACAACGGCCGTCGCCGCAAGGGCACGGTGCGACGGCAGCCGCGGACCGGGGCTGCTGCAAGCGGGAGTCGGGAGTTCTGCGGGGTTCCCCTGGCCTGCACGCGTGTCACTGGATGTGGATGCACGGGTGCCCGGGTGCCGAACTGTGGTGTGGGGGGTTGGGTTCGTCCCTCATCGTGGCCGGGGGAGAGAGTGTGCGGGGGGATGGGAGTCAGAGCCGTCGTCGTGCGGATCCGAGTATCGGCTCGTATGAGGAAACGTTCAGCCGCGTGTGGCTTCCCGGACCACGTCCGGGTAGTTGGAGATGATCCCGTCGACGCCGGCCTTGTCCACCGTGCGCGCCGTCGATCCGTCGTTGACCGTCCAGGTGAAGACCTCCATCCGGTCGCCGCGTGCGCCCTTCCTCGCGTGGACGGCCTTCACGTAGTCCTTCGTCGCGGCCGAGTAGGTCGGGTTGATCTGGTCGGTGAACTTCGCGTACGTGTCGAGTTCGGAGACCTTCGGGTTGCCGAGGAAGCCCGTCTTGAGGGCCGGGTGCAGGTCGTGCGCCGTCTTGACCGACGCGGCGTTGAAGCTTTGGATGACGAGCTTGTCCTCGGTGTGCTTGCTGTCCAGCCAGCCGTTCTCGGACAGCTCCTTGAGGGTCTGCAGTTCGATGCCCGGATAGAGCTCCGGCGACTTCAGCTCCAGCAGGAGCCGCTGGTGGTTGCCCGTGATCGCCTTGAGGTACTTCTCGAGCGTCGGGACCTTTTCACCCTTGTAGTCGTCGCTGAACCAGCTTCCGGCGTCCAGTCTGCCGATCTCCTTGGCGGTGAAGTCGCGGATGTTCCACGGGGACCGGTCGGGGAAGAGCTTCTCCACGTTGGTCGTACGGGCCAGCGTGGTGTCGTGCATGACGACGAGCTCGCCGTCCTTGGTGCGCTGTACGTCGTTCTCCACCCAGTCGAAGCCGAGCTTGTCGGCCTTCTCGACCGCGGCGAGGGTGTTCTCCGGGGCGTAACCGGAGGCTCCGCGGTGGGCAACCGTCACGGGTGGTGCATCGGCTTTCTTCCGCTGGGGGGCAGCGTGGGCCGGGGTCGCGGTGAGCGAGAGCGCGGCCATTCCCAGGAGCACACCAGTGGCGGTGGCTACGGCACGGCGCATCGACATTCGGGACTCCTCGCGTTCGTGCGAACACTGTCAGCTAGAAGCGTTCCCGTTGTGCGATACACGGAAGCAGAAGCGGAATGTCTTGAGTGTGAACGTGTCGCGACGCTTCGCATTCGGCGGCCGGAGTCCGATGTCAGCGGCGAGTCGTACGGTGGGGAACATGCGGCCCCAGACCCAGATCGAACGCACAGTGGCGCCCTTCGAGGTCGTCAGCCCCTACCAGCCCAGTGGTGACCAGCCGACCGCCATCGCCGATCTGGCGCAGCGTGTCAGCGGGGGCGAGAAGGACGTCGTGCTCCTCGGCGCGACGGGAACCGGCAAGTCCGCCACGACGGCGTGGATGATCGAGAAGCTCCAGCGGCCGACGCTGGTGATGGCGCCCAACAAGACCCTGGCCGCGCAGCTGGCGAACGAGTTCCGGGAGCTCCTCCCGAACAACGCGGTGGAGTACTTCGTCTCGTACTACGACTACTACCAGCCCGAGGCGTACGTCCCCCAGACGGACACCTACATCGAGAAGGACTCCTCGATCAACGAGGAGGTCGAGCGGCTGCGCCACAGCTCGACGAACTCGCTCCTCACACGGCGCGACGTGGTCGTCGTGGCCTCCGTGTCCTGCATCTACGGCCTGGGCACGCCGCAGGAGTACGTGGACCGCATGGTCCCGCTGAAGGTGGGCGACGAGATCGACAGGGACGACCTGCTGCGCCGTTTCGTGGACGTGCAGTACACGCGGAACGACATGTCCTTCACCCGCGGCACCTTCAGGGTCCGGGGCGACACGATCGAGATCTTCCCGGTGTACGAGGAACTCGCCGTGCGCATCGAGATGTTCGGCGACGAGATCGAGGCACTCTCCACGCTCCACCCCGTCACCGGCGAGGTCATCTCGGACGACGAGCAGCTCTACGTCTTCCCCGCCTCCCACTACGTGGCGGGGCCGGAGCGCATGGAGCGGGCCATCGTCGGCATCGAGGCCGAGCTGGAGGAGCAGCTCGCGCTGCTGGAGAAGCAGAACAAGCTGCTCGAGGCCCAGCGGCTGAGGATGCGCACGACGTACGACATCGAGATGATGCGCCAGATCGGCACCTGCTCGGGCATCGAGAACTACTCGCGCCACATCGACGGCCGCGACCCGGGTACGGCGCCGCACACCCTGCTCGACTTCTTCCCCGACGACTTCCTGCTCGTGATCGACGAGTCGCACCAGACGGTCCCCCAGATCGGCGCGATGTACGAGGGGGACGCCGCGCGCAAGCGCACCCTCGTCGACCACGGCTTCCGGCTGCCTTCCGCGATCGACAACAGGCCGCTGAAGTGGGAGGAGTTCCTGGAGCGCATCGGCCAGACTGTCTACCTCTCGGCGACTCCCGGCGCGTACGAACTCTCCCGCGGCGACGGCTACGTGGAGCAGGTCATCCGCCCGACCGGCCTGGTGGACCCGGAGGTCGTGGTCAAGTCCACCGAGGGGCAGATCGACGACCTGGTGCACGAGATCCGCACGCGGGCGGAGAAGGACGAGCGGGTGCTGGTCACGACGCTCACCAAGAAGATGGCGGAGGACCTGACGGAGTACTTCCTGGAGCTGGGCATCCAGGTCCGCTACCTGCACAGCGACGTCGACACGCTGCGCCGCGTGGAGCTGCTGCGGGAGCTGCGCGCGGGCGAGTACGACGTGCTGGTCGGCATCAACCTGCTGCGCGAGGGCCTGGACCTTCCGGAGGTGTCGCTCGTCGCGATCCTCGACGCGGACAAGGAGGGCTTCCTGCGTTCGGGCACCTCCCTGATCCAGACGATCGGCCGCGCCGCGCGGAACGTCTCCGGCCAGGTGCACATGTACGCGGACAAGGTCACCCCGGCGATGGAGAAGGCCATCGAGGAGACCAACCGGCGCCGCGAGAAGCAGATCGCCTACAACGAGGAACGCGGTATCGACCCGGAACCGCTGCGGAAGAAGATCGGCGACATCGTCGCGGACATCGCGCGCGAGGACGTCGACACCGAGCAGCTGCTGGGTTCCGGATTCCGGCAGGAGAGGAAGGGCGGCGCGGGCGAGCGCGCCGGCAAGGGCAAGGCACCCACCCCGGTCAAGTCCGGTGCCAGGCAGCGCGGCGGCACGGAGGTGCTGACGGACCGTCCGGCAGCCGAACTGGCCGAGACCATCGAGCAGATGACGGAACGGATGCGGGCCGCCGCCGCGGAGCTGCAGTTCGAGGTCGCGGCCCGACTGCGGGACGAGGTCTCGGAGTTGAAGAAGGAGCTGCGGCAGATGAAGGAGGCGGGGCTGAAGTAGCCACCGCTGGCCACTGGTGCACGGCGACCGGGCGGAGTGTTGCAAGAGCGACACAAAGGCGGTCGCCCTGAACGGCCCCTTCGCGCCGATGCGTAGGGTTCTGGGGAGCGGCGGCCGCCGGGAGTGAAGGACGGCCGCAGAAAGTCGAGAGGGGAACGCACGTGTCGGTGAACTTGTCCAAGGGGCAGGCCATCAGTCTGCAGAAGAGCGACGGAGGCTCGCTGTCGGCGGTGCGGATGGGTCTCGGCTGGAAGGCGGCCCCCCGGCGCGGTCTGTTCGGCAAGCGCAGCAAGGAGATCGACCTCGACGCCTCCGCGGTGCTCTTCGCGGACAAGCAGCCTGTGGACGTCGTCTTCTTCCGTCACCTCGTCAGCGACGACGGCTCCGTCAAGCACACCGGCGACAACCTCGTCGGCGGCGCGGGCCAGGGCGGGGACGACGAGGCGATCATGGTGGATCTGCAGCGCGTCCCGGTCCACATCGACCAGATCGTCTTCACCGTCAACTCCTTCACGGGGCAGACCTTCGAAGAGGTGGAGAACGCCTTCTGCCGCCTCGTCGACGAGACCAACGGCCAGGAGCTGGCGCGCTACACGCTCACCGGCGGGGGCCAGTACACCGCGCAGATCATGGCGAAGGTCCACCGCCAGGGAGACGGCTGGCAGATGACCGCCGTGGGCGCACCGACCAACGGCCGTACGTTCCAGGACCTGATGCCGGCGATGGTGCCGCACCTCTGACCGGCGGGCGGTGCACGGCAGTGAGCCCGTGCACTGCGCGAACGGCGTCAGGCGAGCAGTGAGGAAGCGCGCGGCCCGGTCCGGGGCGGCGCGGCGAGGGGGAGCACGAAGTATGGCTGTCGAGCTGGTCCGGGGGCAGAACCACCCGCTGCCCGGGGCCCGTCTGGAGATCCGGGTGTCCGCGGCCGGGCCCGTGGTCGCGGGGGCGACGCTCAACGACGAGAGCGGCCGGATGCGCGAGCCGGCTTGGATAGCTCACCCCGCGCAGCCCAGCCTCCCCGGACTGGAGGTCTCCCGGCAGGCGGCCGCGGACCACCGTCTCGCGGTCGACCTCGACGCGCTGCCCGTCGGGGTCCACCGGGTCAACGTGCTCCTCGCGCTGCCCGTCGGGGTGGGCGGGCCGCTGAACTTCGGTGCTGTGGCGGCCCCGTTCGTCGCCGTCACCGGACTCGACGGCACCGAGATCGCCTCCTACCGGGCGAGCGGCCTCGGCGCGGAGTCCGCTGTCGTGGCCCTGGAGCTGTACCGCAGGCAGGACAGTTGGAAGGTCCGTGCGGTCGGACAGGGGTACGCCGGAGGGCTGGCGGCGATGCTCGCCGACCAGGGGCTGCCCAGGGCGCAGGAGCTGGCCACGACGATCACCGACGCGGTCGCCGCCGGGATGGCGCGGTCGGTCGCAGCGCCGCCGCCCCGTACCGAAGAGGACAGGGCCCGCCGCGAGGCCACCGTCGGAGGCGCACAGGGGGTCACGGGAGCGGGCGCCGCCACCGGGCCGGGCAACTCCGGCGCGGACGCGACCGCGTCCGGGACCGGATCCGGATCCGGGTCCGGGTCCGGGTCCGCCTCAGGGGACTTCGCCGCTCGGGCGCACGGTCAGCCGGGTGCTCCGGCGTCGCCCGCGCCGGGAGGCGCCGCGGCCGGGGGCGGCCGGATCGACTACCAGCACCCCGGGCGCGCCTCCGCGCCCTCTCCTGCTCCGTCGCGGCCGGGGGAGGAGGGCGCGTACGCACCCGTCGCGGGTGACGCCTCCGGCTGGAGCATGGACGAGCGCCTGTACAACCAGATCTGGGACATGTTCGAGGACTTCGCCCGGAGCGTCGCCGCGTACCGCTCGGCGGTCGACTTCGCCGAGTCGCGCATGGAGCAGGAGCTGGAGAAGGTCCTCGAAGACCCCCGCACCCGTCTCGGCCAGGCCGCCGACGCGGCACGCGCCGAGGCGCGGGAGAAGCACGCGCAGCTCGTGGAGCGGGCGCGTGGCGTCCTGGACCGCGACCTGGCGCAGCTCAAGGCGGAGTCCGACGTGGTGGAGCCCGCCCTTCCCCCGGCGTTCGCCCGCTGGGACAACCCCGTCTGGCACGGCTACTCCAGCCCGATGGAGACTCCGATGGCGGTGCGGCTGGGCGACCTCAGCCTGCCGGAGGGAGTGGGCCTGCGCATCCCCATGCTGGTCAGGCTGCCGATGGAGCGGGGCCTGTGGATCGACTGCGGACATCAGGGCTCCGGGGCGTCCGCGCTCGTGGACGCCGACGAACTGCGGCACATGGCGGCCGAGACGGCCACGGCGATCGCCGCACGGCTCGCGGCGGTCTACCCGGTCGACGACTTCACGCTCAACGTGATCGACCCCGCGGGCTCGGCGGCGGAGGCGCTGGCGCCGCTGCTGGAGACGGGCGTGCTGCCGGAGCGGCCGGCCCCAGGTGCGGCGGGCGTGAGCGCGACGCTCGAGAGGCTGACCCAGCGCGTCGACCTGGTGCAGATGGCCGTGCGCAGCGGCGCCACCGACGCGCTGCCGCCCGATCTCGACACCGCCGAACAGCTCCTCGTCGTCCACGACTTCCCGCACGGCTTCGACGACCGGGCGGTCAACCAGCTGCGGTACCTCGCGGACGAGGGCCCGTCCGTCGGCGTCAATCTGCTGATGGTCGCCGACCGGGAGGACGCACGTTCGTACGGGCCGGTGCTGAGTCCGCTGTGGCGGGCCCTGCTGCGCGTCACCCCCGTCCCCGACGACCATCTGGCCGATCCGTGGGTGGGCCATCACTGGACGTACGAGCCGCCGCTGGTGCCGCGTGGGAGCAGGGTGCTGACACAGGTGCTCCAGCAGGTGGTGCAGGCGCGCAGGACGTACGGCGGCGGCTGAGGGCGCTCCGCAGTCCGGTCCGATAGGTGCATCCACCAGCCGGTCTTTACGTTTCCTGGGGTCCTGCTTTACTCTTCTTTTGCGGAGGGGAGTATTCCCGCCATCCTTTGCGGCGTGCCCGTCAGTACGGACCGGATGTGAACGGTCCCGGGGCGTCGGCCCGGCAGCAGTGAGCGCAGCGGCGACAGCGGCGCCACAGCACGCCGGGCGGAAGAGACCTCCGGCCGATGCGAGTACGCGAGCCGGAGGATGCGTAGATGGATGTCTCCCTGAACGTCTGGGTTCTGACGATCGTCGGAATGTGTGCCCTGATCGCCGTCGACTTCTTCGTCGGCGGGCGCAAACCGCACGAGGTCTCCCTCAAGGAGGCCGGGGTGTGGACCGCGGTCTGGATCGTGCTGGCAGCGCTCTTCGGGCTCGGCCTGTTCCTGTTCGCGGACGCGGAGTCGGCGGGCGAGTTCACCGCCGGATACGTCACGGAGAAGTCGCTCAGCGTCGACAACCTCTTCGTCTTCGTCCTGATCATGGCGAAGTTCGCCGTGCCGTCGGTCTACCAGCAGCGCGTCCTCATGGTGGGCGTGCTGATCGCGCTCGTCCTCCGGGCCGTCTTCATCGCGGCGGGCGCGGCGGTCATCTCGACCTTCTCCTGGGTCTTCTTCATCTTCGGCGCCTTCCTCATCTGGACGGCCTGGAAGCTGATCAAGGACGCGCGGCAGGACCACGAGGAGGAGGAGTACGAGGAGAACCGCTTCCTGAAGATGGTCGAGCGGCGCTTCCCGTCGACGGAGGAGTACCACGGCACGAAGCTGTTCGTCGTCGAGAACGGCAAGCGGCTGATGACGCCGATGCTGATCGTGATGCTGGCCATCGGCTCGACGGACGTGCTGTTCGCGCTCGACTCCATCCCCGCGATCTTCGGTCTGACCGAGGACCCGTACATCGTCTTCACGGCCAACGCCTTCGCCCTGATGGGCCTGCGCCAGCTGTACTTCCTCATCGGCGGACTGCTGCGGAAGCTCGTGCACCTGTCGTACGGCCTGTCGGTCATCCTCGGCTTCATCGGCGTCAAGCTGGTGCTGCACGCCCTGCACGAGGCCGGGGTGCACGTGCCGGAGATCAGCATCCCGGTCTCCCTGAGCGTCATCTGCGCCGTGCTGGTGGTCACCACCGTCACGAGCCTCGTCGCGTCCCGCAGGGCGGAGCGCGAAGACAAGGGCGGCAGGGGGCCGGGTGGCGGTCAGGGCGGCAAGGAGGACGCGGAGGTCTGAGGCCCGGGCGTCCCCCTGCGGAGCCGCAACGTTCCGCAGGGGGTGGCCGGCGTCCGGCCTACCGGACCAGCTTCACCTTCCTCTCCGTGCGCTCGCCGTTGACCGTCACACTCAGTTCCACGGTGCCGGGCCGCAGCGCGGTCAGTGCACCGGAGCGCGGGTCGTACGAGGCCGCGCAGTGCTTCCCGCCACGCCGCGGCGGCTCGCCGTCCCGGACGCAGAGACCGCCGGAACCGGACCAGTCCGCGCTGAGGGGCCAGCCGACCGGTACCTCGCGTGCGGCCTCGCCCGTCCCCTGGACCACTGACGCCGCCGCTCGTCCCGTCTCGCCCACGTTCAGCTCGTCAGGGGCCCGCATCGTCAGCTTGTCGACGTGAGCCCTCGTCTGGGCCGCGATCCAGTCGCCGTCCGGTGGGCTCCCGGCCCCGCCGGAATGTGCCGCCTCCTCGTCGACGCCGAGCAGCGACCACCCGGTGAAGCCACCCTCCGCGGGCGGAGCGGCCGGCGCCTTCCCGGAGTTGCCGTTGACGAGGTAGGGCACGCCGTCGACCCGGGAGGCGTCGAAGACGCCCACGTGCGAGCCGATGAAAGCGGTCCCCTTGCCGGTGCGGCCGCGGAAGTCGCCGAGCCACTTCTCCAGCAGGTCGGCCTCCATGCGGTCCGTCAGCCGGCTCGCCTGCTGCCCTGTCGGATCACGCGGCGGGACGTGCTGCACCACAGCCACCGACGTGACGGACGGGTCCCTCGCCGCGTCGTCCAGTTGCCGCCGCAGTTCCTGGATCTGTGCGAACCCTCCGCCCCGCAGCGTCAGGGACGACGTGTCCAGCGTGACGAACCGCGTGCCCCTGTGGTCGAACGTGCGCTGCGCGGGGCCGAACTCCTTGACGAAGTTGCCGACGCTCCCACCCATCACCTCGTGGTTGCCGGGCACGTAGATCCACTTCACGTCCTCGCCCAGCTCCTCCGTCAGCACACGGCGGGCGAAACGCAGGTCCTCCTCCGAACCCTCGTCGACCAGATCGCCGTTGACGAGCACGAAGTCGGGTCCGGCCGCACGGATCTCCCTGAGCGTCCGCCGCGCCTGGCGTACGACGGCGCTGTCCGGATCGCGCGCCACGAACTGGGCGTCGGACATCACGGCGAAGCGCCAGTCGCGTCCCGCGACGTCCGACGCCGTGGAGATCAGCGGGTCCTGCGGGCGGGAAGCCGCCGGCAGATCGACGTCGGGAGGCGTTCGCGCCACCAGCTCGTCGATGACGACCTCCCCGGTGTACTGCTCGGCGGGCCGGGTCTCCGCCAGGTAGAAGCGCTGCAGCCGCAGCGGGTACGAGACGCTCTCCGGGACCTCGAAGACGATCTGCTGCCAGCCTTCCTCGGTGAGGTGCGGGCCGCGCAGCACCTGATCGGTGCCGCCCGCGTCCTTCAGATGGAGCGACGGCCACGCTCCCTTCCCGTCACTCTTGATCCACATGGTGAAACTCTGCGGCTGCCCGGAGACGGGGACCTCCTGCGGGGGGCCGGCGTAGACGGCACGGGTCGCCGTCGATCGGGTGAAGTCGTACGTCATCTTCAGGCCCGTGCCCTCGCGGCCTCCGGGGTCGGCGGCCAGTGAGCCCTCCGCGCGTGCGGCACTGAACTTCCAGTCGGCGGCGTCGTCGAAGGCGGCGACCTTCTGGTCGCGCAGACCCACCGTCACGGCGAGACGCGCGGTGCGGCCCTTGACCGTTACCGTGACGACGTCCGACGCCGAGTCCTGCCCGGGCCGGGCCCTGACGGTGAAGCCGCCGCGCGCCGGGTCCGGTGAGATGACGAAGCGCGAACGGTCGTATTCCAGCCGGGCGTCTGCGGGGTCCACGGGCGCGCTCGTGCCTCCGGCGTCGAAGCCGACGAGGCCGAAGGAGCCCTGGGCCCGGTCGCCCGCCAGCCCGACCCGCTCCCGGGTGGGCCGGATGCGGTCGAGCTCCCCGATGACGGTCAGCTCCGTCGAACCGCGGGCTCGTCCCTCGTACGCGCTCACGTCCGTCGTGCCGGCGTGCCGGGCACGGAAGACACCGGAGCCGTCGACCCTGCCGACGTCCGGACGGGCCGCCCTCCAGCGGGGGCGGCCCTCGGCCGGGCCGTACGTCTCGTCGTACCCGGCCGCCGTCAACTTCCGTGTGAGACCCGGGAAGACGCGCTCCGGGTGCCCTCCGGGGACGTTGCCGGCAGTGGGTGCCGACGCCGGGTCGGCGGCCGTCTCCACCCAGAAGCCCTTGAGGCTGCCGCTGCCCTCCGGTGCGGTGACGGCGATCCCGTTGGGGACCTCGCGCTGCTCGCCGTCCGACGGGGCGTTCTCCAACTGCGGGCTCCCGGCGCCGGGTTCGCGGGCCAGCAGGGTGGAGGAGCCTCCGCCGTCCAGGTTGATGGCGTTGTAGGCGCCCAGATCCCGCATCATCAGGGCGAGTTCGGTGAGCGTGACGCCGCCGGACGCCTCCTGGCGACCGTCGACGCTCATCACGTGCATCGTCGAACCGTCCCGTGAGAACCCGACCGCGGTGCGCGGTGCCGTCGCGTTGTTGGGCCTGCCCTCCCAGTCCTGCGCACGGCCGTCCACGACGAGCAGGCCGCGGCCGCCGACTGCCGTACGGGGCACGGGACTTCCGTCGTCCGTGCGGACGCGGTACTCGATCCCGGCCTTGTCGCCCTTCTTCAGCGCGGAGAGCTTCTGCGCCCCGGCGTCACGCCCGACGAGGACGGTGGTCCCCTTCTCGACGGGCCCGTCCCCGGGCTCGTCCGCGACGCCGGTGACCCGGCCCCGCCGGAGCGTCACCTCGGCGGCGTCCGGGTCGCCGTCGGTGGTCAGCGCCCGATCGGCCTTGCCCCACCGGGAGTTGTAGGCGCCGATGCCGTTCTCCGGCACGTTGGCGGCGTTGTACGCCGCCAGTGGCTCCTTGCCGTCGGGGAGGGTGAGGGAGCCCTCGAAGTACAGGTCGAGGATCCGGCCCGCGGCGCCGGGGCCGAAGCCGAGGGATTCGCTGTTGCCGGCGGCGGGGGAGTGGGTGGCGCGTCCGCCGCGCAGACCCGGGCCGAGCGGTGCGCCGGTCTCGTCGATGTCGAAGAAGTCGGCGTTGAACGCGGCGACAGTGCGCCGCCCCTTTCCCGGATCGTGGTCCTTGACCTGCTCGGTGACGGTCTTCGGCGTGGAGACCTCTCCGGAGGAGAGGTAGTCGGCCTGCGTTCCGCCGCCGTCGCCGAGTTCGACGCTGAGCGCGTCGGCCCGCAGCCACTTGTCGGCCTCCAGCCGCTGGAACGACGTCAGCCGTGCCTCGGGTGCGACCGGCCGGCTGGTGCGAGAGAGCTCCATGCCGTCGCCGTCCGGGATGCCGGACGGGGCTGCGGCGGCCGGCAGCGGAGCGGAGTGGATCGCTGCGGTCGTCCGGCCGGGGGCCGGCGGCGCCGAAGCGGCTCCGGCGGCGGGCGCCTGACACAGCGTCAGGACAGAAAGAACGGCCACTGCTGGAAGCAGCGGCCGGGCGAGGACTCTTCGGTGTACGTGAACTCGTATCACAACAACCCCTACAAACACGGGAGTTTCGTGCGCTATCTGCGCACACCGTCGCGAAGGGTCCCAGTGGATACCGGACCGCACCAGACGGTGCGGTGGAATCCACGGAAATCAGCACTCAACTGCCATGCATGAAAAGGAGGTTGAATTCGCCCGGACAGTCCCGGGGGGTGCGGACGGTCCGGTCCGGCGCGAGTCCACGACCGGAGCGAGCAAGCGCGGCCGTGAGCAGACCCCTCGCGCTCTCGGTGCCGCACGCTGCCCGTCAGGTCGTCAACTCCGCCCCGGCGCACGGAGCTTGCCCCGGGGGCCAAGGGGGCGTCGACGCACTCGCCCGAGCCCAGTCGTCACGTGGCGAACCGGGTCAGAGCCAGCCCGCCTTCTCGACCACGTCCGCTGCGACCTCGCCGACCGAACGCGCGGTCGCGTCGACGGTGAAGTCGTCGACGCCCGCCCGGTCGAGGATCCCGGCCAGTTCGCCGGCCCTGGAAAGATGCCAGCGCAACGCGTCGGGCTGATTCTCGTGGCGGCGCGTGAGCCGCTTGTGGACCATGGCCGGATCGGCCCGGAGCCGGCACACCGTGAGCTCGACGCCGAGCGCGTCGCCGCACTGCCTCCGGCCGTCGTGGTCCTCGACGACACCGGCGACCACCAGCCGGACCGCACCGGCTGCGAGGTTGTTGCCGGCGACGCTGCGCAGGTTCCGCAGCATCATGGTGACGTTGAAGCGGTCTCCGGGAGGGGACGGCCACGACTGACGCAGCCAGTCCAGGTCGATGACCGCGTTGGGGATCCCGGCATCCGTGAGGAGACCGCCCACGGTCTCGGCCACCGAGGTCTTGCCGACGCCGACGGTGCCGTTGATCAGGAGGGCACCGGGCACGAGAGAGCTCTCCGCACGCATGCGCGGGACTCTACGACTCACCGGCCGCGAACTCACCTGCATTTGCGCACGCGGTGGAGCCCCGGAGCCCCGGTACGGACGCGGACCGTACCGGGGCTCCATCCGATGCCCGGGCTCGAAGGCTTCGCCGAGCGATGCCCGCACGGGGCGGGCGGCGAAGGGCCCTCCGCAGACGGCTACTTCGCCGCGCGCTTCGCCTTCGTCCCCGCAGCCTTCGTCCCGGCAGCTTTCGCCCCCGCCGACTTCTTCGCCTTCGCCTTGCCCGCGGTGCGGCCGCCCGCCCGCGGCCCGCGCGCCGGCGGCGCGGCGTCGCTCACCCGCTCGCCCAGCACGTCCCGCAGGAACTTCCCGGTGTGGCTCGCGGGGACCGCCGCGACCTGCTCGGGCGTCCCCTCCGCGACGATCAGCCCGCCGCCGTTGCCGCCCTCGGGCCCCATGTCGACGACCCAGTCCGCGGTCTTGATGACGTCCAGGTTGTGCTCGATGACGATCACCGTGTTGCCCTTGTCGACCAGGCCCTCCAGCACCGCGATGAGCTTGCGGATGTCCTCGAAGTGCAGGCCGGTCGTGGGCTCGTCGAGCACGTACACCGTGCGGCCCGTGGAGCGCTTCTGCAACTCGCTCGCCAGCTTCACGCGCTGCGCCTCGCCGCCGGAGAGCGTCGGCGCGGGCTGGCCGAGCCGCACGTACCCCAGGCCGACGTCGTTGAGCGTCCGCAGGTGGCGGGCGATGCCGGGCACCGCCTCGAAGAACTCCGTGGCCTGCTCGATGGGCATGTCGAGGACCTCGGAGATGCTCTTGCCCTTGTAGTGGACCTCCAGGGTCTCCCGGTTGTACCGGGCGCCGTGGCAGACCTCGCAGGGCACGAACACGTCCGGCAGGAAGTTCATCTCGATCTTGATGGTGCCGTCGCCGGAGCAGTTCTCGCACCGGCCGCCTTTGACGTTGAAGGAGAACCGGCCCGGCTGGTAGCCGCGTACCTTCGCCTCCGTCGTCTCGGCGAAGAGCCTGCGCACGTGGTCGAAGACCCCGGTGTACGTCGCCGGGTTGGAGCGCGGCGTACGGCCGATCGGCGACTGGTCGACGTGCACGACCTTGTCCACCAGATCGTCCCCGTCCACCCGTACGTGCCGCCCAGGCACCGACTTGGCGTTGTTCAGCTCCCGCGCGAGGTGGGTGTAGAGGATGTCGTTGACGAGCGTCGACTTGCCGGATCCGGAGACCCCCGTGACGGCCGTCAGCACACCGAGCGGGAACGACGCGTCGATGTCGCGCAGGTTGTTCTCCCGCGCCCCGCGCACCGTCAGCTGACGCTCCGGGTCGGCGGGCCGCCGCACGTCCGGAAGGGGGATGCTCCTCTTGCCGGCCAGGTAGTCGCCGGTCACCGAAGCGGCGTTCTCCAGCAGCTCCTTGAGCGGACCGCTGTGCACGACCTTGCCGCCGTGCTCGCCCGCGCCGGGGCCGATGTCCACGACCCAGTCGGACGCCTTGATCGTGTCCTCGTCGTGCTCGACGACGATCAGGGTGTTGCCCAGGTCCCGCAGCCGTACCAGCGTCTCGATCAGACGGTGGTTGTCCCGCTGGTGCAGTCCGATGGACGGCTCGTCCAGTACGTACAGCACGCCGACCAGGCCCGAACCGATCTGTGTGGCAAGGCGGATGCGCTGCGCCTCGCCGCCCGAGAGCGTCCCGGCGGCGCGGTTGAGCGAGAGGTAGTCGAGGCCGACGTCGACCAGGAAGCGCAGCCGCTCGTTGACCTCCTTCAGGACGCGCTCGGCGATGGTCTTGTCCCGGTCGCTCAGCGTCATCTCGCGCAGGAACTCGGCGCATTCGCTGATCGACATCGCCGAGATCTCCGCGATGGACTTCCCCTGCATCGTCACCGCGAGCACGATCGGCTTCAGCCGCGTGCCCTCGCACGTGGGGCAGGGGACCTCGCGCATGTACCCCTCGAAGCGCTCCCGGCTGCTGTCGGTCTCCGCCTCCTGGTGGCGGCGCTTGACGAACGGCACGACGCCCTCGAAGGCCGTGGTGTAGGCCCGTTCACGTCCGTACCGGTTGCGGTAGCGCACCTCGATCTGCGTCCGGTGGCCGTACAGCAGGGCCTTCTTGGCGCGCTGCGGCAGCCCCGCCCACGGGATGTCCGTGCGGAAGCCCAGCGCGTCGGCGAGCGCGCCGATCAGGCGTCCGAAGTAGTCGCGCGTGTGGCCGTGCGACCAGGGGTGGAGCGCGCCCTCGTCCAGCGACTTGTCCTCGTCGGGGACGATCAGCTCCGGGTCGACCTCCATGCGGGTGCCGATGCCGGTGCACTCGGGGCAGGCGCCGAAGGGCGAGTTGAAGGAGAAGGTGCGCGGCTCCAGCTCCTCGAACGACAGGTCGTCGTACGGGCAGTACAGGTGCTCGGAGTACATCCGCTCGCGCTGCGGGTCGTCCTCGTCGAGGTCGACGAAGTCCAGGATGACCATGCCGCCCGAGAGGCCCAGCGCCGTCTCCACGGAGTCCGTGAGCCGCCGCTTCGCGCTCTCCTTGACGGTGAGGCGGTCCACGACCACCTCGATGGTGTGCTTCTCCTGCTTCTTCAGCTTCGGCGGTTCGGAGAGCTGGATCGTCCGCCCGTCGACGCGCGCCCTGCTGTAGCCCTTGCTCTGGAGCTCGTCGAAGAGGTCGACGTACTCGCCCTTGCGCTCGCGCACCAGCGGCGACAGCACCTGGAAGCGGCTGCCCGGCTCCAGGTCCAGCACCCTGTCCACGATCGCCTGCGGCGACTGGCGGGCGATGGGCCGGCCGCACTCGGGGCAGTGCGGCTTGCCGATGCGTGCGAACAGCAGGCGGAGGTAGTCGTAGACCTCGGTGATGGTGCCCACAGTCGAACGCGGGTTGCGCGACGTCGACTTCTGGTCGATGGAGACCGCGGGGGAGAGGCCCTCGATGAAGTCGACGTCGGGCTTGTCCATCTGCCCGAGGAACTGCCGTGCGTACGCGGACAGCGACTCCACGTAGCGGCGCTGCCCCTCCGCGAAGATGGTGTCGAAGGCGAGCGACGACTTGCCCGATCCGGACAGGCCGGTGAAGACGATCAGCGAGTCGCGCGGAAGATCGATCGAGACGTTCCGGAGATTGTGCTCGCGAGCGCCACGGACGATGAGACGGTCTGAGGCCACGCCGGTTGGCACCTTTCGTGTGAGAAGCAGGGTGCCCCGCTGCGCAGGAGCCCCCCGGACAAGAGTAGAGGCGGCGCGGACCGGGTGTGTCCCGGACCGTGGCGCTGCCGCCCGTCGAGCTTATAGCACGTGCATTCGAATACGGCCCTCTCGTGCCGTCTTCCACCCGAAGGAGTGGCGGGGCTAGTTTTGGGATCATGACGCAGCCCGCGAACCCCTCTCCTCCCGCGCCCGGTCCCGCCGCCGACGCAGCCTCCGTGAGAGACGCCACGGACCGGCTCCTCGCCGCCGTCGCACAGCTGGACGACGCCACCGCCGCCAAGCCCTCGCTGCTGCCGGGCTGGACCCGCGGGCACGTGCTCGCGCACCTCGCCCGCAACGCCGACGCGCTGCTCAACGTCCTCGCGGCGCGCCCCATGTACGCCAGCGGCGACGTCCGGGACGCCGACATCGAGCGCGACGCGCACCGCTCCGCCGCGGCCCACCACGAGGACCTGCGCGATACCGCGCTCCGCCTCGACGGCGCCTTCGCCGCGCAGAGCGAAGCGGCCTGGGAGCGCACCGTCGAACTGCGTAACGGTGTGACCGACCTCGCGAATTCCCTGCCGTTCCGCCGCTGGATCGAGATCGAGCTGCACCACGTCGACCTCGGCATCGGCTACGGCCTCGACGACCTGCCCGGTGCCTTCGTCGAGCGGGAGCTGGACAACATGGCCCGCCGCTTCCTCGGCCACCCGGGAGTCCCCCTGACCCTCGTGCTGCGCAGCGAGTACGGCGGCACCTGGTACACCGGCGCGCCAGAGGGCACCGGGTCCGGCTCGCTCGTCGTGGCGGGGACCCCCACCGCGCTCGTCGGCTGGCTCACCGGACGCAGCACGGGAAGCGGCCTCGCGGCGCCGGAACCGCTGCCCGTACTGCCGTCTCTGTAGCGGCCGGCGGCCCAGATTCCGGTCCCGGCGGGGCAGCAGTACGGCGGGGCAGCGGTACGGCGGGACGGGGCTGCGGGCGCGGCCGTCACCGCGTCCGCGCATTACCGCGCCTTGCACATGACAGCGCTTTGCGCGTCACAGCGCCTTGCGCATCACGGCGCAGGGCCTGTGCAGCTCGCGGTCCTCGCTCCGCCCCGTCACCAGGTAGCCCGCCGCCGTCCAGAAGCGGAGCGCCGCCGGGTTGTTCTCCAGAACGGCCAGACGCACGCCCTCCCGGCCCTCGCGCCGGAAGCCGTCCTCGATGTACGCCGCCAACTCCCGCCCGATTCCGGTGCGGTGGGCGTCCGCGTGCACCATCAGCAGCCCGATCCAGGGGTCGGGGTCGGCCGGGTCCGGGTGGTGGGCGAGCGTGGCGGCGACCGCGGTGAGCCGTCCGCCGGAGCGCGCGAGCAGCACCCGGGCGTGCGGCTGCGCCAGTTCGTCCATGAGCGACCGGGCGACCTGCTCCGTGCGGATGTCGTCCGGGTCGGGGAACTCGCCGCTGAGGCGGTGGAACTCGCGGTTGGACGCGTAGAGCGCGGTGATCTCACCGAGCAGCGCCCCGGGCAGTGCGCCGTCCGTCAGCACGAGCGGTTCGACGATCATGCGTCGCACTGTAGGGACGCACGGCCGGACAGGCACCTCACTCGGCGAAGCGCGACGCGACCGAGCGGGACGTGACTGAGCGCGAGGCGCGAAGCACCGGTCACGCGGCCGGCGCGGGAACCGCCTTGCGCACTCTGGTGGACCCCGGCGCCCACTCGTCTAGGGTGGCGCCATGGCTTACACCGGAGAGGTGCAGGTCGGGGGACCTGCGGACGTGCACGAGCTGACCGACCTGATGATCTCCAAGGTCGCTGTCGGCCCCATGAACAACAACGCCTACCTGCTGCGCTGCAGGAAGACGGGGGAGCAGCTGCTGATCGACGCCGCCAACGAACCGGAGACGCTGCTGGAGCTCATCGGCTCCGACGGCATCGCCTCCGTCGTCACCACCCACCGGCACGGCGACCACTGGCAGGCGCTCGCCCCCGTCGTCGAGTCCACCGGCGCCCGCACGTACGCGGGCCGCTTCGACGCCGAGGGCATCCCCGTGAAGACGGACGTGCTCGTGGAGGACGGGGACACCGTCCGGGTCGGGCAGAACGAACTCACGGCGCGCCACCTCGTCGGCCACACCCCCGGCTCCATCGCCCTCGTCTACGACGACCCGCACGGACACCCCCATCTCTTCACGGGGGACTGCCTCTTCCCGGGCGGTGTCGGCAACACCCATGACGATCCCGAGGCGTTCGCGAGCCTCCTGCACGACGTGGAGACCAAGCTCTTCGCCCAACTGCCGGACGAGACCTGGGTCTACCCGGGCCACGGCGGCGACACCACCCTCGGCGCGGAGCGGCCGAAGATCGGCGAATGGCGCGAACGCGGCTGGTGACGCGCGGCCGGTGAGGGGGCCGGTAGCCGACGGTGATGTCACCGCACGGACGTAGGGTGTGCGGCATGGCAGACCCCTCCAGCTACCGCCCCGAACCGGGTGAGGTCCCCGATTCCCCGGGGGTCTACCGGTTCCGCGACGAGCACGGCCGGGTGATCTACGTAGGGAAGGCCAAGAGCCTCCGCCAGCGGCTCGCGAGCTACTTCCAGGACCTTGCGAACCTCCATGTGCGCACGCGCACGATGGTCACCACCGCCGCCTCGGTCGAGTGGACGGTCGTCTCCACGGAGGTCGAGGCGCTCCAGCTGGAGTACTCCTGGATCAAGGAGTTCGACCCGCGGTTCAACGTCAAGTACCGCGACGACAAGAGCTATCCGTCCCTCGCGGTCACGCTCGACGAGGAGTTTCCGCGCGTCCAGGTCATGCGCGGCCCCAAGAAGAAGGGCGTGCGCTACTTCGGTCCGTACGCCCACGCCTGGGCCATCCGCGAGACCGTCGACCTCATGCTGCGGGCCTTCCCCGTGCGCACCTGCTCGGCCGGCGTCTTCAAGCGCTCGGCGCAGATCGGCCGTCCCTGCCTGCTGGGCTACATCGGCAAGTGCAGCGCCCCCTGCGTGGGGCGCGTCTCGGCGGAGGAGCACCGCCAACTCGCCGAGGAGTTCTGCGACTTCGTCGCCGGGCACACGGGCGCGTACCTGCGCCGCCTGGAGCGGGAGATGAAGCAGGCCGCCGAGGAGATGGAGTATGAGCGGGCGGCCCGGCTGCGGGACGACATGGACGCGCTCAAGCGGGCCATGGAGAAGAGCGCCGTCGTCCTCACCGACGCCACGGACGCCGACCTCGTCGCCGTCGCGGAGGACGAGCTGGAGGCGGCGGTCCAGATCTTCCACGTGCGGGGCGGCCGGGTGCGCGGCCAGCGCGGCTGGGTCACCGACAAGGTCGAGGAGATCGGCACCCCCGAGCTCGTCGAGCACGCCCTGCAGCAGCTCTACGGCGAGGAGCGCGGCGACGCGGTCCCCAAGGAGGTGCTGGTCCCCGCGCTGCCCGACCCGGCGGCCCCGGTGACGCAGTGGCTGAGCGAGCGCCGCGGTTCGGCCGTCAGCCTGCGCGTGCCCCGACGGGGCGACAAGCGCGCCCTGATGGAGACGGTCCGGCGCAACGCCCAGCAGGCGCTGGCCCTGCACAAGACCAAGCGCGCCTCCGACCTGACGACCCGTTCGCGCGCCCTGGAGGAGATCGCCGAGGCGCTCGGCCTGGACTCGGCGCCGCTGCGCGTGGAGTGCTTCGACATCTCCCACTTCCAGGGCGACGACGTGGTGGGGTCCATGGTCGTCTTCGAGGACGGCCTGGCCCGCAAGAGCGAGTACCGGCGCTTCCAGATCAGGTCCGTCGACGGGCAGGACGACGTGCGCTCCATGCACGAGGTCATCAGCCGCCGCTTCCGCCGCTACCTGCAGGAGAAGCGCCGTACGGGCGAGTGGGGCGGCGACGGGGGCCAGGCCGCCGAGGGCGAGGGTCCCGAGCCGGCGGAGGGCGCGGCCGAGGGCGCCGCGCCGCGCGACGAGGACGGCAGGCCGAAGAAGTTCGCCTACCCGCCCCAGCTCATCGTCGTCGACGGCGGAAAGCCGCAGGTCGCGGCGGCCCGCAGCGCGCTGGACGAGCTGGGCATCGATGACGTCGCGGTCTGCGGCCTCGCCAAGCGCCTCGAAGAGGTCTGGATCCCGGGCGAGGACGACCCCGTCGTGCTGCCCCGTACGAGCGAGGGCCTCTACCTCCTCCAGCGCGTGCGCGACGAGGCGCACCGCTTCGCGATCAGATACCAGCGCAGCAAGCGCTCCAAGGCGCTGAAGGCGAGCCCGCTCGACGCCGTGCCGGGCCTGGGAGCGTCCCGTAAGCAGGCGCTGATAAAGCACTTCGGCTCCCTGAAGCGGTTGCGGGCCGCCACGGTCGAGGAGATCTGCGAGGTGCCGGGCGTGGGACGGAAGACGGCGGAGACCGTCGCGGCGGCGCTCGGCGCGAAGTCCTCCGGGGCGGCCGTGAACACCGCGACCGGTGAGATCGTTGAAGAAGAGTGAGCACCGTGACGACGGGGGGCGAATGACATGAGCAGCGAACACCGGCAGCACGAGGACCTGGCGGCGGAACCGGCCCGGCCGGCGCAGCGGCCGGACGGGCACGGCGACACGGAGCAGGACGCGAGAACCGCCGACCCGCCCGTGGGCAAGGAGCTCGCGGCCGAGGCCGACGAGGCCGTCATCCCCGAGCTGGTGATGATCTCCGGCATGTCCGGCGCGGGCCGCAGCACCGCCGCGAAGTGCCTGGAGGACCTGGGCTGGTTCGTCGTCGACAACCTGCCGCCGGCGCTGATCCCGACCATGGTGGACCTGGGCGCCCGCTCCCAGGGCAACGTGGCCCGTATCGCCGTGGTGGTCGACGTCCGCGGCCGCCGCTTCTTCGACAACCTCAAGGAGTCCCTGGCCGACCTCGCGCAGCGGCAGGTCAAGCGGCGCATCGTCTATCTGGAGGCGAGCGACGACGCACTCGTGCGCCGCTTCGAGTCGGTCCGCCGCCCCCACCCCCTCCAGGGCGACGGCCGCATCGTCGACGGCATCGCGGCCGAGCGGGACCTGCTGCGGGAGCTGCGCGGCGACGCGGACCTCGTCATCGACACCTCGGGCCTCAACGTCCACGAGCTGCGCGCCAAGCTCGACGCCCAGTTCGCCGGCGAGGAGGAGCCCGAGCTGCGGGCGACGGTGATGTCGTTCGGGTACAAGTACGGCCTCCCGGTTGACGCCGACCTCGTCGCCGACTGCCGGTTCCTGCCCAACCCCCACTGGGTGCCCGAGCTGCGTCCGTTCACCGGCACGACGGAGGAGGTCGCCAACTACGTCTTCAACCAGCCGGGCGCGAAGGAGTTCCTCGACAGATACGCGGAGCTGCTCCAGCTGATCGCCGCGGGCTACCGCAGGGAGGGCAAGCGGTACGTCACGATCGCGGTCGGCTGCACGGGCGGCAAGCACCGCAGCGTGGCGGTCTCGGAGAAGCTGGCGCGGCGCCTGTCCGACGCCGGAGTGGAGACCGTCGTGGTGCACCGGGACATGGGACGTGAATGAGGACGTGAGAAGCGCGAATGGCTCGTAGGACCATCCGGCTCCGGCGCCCGCCCGGCACCCGGGCCGGGCAGCGCGGCACCCAGCCGAAAGTGGTCGCGCTCGGCGGAGGAGCGGGCCTGTCGGCCTCGCTGACGGCGCTGCGCCGCATCACCGGGGACCTCACAGCCGTCGTCACGGTCGCCGACGACGGCGGTTCCAGCGGGCGGCTCCGCGACGAACTGGGCGTGCTTCCCCCCGGCGATCTCCGCAAGGCGCTCGCGGCGCTCTGCGGCGACGACGAATGGGGCCGCACGTGGGCGGAGGTCGTCCAGCACCGCTTCGTCAGCCGCGGCGACCTGCACGGGCACGCGGTGGGCAACCTGCTGATCGTCGCGCTGTGGGAGCAGCTGGGCGACCACGTCCAGGCGCTCGACCTCGTGGGGAAGCTGCTCGGCGCGCACGGACGGGTACTGCCCATGTCCGCCGTCCCCCTCCAGCTGCAGGCCCTGGTGAGGGGCCACGATCCGCGACGCCCCGACGAGCTGTCGACGGTTCGCGGCCAGGCGACGGTCGCCCTCACCCCGGGCGAGGTCCAGCAGGTGCACCTGGTGCCGCACGATCCGCCGGCCGTCACCGAGGCGGTCAGAGCGGTGCTGGACGCGGACTGGGTCGTGCTCGGCCCGGGCTCGTGGTTCTCCTCGGTCATCCCGCATCTGCTGGTGCCCGATCTGCTGGACGCCCTCACGGCCACCAAGGCGCGCAGGGTGCTCTCGCTCAATCTCGCGCCGCAGCCCGGCGAAACAGAAGGCTTCTCCCCGCAGCGTCATTTGGAGGTTTTGGCCCGACACGCCCCTAAACTCGCCTTCGACGTGGTGCTGGCCGACAAGGACGCCGTCCCTGACCAGGAATCTCTGCGAGAAGCCGCCGAGCGGCTCGGTGCGACGGCTGAGTTGTCCGCCGTCGCGGCAGTCGGAGGGGCCGCCCAGGCCGAAGGCCCGGGGGGATCCACCGCCAGGCACGACCCGGAGCTGCTGGCCGCCGCGTATGACCGTATTTTTCGGATGCATGGAAGGATCGGCCCATGGCGATGACGGCTGCGGTGAAGGACGAGATCTCCCGGCTCCCCGTCACCCGGACCTGCTGCCGGAAGTCCGAGGTCTCGTCGATCCTGCGCTTCGCGGGCGGCCTGCACCTGGTGAGCGGGCGGATCGTGATCGAGGCGGAGCTGGACACGGGCATCGCCGCCCGCCGCCTCCGCAAGGACGTACTGGAGATCTTCGGCCACAGCTCGGACCTGGTGGTGATGGCGCCGGGTGGTCTGCGGCGCGGCAGCCGGTACGTCGTACGGGTCGTGGCGGGCGGGGACCAGCTCGCGCGCCAGACGGGCCTCGTCGACAGCCGCGGACGGCCCATCCGCGGTCTTCCGCCACAGGTGGTCTCGGGGGCGACCTGCGACGCGGAGGCCGCCTGGCGCGGCGCCTTCCTCGCCCACGGTTCGCTGACGGAGCCGGGCCGCTCCTCGTCCCTCGAGGTGACCTGCCCCGGCCCCGAGGCGGCCCTCGCGCTGGTGGGCGCGGCGCGGCGGCTCCAGATCGCGGCCAAGGCGCGCGAGGTCAGGGGCGTCGACCGGGTCGTCGTCCGGGACGGCGACGCCATCGGCGCCCTGCTGACGCGGCTCGGCGCCCACGAGTCCGTCCTTGCCTGGGAGGAGCGGCGCATGCGCCGCGAGGTGCGCGCCACCGCCAACCGCCTCGCCAACTTCGACGACGCCAACCTGCGCCGCTCGGCGCGCGCCGCCGTCGCCGCGGGAGCGCGGGTGCAGCGGGCACTGGAGATCCTCGCCGACGACGTGCCGGAGCACCTGGCGGCGGCCGGCCGGCTGCGGATGGACCACAAGCAGGCGTCGCTGGAGGAGCTGGGCGCGCTCGCCGACCCGCCCCTGACGAAGGACGCCGTGGCCGGCCGTATCCGCAGGCTGCTGGCGATGGCCGACAAGCGGGCGCAGGATCTGGGCATTCCCGGCACGGAGACCAGCCTCACCGAGGAGATGGTCGGCTGACCGGCCCGGCTTCCTACCGCGCCTCGCAGGCCACGATGCCCCGGGTGGCCGATGTCACCGTAAAGAGTGTGGCGCGGTAGGGTCGGAAGCGGTCGGGGACATCCCATACAGCTTTTGCCGGTGTCCGTACCGGCGTACCAACGAGGAGATCGGTTCGTGACGATCCGCGTAGGCATCAACGGCTTCGGCCGCATCGGCCGCAACTACTTCCGCGCATTGCTGGAGCAGGGTGCGGACATCGAGATCGTCGGTGTCAACGACCTGACCGACAACGCGACTCTGGTGCACCTGCTGAAGTACGACAGCATCCTGGGCCGCCTCAAGCAGGAGGTCAGCCACACCGACGACACGATCACGGTGGGCAACCAGACCTTCAGGACGATGGCGGAGAAGGACCCGGCCCAGCTCCCCTGGGGCGAGCTCGGCGCCGACGTCGTCGTCGAGTCCACCGGCATCTTCACCAAGCGTGACGACGCGGCCAAGCACCTGGCCGCGGGTGCGAAGAAGGTCCTCATCTCGGCTCCGGCCAAGGAGGAGGACATCACCGTCGTCATGGGCGTCAACGAGGACGCGTACGACGCCGGCAAGCACCACGTCATCTCCAACGCCTCGTGCACCACCAACTGCGTGGCGCCGATGGCGAAGGTCATCGACGAGAACTTCGGTCTCGTCAAGGGCATGATGACGACCGTCCACGCCTACACCAACGACCAGCGCATCCTGGACTTCCCGCACAAGGACCTGCGCCGCGCCCGCGCCGCCGCCGAGAACATCATCCCGACCTCGACGGGCGCCGCCAAGGCCACCGCCCTGGTCCTGCCCCAGCTGAAGGGCAAGCTCGACGGCATCGCCATGCGCGTCCCCGTCCCGACGGGCTCCGTCACCGACCTCGTCCTCGAGCTGGACCGCGAGGTGAGCAAGGACGAGATCAACGCCGCCTTCCAGAAGGCCGCCGAGGGACAGCTCAAGGGGATCCTGGAGTACACCGAGGACCCGATCGTCTCCTCGGACATCGTCAACTGGCCCGCGTCCTGCACCTTCGACTCGTCGCTGACGATGGTCCAGGGCAAGCAGGCGAAGATCGTCGGCTGGTACGACAACGAGTGGGGCTACTCCAACAGGCTGGTCGACCTGACCACCTTCGTCGGCGACAAGCTCTGACCGCTGCCACAACGGCGGAGCGTCCGGCGCATGGCATACCGCGGCAGGGCTCGCAGGACGCGACGACGCGTCCGGCGGGCCCTGTTCCGTGGGAGGCCGTGACCGCCGTCCGAGCGGTGTCATGAGGGTCCGAAGTCCAAGGAGTCCAGCAAGCATGAAGACGATCGACGAACTCGTCGGCGAGGGTGTGGCCGGGAAGCGGGTCTTCGTCCGCGCCGACCTCAACGTGCCGCTCGACGGCGGCACCATCACGGACGACGGCCGTATCCGCGCCGCCGTCCCCACCATCCGGAAGCTCTCCGAGGCGGGCGCCCGCGTCGTCGCCGCCTCGCATCTCGGCCGCCCCAAGGGCGCGCCCGACCCGCAGTTCTCGCTGGCGCCGGTCGCGAAGAGGCTCGGCGAACTCCTCGGCAAGGACGTCGCCTTCGCTGCCGACACGGTCGGCGAGAGCGCGCGGAGCACCGTCGGGGCGAGCTCCGACGGCGGCGTCACGCTGCTGGAGAACCTGCGGTTCAACGCGGGCGAGACCAGCAAGGACGACGCGGAGCGCGGCGCCTTCGCCGACGAACTCGCCGCTCTGGCCGACCTGTACGTCGGCGACGGTTTCGGCGCGGTGCACCGCAAGCACGCGTCCGTCTACGACCTCCCCGCCCGTCTTCCGCACGCGGCGGGCGGCCTCATCGCCACCGAGGTCGGCGTGCTGAAGAAGCTCACCGAGGACGTGCGGCGCCCGTACGCGGTCGTGCTCGGCGGTGCGAAGGTCTCCGACAAGCTCGGCGTCATCGACCACCTCCTGGAGAAGGCCGACCGCATCCTCATCGGCGGCGGCATGGCCTACACCTTCCTCAAGGCGCAGGGCCACGAGGTGGGCAGCTCGCTGCTCCAGGAGGACCAGGTCCCCGTGGTCCAGGGCTATCTGGAGCGGGCGGAGAAGCTCGGCGTGGAGTTCGTGCTGCCCGTCGACGTGCTGGCGGCCGAGAGCTTCCCCGACCTGAGGACGAAGGCGCCGGCCGCGCCGCGGACGGTCGCCGTGGACGCGATCCCGGCCGAGCTGATGGGCCTGGACATCGGCCCCCGCACCCAGGAGCTGTACGCCTCGAAGCTCGCCGACGCCGCCACCGTCTTCTGGAACGGCCCCATGGGCGTCTTCGAGCACCCCGACTACGCCGAGGGCACCAGGGCCGTGGCCCAGGGCCTGCTCGACAGCGACGCCTTCACCGTCGTCGGCGGCGGCGACAGCGCTGCGGCGGTCCGGCTGCTCGGCTTCGACGAGAACGCGTTCGGCCACATCTCGACCGGCGGCGGCGCCAGCCTGGAGTACCTCGAAGGCAAGACCCTGCCGGGCCTCGCCGCCCTGGAGGACTCTTGACGGGCGACCGTGCGGCGGCCTCCACGGCCGCGCGTGCGGCGGCCGGCCCGCTGACCGCCCCTGTTTCCGCAACTCCGCCCCGCGCGGGCGCCCTTGACATGAGCCGCGACCGCGGCGCAGCGAACATCGGAGGACGCCGAAAGTGACCACCCGCACCCCGCTGATGGCGGGCAACTGGAAGATGAACCTCAACCACCTCGAGGCCATCGCCCACGTCCAGAAGCTCGCCTTCGCGTTGACGGACAAGGACTTCGAGGCCTGCGAGGTCGCCGTCCTGCCGCCCTACACCGACCTGCGCTCCGTCCAGACGCTCGTCGACGGCGACAAGCTGAAGATCAAGTACGGTGCCCAGGACCTCTCGGCCCACGAGTCGGGGGCCTACACCGGTGAGATCTGCGGTGCCTTCCTGGCCAAGCTGAACTGCTCGTACGTGACCGTCGGCCACTCCGAGCGCCGCCAGTACCACGGCGAGGACGAGCCGCTCGTCAACGCCAAGGTCAAGGCCGCCTTCGCGCACGACCTCACGCCGATCCTCTGCGTCGGCGAGGAGCTCTCCGTCCGCGAGGCGGACCAGCACGTCGCCCACACGCTCGCCCAGGTCGACGGGGCGCTGAAGGACGTCCCCGCCGGGCAGGCCGCGACGATCGTCATCGCCTACGAGCCGGTGTGGGCCATCGGCACGGGCAAGACGTGCGGTGCCGAGGACGCGCAGGAGGTCTGCGGCGCCATCCGCGGACGTCTCGCCGAGCTGTACGACCAGGAGCTGGCCGACAAGGTCCGCATCCAGTACGGCGGCTCCGTGAAGTCGGGCAACGTCGCACAGATCATGGCGCAGCCCGACATCGACGGTGCGCTGGTGGGCGGTGCCTCCCTCGACGCGGAGGAGTTCGTCAAGATCGTGCGCTTCCGCGACCAGTAGGTCCGTACGCCCCACGGGCCCCGGCGGGCCCGTGCCGGTACCGGCCCTGCGGCAGGCGCATGACGGCGGGCGGCAGCCCGTCGTACCCTGTCGGGGGCCGGGCCGGTGCCCGTCCAGAGATGCAGAAGTCTTCCGAACTGTCCGAGAGAGTTGGTCCAGCCGTGATCATGGGGTTCTCAATCGCCCTCATCGTCTTCAGCGCACTGGGAGTGCTGCTGGTCCTGATGCACAAGGGGAAGGGCGGCGGCCTCTCCGACATGTTCGGCGGCGGCATGCAGTCGTCCGTCGGCGGCTCCTCGGTCGCCGAGCGCAACCTGTCCCGGCTCACCGTGGCGGTGGGTCTGATCTGGTTCGCCATCATCGTGGTGCTGGGCCTGCTGATGAAGCTGGAGACCTGATCGGGACCTTCGGCGAGTAGCCGGAACCCCGCCGTCCACGGGGCGGCGGGACCTGCCACAGGCCTTGCAAGAACTGCCGCAAGTCGGCGTGCCCGGCCTATCATGAGGCTCGCGTCCGGACCGACGCAGTAACTCCGGTCACTGGACGCGCGTTGGGCCCTACGTACACTAGGGCGCCCCCGCAGCGGAGCTCCTTACCGATGCTCCGCAGCACCGTGAGGCAGGGAGTTACGACCGTGGCAAGTGGCAACGCGATCCGGGGAAGCCGGGTCGGAGCGGGGCCGATGGGGGAGGCCGAGCGCGGCGAATCCGCCCCGCGCCTGCGCATCTCCTTCTGGTGCTCCAACGGGCACGAGACCCAGCCCAGCTTCGCCAGCGACGCGCAGGTCCCGGACACCTGGGACTGCCCGCGCTGCGGATTCCCGGCCGGCACGGACCAGGACAACCCGCCGGACCCGCCGCGCACGGAGCCGTACAAGACGCATCTGGCATACGTGCGGGAGCGTCGCAGCGACGAGGACGGCGAGGCGATCCTGGCCGAGGCGCTGGCCAAGCTCCGCGGCGAACTCTGACGCACCCGCGCTGCCGGGCACTCCGTCTTCACGGTCGGCGGCCTCCGGCACCGTACGTCCCGCCGGGCACACGTCCCGTCCGGGGCCGCTCCGCTCCCTGCCCGGCGGCTGTGCGGCCTCCACCACTGCCGAGCGACGATTCCGCCGTCCGCCGGCCCACTGTCTTCTCCGGGGCCACACCCTGACTTCTCCGGGGCCACGCCCCGGCCCGGCCCGGCCGCCACCGCCCATGCGGTGCGCGCGGCCGGGCCGACGGTCATCTAGGTTGGTGCGGCGGGCTCCGCACGAGTTGAACCAGAGATCACGAGAAGACGGTGACGATCGCAGATGAACGCAGCACCCCGCACCCGGCTCGATCAACTGCCCGAGTGGCACGCGCTGGCAGAGCACCGCAAGGAGTTCGGCGGCACGCACCTGCGCGAACTGTTCGCCAAGGACGTCCGCCGAGCCGAGCGGTACGGCGTGCAGGTGGGCGACCTGCACCTCGACTTCTCCAAGAACCTGGTCACCGACGACACGCTGCGGCTGCTCGGCGAGCTCGCCGCCGCGACGGGGGTCGAACCGCTGCGCGACGCGATGTTCCGCGGTGAGCGGATCAACGTCACCGAGGACCGCGCCGTGCTGCACACCGCGCTGCGCACCCCGGTCTCGGCGGCCGTCTCCACGGACGGCGAGAACGTCGTGCCGAAGGTGCACTCCGTCCTCACCAAGATGGGGCTCTTCTCCTCCAAGGTCCGCGACGGCCACTGGCTGGGGCACACCGGCAAGCGGATCCTCAACGTCGTCAACATCGGCATCGGCGGCTCCGACCTCGGCCCGAAGATGGCCTTCGAGGCGCTCCGGCCGTACACGAAGCGCGACATGACCTTCCGCTTCGTCTCGAACGTGGACGGTGCCGACCTGCACGAGGCGGTACGCGATCTCGATCCCGCCGAGACGCTCTTCATCGTGGCCTCGAAGACCTTCACCACGATCGAGACGATCACCAACGCGACCGCTGCGCGCAACTGGCTGCTCGCCGGGCTCGGCGGCGCGGAGGAGGCCGTCGCCAAGCACTTCGTGGCTGTCTCGACCAACGGCTCGAAGGTCTCCGAGTTCGGGATCGACACGGAGAACATGTTCGAGTTCTGGGACTGGGTCGGAGGGCGCTACTCCTACGACTCCGCCATCGGCCTCTCCCTCATGGTCGCCGTGGGCGCCGACCACTTCAACGAGATGCTCGCCGGCTTCCACCTCGTCGACGAGCACTTCCGCTGCGCGCCGATCGAGGCCAACGCGCCCATGCTGATGGGGTTGCTGGGCGTCTGGTACGGCGGTTTCTTCGAGGCGCAGTCCCACGCGGTGCTGCCCTACAGCCACTACTTCTCCCAGTTCACCGCCTATCTCCAGCAGCTCGACATGGAGTCGAACGGCAAGTCCACCCAGCGCGAGGGCGACCCCGTCAACTGGCAGACGGGGCCTGTCGTATGGGGCACCCCCGGTACGAACGGGCAGCACGCCTACTACCAACTGCTGCATCAGGGCACGAAGTTGATCCCGGCTGACCTCGTGGGCATCGCCAGGCCGGTGGAGGAACTGGGCGAACTGGCCGGTCAGCACGATCTGTTGATGGCGAACCTCTTCGCGCAGGGCCAAGCGCTCGCCTTCGGGAAGACGGAGGACGAGGTACGGGCCGAGGGCGTCCCCGAGGAGCAGGTGCCGCATCGCACCTTCCCCGGCAACCGCCCGACGACGACGATCCTCGCCTCGGAGCTCTCGCCCGCAGTGCTCGGCCAGCTCGTGGCGCTGTACGAGCACAAGGTGTTCGTGCAGGGCGCCGTATGGAACATCGACAGCTTCGACCAGTGGGGCGTCGAACTGGGCAAGGTCCTCGCCAAGCGCCTCGAGCCCGCCTTGACCGGCGGGGAGGAGATCGAGGGCCTGGACGCGTCGACCCGGCAACTGGTCAGCCGCTACCGGCAGTTGCGCGGGCGCTGAGATCGCGTGGCCGCCGGGGCGTGTGCCCGGGGTGCTCCGGCGGTTCGCGGCGGGCACGCATGATCTGCGTCAACTGCTCGTGCTTGCGGAGGTAGTTGGTGCGGGAAGCGTCGTCGGTTCGAGTGGCGGCCCGGGGGAGTCCTCGGGCCGCCTGAAGGGGGCCGCGGGGGTGCGGGCTCAGTCCCGGGAACCCCCGCGGCGGCGCCGGGCGTGGGCGCGGACCTTCGTCCGGTTGCCGCAGGAGGACATGCTGCACCAGCGGCGCCGCCCGCGGGGGTTGAGGAACAGCCAGCCGCAGTCGTCCCCCGGGCAGGCGTCGATGCGGGCGCGGCCGGGAGCGGTCATCAGCGCCGCCGCCGCGTTGGCGACGGCCAGGAGCGGCATCGCGAGGCCGGTGCGGGCGGGGATCTCCCAACGGGCCACGGGCGCGTCGACCGGCCCGTCGGTGCCGCCCTCGTCCTGAGCAGGTACGGCAGGGACGAACGAGGAGGCGGACGCGGCCCGTTCGGCGTAGGCGGCGACAGTGGCGAAGGCCTCCGGGCCGGCGGAATGGCTGGAGCCGTGCAGAACCGCGTGGAGCGCCGTACGGAACTCGTGGGCCTGGCCGAGGACTTCGGCCGCGGCTTCGGTGGCGCGCTCTTCGAGCCGCCGCAGCTCCTCGCACACGTCCTCGGGGACCAGGCCGGCGTGCAGTGTCCAGACGGCGAGGTGCTCGTAGTCCGGCAGCCACTCCCTGCGGGGGTTCGGCGGCGCACCCCAACCCGCCCAGGTGTTGCAGAAATCCAGCGCCGGATGCCCCGCGACGCGCCTCGGCATCCGCAGGCCGGAGACCTCTTCCCAGTGCACAGCGTCACCGTACTTGACCGCGTTCATTGCTAACCATTTAACTTGCCTTAAGTGGTTAGCACGGCCAACGGGCACAGCCAACTGAGCAAGCCAACTGAGGGGGAACTCCATGCGCTTACGTCTCGTCGTGGCGGGGGCCGTCGTCGTCGCTGCTCTGTGGACCGCCGCACCGGCCTCGGCGCATCAAACGGCCCCGCCTCCGCCTGCCGCGGAGCCGGATCTGCCCGGCCCCGTCGAGGACTACTTCGACCTCTCCGGCTTCGACCCCGAGCCGTGGGAGCCCTACGAGTCGGAGGACATGACGCTGCCCGCCGGCGTGTACTGCCCCTTCGAGATGCACATCCGCGTCGTCGAGGACGACGAGGAGACACGCGTCGACTCCCGGTACCCCGACGGCTCCGTCCACGTCAGGGAGTACAGGGGCAAGCTCATCGTGGACTTCGTCAACACCCTCACCGGTGACACCGTCCGGCGTGACGTGTCCGGTGAGGGGGCGGAGGAGCTCCGCGCCGACGGCACGACGAAGGTCTTCGGCGGCGTGGGGCCGTTCGGCGTGGGCTTCAAGACCACTGACGCCTATCCGGCCGGCTACTACGTCCTCGACGGCGTCCACGTGACGGCGAAGGAGCCCGGCGGACGGCGGCACATGGTTCTGGACAAGGGCTCCGAGGAGAACATGTGCGAGACGCTCGCGTGAGCGCGCGTGAGGGTCGCGCGGCCGGGCGGCCGGCCCGTCCCGAGGTCGTGACCGGCGCCGGGGCTGACAGGCGGGACGGTCTCTGTCCGCCGCGCCCCAGGTTCCTTTCAGCTCAGAAGAGACAAGGTCACCAAACTGGCGACGCACGCCACGACCATCGCCGTAGTTCCCACTTTCACCAGGTCCCGACGCTCGCGTCTCCAGCCGAGTGCCGCGACAGCGAGTCCCGAGTAGACGCACACGAGATTCAGAAGCGTGAGCCAGAGGTGACGGCCTGTTGAAGTCGACAGGTACAAGAGCAGCAGTGGCACCAAGATGCCCAGGGTGAGCAAGACGACGCTGAACTGTCCCGCCTGGCGCGCTGCCAGGTCTCCTGTCGGGTCGGACGGTTCCAAGTCGGGGAGTTCGGAGTTCATGCTGCCTCTCTGCGGGTGCCTCCGGACGCTCGCGTGAGCGCGCGTGAGGGGCGCGCGGCCGAGCGGGTGGCCCGTCCCGAGGTCGTGACCGGCGCCGGGGCTGACGGGCGGGACGGGGCCGGGGCTCCGGGCAGGCGCCGCGGAGCTCCGGCAGGGCGGGACGGTCTCAGTCCCGGGGTGAGCGGAGTCCGCGGGGCAGCAGCGATGCCGCCGCCTCGTCCAGGAGCCAGCGCGTGCGCTCGCGTCCGCGGGCCCCGGCCGCCGGCGCGTCGGCCTCGTCCGGTGCCGTACCGCCGAGGAGACGGGCGACGGCCTCCGCCTTGTCCTCGCCCGCCGCGAGCAGCCACACCTCGCGCGCCGCACGGATCGCGCGCAGCGTGAGGGAGACCCGTTCGGGCGGCGGCTTCGGAGCGCCGCGCACGCCGACGACCGTGCGCTCCGCCTCCCGTACCCCGGCGTGCCCCGGGAAGAGGGAGGCCACGTGCGTGTCCGGTCCGACGCCGAGCAGCAGCACGTCGAACGACGGGACGAGCGCGCCGGGGCCCTCCGGCCGTGCCGCCGTGGCGAGTTCCGCGGCGTACGCCCCGGCCGCGGCGTCGACGTCGTCACCGTGTTCGCCGCCGGCCGCCGGCATCGCGTGGACCCGCGCCGGGTCCAGCGGCACCGCGTCGAGGAACGCCTCCCGAGCCTGCGTCACGTTGCGTTCCGGGTCGCCCTCCGGCAGGAACCGCTCGTCGCCCCACCACAGTTCGAGCCGGGAGAAGTCGACGGCGTCGCCCACGCCGGGTGCGGCGAGCGCGGCGAGCAGGGCGTTGCCGTTGCGTCCGCCGGTGAGCACCACGGAGGCGGTGCCCCGTGCGCGCTGCGCCTCCGCGACGCGTGCGGCGAGCGCGGCGGCCGCCGTACGGGCCATCTCCTCCTTGCCGGCGTGGACCGCGATATCGCGAGCTCCGCTCACTTCTTCGCCGCCCTCTTCGCGGGCGCCTTGGCGCTCTTCCTGGCCGCCGAGGGCTGCTTCGCCGTGTCTTTCTCCGGCTGCGCCTCGGCCTTCGCGCCCGGAGCCGTACGGGCGTCGGAGCCGCCGCCGTTCCCGGACCCCCGGGCTCCGCCCTTCGCGCGCTTCCTGATCCCGTACTGGACGGCTGAGGCGTACGCCTCGTCCGGGTCGAGGCGCCGCAGTTCCTCGGCGATCAGCTCGGCGGTGCCGCGCCGGTGCAGCGCCACATGGCGGTCGGGCTGGCCCGGGACGGCGAGTTCGGCGAGGGAGCCGTCCGCCCTGTCCAGGCAGATCTCGCCCTGCGCGGTCTGCATCCGTACGGCCGTGATGCCGGGCCCCTCCGTGGCCTTCCGCTCGACCTTCACCTTGAGCCGCTCCGCCAGCCACGAGGACAGCAGTTCGGCCGACGGGTTGTAGCTCTCGCCCTCCACCACGGCGGAGACCACCTTGGCGGACTGCTGGTCCAGTCCGGCCGCGAGGACGCTCCGCCAGGGCGTCAGGCGGGTCCAGGCGAGGTCCGTGTCGCCCGGCGCGTAGGTCTCGCCGCGCTCGGCGAGGGTGGCGAGCGGGTCCTCGGCGGCTGCGGCGTCCGTGATGCGGCGCTGGCCGAGGGTGCCGAGCATGTCCTCCGAGGGGTGCCCGGGCGGGTCCTCGGGCCACCAGACGACCACGGGAGCGTCCGGGAGCAGCAGCGGCAGTACGACGCTGTAGGCGTGCGAGGCGAGTTCGCCGTGCAGCCGGAGCAGCACGGTCTCGCCGGTGCCGGAGTCGGTGCCCACCCGCACCTCGGCGTCGAGCCTGGCCATCGCACGGTCGCGGGGCGAGCGGCCGGGACGGCGCACCACGACGAGGATGCGCGAGGGGTGTTCCTTGGACGCCTCGCTGGCGGCCTTCAGCGCGTCGTAGTGGTTGCCCTCGTCCGTGACGATGACGAGGGTCAGCACCATGCCGACGGCGGGCGAGCCGATCGAGCGCCGCGCCTTGACCAGGGTGGTGTTGATCTGGGCCGAGGTGGTGTCCGTGAGGTCGATGTTCATGGCCGGCGCCAGCTCCGTCCGTCGCGTGCGAGCATCTCGTCGGCGGCCTGGGGGCCCCAGGTGCCGGCCAGGTACTCCTCGGGCTTGCCGTGCTTCTCCCAGTAGCGCTCGACGGGGTCGAGGATCTCCCAGGAGCGCTCGACCTCCTGGTGGCGCGGGAAGAGGTTCGCGTCGCCCAGCAGGACGTCGAGCAGGAGGCGCTCGTAGGCCTCCGGGCTGGACTCGGTGAAGGACTCGCCGTAGGCGAAGTCCATGGTCACGTCCCGGATCTCCATCTGCGTGCCGGGCACCTTCGAGCCGAACCGGATGGTGATGCCCTCGTCCGGCTGTACGCGGATGACCAGGGCGTTCTGGCCGAGTTCCTGCGTGTCGGTGGCGTCGAAGGGGGAGTGCGGCGCGCGCTGGAAGACGACGGCGATCTCGGTGACGCGCCGCCCCAGCCGCTTGCCGGTGCGGAGGTAGAAGGGCACGCCCGCCCACCGGCGGTTGTCGATCTCCAGTCGCATGGCGGCGTAGGTGTCGGTCTTCGAGTGGGGGTCGATGCCCTCCTCCTCGAGGTATCCGCGCACCTTCTGGCCGCCTTGCCAGCTCGCCGTGTACTGGCCGCGCACCGTGTGCTTGCCCAGCTCGCGGGGGAGGCGGACGGCGTTGAGCACCTTGAGCTTCTCCGTCACCAGCGCCTTGGCGCCGAAGGAAGCGGGCTCCTCCATGGCGGTGAGGGCGAGCAGTTGCAGCAGGTGGTTCTGGATCACGTCGCGGGCCGAGCCGATGCCGTCGTAGTAGCCGGCACGGCCGCCGATGCCGATGTCCTCGGCCATGGTGATCTGTACGTGATCGACGTAGCTGCGGTTCCACAGCGGCTCGAACATCGTGTTGGCGAACCGCAGGGCGAGGATGTTCTGGACGGTCTCCTTGCCCAGGTAGTGGTCGATGCGGAAGACCTGGTCCGGCTTGAAGACGCCGTGCACGACCGCGTTCAGCTCCTGCGCGCTGCGCAGATCGTGCCCGAAGGGCTTCTCGATGACGGCCCTGCGCCAGGACCCCTCCCCGCCCTCGGACAGGCCGTGCTTCTTCAGCTGGGAGACGACCGTGGGGAAGAACTTGGGAGGCACGGAGAGGTAGAAGGCGAAATTGCCTCCCGTGCCGCGGGACTTGTCCAGCTCCTCGATCGTGGCCTTGAGGGTCTGGAAGGCGTCGTCGTCGTCGAACACGCCGGGCACGAAGCGCATCCCCTGCGAGAGCTGCTGCCAGACCTCCTCGCGGAACGGCGTACGGGCGTGCTCCTTCACGGCGTCGTGCACGACCTGCGTGAAGTCCTCGTGCTCCCAGTCGCGGCGCGCGAAGCCCACGAGGGAGAAGCCCGGCGGGAGCAGGCCCCGGTTCGCGAGGTCGTAGACGGCCGGCATCAGCTTTTTACGTGACAAATCACCCGTGACGCCGAAGATGACCAGACCCGACGGCCCCGCGATGCGCGGGAGCCGCCGGTCCAGTGCGTCACGCAGCGGATTGGCTGCGTACTCCAACTCGCTTACGCCTCCTTCGGCGTGAGGCGCTTGAGCTCCGCCTCGGTGGACGAGAGCAGCTCGTTCCAGGACGCCTCGAACTTCTCGACGCCCTCGTCCTCCAGCACCTGCACGACGTCGTCGTAGGAGATGCCGAGCTTGCCGACGGCGTCCAGGACGGCCTTGGCGTCCGCGTAGGAGGCGCGGACCGTGTCGCCGGTGATCTCGCCGTGGTCGCCGACGGCCCGTAGCGTGGCCTCCGGCATGGTGTTGACCGTGTTGGGCGCGACCAGTTCGGTGACGTAGAGCGTGTCCGGCAGCGAGGGGTCCTTCACGCCGGTGGAAGCCCACAGCGGCCGCTGGCCGTTGGCGCCCGCGCGCTCCAGGGTCTGCCAGCGCTCGGAGGGCTCGACGGAGCCGTCGGCGCTGCCGAAGACCTCCTCGTAGGCCTGGTAGGCGAGCCGGGCGTTGGCGATGGCGGACTTGCTCTTCAGCTCGGCGGCCTCGTCCGTGCCCACCGCGTCGAGGCGCTTGTCGATCTCCGTGTCCACGCGGGAGACGAAGAAGGACGCCACGGAGTGGATCGTCGAGAGGTCCATCCCGAGCGACTTGGCCTTCTCCAGGCCCGCCAGGTAGGCGTCGATGACCTCCCGGTACCGGTCCAGGGAGAAGATCAGCGTCACGTTGACGCTGATGCCCTTCCCGACGGTCTCGGTGATCGCCGGCAGCCCCTTCTTCGTGGCCGGGATCTTGATGAAGGCGTTGGGGCGGTCCACGAGCCAGGCGAGCTGACGGGCCTCCGCGACGGTCGCCTTGGTGTTGTGCGCCAGCCGCGGGTCGACCTCGATGGAGACCCGGCCGTCCTTGCCGCCGGTGGCCTCGAAGACGGGGCGCATCACGTCGGCGGCGTCCCGCACGTCGGCGGCGGTGATCATGCGCAGGGCCTCGTCGACGGTGACGCCGCGGGCGGCGAGGTCGGAGACCTGCTGGTCGTACTTCTCGTCGGACGAGATGGCCTTCTGGAAGATCGTCGGGTTCGTGGTGATGCCCACCACGTGGTGCTCGTCGATGAGTTCGCCGAGGTGCCCCGAGCTGATCTTGTGCCGAGACAGGTCATCCAGCCAGATCGCGACGCCTTCGTCGGAGAGGCGCTTGAGAGCGTCTGTCATGTGAATGCATCTCCTGCTTGTCGTAGCTTTCGCAGCTGTTCGGGTACGGGCCTCAGCGGCTCACGGCCGCCAGGGACTCCTTCGCGGCGTTCACGACGGCCTCGGCGGTGAGACCGAACTCCCGGTAGAGCGTCTTGTAGTCGGCGGAGGCGCCGTAGTGCTCCAGCGAGACGATCCGGCCGGCGTCCCCCACGTAACGGTGCCAGGTCAGACCCACCGCCGCCTCGACGGCGACACGCGCACGCACGGTCGGCAGCAGCACCGAGTCCCGGTACGCCTGGTCCTGCTCCTCGAACCACTCCACAGACGGCATGGAGACGACGCGCGTGCGCACGCCCTCCGACTGCAGCGCCTCGCGCGCCTCGACCGCGAGCTGCACCTCGGAACCCGTGCCGATGAGGATGACCTGCGGCTCCCCGCCCTCGGCCTCGAACATCACGTAACCGCCCTTGACGGCCTCGTGGTTGGGCTCGTACGTCGGCACGTTCTGCCGCGTCAGGGCGAGGCCGTGCGGCGCGGGGTTCTCGGTGTGGCGGCGCATGATCTCGCCCCACGCGAGCGACGTCTCGTTGGCGTCCGCGGGACGGACGATGTTGAGACCCGGGATCGTGCGCAGCGCGGGCAGGTGCTCGACCGGCTGGTGGGTCGGGCCGTCCTCGCCGAGGCCGATGGAGTCATGCGTCCAGACGTACGTCACCGGTGCCTTCATCAGCGCGGCGAGACGGACGGCGGGACGCATGTAGTCGGAGAAGGTGAGGAAGGTGCCGCCGTACACGCGGGTGTTGCCGTGCAGCGCGATGCCGTTCATGGTCGCGCCCATGGAGTGCTCGCGGATGCCGAAGTGCACGGTGCGGCCGTAAGGGTCGGCGCCCGGCAGCGGGTTGCCCTCCGGGAGGAACGAACTCTCGGCGAAGGACGTGTTGTTGGAGCCGGCGAGGTCGGCCGAACCGCCCCACAGCTCCGGGATCCTGGGGCCGAGCGCCTTCAGCACGGCACCCGAGGCCTTGCGGGTGGCCATGTCCTTGCCGGGCTCGAAGGAGGGCAGGGCCTCCTCCCAGCCGGCGGGCAGTTCGCCCGCGCGGATGCGGTCGAGCTCGGCGGCGCGCCCGGGGTCGGCGGAACGCCACTCGGCGAAGCGCTTGTCCCACGCCGCCCGCGACTCCCGCCCCCGGTCCCACGCCTTGCGGACGTGCTCCAGGACGTCCTGGTCGACCTGGAAGTGCTGTTCGGGGTCGAAGCCCAAGACCCTCTTGGTCTCGGCGACTTCCTCCTCGCCCAGCGCGGCGCCGTGCGAGGCGCCCGTGTTCTGGGCGTTGGGGGCGGGCCAGGCGATGATGGAGCGCACGGCGATGAACGAGGGGCGGCCGGGTTCCGCCTTCGCCGCCTTGAACGCCTTGTACAGCGCCTTCGGGTCGAGGTCGCCGTCCGGCAGCGGGTCGACGCGCTGTACGTGCCAGCCGTAGGACTCGTACCGCTTGACCGTGTCCTCGGAGAAGGCCGTCTCGGTGTCGCCCTCGATGGAGATGTGGTTGTCGTCCCACAGCACGACCAGATTGCCGAGCTTCTGGTGGCCCGCGAGGGAGGAAGCCTCCCCGGAGACGCCCTCCTGGAGGTCGCCGTCGCTGGCGAACGTCCAGATGGTGTGGTCGAAGAGGGACTCACCGGCCGCGGGCTCCGGGTCGAAGAGGCCGCGCTCGTAGCGTGCCGCCATCGCCATGCCGACAGCGTTGGCCAGACCTTGCCCCAGCGGCCCCGTCGTCGTCTCCACGCCGACCGTGTGGCCGTGCTCCGGGTGGCCGGGGGTCTTGCTGCCCCAGGTGCGGAAGCTCTTCAGGTCGTCCAGCTCCAGGCCGTAGCCCGCGAGGTAGAGCTGGATGTAGAGGGTCAGGCTGGAGTGGCCCACGGAGAGGACGAAGCGGTCCCGGCCGGGCCAGTCGGGGTCGGAGGGGTCGTGGCGCATCAGCTTCTGGAAGACCAGGTAGGCCGCCGGGGCCAGCGCCATGGCCGTGCCGGGGTGGCCGTTGCCGACCTTCTGCACGGAATCCATCGCCAGGACTCGGACGGTGTCTACAGCCCGCTGGTCCAGATCGGTCCACTCGAGGTCTGTCGTGGTCGGCTTGGTGCTCACCCTGCGTCAGGGCTCCTCTCCACATGTCGATGACCGGTGCAGTTGCGCTCACCGGCGGGGACGAGCGTACCCCTGTGCCAGGCGCGCACTTCCGGGTGTTGTCACCACGGGCGCACCCACTCTTACAACCGAAACAGGACAAGAGGGATTCCTGCCGGGGCCCTACCCGTGTACCCGCGCAGCCCGCCCCGTACCGGCCGCGGAGCGGCCGGACGGGCACCGCGGCGACCTGCCGGAACGCGGATGCCCCGCGCGTCCGCCGCGCGGCGGACGCGCGGACAGGGGGGCGGACGGGGGCGGCGCGTCCAACACGGCCCCCGGGCGGAGGCGCGAACATGGCGCCGTCTAAAGTGGCGTGGTACGCGCGGGCTTTACGACTCCGGCCGTAGACACGCCCGCTTTTTATTGAAGTGATCAGGGGTGTTCGTGACGGCCGTCGGATCCCGTTCCGCGGGGGTGCTTGACCAGAGCGCCGTGCACCGGTCGTTCGGCGCTCGCGCCATGGCGTTCGTCGCGCTGACGAAGCCCCGCATCATCGAGCTCCTGCTCATCACCACGATCCCGGTGATGTTCCTCGCGGCGCAGGGCGTTCCGGATCTGTGGCTGGTCGTCGCCACCTGCGTCGGCGGCTACCTCTCGGCGGGCGGCGCCAACGCGCTGAACATGTACGCCGACCGCGACATCGACGCCCTGATGCACCGCACGGAGAACCGCCCGCTCGTGACGGGCATCGTCTCGCCCCGTGAGGGGCTCGTATTCGGCCTCGCCCTGGCGGTGGGCTCCACCCTGTGGTTCGGGCTGCTCGTCAACTGGCTCTCCGCGGCGCTCTCGCTGGGCGCGCTGCTCTTCTACGTGCTCGTCTACACGCTGGTCCTCAAGCGGCGCACCTCGCAGAACATCGTGTGGGGCGGCATCGCCGGCTGCATGCCCGTCCTCATCGGCTGGACGGCGGTGAAGAACGAGCTGAGCTGGGCGGCCGTCGTCCTCTTCCTCGTCATCTTCTTCTGGACACCGCCGCACTACTGGCCCCTGTCGATGAAGGTCCGGGAGGACTACGCGCGGGTCGGCGTCCCGATGCTGCCCGTCGTCGCGGGCAACAGGGCTGTGGCCCGTCAGATCGTGCTGTACAGCTGGGTGATGGTCGCCGTCTCGCTGCTGCTGTGGCCGCTGGGCTACGTCGGGTGGTTCTACACGAGCGTCGCTCTGGCGGCGGGCGGCTGGTGGCTGTGGGAGGCGCACGCGCTGCACTCCCGGGCGAAGGCGGGCGCGGCAGGCGCGAAGCTGAAGGAGATGCGCCTCTTCCACTGGTCGATCACGTACGTGTCGCTGCTGTTCGTCGCCGTCGCGGTCGACCCCTTCCTGCGCTGAGCGCCGGGAGCTGAGCGCCGGGCACGACCTGTGCCGGGGCGGAACGCCCGGCCTGGCCCCTGATCCACGGCTCCGCTGTCCCATGGCTCCGGCGCGAGGGGCGCGGCCCCCGGTGGCCCTCCGGGCCGGACAGCGCGACGGGCCCGGACCTGTGACGGCGGCCCGGGCCCTCGTCCCCGGCGCGAGCGGCGCACGGCCGCCGCGTGAGGCGTCAGGCGGTCAGCTGCCGGACGGGCCGCCGACCTGGATGCCCGCCATGCGGCTCCATTCGTACGGACCCGTCCTGACCTTCTCCGCCATCTCGCCGTCGAAGGCCTCGCGGACGGCGATGCCCGCGCTCTCGGCGGCCTGCTTCGCGATGTCCGTCGACGGCGCCATCAGATCGCCCCAGGTCCCGTCGGCCCCCACCAGGACGATGCGGGCGCCTGTCTGCCCCACGTAGGCGATCTGCCCCTCCGCACTGCCGCCGTGGGACTGCGCGAACTTGGTGATCTCCCTGGCGAGCTTCGCGGCCCGCTTGCTCGTGTCTGCCATGCCCCAGATGCTACCGGCGGGTATAAGGCCTGACCACGGCCCTTCTCCGCGCGAGATCCATGCCACACCGCTTTCCCGGCCCCCGCCGCGCGCTCGCGGGCGCCCCCTGGTGCTGTTCACGCGTGAGCACGCGGCGCATCGCCCGGAGCGTCGCGGGCGGCAACGCCCTGCGGATCTACGGCTTCGACGAAGCCGCGGCGGGCTGATCCTTCCCGCCCGCAGCGGACGCCCCGGGGGCGGGAACACCGGCCGCCGACCCGGCAGCGGGGCGGGGCGAGCCCGGCGGTTCCGTGGCTTCTTCCACGTTCCCCACGGACCGCGCCGCGAGCCCGTCGTGCGGGGGCGTTCCGCGCTCACGCACCGACAGCAGCACCCGCATGACCGCGATCCACACCAGCGCGGATCCGAGCAGATGCATCCCCACCAGGAACTCGGGCAGCTCCGTGAGGTACTGCGCGTAGCCGATTGCGCCCTGCGCCAGCAGGACGACCAGCAGGTCGCGGGTGCGTCCGCAGGGCCTCGCCGGTGCGTCGACCGCGCGCAGCACGAGCCACAGCACGAGCGTCAGGGCAACGACCAGCCACGCCAGGGCGGAGTGCACCTGCGTGACCGTCCTCCAGTCGACGGGCATCCGGGGCACCTGGCTGCTGTCGCCTGCGTGCGGCCCGGCGCCCGTCACGACGGTGCCGACGGCGATCAGCACGGCGATGAGGCCCGTCAGCACCCGCACGAGCTGCTTCAGCCGCACGCCCACCAGCGGCCGGGGCCGCTCGTCGCCCTCCCTGGCGCGCAGCCACGTGAGCGTGGCGACGGTCAGCAGCCCGGTCGCCAGCAGGAAGTGCCCGGCGACGGTGTAGGGGTTGAGCTCGGTCAGCACCGTGATCCCGCCCATGACGGCGTTGCCCATCACGAGCCAGAACTGCGACCACGCGAGGCGGCTCAGCCCGCGCCTGCGCGGCTTTGCCGCGCGGGAGGCGACGATGGCCCAGCCGACGGCGGCGCTGAGCACATACGTCAGCATCCGGTTGCCGAACTCGATCGCGCCGTGCAGGCCCATCTCCGACGTGGCGTACAGGCTGTCGCTGCTGCACTTGGGCCACGTGTCGCAGCCCAGCCCGGAGCCGGTGAGCCGGACGGCGCCGCCGGTCACGATGATGAAGACGCTCATGAGGAGCGCGGCGAGAGCGGCCCGCTGGAGGACCCGCTGCGACGGGGTCCAGCGCGCGGCGACGTACGCGACGGGGTTGCGTACGAGTTCGAGCAGTTTCGGCACGGGAACATCGTACGGGCGCGCTTGTGCGCGCATTCACGAGGGTCCCGCGGGGCGGGCCGCAGCCCGTTCCGCCTGCTCCGTCAGCCCGCGGCGGCGCGTACCTGCCGGGCCGCCGTGCCGCCCCTTGTCACTCCCACCTGAACCAGCGCGCCGCGGCGGCCAGGCCGGCCGCGGCCCAGACCGCGAGGACGCCCAGATCGCCCCAGGGCATGCCCGCCCCGTGCTGCAGCACGTCGCGGAGACCGCCGGACAGCGCGGCGATGGGAAGCAGTTCGAGCACGCTCTGCACGGCGCCGGGGAACTTGCCCAGCGGCACGACCACGCCGCCGCCCACCAGCAGCAGGATGAAGATCAGGTTCGCGGCCGCGAGCGTGGCCTCCGCCCGTACCGTCCCGGCCAGCAGGAGCCCGAGGCCGGAGAAGGCCGCGGTGCCGAGGACGAGCAGCAGCGCCGCCGGCAGCAGGCCGCCGCGGGGCGACCAGCCCAGCAGCAGAGCGACGGTTGCCAGCAGCGCCACCTGCAGCACTTCGATGACGAGTACGGAGCACGTCTTGGCCGCCATGAGGGCCCACCGGGGGAGCGGGGAGAGCGCGAGGCGTTTCAGTACGCCGTAGCGGCGCTCGAAGCCGGTCGAGATGGCCTGACCGGTGAAAGCGGTGGAGAGCACGGCGAGCGCGAGGATCCCGGGCGCGAGGAAGTCCACCGGCGGACCGCCGCCCGTCTCGACGATGTCGACGGTGCTGAAGAGCACCAGCAGCAGCGCCGGGATGACGATGGTCAGCAGCAGCTGCTCGCCGTGGCGCAGCAGCATCCGGGTCTCCAGGGCGGCCTGCGCGCGGATCATGCGGCCCAGGGGCGCCGCGCCCGGAGCGGGGGTGAAGGTGCCGACGCTCACGACCGAAGCTCCTTGCCGGTGAGTTCCAGGAAGACGTCCTCCAGCGTGCGGCGCTCCACGGAGATGCGGTCGGGCATGACGCCGTGCTGCGCGCACCAGGACGTGACGGTGGCCAGCAGCTGGGGGTCGACGGTGCCGGTGACGCGGTAGCCGCCCGGCACGAGTTCGGCCGCTGCCGTGTCGTCGGGGAGCGCCTTGAGCAGGGAGGCGAGGTCGAGCCCCGGGCGCCCGGTGAAGCGCAGCGAGTTCTCCGCTCCGCCGCGGCACAGCTCCTCGGGGCTGCCCTGTGCGACGACCCGGCCGCCGTCCACGACGGCTACGTCGTCGGCCAGCTCCTCTGCCTCGTCCATGTGGTGCGTCGTGAGCACCGCCGTCACCCCGTCGTTGCGCAGGGCGCGGACCAGCTCCCAGGTGGCGCGGCGGGCCTGCGGGTCGAGGCCCGCGGTGGGTTCGTCGAGGAAGACCAGCTCGGGGCGGCCCACGACGGCCATGGCCAGGGCGAGGCGCTGCTGCTGGCCGCCGGAGAGCCGCCGGTAGGGCGTGCGGCCGCAGCCGTCGAGGCCGAGTCCTTCGATGAGCGCCGTGACGTCCAGGGGATCGGCGTGGAGCGACGCGATGTGGCGCAGCATCTCCTCCGCCCGGGCACCCGGGTAGACGCCTCCGCTCTGCAGCATGACGCCGATGCGGGGGCGCAGCCGGGCGGCCTCGGCGGCCGGGTCCAGGCCGAGCACGCGGACGGTGCCGCTGTCGGCTCTGCGGTAGCCCTCGCAGATCTCGACGGTCGTGGTCTTGCCCGCGCCGTTGGGGCCGAGGACCGCCGTGACGGTGCCGTGGGGGACGACGAGGTCGAGACCGTCCACCGCTCTCTTCGCGCCGTACCGCTTCGTCAGCCCCGATACCTCGAGTGCCGCCCCTCCGCTTCCCATACGGGGGAGTCTAAGGAGCGGAATGCCCTCCCCGTGTACGGGGTTGACGATTCGGTGGCAGCCTTCCGCGGCTCCCGTGAACCCCGTGCACACGGCGCCTCGCGGCCCCCGCGGCGGCCGCAGGTAAGGCTCGCCTTACGTGATGCAGTCCATTCCGGCAGGTCAGAACCTCGGTTGCTGCGGCGCGAAGAATTACGCAACAATGGCGTTGTGAAAAAGACGGCTGAGGGACAGCAGACGCGATCGGCGGCCGCAGCGGCCGCCGGCGGTTCTGCTGTGCCCGGAAACGCAGCCGCGGCACCCTCCGGAAACCAGCCCGGCGGGGGCGTGCACGAGGAGCAGCGCGGGACGCGCAATAAGGTGGCCCGCTCGATCCTCGACCACGGCCCCTCCACCGCTGCGGAGCTGGCCAGGCGCCTGGAGCTGACCCCCGCCGCCGTCCGGCGGCACCTCGACGCGCTCGTCGGCGAGGGAGTCGTCGAGCCGCGCGAGAAGCGGGTCTACGGCTCGCGGGGCAGGGGACGGCCCGCCAAGGTCTTCGCACTCACGGACGGCGGCCGGGACGCCTTCGATCAGGATTACGACAGGCTCGCGGCGGACGCCCTCCGCTGGATCGCGCGGACTGCCGGAGGCGGCGAGCGCGGCGAGGCCGCGGTCGCGGACTTCGCCAGGGCCCGCGTGGCCGAACAGGCCGAGCAGTACCGCCGCGCACTCGAGCGGGTACCGCCCGAGGAGCGCACCAGGGCTCTGGCAGAGGCGCTCTCCAAGGACGGGTACGCTGCCACTGCGCGCAGCGCGCCCGCTTCCGCCGGGGGTAGCTCCTGGGGAGAGCAGCTCTGCCAGCACCACTGCCCGGTGGCTCACACCGCTGAGCAGTTCCCGCAGCTGTGCGAGGCGGAGACGGAGGTCTTCTCCCGCCTGCTCGGAACCCACGTTCAGAGGCTGGCGACCATCGCCCACGGCGACGGGGTGTGCACGACCTTCGTCCCGTCCGCCCATCCCCTGCCCCCGCCGGGGAGACCCCGCGGCGGGTCCGGGCCGCCGGACCGCGCCGCCGACGAGACCACCAGTACCACCAGCAGAACCAGCAAGGCCACCACAGCACCTGCGAACCACACCGCCGGGAGGAACCCCGCATGACCTCTCCTACGGAGACTGCTCACCCGGAACTCGAGGGACTGGGCAAGTACGAATACGGCTGGGCCGACTCCGACACGGCCGGTGCCACCGCGAAGCGTGGCCTCTCCGATGAGGTCGTCCGCGACATCTCGGGGAAGAAGAACGAGCCCGACTGGATGCTGAAGCTGCGCCTCAAGGGGCACCGGCTCTTCGAGAAGAAGCCCATGCCCAACTGGGGCTCGGACCTCTCGGGCATCGACTTCGACAACATCAAGTACTTCGTGCGGTCCACGGAGAAGCAGGCCCAGACATGGGAGGACCTGCCCGAGGACATCAAGAACACCTACGACAAGCTCGGCATCCCGGAGGCGGAGAAGCAGCGCCTCGTCGCGGGCGTGGCCGCGCAGTACGAGTCGGAGGTCGTCTACCACCAGATCCGCGAGGACCTGGAGCAGCAGGGCGTGCTCTTCCTGGACACCGACACGGCGCTGCGCGAGCACCCGGAGATCTTCCAGGAGCACTTCGGCACGGTCATCCCGCCCGGTGACAACAAGTTCGCCGCGCTCAACACCGCGGTGTGGTCCGGCGGTTCCTTCATCTACGTCCCGCCGGGCGTGCACGTCGACATCCCGCTGCAGGCCTACTTCCGCATCAACACGGAGAACATGGGCCAGTTCGAGCGGACGCTGATCATCGTCGACGAGAACGCCTACGTGCACTACGTCGAGGGCTGCACCGCTCCGATCTACGACTCGGACTCGCTGCACTCCGCCGTCGTCGAGATCATCGTCAAGAAGGGCGGCCGCTGCCGCTACACGACGATCCAGAACTGGTCGAACAACGTCTACAACCTGGTCACCAAGCGTGCCGTGGCCTACGAGGGCGCGACCATGGAGTGGGTCGACGGCAACCTCGGCTCCAAGGTCACCATGAAGTACCCGGCCGTCTACCTCATGGGCGAGCACGCCAAGGGCGAGACGCTCTCGGTCGCCTTCGCCGGCGAGGGCCAGCACCAGGACGCCGGCGCGAAGATGGTGCACATGGCGCCGCGTACGTCCTCGAACATCGTCTCCAAGTCAGTGGCCCGCAGCGGCGGCCGCACGTCCTACCGCGGCCTCATCGAGATCGCCGAGGGCGCGGAGGGGTCGAAGTCCAACGTGCTGTGCGACGCGCTGCTGGTGGACACCGTCTCCCGTTCGGACACCTACCCGTACGTCGACGTCCGCGAGGACGACGTGACGATGGGCCACGAGGCCACCGTCTCCAAGGTCAGCGACGACCAGCTCTTCTACCTGATGAGCCGGGGCCTGTCCGAGGACGAGGCGATGGCGATGATCGTCCGAGGCTTCGTCGAGCCCATCGCGAAGGAACTCCCGATGGAGTACGCGCTGGAACTCAACAGGCTGATCGAGCTGCAGATGGAGGGCGCGGTCGGCTGACGCCCGTACCGTGCGGGGGGCGGCCGCGGTGCCGCCGCGGCCCCCTCCTCCAGCAGTTTCCGTCCGAGGTTCCCAAGCAGGTTCCGTTTTCAGAGAGTGAGCAGTACGAGCGCCATGGCTGAGGCTCAGAACTCCCCCAAGGACGTCGTCCAGGGAGGACCCCCACCGGTTGGTTCGAACACCACCGGCTCGATCGCGGTGGCAGCTGAGTCCACCGTCGCCACCCGGATGAGTGCACCGCCCTCCTTCGACGTGGCGGACTTCCCCGTGCCGCACGGCCGGGAAGAGGAATGGCGCTTCACGCCGCTGGAGCGGCTCAAGGGACTGCACGACGGTTCGGCCGAGGCCTCCGGAGGCCTCAAGGTCCAGGTCGACGCGCCCGAAGGCGTGACGGTGGAGACGGTCGCCCGTGACGACGCGCGCGTCGGCCGGGCCGGCAAGCCGGTCGACCGGGTCGCCGCGCAGGCGTTCTCCTCGTTCGAGAAGGCCTCGGTCGTCACCGTGCCCAAGGAGGCCGTGCTGAAGGAGCCGGTGCGGGTCTCGCTGCACGGCGAGGGCGGCGTCAGCTACGGGCACACCGTCTTCGAGGTGCAGGACTTCGCGGAAGCCGTCATCGTCATCGACCACACCGGCGACGCCGTGCGGGCTGCGAACGTGGAGTTCGTCGTCGGCGACGGCGCCAAGCTGACGGTGGTCTCCGTGCAGGACTGGGACGACACCGCGGTCCACTGCTCGCAGCACAACGCGCTCGTGGGCAGGGACGCGACGTACAAGTCGATCGTCGTCACCTTCGGCGGTGACGTGGTCCGGCTGCATCCGCGCGTGAACTACGCGGGCCCCGGCGGCGAGGCCGAGTTCTACGGCCTGTTCTTCACCGACGACGGCCAGCACCAGGAGCACCGCCTGTTCGTCGACCACGACACGCCCAACTGCCGGAGCAACGTGGTCTACAAGGGCGCCCTGCAAGGTGAGCAGGCGCACGCGGTCTGGATCGGCGACGTGCTGATCCGTGCCGCGGCCACCGGCACCGACACCTACGAGCTGAACCGCAACCTCGTCCTCACCGACGGCGCGCGGGTCGACTCGGTGCCCAACCTCGAGATCGAGACCGGTGAGATCGTCGGGGCGGGGCACGCGTCGGCGACCGGCCGGTTCGACGACGAGCAGCTGTTCTACCTCCAGGCCCGGGGCATTCCCGAGCAGGAGGCCCGCCGGCTGGTCGTCCGGGGCTTCTTCGCCGAACTCGTCCAGCAGATCGGGCTGCCGGACGTGGAGGCGCGCCTCATCGAGAAGATCGAGACCGAGCTGGAGACGTCCGTATGAGCAGCGGCGAAGGCTTCGTCCGCGTGGCGGCACTCGGCGAGCTGGAGGAGGACACCCCGAAGCGGGTGGAACTCGAAGGCGTGCCGGTCGCTCTCGTCCGTACGGAGGGCGAGGTGTTCGCGGTCAACGACATCTGCTCGCACGCGAACGTCTCGCTGTCCGAGGGGGAGGTCGAAGACTGCCAGATCGAGTGCTGGCTGCACGGCTCAAGCTTCGACCTGCGCACCGGCAAGCCCTCCGGGCTTCCGGCGACCCGACCCGTACCCGTGTACCCCGTAAAAATCGAAGGCGAGGGCCCTGACGCGGCTGTTCTCGTCTCCGTGACCCAGGAGTCCTGAAGTCCCCATGGCAACGCTTGAGATCAACGACCTGCACGTCTCCGTCAACGCCGAGAACGGCCCGAACGAGATCCTGCGCGGCGTCGACCTGACCGTGAAGCAGGGCGAGACGCACGCGATCATGGGGCCGAACGGCTCCGGCAAGTCCACCCTCGCGTACTCCCTCGCGGGCCACCCCAAGTACACGATCACGGGCGGTTCCGTGCGCCTCGACGGCGAGGACGTCCTGGAGATGTCCCCGGACGAGCGCGCCCGCGCGGGCGTCTTCCTGGCCATGCAGTACCCGGTCGAGGTGCCCGGCGTCTCCGTCTCCAACTTCCTGCGCACCGCCGCGACGGCGCTGCGCGGCGAGGCGCCCAAGCTGCGGCTGTGGGTGAAGGAGGTCAAGGAGGCCATGGAGCGCCTGCAGATCGACCCGTCCTTCGCCGAGCGGAACGTCAACGAGGGCTTCTCCGGCGGTGAGAAGAAGCGGCACGAGATCCTCCAGCTGGAGCTCCTCAAGCCGAAGGTCGCCATCCTCGACGAGACCGACTCCGGCCTCGACGTGGACGCGCTGCGGGTGGTCTCCGAGGGCGTCAACCGCGTCCGCGAGAGCGGCGAGGTCGGCACCATGCTGATCACCCACTACACGCGCATCCTGCGCTACATCAAGCCCGACCACGTGCACGTGTTCGCCAAGGGCCGGATCGCCGAGTCCGGCGGCCCGGAGCTGGCCGACAAGCTCGAGGAAGAGGGCTACGAGGCATACGTGAAGGGAGGCGCCGCTTCGTGAGCGACGTGACGCTTCCGGGTCTGCTCGACACCGAGGCGATCCGCAAGGACTTCCCGATCCTGGACCGCGTGGTCCATGACGGAAAGAAGATCGTGTACCTGGACAACGCGGCGACCTCGCAGAAGCCGCGCCAGGTGCTCGACGCGATGAGCGACTACAACGAGCGGCACAACGCCAACGTCCACCGCGGCGTGCACGTCCTCGCGGAGGAGGCCACGGCGCTGTACGAGGGGGCGCGCGACAAGGTCGCGGGCTTCATCAACGCGCCGAGCCGCGACGAGGTCGTCTTCACGAAGAACGCCTCGGAGTCGCTCAACCTCGTGGCGAACATGCTGGGCTGGGCGGACGAGCCCTACCGCGTCGAGCACGACACCGAGATCGTCATCACGGAGATGGAGCACCACTCCAACATCGTCCCGTGGCAGCTGCTCTCGCAGCGCACGGGCGCGAAGCTGAAGTGGTTCGGGCTGACCGACGAGGGCCGGCTGGACCTGTCGTCCATCGAGCAGGTCATCACGGAGAAGACCAAGGTCGTCTCCTTCACGCTGGTCTCCAACATCATGGGCACGATCAACCCGGTCGAGGCGATCGTCCGGCGTGCCCAGGAGGTCGGCGCGCTCGTCGTCGTCGACGCCTCGCAGGCAGCGCCGCACATGGTGCTGGACGTGCAGGCGCTGCAGGCGGACTTCGTGGCCTTCACGGGGCACAAGATGTGCGGTCCGACGGGCATCGGCGTGCTGTGGGGGCGGCAGGAGCTGCTGGACGACCTGCCGCCGTTCCTCGGCGGCGGCGAGATGATCGAGACAGTGACGATGCACGCGTCCACGTACGCGCCCGCGCCGCACAAGTTCGAGGCGGGCACGCCGCCGATCGCCCAGGCGGTCGGTCTCGGCGCGGCCGTCGACTACCTGTCGTCGATCGGCATGGACAAGATCCAGGCACATGAGCACGCGCTGACCGAGTACGCGGTCAGCAGGCTCAAGGAGATCCCCGACCTGCGCTTCATCGGCCCCACCACGGCCGAGGACCGGGGCGCGGCGATCTCCTTCACGCTCGGGGACATCCACCCTCACGACGTGGGGCAGGTGCTCGACGAGCAGGGCATCGCGGTCCGTGTCGGCCACCACTGCGCGCGGCCCGTCTGCCTCCGGTACGGAATTCCTGCGACCACGCGGGCGTCGTTCTATCTGTACTCCACGCCGGCAGAGGTGGACGCCCTGGCCGAGGGTGTGGAACACGTACGGAACTTCTTCGCCTAGGCGGAGACGAAGCCGCAGCTGAGGACTGGACGGACGGACGACTCGTGAAGCTGGACTCCATGTACCAGGAAGTGATCCTGGACCACTACAAGAATCCTCACGGCAAGGGCCTGCGAGAGGGCGACGCCGAGGTGCACCACGTCAACCCGACGTGCGGTGACGAGATCACCCTGCGCGTGCGGTACGACGGCGAGACGGTTCGCGACGTCAGCTACGAGGGCCAGGGCTGCTCCATCAGCCAGGCCAGCGCCTCGGTGCTGAACGAGCTGCTGGTCGGCAAGGAGCTGGACCGGGCACGCACCATCCAGGAGACCTTCCTGGAGCTGATGCAGTCCCGCGGGAAGATCGAGCCGGACGAGGCCATGGAGGACGTGCTGGAGGACGCCGTCGCGTTCGCCGGGGTCTCGAAGTACCCGGCACGTGTGAAGTGTGCTCTGCTGAGCTGGATGGCATGGAAGGACGCCACCGCCCAGGCGCTGGGCGAGGACTCGGTAAAGGAGAAGACCGCATGACCGAGACCACAACGAAGCCCGCGAGCGAGGACGAGGTCCGCGAGGCGCTTCTGGACGTCGTGGACCCGGAGCTGGGCATCGACGTCGTCAACCTGGGCCTGATCTACGGGGTCCACATCGACGAGTCGAACGTCGCGACGATCGACATGACGCTCACCTCCGCGGCGTGCCCGCTGACCGACGTCATCGAGGACCAGGCCCGGTCCGCGACCGAGGGCATCGTCAAGGAACTGAAGATCAACTGGGTCTGGATGCCCCCGTGGGGCCCGGACAAGATCACGGACGACGGCCGCGAGCAGCTGCGGGCGCTGGGCTTCAACGTCTGAGCCGTCCGCTCGCGCGCGGGCACGTCGCCCCGCCATGCCTCACCTCGGGCGTGCCCCGGCACTCGTGCCGGGGCACGCCTTTTCGTGCCGTCCCCGCCTGAAGTCTCCGGAATCGACACGGATCGGGGCGGCGCGGTTGTGTACGACCGTACGCATCGCTCTGTAGGCTCGTGGCCATGGTCTACGTGACGCTCATAGGGGCGATCCTGGCGGAGGTCCTGGGCACCACCGCGATGAAGTACAGCGACGGGTTCAGCAAACTCTGGCCGTCCCTCGCCACCGCCGCCAGCTACACGATCGCCTTCGTGCTCCTCGCCCAGACGCTCAAGACGATGGCCGTGGGCACGACCTACGCGATCTGGTCGGGCGTCGGCACGGCGGCGATCGCCGTCATCGGGATCGTCTTCATCGGGGAGTCGGTCAGCACCGCGAAGATCGCCGGCATCCTCCTCGTCATCGTCGGGGTGATGCTGCTCAACCTGGGGAGCGCGCACTGATGGCCGCCCGCCGCTTCGACCCCGGACGGCGGCAGCGCATCATCGACGCCGCCATCCGCATCGCCGAGTTCAAGGGCATCGCCGCGCTCTCGCACCGGACCGTCGCCGCGGAGGCGGACGTCCCGCTCGGCTCGACGACGTACCACTTCGCCAGCCTCGACGATCTGCTCGTCGCGGCGCTCGAACAGGTCACCAGAGAGCCGAGCAGCGCCATGACGGACTGGGAGGACGTGCTGGCGGAGGTGGGACGGCCCGCGCCGGCGGACGGCGCCGGGCCGCAGGCCCCGGAAGGCCGCGGGCTCGCCCTCGCCGACGCCCTCACACGGCTCCTCGACGAGTACGCACACGGCGGCCGGGGCCGTATCCGCCTGGAGTACGAGCTCTACCTGGCCGCGCTGCGCCGCCCGGCCCTGCAGCCCGTCGCCGCCGCCTGGTGCGACGAGATGGCGCGGATACTCGCCCGCCACACCGCCGACGAGGCCACGGCGCGCGTCCTCGTCGCGCTCATCGACGGCCTGCTGCTCCAGCTCCTGCTCACCGACCGGCCCTTCGACCGGCAGGCCGTGCGGTCGGCGCTCGCCCGCGTCACGGGCGAACCCTGAGGTTCCCGGGCCGGGTGAGGAGGCCGCCGCGCGGCCGACGGGAGGGACGTCCGCCGGGCGCTCCGCCTGCTGAGACCGGTTGGCATCGGCCACGCGCGGGCCGATAGCGTTCGATACATGACCCAAGCTGCCACCACCACCCGTACGACCGGCGCCGTCGCCGTCGGGCTCGCCACGATCGCCGGGGACAAGGTCCTGGACACCTGGTTCCCCGCCCCCGAACTCGTCGCGGAGCCCGGTGTGCCCGCCGGAAGCGACCGGCTGAGCCCCGAGAGCGCCGCCGAGGCGATGGGGGAGGCCGCGCCGAAGGCGCTCGGCACCGATCCGGTCCGCGGCGTCGAGATCGTGGCCGTCCGCACGGTCATCACGTCGCTGGAGGACAAGCCGCTCGACGCCCACGACGCGTACCTGCGCCTGCACCTGCTCAGCCACCGTCTGGTGCCGCCGCACGGGCAGAACCTCGAAGGTCTCTTCGGTCTGCTCACGAATGTCGCCTGGACGAACCTCGGCCCCGTCGCAGTCGACCGTCTGGAGCGGGTGCGGCTCGCGGCCCGTGCGGCGGGCAAGCACCTGAGCGTCACCAGCGTGGACAAGTTCCCGCGCATGACGGACTACGTCGCGCCCGCGGGAGTGCGCATCGCCGACGCCGACCGCGCGCGTCTCGGCGCGCACCTCGCCGAGGGCACGACGGTGATGCACGAGGGCTTCGTCAACTTCAACGCGGGCACGCTGGGCAAGTCCATGGTGGAGGGCCGGATCAGCGCGGGCGTCGTCGTGGGCGACGGCTCCGACATCGGCGGCGGCGCCTCGATCATGGGCACCCTCTCCGGCGGCGGCCAGCAGACCATCTCCATCGGCGAACGCTGCCTGCTCGGTGCCGAGGCGGGCATCGGCATCTCGCTCGGCGACGACTGCATCGTCGAAGCCGGTCTCTACGTGACGGCCGGTACGCGCGTCTCGCTGCCCGACGGGAAGATCGTCAAGGCCCTGGAGCTCTCCGGCGCCAACAACCTTCTCTTCCGCCGCAATTCGACGACCGGCACGGTCGAGGTCCTGCAGCGCACCGGCTCGTGGGGCGGGCTGAACGAGGCCCTGCACAGCAACTGAAGCCGCCGCGCCGCCAGGGGAGTTCGGCCGCCCGCAACCGCCGCGTGAGGAGTCGTCGCGGCTGCCGGGGCGGGCGCCGGACCGAAGTTCCCCGCGCATGCCCGTAGGCCATAGGCTTACGGGCATGCGCGATCTTGCGGCAGGAGTACGGTATTTGGGGCGCGGCCAGCGCTGGGTCCTCGGGCACGGACGGTGGTTCGGCTTCGGCCTGCTGCCCGCACTGGTCACATTCGTGCTGTACGCGGCGGCTCTCGCGGCGCTCGCCTTCTGGGCGGACGACATCGCGGCGTGGGCCACCCCGTTCGCCGACGGCTGGGACGAGACCTGGCGTTCGACCCTCCGCGGCCTCTTCGCGGTGCTGCTCTGGCTCGGCGCGCTGCTGCTGTCCGTGCTCACCTTCACCGCGGTGACGCTCCTCGTCGGCGATCCCTTCTACGAGAAGCTCTCCGAACAGGTCGAGGAGTCCGAGGGAGACTGCCCCGAGGGCCTCGACCGCCCGCTCTGGCGCGAACTGTGGACGTCGCTGTGCGACAGCCTCTACGTGCTGTGGAGGGCCCTGCTCTTCGCCGTGCCGCTCTTCTTCCTCGGCTTCGTGCCGGTGCTCGGCCAGACGGTCGTCCCGGCACTGGGGTTCTGCGTGTCCGGCTTCTTCCTCACGCTCGAACTCGTCTCGGTCGCCATGCAGCGCCGCGGCATCCCCGTACGGGAGCGGCTGCGGATCCTGCGTACGCGCAGGGCGCTCGCCCTCGGCTTCGGCGTTCCGCTGGTGCTGGCTTTCCTGGTCCCGCTGGTGGCGGTGGTGCTGATGCCCGGCGCGGTGGCCGGAGCGGCGCTGCTCGTACGGGACCTCGTGGACGCCGACGCAGGCGGGGACGGCGACGGTGGCGGTGACGTGGCGGCCGGCGAGGTCCAGGGCGGCGCGGCCGGTGAGGGGGCATGGCCGCAGGGGCCGGTCGGCGGCGCGGCGGTCGACCCCCGGGTCAACCCGGCTGCCGGGACTCGGCCTCCCGGGGGAAGCCCTCAGTAGGCAGCGTCATCCCCCAGGAGCGTGCTGGTCAGGTCGACGGGGGTGCCGAAGTCCACGGTCAACTCGCCCCGGTAGCCGGCCGGGTCCTTGGGCCGGGTGCAGAGGTGGCACCGCCCGAGGTAGGGGTCGGCGATCAGATGGACGGGCACCCCTGCCGAAGGTCACGGTGAGCGAGCCGGCGGGCGCCTCCACTGAGAGGCGCCCGCCGGGCAGGTCGGTGCTGGGCCGGGAACCCGGTTCCCGTCAGGGACGGAACCGGATCACCGAGGGGTCGTGGTCGCTGGTCTGGTCGTGGAACTCCGAGTTGATGTGGACGATGTCGTAGTCCACCCATCCGACGCCCGGGCTGGTCAGAGCATGGTCCAGAGCCTGGGAGTTGCCGTTGAAGACGTAGCCGTAGCGCTCGCTCGCGGGCAGCCGGTCCATCGGGCTGGTGAGGGCTTCGCCGGCCCGCAGGGCGTCGAGGCTGGGGGAGAAGGGGAAGTCGTTGAGGTCGCCGGCGGCGATCACAGCGGCGTCGGGGTCGACGGACTGGACCTGCTTCGCGAAGGAGTTGACCAGCTTCGCCTGCTCGATGCGCTGCGGTTCGGAGTGGCGCGCCGGAGGCTGGATGCGGCCGTCCATCGGCTGGTCGCCCTCGAGGTCGCCGCCGCCCTTGGAGCTGAAGTGGTTCGCCACGACGAAGACCTGCCGCCCGCGGAAGGTGAACTCACCGGCGAGCGACTTGCGGCTCGCCTTCCACGCCTCGTTCTGCGGCTGGATGCGGCCGGGGTTCGCGGAGAGCTGCGGGGTGCCGTCCTCGTCCGTCACCTCCACCGCGGTGTCGGCGTCGCCGCCCTTGCGGTCGGTGAAGGAGACCCGCTCCGGGTTGAAGAGGAACGCGACGCGTATGTTGCCGCCGGGCTGCCCGCCGTCGGCCTTGTCGGCGGGGTCGATCTGGCGCCAGTCGTACGAGGGCCCGCCGGCCGCCTCGACGGCCTCGGCCAGCTTCTTCAGCGTCTCGTCGGCGGCGACCGTCCCGTCGTCGTCGGGACCGGAGTTGTCCTGCACCTCCTCCACCGCGACGATGTCCGGCGAGGCGAGGTTCTGCACGAGGGCCTCGGCGAGGCGGGTGAACTTCTCCGGCTCGCTCTTCGGGGAGAGGTTCTCCACGTTGTAGGTGGCCACGGAGAGTTCGCCCTTGTGCTGCTTGCGCGTCTTCTCCCGGGCGAGGCCGTTGTCCTCCAACTCGCCCAGATCCGTGGCCCGGATCGAGTAGCCGCCGAAGCTGTCGAAGTCCAGCGGGCCCGAGGTCCTGCCGCTCAGCTTGTCGCCGACGTCGGCCTTCGGGAAGGGCTGTATCGCGGTGGGAAGGAGCGAACTGACCTTCACGCGGGCGCCGTTCTGCTGGTCGTAGGCGCCGTAGAGCGTGCCGCCGCGCGGTGTCGGGTTCTCGAAGCGGTCCGCGGTGACCCACACCTCGTCGTACTCCGTGGTGGGCCCGGTGACGGCGGCGTCCTCGACCTGCGTCCGCATGCCCTCCAGGGACTCGTAGAGGTCGAGGGCGAAGTCGCCGGGGCGCAGCGCGAGGGGCTCGATGTCGCCGCCGTCCTCGGCGGGGGGCGCGTACTCGTCCGGGATCCGGCCGCCGTCCAGGGTGACGGCGCGGGGCAGCTTCCGCTTCTTGTCCGCCTTGGTCCACTCCGCCTTCGTCAGCTGCGTGACGGACTGGCCGCCCGACTCCCTGCCGCCCGGGTAGAACTCGCTCACCTCACCGGAGACCCGTACCTGGTCCCCGGCCATGACGTCGGGGGTCTTCTCGCCGGTGAAGACGAAGATGCCCTCGCTCGTCGCGGGGTCGTTGTCGGGCTTGGGGTCCTGCATCCAGAAGCCGCGGGCCTTGCCGAACACGCGTACCGCTGTGACGACTCCGGGTACGTCGGTGACGCGCTCGCCCGCGTAGGGGGATATCCGCGTGTTGCCCTGGATCTCGTGCACGCGCGGCGACTTGGCGGTGGCGCCGGCCGCGGAGGGGGCGGGCAGGACGATGAGAGTGGAACACAGCGCCACGACGGTGAGAGCCGAGGAGCGGGCCAGACGTGACGACAACGGTGCCTCCGGAGGGGGGTTACGGACGGTGGTCCGGGCGTTCGTGAGGATCCGTGATTCTCTACGCGCGTAAAGTCTGGCGCCGAAACCCGAGTTGTCAAGAAGAAGACCAGCCGGTTGTCACGAGTGCGACGCAACTCTCGCCCGGGGCCCGCCTGGTGACACCCACCGCGATCGTAGTGTCACTCTGGGGCGTCGGGGTGGCGAGCCGTGCGATTCGGGCGGCACGGGACACATCCCGTCTACGCTGGGCCCGCACCATTCCGGCAGTGAGTAGCACCCCGTAGGAGTTGAACGCACTGATGTCCGGTGAGATGACCGGTGGCGACGTTCCCGCCATGCCGCCCGTACGGCTGCCGTCCGAAGCCGAGCTGGCCCGGGACGCGCTGGCCGCCCCGCTCTTCGCGTGGGCCGCCAAGCTGGCGAGCTGGGCAGAGGACGGAGGCGGCGACGCCACGGGAGGGTCCGGCGGCAAGGGCGTCCCGGTCGGCGCGGGCGGGGAACTCCTCGCCCCCCAGCTGAAGGAGGCCGTGGCGTACCTGGGGCTCTCCGAGGACGAGGACGGGGCCGCGCACACGGGCCAGGCGTGGCATCTGGCCGTCGACACGGGGCTGTTGGAGGTCGAGGAGGACGGCGGCGAGGACGCGGGCGGCACGGAGGGCTCCGCGGAGGGCGGGGCCGCGAGGACGCTGACCGAGGAACCCGTGGGGGTCGCGCGTCCCGGCGGGGAACTCGCCCAACTCAGGGGCGGCGGCAGCCCGCTGGACGTGCTGGAGATCTGGCAGGGGGGCCTGGAGAGCGTCCTCGCCGACGCCGCCGTCCCCAGCTTCGAGGACCTGGTGGGCGATCTCGACGGTGTCACGGACGAGGACGGGAAGATCGACCCGGACGCCATCGATCTCGACGACCTCGACTGGAACCCGGAGGAGGAGGCCGACTTCCTCGACGGAGCGCTCGCCAGCCTCTACTACCTGACGGCGACGGACCAGGCCGTCTCCGCCGGTGCGATGGTGCCGCTCCCGGTGCTCGCCGCCTCCATGATCGTCCCCGACGACATGGAGGAACCCACGGACGAGGTCCTCGAAGCCGTCTCGGCGGCCATGATGAGGCTCGACGAGCAGTTCCGGATGCTCGCGCCCACCGGACTCGTCGAATACCGGCCCGTGGACGAGGCGTTGACGGAGGAGTCCGACGAGGACACGGAGCTGCCGGAGCAGCTCGACGACGAGGACGTCTCCCGCTACGGCATGGTGAAGCTGACCCCCCTCGGCGTCCACGGTGTCCGTACCCGCATCAGGGAGGCCGGTATCGAGGCGCCCGCCGTCGGGGACCTGGCCGGAGCGGGCGGTGCCGAACTGCTCGGCGCGCTGTCCGCGTACACCGAGGAGAACGCCCGGGCCGAGATCGAGTCCTGGCTCGCCGCCCGTACGCCCCTCGACGCCGCCCGCGAACTCCTCGGCGCGGCACACGGCATGGACGAGCACGCGCCCTCGCGCCGGCTCGCCTGCCAGCAGGCCCTCTCGCTGCTGGGCAGGGAGGCCGAACCGGCCCTGCGGGACGTGCTGGAGGACAGGGAGCTGGGCGGGCTGGCCCGGGTGTGGCTCGTCGAGCACGGAGCGGACGACGTGCCGCAGCCGGACCAGGAGATGGTCTTCTGGCTCACGGTCGACACGATCGCGGCGCAGCTGGCGACGGCCGGGGAGGCGGCCGAACTGCAGGGACTGGTCCAGGGGTTGGTCGACCAGCACACCGGATTCTTCGACAAGGCATGGCGGGTCGACCACCCGGCCACCGCGGAGGTGCTGGAGGCGATGGGCCGGGTGCACCCCGACAGGCAGACGGCCAAGGAGGCCCGTAAGGCGGCTTTCAAAGCGCGCAGCCGGCTGGACGCCTGAGCCCCGGTGGGCGACGGGCGGCGGACGCGGCCCGCGGGACGGGACTCCGCGGGCTGCGGTCCTCCTGCGCGGCGGGCGGCGGGCGGGGCTGGTTCAGATGGCGTCGAAGTCGCCGTGCCTGCCGGCGCCGGCGGCGAAGCGCGCCGCACCCTCGCCGGCTTCGCGCAGCGCCTCCTGGCCGTGACGCAGTTCGCCGGCCATCGCCTCCTCCTCGGTCAGGCCGTGCTGCTCGTGTACGGAGGCGAGGTCGCCGCGCAGGCAGGTCTGCGGGAACCGGGCGATCCCGGCCGCCAGTTCCTCGGCGGCGGTGCGTGAAGTACCGGGCGGGACGAGGCGGTTGACGAGGCCCATCCCGTACGCCTCGGATGCGGGGACCGGCCGGCCGGTGAGGATGAGGTCCAGGGCGCGGCTGGTGCCGATCAGGCGCGGCAGGCGCACCGTACCGCCGTCGATGAGGGGGACGCCCCATCGGCGGCAGAAGACGCCGAAGACGGCGTCCTCCTCGGCGACCCGCAGATCGCACCACAGGGCGAGTTCGAGCCCTCCGGCGACGGCGTGGCCGGCGACCGCCGCGATCACAGGCTTCGAGAGGCGGAGCCTCGTGGGGCCCATCGGGCCGTCTCCGCCGGGGGCGACGCGGTTGGCCCGGTCCGTCCCGATGGCCTTCAGGTCGGCACCGGCGCAGAAGCTGCCGCCCTCGCCCCACAGGACCGCGGCCAGCGCCCCGGTGTCCGCCTCGAAGGCCCTGAAGGCGTCCGCGAGCGCCTGCGCCGTCTCGCCGTCCACGGCGTTGCGCGCGGCCGGGCGGGAGAGGATCACCGTCGTGACCGGGCCCTGCTTCTCGGTGCGTACGGCCATGGGCGGACCTCCGTTTGTGTCAGGACGGTGGAGCGCGCCCGGCCCCGGGGCGCACGGGCGCACGGCAGCGCTCGAGGACCCTATCGCTGGGCGCCGGCACCGGCCCCACCCGGCTCCCGCCGCCCCACGGACGGGGGCGTCTCGCTGTGCGAGACGTGATTCCGTCATATGGATGGCTTGAAGTAGCCTGCTGCGCATGTCCGGTACCACGCGCCATCTGGCACTCGCGCTCTTCGCGGCCACGGCGTGGAGCGTCGACGACGCTCTCTGTCGGCGCTGAACGCCGCGCCCCGCGCCCCCGCCGGCCCCTCTCGGTCCGCTGAACCCGCGGACCGCTCCCGTGCCGGCTGCCGGCCCGTGGCGCTCCCGCCCCGGCACTCGCCGGGCACCGGGCGGCCCGACGCGTCCAGCGCTCGCCCCGCGGTGCGCCCGCACCCGCCGGGCCCCCACCCGTCGGACCCGCCTCCCGGGCCTGGCCCGCTCGGCCCTGCCCCCTCCTCACCGCCCTTCCCGCACCCACCGGAGTTACCTCGTGACCACCGCACCACCCTCCGGAGCGACGCCCACCGGAACGGACAGTCCGGACCGGACGGAACGCCCCCTCCGCAAGCTCACCTGGTTCGAGCCCGCGCCGACGCGCGTACCCGCGCCCGACGCCGACCCCGTGCCGCCTGTGCGGCGCGTGCCCCTCCTCGTCGCCACGGTGCTCGGAGCCGCCCTCACCGCGTACGTGTGGGCGGTCCACGGTGCGAAGCCGGGCATCCTGCTCCTCCTCGGCGTGGGCCTCGGCGTCGGGCTCTTCCACTCGCGCTTCGGCTTCACCTCGGCCTGGCGCCAGCTCGCCGCCGTGGGGAACGGCACGGGACTGCGGGCGCACGCCCTGCTGCTCGGGACGACGGCGACGCTCTTCGCCCTCGTGATCGGCACGGGGACGGGACTCTTCGGTACCGCGCCGGCCCCCAGCACCGGTCCGCTCGGCGTCGGACTGCTCGCCGGCGCCTTCCTCTTCGCCGTCGGCATGCAGATCGGCGGGGCCTGCGCCTCCGGCACGCTCTTCGCCGTCGGCTCCGGGCAGAGCACGATCGTGCTCACGCTGGGCGGCTTCATCGCCGGATCGACGCTCGCGGCCTGGCAGTACGGCCTCTGGCGTGACCTGCCGGCCTTCGAGCCGGTCCTCTTCTCCGACGGGCTGGGCTGGCCGGGTTCCCTGGCGCTGACTCTGGCGCTGCTCGCCCTCGTCGTACTCGTCTCCCGGAAGATCCAGGCGCGGCGCAACCCGCCGCCCCTCGGCGCCCCGCCCTCGGCCCGCGGTGCCCTCGCCCGTACGGTGCGGGGTTCGTGGCCGCTGGCCGCCGGGGCCGTGGTACTTGCCGTACTGGGCGCGGGCGTGCTGCTGGTCTCGGGCGGCGCATGGGGCGTGACCAGCGCGTTCGCTCTGTGGGGTTCGAAGCTGGCGGCCGCGCTGGGTGCCTCGCCGGAGACGTGGGCGTACTGGCAGGAGCCGAAGAACGCGGTCCAGCTCTCCGGGCCGGTCCTGGCGGACAAGACCAGCCTCACCGACTTCGGCATCATGATCGGCGCCGCCCTGGCCGCGGCGGCGGGCGGCGTGTGGACGCTGCACCGCGGGATCGCCCTGCGCCGCGGCGTGGGCGCCGTCCTCGGGGGCGTGCTGATGGGGATCGGCGCCAGGATCGCCGGCGGCTGCAACATCGGCGCCTACCTGGCGGGAATCGCCTCCGGCAGCCTGCACGGCTGGATCTGGGCGGCCGCCGCGATCGCCGGGACGTACGCGGGCCTGAAGCTCCGCCCGCTGTTCAAGCTCGGCAACCCCGCGCCGCGCGACGGGGTCTGCTGACGGCGCACACGGGGCTCACGGGGGCTGACGGGGCTGGCGGCGCTCTGACGGCATCGACGGGCTGAACCGACGGGCTGAGTTGAGAGTGCCGGAGCGCCCGCGCTCCGACGCTCCGGGGCGCGGCAGAGGCCAGGCGGGCGGACCCTCTCCCCGGATGTCCGCCCGCCCGGTCCCCGCCGGCCCCCACCGGTCCGCACGGCCGGCTCGGCCGTACGAGTCACCCCTCGGGCCCGAACCACACCGTCGTCGCGTTGCAGAATTCGCGGATGCCGTGCCCGGCCAGCTCCCGCCCGTACCCGGAACGCTTGGTGCCGCCGAAGGGCAGTCCCGGATGCGAGGCCGTCATGCCGTTGAAGTAGACGGCTCCGGCCGCCAGGTCGCGGGTGAGCCGTTCCTGTTCGGCGGGGTCGCGGGTCCAGGCGTTGGAGCTGAGGCCGAAGGGCGTGTCGTTGGCCAGGTCGATCGCCTCGTCGAGGTCGGCCACGCGGTAGAGCGACGCGACGGGGCCGAAGGCCTCCTCGCGGTGCACCCGCATCGCCTCCGTGATGCCGGTGAGCACCGTCGGATCGTAGAAGTAGCCGTTCGTGAGGTGCTGCGGGCGCCCGCCTCCGCACAGGGCGGTGGCTCCGCGACGGGTCGCGTCGTCGACGAGCGCCTCCAGGTCGGAGCGGCCGTTCGCGCTGGAGAGCGGACCGACGTCGGTCTCCTCGTCCATCGGGTCGCCGACCTTGAGCGACGCCATGCGCTCCACGAACGCCGAGGAGAACTGCTCGAAGACGTCGGTGTGGACGAGGAAGCGCTTCGCGGCGATGCACGACTGCCCGGCGTTCTGCACGCGGGCGGTGACGGCGGTCCGCACGGCCTTGTCCAGGTCGGCCGAGGGCAGCACGAGGTACGGGTCGCTGCCGCCCAGTTCGAGCACCGTCTTCTTGATCTCGTCGCCCGCGATGGAGGCGACGGAGCGGCCCGCGGGTTCGCTGCCGGTCAGCGTCGCCGCGACGATGCGCTCGTCGCGCAGGAGGTCCGCGATGGCGTCGGAGCCGATCAGCAGGGTCTGGAAGACGCCTTCGGGGAACCCTGCCCTGCGGAAGAGCTCTTCCACGTAGAGGGCGGTCTGCGGGACGTTCGACGCGTGCTTCAGCAGGCCCGTGTTGCCTGCCATGAGGGCCGGAGCGGCGAAGCGGACCACCTGCCACAGGGGGAAGTTCCACGGCATGACCGCCAGCACCGTGCCGAGGGGGCGGTAGCGCACGAAGGCCCGCACCGCGCCCGAGTCCTCGACGTCGGCCTGCTCGGGGCGCTCGTCGGCGAGCAGCTTCTCGGCGTGCTCGGCGTACCAGCGCATCGCCTTGACGCACTTGGCCACCTCGGCCCGGGCGGAGACGAGCGTCTTGCCCATCTCCGTGGTGATGGTGCGGGCGACGCCCTCCTGGTCCTCCTCGAGCAGGTCGGCGGCGCGGTGCATGAGCCCGGCGCGGTGGGCGAAATCCGTCAGGCGGTACTCGCCGAACGCCCTGTCCGCCCGGACGAGCCGCTCTTCGATCTCGCCGGCGTTCAGCGCGTCGAACGTCTTGAGGGTCTCGCCCGTGGCCGGATTCACGGTGGCGATGGCCATGTGAAGCGCCTCCTTCTGCCTGCTTCGGGAGCCTGTCTGCGCGTACGCGCTGTACGGGCGCCGGCTGTCCGCACGGGCGCCGGCACTCCGCGCCTCCGCGGTACCCCGGATCGGGCGCCCTATGGCTCATCGCGGGTGCCGGAAGCGGCAGCAGACGAGAGAGGCGAGGTGCGGGAAGGGACGACGGGGGAGACGGACAGACCGGCGGAGGGGCGGGCCGACCGGGACCGCCCCTCCGCCGGCACCGTCACAGCGCGGCGCCTCCCGGCTTGACCATGCCGCGGACAGTGCGCGAGTCGACGTACTCGCCCAGTGCCGTCATGTCCCACTCGCCGGAGAACTGGCGGACCAGCTTGCACATCAGGACGCCCGTGCGCGGCTCCGCGTTGCTGAGGTCGAACCTCACCAGCTCCTGGTTGCTGCCCGCGTCGATGAGGCGGCAGTACGCCTTGGCCACCTCGGTGAACTTCTGCCCGGAGAAGGAGTTCACGGTGAAGACCAGCCCCGAGACCTGCGGCGGGAGGTCGCCGAGGTGGACGGTGATCACTTCGTCGTCGCCGCCGCCCTCACCGGTGAGGTTGTCGCCGGAGTGCTGCACGACGCCGTTGAGGATGACGAGCTTGCCGAAGTAGCAGGCGTCGACCTTCTTGCGGTTGGCGTCGTAGGCGATGACGGAGGCGTCCAGGTCGATGTCCTGGGCCCTGCCGCGCCCCTTGTACGCGGGCTCCCAGCCGAGGCCCATCTTCACCGTGCTGAGCACGGGACGCCCGCCCTTGGTGAGCGAGACCGTCTGGTTCTTCTGCAGGCTGACCCTGCCCTTGTCCAGGTTGATCTTTCCGCCGGCGGGCGGGGCGGACGGCGCGGGCTGCGCGGCGGGCGTGGGCGGGGGAGCGGGGACCGCCTGCGGTGCGGGCTGCGGGGGAGGCGTGTGCGGGGTGGGCGGGGGAGCGGGTGACGCCTGCGGCGCAGCGGGCTCCTCGACGTTGACGCCGAAGTCGGCGGCGATACCGCCGAGTCCGTTGGCGTAGCCCTGGCCGACGGCGCGCACCTTCCACGCGTTTCCGCGGCGGTAGACCTCGATCACGACGACGGCCGTCTCCGGGCCGAGCTGGGGCGGGGTGAACGTGGCGACGACGGCCTGCGTGTCGGCGTCCCGCACGGTCGCCGTCGGTTCCGTGCCGGCGAAGGTGGCGCCGGGGGCGTCGAGGCTGGCCGTGACGACGACCTTGTGCACGTCGGCGGGCACCGCGGCGGTGTCGACGGTGATGGTGTCGGCGGCGCCGCTGCTGTGCGTCACGCCCGGGGCGGTGGGCTGGTTGTAGAAGACGAAGTCGTCGTCCGATCGAACCTTTCCCTGCTCGCCGAGCAGCAGCCCCGACACGTCGAGCCGGGTCGGTGCGGTCACTTCCACCGCCACCCGCGGTGCGGTCAGCGGAAGGTTCGAGCCAGGAGTCATTGCGGTCATGCCGGTCGTAACGAGCGGCCCCGCTTTGCGGTTCCTTTGCCGAGAGCGCAGGTGGGGATCGGCGGTGGGCGCGGGTGAGGTCAGCGGCGTCGTTCCCGCGAGTGGCCGAAGAAGATGCGGTAGGCGATCAGCAGCACCAGCGATCCCGCGATGGCCGCGACCCACAGCGCCGGATCGAAGAAGTCGTGGTCGACCGACCGGTCGAGGAACGTCGAGGAGAGCCAGCCGCCGATGAAGGCGCCGACGATGCCGATGAGGATCGTGCCGAGCAGCCCGCCCGGATCGCGGCCCGGGAGGAGGACCTTGGCGACGGTGCCGGCGACGAGCCCCAGGATCAGCCAGCTGACGACCCCGGACTCCACAAGGCCGGACAGGGCCGACTCCGGATCGGTGTCTGCGATGAAGAACATGGTGAAGCGCCTCCCCGTGGCGACCGTGATGATCGGTTCGGGAACCATCATGCCCGCTGACTTGCGCTTCAGTGCAGCGGGTTGACGTCCACCCCGTGCCAACTGGCCTGTGCGACGGCGGCGATGGGGGATCGGCGGGCCCGACTCGCCTCGTGCGGGGGCAGTCGGGGACGGCGCGGCGCGGGTGCGGCGCTCGCAGCGGCCGGTCTGGCCGCCCCTCTCCGCCTGCGGGTGTGCGGTGGAGCTGTCGTGCTCCCTCTCGTGCTTGACCGACGGATCACGGCTGACCTACGGTGATGTCACGTTCAGAAATGTAGACGCCGATCAGAAACGTGCACGCGACCGGAGCCGCGCCACGGGGCGTGGCACGTCGGCTCAACGACGCGCCCCGACGGCCCAGTTGCGTACCGTCCCTCCCCGGGAGTCCCGCATGACCTCACCCTCCTCCCCTCCGCCCGCCTCGCAGGCATCCGGGCGCGGCACGCTCGCCGGACGCCTCGACGGACTGCTCTTCTTCCCGGTCACCGCCTTCGCTCCGGACGGATCCGTCGACGTCGCGGTCTTCCGCGAGCACGTGCGCCAGGGGATCGAGGCGGGCGCGGGCGCGGTGTTCGCCTGCTGCGGCACCGGCGAGTTCCACGCGCTGACCCCCGAGGAGTTCCGCGTGTGCGTGGGCGCCGCGGTCGAGGAGGTGCGGGGGCGGGTCCCCGTCGTCGCGGGTGCCGGCTACGGCACGGCGCTCGCCTGCCACTACGCGGCTCTCGCCGAAGACGCGGGAGCAGACGGACTGCTGGCGATGCCGCCGTACCTCGTCAGGCCCTCGCAGGAGGGCTTGCTCCGGCACTACAGGGCGCTGGCGCGCTCCACCTTCCTCGACGTCGTCGTCTACCAGCGCGACAACGCCGTCTTCACCCCGGCGACCGTCGCCGAACTCGCCCGCACCCCCGGCATCTGCGGGCTCAAGGACGGTCACGGGGACCTCGATCTGATGCAGCGCGTCATCAGCGCCGTCCGCACCGAGGTGCCGGAGCAACAGGCCGCCGCTTTCCGCTACTTCAACGGGCTGCCCACCGCCGAGCAGACGGGACTCGCCTACCGGGCCATCGGCGTGACCCTCTACTCCTCGGCGGTCTTCTGCTTCGCCCCCGAGATCGCGCTCGCCTTCCACGAGGCGCTGAGGACCGGCGACGAGGCCGCGGCCGGCCGCCTCCTCGACGGCTTCTTCCGCCCGCTGGTGGAGCTTCGCGACAGGGGCCGCGGATATGCGGTCTCGCTGGTGAAGGCCGGGGTGCGGCAGCGTGGCCTGGACGTCGGGGAGGTGCGTCCCCCGCTGTGCGAGCCCTCGCCCGCGCACCTGGAGGAGCTGGCCGGACTCACGGAGCGCGGGCTGCGGTTGGTCCGCGACTCGCGCGACTGAACGAGCGAGGGCCGGAGAGCGAAGGGGCGCCTGCTCCGCCCGTCGCCCCCCGGCCCGCTTCCTCGGCCGTCCCGGCGGCGGAGCCCTTCGGGCGGCGGCGCTGTCACCCGGCCGTATCGGTGGGGTCCGGCCGGGCGACCCCGGCGGCGCGTGTCACATCGACGAGACCGCTCCCGTCGTAGGGGTGTCAGCCGGAACGGCCCGGACACGGGCAGACGCACGAACGAAGGAGCAGCTCATGGCCCGCATCTCGCTCGACCCGCCGCGCACGGTCTTCCTGCGGTTCGCCGAGTGGTACTCCCGCCGCAAGTACGGGAAGGTCCTCGACCCGCTGCTGGCCATGGGGCACAACCCCAGAGTGCTGCGGGCGGGAACCTTCTACGAGCAGGGCGTCGGCAAGTGGCGCGACCTGGACCCGGGCCTCAAGCACCTGGCGGAGATGGTCTCCGCCGCGCGCATCGGCTGCTCATGGTGCATGGACTTCGGCCACTGGCTCGCCGACGGCCTCGGCATGCCGATGGAGAAGGTCCAGTACGTGCCCGTGTGGCGAGAGCACAGGGAGCGCTTCAGCGAGATCGAGCTGCTCGTGATGGAGTACGCCGAGGCGATGACCGAGACCGAGCCCACGGTGACCGACGCGATGGCGGAGGAGCTGATCCGCAGGCTGGGGGAGCGCGCCTTCGTCGAGCTCACCGCGATCGTCGCCGTGGAGAACCACCGCTCCCGCATCAACGCGGCGCTGGGCCTGGTCGGCCAGGGGTTCTCCGACCGGTGCGCGGTGCAGCCGCACAGGTCGGGAGCGGCAGGGGCCTGAGGCCGCCCGGCAGACCGCGCACGTGGTGAACGGCCCGTGGCGGGCGGGCTGTTCACGCGGGGCGCGGCACGCCGGCCGTCAGCCCGCCTCGCCGGCCGGCCCGGGCCACGCCTCCTCCGCGACGACGGCGCTCACGGGCAGTGGCCCGTAGATGTGCGGGAACTCCTCCGTGCCGGGACCGCACACCGCGTCGGGAACAGGGGGCTCGAAACGCACGGGTGCGGAGAGGAGCTCGCTGTCGACGACGAGGACGACGAGGCCGGACGGGTCGGTGTCGGCGTACAACATCTCGGCCACTCGCGGGAGTTGGTGCCGCAACGAGCAGTGGATGAAGCCCTCCTCCGCCAGGGTCCGCCCCCGCGTCGACATCTCGTACCGGCCGGACGGGCGGGCGGACTCCCACACGGAGCGCTCCGTGATGTGCAGCAACTCAGCCATGCGGTCACGTTAATGCGTGCGGCTCCGTACGGGCAGACGCCCTCGACGGCATGCCCGGAGCCTCCGCCGCCGACGTCAACGCGTTCCCGGTGTGACGAAGCCCTGCTCGTAGGCCGCGACCACAGCCTGCGTACGGTCCCGGGCGCCCAACTTGGCAAGCATGGCGGCCACATGACTCTTCACGGTGGCCGGGCCGACCGAGAGCCGGGCGGCGATCTCGGCGTTGGTGAGGCCTTCGGCCACCAGCCGCAGGACGTCGGCCTCGCGGCCGGTGAGCCGGGCGCGCAGGGTCTCCGGCCCGTGCCGGAGGCCGGGGGCGTACCGGGCGGCCAACCTCCGTACCGCAGCCGGGAAGAGGAGCGCTTCGCTGCGGGCGACGAGCCGCACCGCCTGCACCAGGTCCTCGGCGGCCGCGCGTTTGAGCAGGAAGCCGTGCGCTCCCGCGCGGAGCGCGTCATAGACGTAGGAGTCGTTCTCGAAAGTGGTCACGACGACGATCCGGGGCGCCTCCTCGCCCATGGAGCCCAGCAGTTGCTCCGTCGCGCGGATGCCGTCGACGTCCGGCATCCGCACGTCCATGAGCACCACGTCGGGGCGCAGCGCCCGTACGACGGAGACGGCCTCGGCCCCCGTGGCCGCCTCGCCGACGACAGTCATGTCCTCCTCAGCGCCCAGGATGGCGCGCAGCGCGCTGCGGACCATGCGCTCGTCGTCGGCGACGACGAGCCGCAGCTCGCGCGGTGCGGGTCTCTCCGCGTGACCGGTACCGCCCGGCCGGGGCGACGGCGTCACAGCGTCCCCTCCGCCTGCTCGACGTCGTGTCCGGACCGTTCCGGCCCTCCGCTCCGCAACGGCAGCCGTGCCGTCATCCGCCAACTCCCCTCATGCGGTGCCGACTCGACGCTGCCGCCGAGCAGGGCCGCTCGTTCCTCCATGCCGCGCAGTCCGCGTCCGCCCCGCCGCCGGCCCCCGCCGTGGGAGGTGCCCGCATCCTGGGGACCGGTCAGCGGGTTCTCCACGCGGACGACCAACTCCTCACCCCGGCCGGCTGCTTGGACCTTTATCGACAGATCGACGGGGACCCGGCCCGCGTGCCGCAGCACGTTCGTCAGCCCTTCCTGGACGATCCGGTACGCCTCACGGGAGAGACGGTCCGGGAGACCCGCGAGGTCCGCTCCCGCTTCCTCCGGGAACGTGCCGTCCACCCGTACACCGGCCGCCCGCATCCGCTGGAGCAGGCCCGCCAGACCCGACGCCAGGGTGGGCGGCCGGGGCTCCCGGGCACGGCCGGGAGCCCCGGTCTCCGCCGCCGGCCCGGCGGGCTCGTCGTCCTCGCGCAGCACGCCGAGCACTCCGTCCAGTTCTGCCACGGCGCTGCGCGCAGTCTCCTCGATCGCCGCCAGCGCCTCACGCGCGAAGTGCGGGTCCGAGCCGAGGACGCGGCGCGCCGCCCCGGCCTGCAGCGTCACGGCGCTGAGCGCGTGTCCCACGGAGTCGTGCAGCTCACGTGCCAGGCGGTTGCGGACGGCCAGTTCCGCGGCGCGCCGTTCGGCCAGTGCCAGCCGGTCCGCGGGGGTTGGCCCCAGCAGTACGGGCGCGCAGCGGTCGAGAAGCGCTCCCGCGGCATGGACGGCCGCGACCAGCGCCGCCGCCAGCGCCAGCCCGGCGGGCAGCGCCGTCCACGCGGCGGTACCGTCCGGCCAGAGCCACTCCACCTCGCGCAGGGGCCCGACGAGCGGATACAGCACCAGGACGGCGGCCGCCGGCGGCAGAGCGAGGCTCGCGCCGCTCACCAGGGCGCCCACACCGACGTGCAGGGTGAACCAGCCCGCCGTACGCCGCCGCGCCGCCCAGGAGTCGGCGGGCTCGCTCACCATCGAGGACCGCGGGACGGAGCACAGCGCTCCGGCGGCGGCCGACTCCAGCGCCCGCACGAGCGGGAAGAGCAGCGCGGTCCCCGCGATCAGCGGCAGGCACAGCGCGTACACGGCGAACTGCCGGCCGAGCCCGGTGAAGACGTCGATGCCCGGCACGGCGAGGCTCAGCACGACCGTCACCAGCAGGAAGTACGGCATCAGCAGGGCTCCGCCGAGCAGCAGGTGCACCCAGCGCAGGGCCAGCCGCCGGCCGGCCTCCCGCCACCTTCCCCGGATCACGCCGGCTGCCGCTCCGAGGGAGGCGCGCTCCGCACGGACGCGGCGCTCGGCACCGACGCGTCTCTCCGTACGTACGCGTCTCTCCGTACGTACGCCGGGCGCCGGGCCAGCAGCCGGGCCCCGAAAGCGGCGATCCCCAGTCCCACGAGCATCTGCCCAGCGTAGAGCGCCGGCACCATGGCGGTGGGCTGTTCGCCGAGCGTTCCTCCCACCCCGGCAAGGGAGTTGAGCAGCATCCAGCCGCCCCAGCAGGCCGTCGCCCCGGAGCCGGTCCAGACGAGCACGAGGGGCGGCAGCAGCCGTCCCTCGCCGCGGCGGCGCGCCGCCGGCAGCAGGCCCGCGACGGCGGGAAGCGGCAGGAGGGCGAAGGCCGCCTCGCTGACGACGGTGTCCGCGCCGTGCGCCGCTCTGCGCTCGTGGCTCAGGCCGAAGCCCGGCCCCCGCGGCCCACATGGCGTGCACGTCGCCCGGGGCAGCAGGGCGGCGAGGGAGCCGAGAAGCGCGTGAGAGGGGCGCACGGCCGGCTCACGGCGGCCCGTGGGGTCGGACGACGACGAAGGAGTCCAGCACCACGCCCAGCGCGTTCGCCGCGGCGAGCATCCCGCCGCCTTCGCGCAGCGGGCTTCCCTCCGGGATTCCGATGTGGCTGCCGGACACCCAGGCGGTCCTGAGCGAGAGACACGGCAGGCACGCGGCCCATGCGACCAGGCACAGAACGGAGCGTGCGCTTCGCGCGGTCGAGGTCTTCATGCGCTCCACCCTCGCGCCGCGCCGGGGCGGGGGCGTCCTGCCCGACGGCGAACGGCCTCCGCCGGGCGGCGGAGACCCCCTCGTCCCGGGTGCGGAGCCGGCCGGCCCGTCAGAGGCGCCTGGTGGCCAGCGTCAGCCGGTCCCGTGCGTCGAACAGCGCGTCCCTGATCATCTGCTCGTGCGCGGGCGTCAGCCGTGCGACGGGGACCGAGCAGCTGACGGCGTCCCGCGCGGGCGTCCGGTAGGGGATGGCAACGCCGAAGCAGCGCAGCCCCAGCGTGTTCTCCTCGCGGTCGACGGCGTAGCCCTGCTCGCGTACCAGCGCGAGCTCCCGGATCAGCGCCTCGCGGTCGGTGACGGTGTGCTCCGTGAGGGCCGGCAGCTTCTCCGGCAGCATCTCGCGGACCTGCTCGTCGTCGTACGTGGCCAGCAGCGCCTTGCCGAGCGACGTGGAGTGCGCGGGCAGCCGCCGCCCGACGCGGGTGAAGGGCCGCAGGTAGTGCTGCGACTGGCGCGTGGCGAGGTAGACGACGTTCGTGCCGTCGAGCCTGGCGAGGTGGATGGTCTCGGTGGTGTCCTCGGAGAGCCGGTCCAGCGTCGGGCGGGCGGCGGCCACGGCCTCGTCGCCGTCGATGTAGGAGGTTCCGACCAGCAGCGCCCGCACGCCGATGCCGTAGCGTGTGCCCGTCGAGTCCGTCTCGACCCAGCCCAGATCGACGAGCGTGCGAAGAAGCATGTACAGACTGGACTTGGGGTACCCGACGGCTTCCTGCACGGAGGCGAGGGAGTGCATGCCGGGCCGTCCGGCGAAGAACTCCAGCAGCTCCACCGTGCGGACAGCGGACTTGACCTGCGACGCACCCGTCTCACCGGCTGACATCGACCTTGACCCCCTCGTCGCGGCACTCTTAGGGTCCCCGCAGTGGTTCACTGACAGAGACGGTGTTCAGCATATCGAACGACCTCTCTGCGGAGACAAGCAGGCGGCAGGAGGAAATCACGGTGGCAGCACCAGTGTGGAGCGTCGACCCCAGGACCGGACAGCAGCGCGAGCAGGTCGGCACGGAGGCCACAGCCGTCGACGTCGACGCGGCAGTACGCGCCGCGCACGGCACCCTCGAGCCGCTCGCCGACCGCACCGTGCGCGCCGCGCTGCTCCGCGCCGCCGCGGAACAACTGGGCGCGGCGAGCGAGGAGATCATCACGACGGCGGACGCGGAGACCGCCCTCGGGCGGCCGCGGCTCCCGGGCGAACTGGCCCGCACCCAGGCCCAGTTGCGGGCCTTCGCCGACGAGATCGAGGACGGCACCTACCTCGGCATCACCGTCAACCACGCCGACCCCGACGCGACTCCGCCCTGCCCCGACCTGCGCCGCTACCGGATCCCGCTCGGCGTCGTGGCGGTCTATGCCGCCTCGAACTTCCCGCTGGCCTTCTCCGTGCCCGGCGGCGACACCGCCAGCGCGCTCGCCGCGGGCTGCCCCGTCGTCGTCAAGGCCCACCCGGACCACCCGGCGACGTCCGAGCTGACGGCGGCGGCGTTGCGCCGCGCGGCCGCCGAGGTGGGGCTGCCGGAGGACGTGCTCACCGTGGTGCACGGGTTCGAGGCGGGCGTGGAGCTCATCAAGCACCCCCTCGTCGCGGCGGCGGGGTTCACCGGGTCCGTCCGCGGCGGCCGCGCCCTCTTCGACGCCGCTGCGGCCAGGCCGGCGCCCATCCCCTTCCACGGCGAACTCGGCTCCCTGAACCCCGTGGTGGTCACGGCCGCCGCGGCGGCCGAGCGGGCGGAGGAGATCGGTGCGGGGCTCGCAGGTTCCATGACGATGGGCACCGGCCAGTTCTGCACGAAGCCCGGATTCGTCCTCGCCCCGGAGGGTGAGGACGGCGACCGGCTGCTGTCCGCCCTGCGGGAGAAGGTCGCCGAGGCGGCCCAAGGGCCCTTGCTGGACAGCCGGATGCGCGAGTCCTTCCTGGAAGGCATCAGCGCACGGACGGAGTTGGAGGGCGTCGAGGCTCCCGTGCTCGCGGGCGCGGGCGACGACGAGCACACCGTCGGTGCCGGCGTTCTCACCGTTCCCGCCGGGAAGGTCGGGCAGCCGCAGTACGAGTTGCTGCTGGAGGAGTGCTTCGGCCCGGTCACCGTCGTCGCGCGCTACCGGGACGACGACGAGGTCTCCGCGGTGCTCTCGCGGCTGCCCGGCAACCTGACCGCCACCGTCCAGCTCAGCGGAGGCGAAGCGGCCGGGGACGGCGGCCGCGGCGCGCGCCTGCTGGCGGCGCTGACCCCGCTGGCGGGCCGCGTCCTTGTCAACGGCTGGCCCACGGGCGTCGCCGTGGCGCCCGCACAGCACCACGGCGGCCCCTACCCGGCCACCACGTCCACCTCGACCTCCGTGGGCGCCACCGCGATCGAGCGCTGGCTCCGTCCCGTCGCCTACCAGGACGCGCCGGACGCGCTGCTGCCGGCCGAACTGCGCGAGTCCAACCCGCTGGGGCTGCCGCGGCGCGTCGACGGGCGCTGGGAGCGCTGAGAGGCGCGGTCGGCGCGTGGCGCGGCCTGATCCGGAAGGACCCCGAGGCCCTGGACAGGCCCCGGACAAGCCCCGGACAAGCCCCGGACAGGCGGCGTCCCGCGGGAGGCCGCCGCGCTTGTTCCGTTCGGCGATGGTGTTCGGGGCGCTCGCGCCTGGAAAGGGGAGGGTTCAGGGCCGCCACTCGGGACGGCTCATGCCGTGCATGTTGCGGTACGCGGCCCGTTCCGGGGGCGTCCAGCCCTCCAGCAGCTCCGGAGCGAGGCGGTAGACCTCGACGCCGATCGGATGGCAGAACTCGACGGGGTCGACGTCGGAGCCAGGCCCCCACATGGGAACCGACAGATCGCCGCCCGGGCACGTCGACAGCGCGCACAGCAGGTCGAGTTCGGCGAAGAACTCCAGATGGTCGCCGGGGCGCGCGGGGCAGTCCTTCATGAAGTACTGGTCGTCGTCGTTGAGTCCGGTGCACTGGAAGACGTTGAGGACGTCGTGCACGTCGAACTCCGTGAGCCCGTACGGGAGTACGGCGCGCACCAGGTTCGAGTGGCAGTGGAAGTCGAAGTCCTCGCCGGTCAGCATGCGGTTGACGTACGGGTCGCAGCGCGTGCCGAGCAGGTCGTGGACCCTGCCGCCCTCCGCGTCCCTCCCGTATCCGGCGAGGGTGTCGGAGGTGATCGTCAGCAGCGGCCGCAGGAACGGCAGCGTCGACCACAGCCGGTCGTAGGTGCTCACGTGCGCCCGCTGCAACTGCCTTGTGCGCGAGGCCCACAGCCGCTCGCGGGGATCGTGCCTGTTCCACACGTTGAGGTCGCCGACCTGGGGGCCGTCCACCGTGACCAGGCGGCACACGTGCCCCGCGGGGACCTCCCATGCCCGGCCGGAGCGGATCGGCACGGTGAAGCGCTCCACGAGCTCCCGTCCGTCCAGCGCGGAGGCCGCGCGTCCGTAGAACGCGCGGTCGACGTCGAGGGGGCCGCCCTCGGATGCCCGGTATGCGGCTGCGGTGCCTGCCATGCGTGCGTACGCTCCCTCGCTGTTGTGCTGTCGTGCTGTCCGAGTCGCCTCCGCCGATCTCAGCAGAGCGGCGGCCGCGCGGAGAAGGGGGAGGCCGCCATGCGGCCTCCCCCTTCTCCAGCGGGATCAGGTGTGACGTCGTGTGTCACCTGACGGGCGTGAAGTCCCGCGCCCCGATGAACTCGGGGCGTCGTACCGGTGCCGCGAAGGGCTCGACGGCCTCGTTCTCCACGCTGTTGAAGACGATGAACACGTTGCTCCTGGGGTACGGAGTGATGTTGTCACCGCTTCCGTGCATGCAGTTGCAGTCGAACCAGACCGCCGAACCCGGCTCGCCCGTGAAGAGCTTGATGCCGTGTGCGTCGGCGAACTTGGTCAGGGACTCGTCCGAGGGAATCCCGGCGTCCTGCATCTGCAGCGACTTCTTGTAGTTGTCCTTCGGCGTCTCGCCCGCGCAGCCGAGGAAGGTGTTGTGCGACCCCGGCATGATCATCAAGCCGCCGTTGGTGTCGTAGTTGCGGGTCAGCGCGATCGAGACCGAGACGGTCCGCATGTGGGGCAGGCCGTCTTCCGCGTGCCAGGTCTCGAAGTCGGAGTGCCAGTAGAAGCCCGTGGCCCCGAAGCCCGGCTTGACGTTGATCCTGGACTGGTGGACGTAGACGTCCGAGCCCAGGATCTGCCGTGCCCGGCCCACTACCCGCGGGTCCTTCACCAGGTCGGCGAAGAGCTCGCTGATCTTGTGCACCTCGAACACGGTGCGGATCTCGTCCGACTTGGGCTCGATGATCGAGCGCTCGTCGGCACGGACATCCGCATCCGTGGTGAGCCGGTTCAGTTCCTGCCGGTACATGTCGACCTCATCGGGAGTGATGAGCTGGTCGACCGAAAGGAATCCGTCCCGCTCGTAGTCCGCCAGCACCGCGGCCTCGATGGGCCCCGGGGCACCCGGCTCGGACCACACCACCGGGTCCATGCGTGGTGTGGCCACCTCGGTGGTTCCGCGAGTCGGGTACAGGTCGGCGGTTCGCTCGGGTGCGGTGGTCATGGTGTTGCCTTCCTCTCCTCTCGTACGGCCCTGTATTGGTGGGCGAGCGGCCTGATGCGGCCGAATCGGCCTGTGGCGGCCGGGCTTTGGAAGCTCAGTCCTCGGCGGGTTCGGTGAGAAGCGGGTAGACGCCGTTCTCGTCGTGATCCTCCCGGCCGGTGACGGGCGGGTTGAAGACACAGATGCACCGGAAGTCGGTCTTGGGGCGCATGGTGTGCTTCTCGTGCCCGTCGAGGAGGTACATGGTGCCGGGGGTGATCAGGTGCTTCTCACCCGTCTCGTCGTTGGTGAGTTCCGCCTCGCCCTCGACGCAGAGTACGGCTTCGATGTGGTTTGCGTACCACATCGACGTCTCCGTACCCGCGTAGAGCGTGGTCTCGTGCAGGGAGAAGCCGACTCGCTCCTTGGCCAGCACGATCCGCTTGCTCTCCCAGGTACCGGATGCGGACTTGATGTGTCGGTCGGTGCCTTCGATGTCCTTGATGGAACGAACAATCACGTTCTGTCTTGCCCTTCTCTCTCATTACGGGGTCGGCCCGCCCCGGACGCAACCGGGGCGGGCCGTGAACGGGAAGTTACGCGGTTTCGCGGACTGCGCGCGCCAGCACGCGCAGCCCCTCGTCCAGCTCCTCGGGAGTGATCGTCAGGGACGGCAGGAGCTTGACGACCTCGCTCTGCGGACCCGAGGTCTCCACGAGCAGACCCAGGTCGAAGCAGCGCTTGGCGACGGCACCGGCGCGATCCTTGTCGTGGAACTCCAGGCCCCACACGAGGCCGCGGCCGCGGAAGTCGGCCACGTCCTCGGTGTGTTCCTCGGAAATCGCGCGCAAAACCGCTTCCACCTGCTCACCGCGGGAGAGCGTCTGCTTCTCCATCTGGCTGTCGGTCCAGTAGGTCTCCACCGCGGCCGTGGCCGTCACGAAGGCCGGGTTGTTGCCGCGGAAGGTGCCGTTGTGCTCGCCGGGCTCCCAGATGTCCAGCTCGGGCTTGAACAGGGTGAGCGCCAGCGGCAGTCCGTAGCCGCCGATGGACTTCGACAGGGTGATGATGTCCGGCTTGATGCCCGCCTCCTCGAAGGAGAAGAAGGCGCCGGTGCGGCCGCAGCCCATCTGGATGTCGTCGACGATGAGCAGCATGTCGTGCCGCTCGCACAGGTCGGCCAGGTCGCGCAGCCACTCGGCGCGCGCGACGTTGATGCCGCCCTCGCCCTGCACGGTCTCGACGATCACCGCGGCGGGCTTGTTGAGGCCGGAGCCCTGGTCCTCCAGCAGCCGCTCGAACCAGACGAAGTCCTCGGTCGTGCCGCCGAGGTAGTCGTCGAACGGCATCGGGGTGCCGTGGACGAGCGGGATGCCGGCGCCGGCGCGCTTGAAGGCGTTGCCGGTGACGGCGAGCGAGCCCAGCGACATGCCGTGGAAGGCGTTGGTGAAGGAGACGATCGACTCGCGGCCCTTGACCTTGCGGGCGAGCTTCAGCGCCGCCTCGACGGCGTTGGTGCCGGTCGGGCCGGGGAACATCACCTTGTGGTTCATGTCGCGGGGCTTGAGGATCTTCTCGTGGAAGGTCTCCAGGAAGGCCCGCTTGGCGGTCGTGCTCATGTCCAACCCGTGCACGACGCCGTCACGTTCGAGGTAGTCGAGCAGCGCCCGTTTGAGAACGGGGTTGTTGTGGCCGTAGTTGAGCGTTCCCGCACCGGCGAAGAAGTCCAGGTAGGTGTGGCCGTCTTCGTCGTACATGTGCGAGCCCTGGGCCCGGTCGAAGATCGTGGGCCAGCTGCGGCAGTAGCTGCGGACTTCCGACTCGACGGTCTCGAAGACGCTGAGGTCCGGCTGGGTGATGGTCACAGCATGCTCCTGGGAGTGAGTTGAGTGCTGAGAAGTGCTTCTTGCGGATGTGCCTTGCGAAGTTCAGGGGTTGCGGATCTGTTCGAAGTTCGGGACGCGAAGCGGTATGCGCGGGGGGCGCTCAGCGCGTGGTGAGCGGCCCGAGGCCGGACAGCGACGCGACCGGCCCGATGCGGTACAGCACTTCGGGTTCGTGACCGCTCTCGGGGAAGTCGCCCGCGTCGAAGAGCACCTCCTTCTCCACGGGGGCGCCGTGGCGCGCCGCGAAAGAGGTGAAGAGGCGGTTCGAGGGCGTGTTGTCCGGGGTGACGGTGGTCTCGATCCCGTCGATCCCCGCTTCCCGTGCGACGCGTGCGGCGAGCCCGTCGAGCATCGCCGCGGCCAGCCCGCGGCCTCGTGCCGCCTCGTCGACGGCGACCTGCCAGACGAGGAGCGTCCGGGGCTGCCGGGGGCGCACGTAGCCGGTGATGAAGCCGACCGGTTCGCCGTCCGCGCCCCGTGCTACCACGGAGGTCCCTGCGAAGTCGCGGCACCACAGGAGATAGCTGTAGGAGGAGTTGAGGTCGAGCGTCCGTGAGTCGCGGGTGATGCGCCACAGCGCCGCCCCGTCCTCAGGTCGCGGAGCGTCGAGTGTCAGTCCCTCCGGCATTTCCAGGAAAATCCTGTGGGCACGTGCATGGTCTGCTTGTGCGGCGGTCATGGGTATTAAATTTACCCAGCGGATGCCAAAAACGCACGGCGGGCCGGGGTTACGCGAGAAGGGGTCCCTGTGTTATCGCGCGCAGGCGCGCAGGTGAGATGGGCGGCGCCGTTATGCCCCGACTTAAAGGGATAATCCCGGAGGATGCGGGCGGTCTGTGGAGTCTGTCACATCCTCGAAACGACCTTGTGAGGTCCTCGAATTACGTCAGGGTAACCATAGAAAATTCGAGTGTTTAAGCGATCGGAAAGCGGGAACAAGAATACGGGCGGCTACGCTCGATGAATTCCGGGAATGCATTCTCCTCCGTTGAGTTCAATGTCGCATCTCCAGGCCCGCGAGTGCAATGGGATCGCCACGTTCCGTATGCGGTCCTGAGCAGCCGGAAATGCCGGCCGGGTATGAACGCGGGGGAGCGGCTCGTAGGCTGCGGGCCATGAGCGACGGCGGGATTCTCCACATCAAGGGGCGCGTGCTGGCCGGGCCCGAGGACGTCCGGGACGAGCTGTGGGTGGTGGGCGGGCACATCACCTACGAGCGCCCCCCGGGCACGGTTCCTGACACGGGCGTCATCGAGGGCTGGGTGCTGCCCGGGCTCGTGGACGCCCACTGCCATGTGGGCCTCGGCTCCAAGGGCCCCGTCGACGAGTCGGCCACGGAGAAGCAGGCGATCACGGAGCGGGAGGCCGGTGCGCTGCTGCTGCGCGACGCGGGCTCCCCCTCGGACACCCGCTGGGTCGACGACCGTGCGGATCTGCCGCGGATCATCCGCGCCGGCAGGCACATCGCCCGCACGAAGCGCTACATCCGCAACTTCGCGCACGAGATCGAACCCGGCGACCTCGCCGCCTACACCCGGCGTGAGGCCCGCCGCGGCGACGGCTGGGTGAAGCTCGTGGGGGACTGGATCGACCGTGAGGAGGGCGACCTCGCCCCGTGCTGGCCGCGCTGGGCCGTGGAGGAGGCGATCGCCGCCGCCCACGAGGAGGGCGCCCGCGTCACGGCGCACTGCTTCGCGGAAAGCTCGCTCCGCGACCTGGTCGAAGCCGGAATCGACTGCGTCGAACACGCCACGGGGCTCACGGAGGAGACCGTCCCGCTCTTCGCCGAGCGCGGCGTCGCGATCGTCCCCACCCTCGTGAACACCGCCACGTTCCCGCAGCTCGCCGAGGGAGGCAAGAAGTACCCCCGCTGGGCCGCGCACATGCGGCAGCTCCACGAGCGCCGCTACGAGACGGTCCGCGCCGCGTACGAGGCGGGCATCCCCGTCTTCACGGGGACGGACGCCGGCGGGTCGCTGCCGCACGGACTCGTCTCCGCGGAGGTCGGCGAGCTGGTCAAGGCGGGCATCCCCGCGGCGGACGCCCTGTCGGCGGCCGTCTGGGGCGCCCGGCGCTGGCTGGGCCGCCCCGGGCTGGAGGAGGGAGCCCCCGCCGACCTCGTCGTGTACGCGGAGGACCCGCGGGCGGATGTCGGGGTGCTGGGCTCCCCGCGGAGGGTCGTGCTGCGGGGAGAGGTGGTGCACTAGCCGTGGAGGACGGCGGAGCGCGCACGGGCCGGGAGCACGGGCGGCGCACGGACGAGGCCCCGCGGCGGACACCGGAGGGGCCCCGGCGGGCGGACGCCGCAGGGATCGTCTCGTGGAGCGCCATGGAGCTCTCGCGGGCCGTCGCGGGCCGCGAAGTGACGTGCGCCGAGGTCATGCGGGCATACCTGGAGCACATCGAACGGGTCAATCCGCACTTCTGCGCGATCGTCGGGGCCCAGGCGCCGGAGCTCTCCCTGGAGCAGGCGCGAGAGCGGGACCGGGAGCTGGAGCGCGGCGAGAGCCGCGGCTGGATGCACGGCTTCCCCTACGCGGTGAAGGACCTCGCCGAGGCGCGCGGCCTGCCGTGGACGGAGGGTTCGCCCCTGCACAGGGACCGCGTCGCGGAGCGGGACGCCCCGTTCGTGCGGCGCGTCAGGGACGCCGGCGCCGTCGTGATCGGCAAGACCAACACCCCCGAGTTCGGCCTGGGTTCGCAGACGTACAACCAGGTGTGGGGGACGACGGGCAACGCCTACGACCCCGCGCTCACGGCGGGCGGCAGCAGCGGGGGAGCGGCCTGCGCCCTCGCCCTGCGGATGCTGCCGGTCGCCGACGGCAGCGACTACATGGGCTCCCTGCGCAACCCCGCCGCGTTCAACAACGTGCTCGGCATGCGCCCGAGTCAGGGACGCGTTCCGGGCCCCGGGTTCACCGGTCAGCCGGGCGTGGCCGGCCCGATGGCCCGCACGGTGACGGACCTTGCGTGGCTGCTGTCGGTGATGGCGGGGCCGCACGAGGAGTCCCCGACGGCGTTCCCGGAGAGCGGCGAACGCTTCCGGGAGCCCCTGGAACGCGACTTCCGGGGGACCCGCGTGGCATGGGTCGGCGACTGGCGGGGGCGGCTGGCCACCGAGCCGGGAGTGCTGGAGGTGTGCCGCTCCTCGCTGGCCGTCTTCGAGGCGCTCGGGTGCGAAGTCGTGGACGCCGTACCGGACTTCCCGGCCGACGAGCTCTGGCGGACGTTCCTCACCTGGCGCTGGTGGGCGGCCCTGGACCGGTACGGCCTGTACACCGACCCCGCCGCGCGGGAGCGGATGAAGCCCGAGGCGGTGTGGGAGACCGAGTGGGGACTGGCCCTGAGCGCCCTCGACGTCACGGAGGCGGCCGCGTCGCGGGACCGCTGGTACGCGGCGCTGGCGGAGTTCTTCCGTGGTTACGACTACATCCTCGCCCCGGCGGCACAGGTCTTCCCCTTCGCGAAGGAGACGAGGTGGCCCGAGGTGGTCGGCGGACGCCGCATGGACACTTACCACCGCTGGATGGAGACGGTGGTGCCCTGGTCGCTGGCCGGTGTGCCGGTGATCGGGATGCCGGCCGGGTTCGGCCGGCAGGGGCTGCCCGCGGGCCTGCAGCTCGTGGGCAGACCGCGAGCCGACTTCGAGGTGCTTCAACTGGCCTACGCGTACGAGCAGTCGACGAACTGGGTGGAGCGCCGCCCGCCCGCGCCGGCGGCCGCCGGCTGAGCGGGTTCATCGCCGGGCTGCGGGACAGGAGCGGGCAGGCGGACGTCAGCCGCCGCGGCAGCCGACGGGACGGCGCGCCCGCCGGAGAACCCGGCCCTCCCGTTCAGGACCTGCGAGAGGTGGTGACAACACCTCACGGAGGGCGTGAGTCGGGCGGTGGCTTCTCAGCGGACCGCGAGTGTTCGAGCCGGACGAGGGACGGGGCCGCGCGCGTCCGTACCCGGCGCGGACGCGCGCGGTGCCGGGCTCAGTCGGTCTCGATGCCCCGCGCGGCGAAGACCTCCGCCGCGTCCGGCACCGCCAGGACACCGTCCTCGACGAAGGTGACCTCCCGCAGGTTGGGCAGCAGGGCGAGGTCGTCGAGCGAGCGGACGTCGAACAGGCCGTCCTCGCCGTCCCAGGCGGGGGCGCAATGCCCGAAGACCTCTGCCCCGGCGTCGAAGCACAGCTCCTCGACGCGGGCGAGCAACTCGGCCGGTATCTCCAGGGCCTCGAAATGGGCCCGGGGCTCCGGCAGCACCTCCGCGTCGAGACCGTTCTCCAGGACGTAGCCGGTGGGATCGTCGATCCCCTGCTCGGCCAGCCGCGCGGGCAGGTCGTAGACCGGGAGGAGCGGCTCGGGGCCGTACATGAGCTCCTCGATGACGAGCAGCTTGAGGTTGAAGTCGCGGAACTGGCTCATGGGACATGAGTACCAGGGAGGTACGACAGCCCCCGGCCCGGGCCAGGCCCGTTCAGACAGCCGTGGCGGCCGATCTGCGGAATCGCCTGCCGTGCAGACGGAAGCGCATGCCGTGCAGACGTGCAGGGGGTTCGCAGCTGCAAGGTGGCGGCCGCGGTCGGCGGACTGAATCGAGCGGACCGGGACTGCACGTCTCGAGCCCGGACGAGAGGCCTTAGTCCGGGGACTCGGCCTTCTCGTCCGGGTTCCACTCCAGGAGCCGCACCTTGGCGACCGTCCTCACGTGGTCGCGCATCGCCGCGGCCGCGGCCTCGGGGTCGCCGGCCCGGACCGCGTCGAGGATGCGCACGTGCTGGTCGAGGGAGCGGGTGGGTCGTCCGGGCTGACGCAGGGACTCGGTGCGGCTCTCCGCGACCGCTTCGGCGATCGATCGCATGAACTCCGCCAGAAGGGAGCTGTGCCCGGCAGCGGTCACCGCCGCGTGGAACTGCCGGTCGCCTTCGACGCCGTGACCGCCGGCGGCGATGTCCGCCTCCATGGCGCTCAGGGCGGCGCGCATCGCCTTCAGGTCCTCCTCCGTGCGGCGCTCGGCGGCGAGTTCGGCGAGCTTGGTCTCCATCGCCTCGCGGGCCTCGAGCACGTCGGGGAGCCGCCGCCTGCGTTCCACCAGGCGTTCGACGGGTTCCGCGTCGAGGGTGTCTCCCACCATGTACGTGCCGCCGCCGTGCCGGGTCTCCACGAGCCCCTGCACCTCCAGGACGACCACGGCCTGCTTCACGGAGGCCCGGCTGACGCCCAGACGCTGGGCCAGTTCGCGCTCCGTGGGCAGCTTGTCGCCCGCGCGGAGCTTCTGCTCCACCGCGTAGGCCCTCAGCCGGTCGAGCACCTGCTCGTAGAGGCGAGGACGCGCCATCGGTCGCAGTGAGTCGTCGGTCATGCGGGCCCCCTCGGTCAGCTGCCCCGTGGCCGGAGCCTAGCAGTGTGGATCAAAGGCTGAATGGCCGAGTGGACGAACCAATTCCGTCGCAGTCATTGACACCGGTGACGACCCGGCGCGAACGTGGTTCAGCCACTTGACCAGTCGGCCAGTTGGCCAATTCGCGGCCGTGCGGCCTCTGGTCCTTCCGAGAGGGCACCGGCACCGGCGTCAGCCGCGTCCGGGCACCGGCCCGCTATCCACGACAGCGACCTTCCCCCGAGGCGATCCGCTCACGGGCCCGACGACGGGAGCCCCATGTCCGCCGAACTCATATCGATCCTGGTCCTGGCGGTGATCTTCGTCGTCGCCACCACGCGCTCGGTCAACATGGGCGCTCTGGCCTTCGCGGCCGCCTTCGGCGTCGGCACGCTCGCCGCGGGCTTCGACGCCGAGGAGGTCTTCGCGGGCTTCCCCGGCGACCTGTTCGTGGTGCTCGTCGGCGTCACGTACTTCTTCGCGATCGCGCGGGCCAACGGCACGACCGACTGGCTCGTGCACGCCGGAATCCGGATGGTGCGCGGGCGCGTGGTGCTCATCCCATGGGTGATGTTCGCCGTCACGGGCGTGCTGACGGCCATCGGCGCCGTCAGCCCCGCGGCGGTCGCCATCATCGCGCCGCTCGCCATGGGGTTCGCGGCGAAGTACCGCATCCACCCCTTGCTGATGGGCGCGCTCGTGGTGCACGGCGCACAGGCGGGAGGTTTCTCCCCGATCAGCATCTACGGCTCGACGGTCAACAGCATCGTCGCCAGGGAAGGCCTGCCGGGCAACGAGCTGGCCCTGTTCGCCGCGAGCCTCGTCGTCAACCTCGTGATCGCGGCCGTCATCTTCGTCGCCTGCGGAGGCATGCGGCTCCGCGGGACCGGCGCGTCCGCCGCGCCGGCCACCGCTCCGGAGGCGGAGGGCCCGGTGGGGAGCGCGGGCGGCGCGGGCAGCGCGCAGGGGAAGCCCGGCACCGGCGGGGGAGAGGGCACGGCCGTGGCCGCAGACCCGCGCCCCGTCGCCACGGCGCCGTCGGCCGCGGAACCCGAGGAGGAGCCGGGCGGCACGGTCACCCTGACTCCCGCCCGGTTCGCCACGCTCGCCGGGCTGGTCGTCCTCGTCGCCGCGGTGCTCGTCTTCGATCTCGACGCGGGACTGACCGCCATCGCCCTCGCCGTGGTGCTCGCTGTGATCTGGCCCCAGGACAGCAAGGAGGCCGTCAACGGCATCACCTGGCCGACGGTGCTCCTGGTCTGCGGCATGCTCACCTACGTCAACGTGCTGGACGAGATGGGCACCATCGAGTGGGCCGGGGAGGGCGTCGCCGCCATCGGCGTTCCGCTGATCGCCGCGCTGCTCTTCTGCTACATCGGCGGCTTCGTCTCGGCCTTCGCCTCGTCCGTCGGCATCATCGGCGCGCTCATCCCCCTGGTCGTGCCCTTCCTGGAGAAGGGCGAGATCGGCGTCGTCGGGATGGTGGCCGCGCTGTCCGTGTCCGCGACCGTCGTCGACGTCAGCCCGTTCTCGACCAACGGCGCCCTGGTCCTGGCCAGCGCCGAGGAGGTCGACAGGGACCGCTTCTTCCGTCAGCTCATGATCTACGGCGGTGCCGTCACGGCCGCGGTGCCGGCACTCGTCTGGCTGGCGATCGTCGTCCCCGGCCTCGGGTGACCTGCCGGGCTCCCGGGTAACCGCACTGTCGAGGGCCCTCGTCCACCAGCGCCGTGCCGTCCCGACGCGCTGAACGCTCCGTCACCCGACCGTCCCGCGAACACGACCGAACCGTCCCGCTCACGCGTCCCCCGCGAACGACCGAACCACCACGCTGCCGTACCAGCGAGACTGCGAGGAATGCCACCGTGTCCACCTTCTTCCCGGCGCTGCACACCCCGCCCCCGAAGACCGCCCTGGACTTCGGCGACCACTCCCTCACCTACGCCGAACTCGCCGCGGCGGCAGGCACGCTGGCCCAGGAACTCACCCCCGGGCAGCGCGTCGCCGTATGGGCGACCCCCACTCTCCACACCGGCGTCGCCGTAGTGGCCGCCCTCCTCGCCGGAGCGCCCGCCGTACCGGTCAATCCGAGGGTCGGAGAGCGGGAGTTGGCGCACATCGTCGGCGACAGCGAACCGGCCCTCGTACTGGCCGAGCCGGAAGCCTCCCTCCCCGCGGCGCTCGACGCGCTGCCCCGCATCGACGTCAGCCCCGCGCCGCCCGCCGCTCCCGCACCGCCGCTCCCGGCCGAACCCGGTGAGGAGGCGCCCGCGGTGGTCGTCTACACCTCGGGCACCACGGGTCCGCCGAAGGGCGCCGTCCTCCCGCGCCGCGCGCTGGCCAGCACCCTCGACGCCCTCGAGGACGCCTGGGAGTGGACGGAGCACGACGTGCTCGTGCACGCCCTGCCCCTCTTCCACGTGCACGGACTCATCCTCGGCGTCCTCGGGCCGCTGCGCCGCGCCGGAACCGTGCGCCACCTCGGCCGCTTCTCGACGGACGGCGTCAGGGACGCGCTGAGCGGCGGGGCGACCATGCTCTTCGGGGTGCCGACGATGTACCACCGGATCGCCGAGGAGGTCGGCGGCGACGAGAAGCTGGCCCGTGCTCTCGGGAAGGCCCGTCTCCTGGTCTCCGGCTCCGCCCCTCTGCCCGTGCACGACCACCGGCGGATCGCCGAGGCCACGGGCCGGCAGATCGTGGAGCGGTACGGCATGACGGAGACCCTGATGAACACCAGCGTCCGCGCGGACGGGGAGCGGCGCCCCGGCACCGTGGGCGTGCCGCTGGCGGGCGTCGAGGTGCGGCTCGTCGACGAGGAGGGGCGCAGCATCGAGGTGCTCGACGGCGAGACCGTCGGCGAGATCCAGGTCCGGGGCCGCAACCTGTTCACCGAGTACCTCAACCGGCCCGATGCCACGGCGGAGGCGTTCGACGGCGGCTGGTTCCGTACGGGCGACATGGCGACCAGGGACCCGGACGGCTACGTGCGGATCGTCGGCCGCAAGGCCACCGACATCATCAAGAGCGGCGGCTACAAGATCGGCGCGGGTGAGATCGAGAACGTCCTGCTCGAACACCCCGACGTGCGTGAGGCGGCCGTCACGGGCGAGCCCGACGACGACCTCGGCGAGCGCATCGTCGCCTGGATCGTTCCCGGTCCCCGGCAGCCCGGCGAGCAGGAGCTCGCCGATCACGTCGCCTCCCAGCTGACGCCCTACAAGCGGCCCCGCGTGGTGCGGTTCCGCGAGACGCTGCCCCGCAACGACATGGGCAAGCTGATGAAGCGGGCGCTCCATGAGTGACGGCGCCGCCCCCCGCAGAGGCCCGACGGCGCGGGACGTGATCCGCGCCGTCTCCAGCGGCTTCGCTGAACTCCCGGGCACCGGCGCCGAGTTCCGGCCGGACGACCACGGGGCGGCGGACGGTCCCCTGGCCTGGGACGGATACGGCGTCGCCCGCGAGCGAGCGGTGGAGCGCACAGGCGAGACCGAGTCGGCGGTGTGCGGCACGGCGGTGGCCGGCGGTGTGGAAGTGGTGCTGATCTCCTTCGAGTTCGCCTTCCTCGGCGGCTCGCTGGGAGCGCGTACCGGCGACCGGATCGCCGCGGCCTACGCGCAGGCCCGCGCACGCGGGATGCCCGTGGTCTCCCTCATCGCCACCGGCGGCAGCCGCATGCAGGAGGGCATGGTCGCCCTGTCCCAACTGCAGCGCGTGGCGCGGGAGTCGATGCTCACGCGACGGGCGGGGCTGCCGCAGATCGCCGTGCTGCGCGACCCCTCCACCGGCGGGGGATGGGCCACGCTCGGCGCCGGAGCGGACGTCGTCCTCGCCCTGCCGGGGGCCCAGGTCGCCTTCGCGGGGTCGCGCGTACGTCCGCAGGGCGCCGACCCGCACCCCTACTCCGCGGAGGGGCAGTGGGAGGCGGGGCACATCGACCAGATCGTGGGGGAGGAGGAGCTGCGGGAGGCACTCGCGCGGTGGCTCACGCTGCTGACCGGCGGCTCCGGCACCGCTCCGCCCCCTCCCGGGGCCCTGCCCGGGGGACGCCCCCCGTCCGTCCCCGCCGACGGGCAGGAGGCGGTGGCGCGCGCCCGCGACGCCCTGCGGCCGCGCGCCGCCGCCTATCTGGACGACTACTTCGACACGCGTGAGGACGTTCGGGGGGACCGCTGCGGCGGCACCGACGAGGGGATGCTCTGCGGCTTCGGGCGCCGGGACGGCCGAACGGTCGCCTACGCGGCGCAGTGCGGGACCGCCACGCGCCCCGCGGGCTTCCGTACGGCGGCCCGCCTGATCCGTACCGCGGACCGGCTGGGCATCCCCGTGCTCACGCTCATCGACACGCCGGGAGCGGCCAACGACGCGGAGGCGGAGCGAGCAGGCGCGGGCCCCGCCATCGCGGACGCCTTCGCGGCGGTCGCCGGGGCGACGGTGCCGGTCACGTCGCTGCTCGTCGGGGAGGGCGGCTCGGGCGGCGCCCTGGCTCTCGCCGCGCCCGGGAGGCTGTGGGTCACCCCCGACAGCTACTTCTCCGTGATCGCTCCCGAGCTGGCCGCGGCGATCCTCAAGCGGCCGAGCGACGAAGTGCCGCGTACCGCCGACCAGTTGTGGCTCCGGCCGCAGGACGTGGTGCGGCTGGGCATCGCGCGGGGCGTGGTGGACGAGCGGTCGCCCCGGGAGCAGCCGTCGAGCAGCGACGCCGCAAGAGCGCGGTAGCCGCTGAGCCCGGCGGCCCCGGGGGCGCCGGGGCTCAGGGAAGGCCGAGAACGCCGGCCATCGCCGCCGCCAGCCGGTCCGTGCACTCCCGGTCCCGGACGGCGATACGGAGCCACTCGGGGCCCAGACCGGGGAAGGTGTCGCCCCTGCGCAGCGCGAAGCCCCGCGCGCGCAACTCCTCCCGCAGCGCGGCCGCCTGCGGGTGCTGCACGAGGACGAACGGTCCACGCGGGCGGCCCGCCACCGCGAGTCCCGCCGGTGTGAACTCCCGCAGGCGGTCCAGCAGATGGTCACGGTCTCTCTCGATCTGCCGTGCCGCCGCCTCCGCTTCGGCCAGGGCGTGCGGTTCGCAGCACGCCTCGGCGGCCGTCAGGGCCGGCGTGGAGACGGGCCACAGCGGCTGATGCCGGGCGAGGGCGGCGATCGTCCCGGCGTCGGAGAGCACGTAGCCGATGCGCAGCCCGGCAAGCCCCCACGTCTTGGTGAGGCTGCGCAGCACGACGACGCGTCCCGGCAGCGGTCGCGTCCCGTCGGCCCGCGGGCCCGGCTCCGTCCCGGGGCCCGCCGCGTGTGCCACGTCCGGTGCGCCCGGAGCCGGACGGGGCGGCGCCTCCCGCTGCGCCGGCGAAGGTGCCAGGGACTCCGCCTCGCCCGGGACGGCGTCGGCGAAGGCCTCGTCCACGACGAGTGTCCGCCCCGGCCGGGCGAGTCCGGCGAGCAGGCGCGAAGGATGCAGGACGGACGTCGGGTTGGTCGGGTTGCCGACGACGACGAGGTCGGCGCTCTCCGGTACGTCCGCGGGGTCGAGCCGGAACCCGTCCGCCGCACGCAGCAGGACGCGCCGCACGCTCCGGCCGGCGTCCTCCAGGGCAGCCTCCGGCTCCGTGAACTGCGGGTGGACCACGACGGGCCGGACGGCCTCCAGCGCGCGGGCCAGCAGCACGAACGCCTCGGCGGCCCCCGCGGTGAGCAGGACCTGCTCCTCCGCCACACCGTGCCGGGCGGCGACGGCCCTGCGGGCGGCCCTCGGGTCCGGGTACGCGGCGAGGGAGCCGAGGGAGGCGGCGAGGCGTGAGGTGAGCCAGCCGGGCGGCGTGCCCGTCCGCACGTTGACGGCGAGATCGGTCAACCCCGGCTCGGCGTCGCGGAGTTCGGCGTCGCCGTGGTGCCGCAGGCCGGGCCCGTCCGGCGTCCCGTGCGGCGCTGCCGCCCGCGGTGCCGGATCAGAGCGCATGGGCGCCGGGCCCCGCCGTCGCGTCCGCCGGGCCGAGAGGTCCCGCCGCCGGGCGGCCGTACGCCCGTTCCGCCGGAACGCCGAGGGGCGCCCCGACGGCGCTCGGCATGGCCGCGGTGGCCACCGCGGCCGTCGCCATCGCGGTACGGCCCGGCCGCGCGGACGGAGTCTTGCGCACGAGCAGGCGGCCGCCCCCGCCCGCGGCGAGGAGCGCCGCCGCCTCGGCCACGGAAGGGGTCGCGACGGCGGTACGCGTCAGCTCCGAGGGCGTCGGTACCTCGACCGCGCACAGCGCCTCGGACGGGAAGGTGCGCAGCGGCACCCGGAGGCGTTCGGCGGCGGCGAGCAGCCCCGGTTCGCCGGCCTTCGAGTCGACCGTCGCCAACTCCCTCACGCAGTCGGCCGGGAGGCCGCCCTCGGCGAGGACGCGCTCGACGAGTTCGAGGACCTCGCCGCTTCCCACCCCGCGGCTCGCGCCCACGCCCACCGTCAACATCCGCTGGGGCGAGGGGAGTTCGCGCGGACGTACCGGCGCGGCCGGATCGTCGCGGCGCGGGGCGGCGCCGGCGTCCGCGTGCGGTCCCGTCATTCGGCACACCTCTCCACGAACCTGCGGGCCGCCCAGGGCGAGGCGGCCCAGTGCACATGTAGGTACGAGGCGTGGACGCCGCCGCGTACGCCGCCGAGGAAACCCTCCGTACGGCGCTCGGGCCGCACCAGCCCCCAGGCCGGTTCGAGCCCCGCTCCGGGGGTGACGGCGGTCCGGTGGAACTCGTGGCCGCGGACCCGGGCTCCCGCCGCCGCGACGGAACTGTCCCCGACGGCGACGGCCTCGCGGTAGCCGAGCGTCAGACGCTCCGTCATCCGGGCGGTGGCGTCCAGCACGCCGCACATCTCGTTCCCGTCCAGCTCGCGCGTCAGGTAGAGCAGCCCCGCGCACTCGGCCGCCACGGGGCCGCCGCCGGCCACCAGCCCGGCGACCTCGTCGCGCAGCGCCTTGTTCGCCGACAGCTCCGGGCCGTACACCTCGGGGAACCCTCCGCCGATGACGATGCCGCGTGTGCCCTCGGGCAGTGCCTCGTCCCGCAGCGGGTCGAAGGGGGCGACCTCCGCGCCCGCCGCGCGCAGCAACTCCCCGTGCTCCGCGTAGGAGAAGGTGAACGCGGGTCCTCCGGCGACCGCGACGACAGGGCGGCGGGGTCCGCCGCGTACACCGTCCCCGCACCGGCCGTCCCTCCGGGCGGGCACGCCGGCCGCGGCGGCGGAGCCGCGCGCAGTCCCCCGGGACGCCGTCTCCGGGGCGGCAGCCGGCTCCGGCGCCACCTCCTCGGCCGCGTCCCAGGGCGTCACCGGAAGCGGCGGAGCCGTTCGCGCGAGCGCCAGCAGCGCGTCGAGATCGCATCCGCGCCGTACCTGCTCCGCGGCACCCCGCACGGCCTCGACGGCCTGGGCAGCGCGTTCGGCCACCGGGACCAGGCCCAGATGGCGCGAGGGCGCGTCCAGCGCGGGCACGCGCCGCAGCACCCCCAGCACGGGCACGCCCGAGGCCTCCATGGCGTCCCGGAGCAGCTCCTCGTGCCTGTCGGAGGCGACCTTGTTGAGCAGCACGCCCGCCACCCGCACCTCCGGGTCCCAGGACGCGAAGCCGTGTACGAGCGCCGCGACCGACCGGGACTGCGAGGAGGCGTCCACGACCAGGACGACGGGAGCCCGCAGCAGCTTCGCCACATGGGCGGTCGAAGCCAGCTCCCCCGCACCTGCCGCACCGTCGAAGAGGCCCATGACCCCTTCCACGACGGCCAGTTGGGCGCCCGCCGCGCCGTGCGCGAACAGCGGCGCGACGCGTTCGGGGCCGCACAGGTAGGCGTCGAGGTTGCGGCCGCGCCGTCCCGTCGCGAGCGCGTGGTAGCCCGGGTCGATGTAGTCGGGCCCGACCTTGTGCGGCGAGACGGCCACTCCCGCTTCCGTGAACGCGGCCATGAGCCCGGTGGCGACGGTCGTCTTCCCGCTGCCCGACGAGGGGGCGGCGAGGACGAGGCGCGGGACGTTCACGCCGCCCATGCCCGCACCACCTCGGCGGGCGGCAGGCGCCGTCGGCCGGCAAGGCCGGGAGGCCCGAAGAACGCGCGCCGGGCGCGGGCTGTTCCGGCGCTCACCACTCGATGCCCCGCTGGCCCTTCTGGCCCGCGTCCATGGGGTGTCTGACCTTGGTCATCTCGGTCACCAGGTCCGCCGCGTCGAGGAGTTGCCGCGGGGCGTTGCGCCCGGTGACGACCACGTGCTGGGTGCCGGGCCTGTCGCGCAGCACGCGGACCACCTCGTCCGCGTCGATCCACCCCCAGTGCAGCGGGTAGGCGAACTCGTCGAGGACGTACAGCCGGTACGTCTCCGCGGCCAGGTCGCGCTTGACCTGCTCCCAGCCCTCCAGTGCGGCCTCTTCGCTGCCCATCTCGCCGTCGCGCTGGATCCACGACCAGCCCGCGCCCATCTTGTGCCAGGTGACGGGGCCGCCCTCGCCGGAGTCGCCCAGCACGCGCAGGGCCCGCTCCTCACCGACCTTCCACTTGGCCGACTTCACGAACTGGAAGACCCCGATGGGCCAGCCCTGGTTCCAGGCCCGCAGCGCCAGGCCGAAGGCGGCGGTCGACTTGCCCTTGCCGGTTCCGGTGTGGACGGCGACCAGGGCGCGGTTGCGGCGCTGCCGGGTGGTCAGGCCGTCGTCCGGCACGGTGTTCGGCTGTCCTTTCGGCACTACGCCGCCCTCCCTCGGCGGGCGGATGCCCCCGCCCGCGTCTCTGCTCCTGCCCCTGCTCCTGTTGCCGGACCGTGCTCTCGCCCCGGGCCCTGCCGTGCTGCCGGGCCCGTCCCGCCGCGGGGCCGCGAACCGGTGGCGTGCCGTACGAGATCGGTCACGGCGTCCGCCCTCAGCTCCTCCAGCGTGACCGCGGTGCCCCCGAGGTCCCGCGCGAGTTCGCCCGCCAAGCCGAGCCGTACCGGCCCCGCCTCGCAGTCGAGGACCACCGACGTGGTGCCGTCCGCCTCCAGCAGCCGGGCGGCGCGCTGAGCCTGACGGGCCGGGTCGGCGCCGCCGGTGGCGCGCCCGTCGGTGACGACGATCAGCAGCGGGCGGCGCGCCGCGTCCCGCATCCGCTCCACCCGCAGCACGTCACGGGCCTTCAGCAGCCCGGCGGCCAGCGGGGTGCGGCCGCCCGTGGGCAGCGACTCGAGACGTGCTGCCGCGGCCTCCACCGACGACGTCGGCGGCAGCGCGACCTCCGCCCCGGACCGGCGGAAGGTGACCATGCCCACCTTGTCGCGCCGCTGGTAGGCGTCCAGCAGGAGCGACAGCACCGCCCCCTTGACAGCGCCCATCCGCTTGCGGGCGGCCATGGAGCCCGAGGCGTCCACGGCGAACAGGACGAGATTGCCCTCGCGCCCCTCCCGTACGGCCTCTCGCAGATCGTCGCGCCGCAGCACCAGGCCCGGCCCGCTGCGTCCGCGGACGTGCTGGTGCGGAGCCGCCGCCTGCACGGTGGCCGCGACGTGCAGCCTGCCGAGCGCGCCGCGGGGCCTCCGGGCGCCGGTGGTGCGGCCCTGGGACGTGCGGGCGCGGGAGCGGCGGCCGGCGGCTCCCTCGCCCAGGCCGGGGACGGAGAGGGTGCGGGCCCGGAACGGCTCGGACGCGCGGGCGGGCGCCTTCTCACCGGGCCGGCCCGGCGGCGCCCCGCCGGTGCCGTCCTTCTCGCCGGGCCCGTCGTCACCGCCCTCCGGAGCTGCCTCGGCCTCGCCGGCCGCCGGAGAGGGCTCCTGCTGCCCCTCACCGCCCCGGCGCGGCTCCGGAAGGGGCGCGTCCGCCTGGCTCTCCTGGCTCTGCGCGGGCTCGTCCGGACCCGGCGGGCCGTCGCTCCCGGGGGGCTGCCCGCCGCCGTCGGGACCGCCGCCGTCCGGGTCGTCGTCCCCGTCGTCGTCGCTTCCGCATCCGTCGCCGCCGTCCGGCGTGCTGTGCCGGCGCAGCGTCTCGTCGAGCTTGTCCTCGTCCAGGCCGGGCGCGTCGAACGGGTTCCGCCGGCGGCGGTGCGGCAGCGCCAGCAGAGCCGCCTGCCGCACGTCGTCCGCCACGACGTCGGTGCGTCCGGCCCACGCGGCGAGAGCGGTCGCGGTGCGTGCCATGACCAGGTCGGCGCGCATGCCGTCCACCTCGAACGCCGCACAGGTCGCCGCGATCTGCCGCAGCGCCTCGTCGCCCAGCCGCACGCCCGGCAGCAACTCCCGTGCCGCAGCGATGCGTTCACGCAGCGACTGCTCCTCGTCGGCCCAACTCGCCCTGAACGCGGCGGGGTCGGCGTCGTACGCCAGCCGCCGGCGTACGACGTCCACGCGCTCGTCGGTGTCGCGGGAGGCCGTCACCTCCACGGTCAGCCCGAAGCGGTCAAGCAACTGCGGCCGCAGCTCGCCCTCTTCGGGGTTCATCGTGCCGACGAGCAGGAACCGCGCGGCGTGCCGGACGGACACCCCTTCACGCTCCACGTAGGAGGCGCCCATGGCGGCGGCGTCCAGCAGCAGGTCGACGAGGTGGTCGTGGAGGAGGTTGACCTCGTCCACGTACAGCACGCCGCGATGGGCGTCGGCCAGCAGACCCGGCTGGTACGCCTTCACGCCCTCCGACAGGGCACGTTCGATGTCGAGCGCTCCCACCAGGCGGTCCTCGGAGGCGCCGACGGGCAGCTCCACCATCGCCGCGGGACGCGCCCCTCCGCCGCCCGGCTCGTGCGGCCCGTCGGGGCAGTCGGGGTCCGGTGCGGCGGGGTCGCAGGAGAAGCGGCACCCCGGTACGACCGCGACCTCGGGCATCAGCGCCGCCAGCGCCCGTACGGCGGTGGACTTCGCGGTCCCCTTCTCACCGCGCACCAGCACGCCGCCGACGGCGGGCGAGACCGCGTTGAGCAGCAGCGCCAGCCGCAGGTCGGACATGCCCACGATCGCTGAGAAGGGGTAGGGGCTCCGGATGGTGCTCATGAGTGCGCTCCCGCGTCTCGGCCGTCTCGGACATCATGGAAATCTCCCGGCGCCCCGGGCGCGACGAACGGCAGACCCGCGGGCGGGCCGGACTCGATCAGCCGCAGCAGCCCGTCGGTGTCGGCGTGTTCCTCGACGAGGTCGCCCAGGCGGTCCAACTGCTCCTCGCGCAGCGCCTCGAAGCTCGTGCCGGGTGCGGGGACGAACCCCGTACGGCCCGCGTCGCGGGTGACTCTCCGCAGGAACGCCCGACGGAACCCGTCGCTCTCCAGCGAACCGTGCCAGTGCGTCCCCCACACCGGGCCGGCCCGGCACCCGTCGAGCGGCTCGCCTCCGCTGCCTGTGAACACGGCCTCGCCGCCCAGGACTTCGGCGACGCCGTGGTGGATCTCGTAGCCCTCCGCGAACTCGCCGAGCGCCCGACCGGCCGGCCGGGCAAGGGTCTTGGCGGCGGCGAAGCGCACGCGGACGGGCAGCAGCCCGAGCCCGTCGACGGTTCCCGCCCGCGACTCGACCTCGTCCTCGATGCGCTCGCCCAGCATCTGGAAGCCGCCGCAGACGCCCAGCACCGGACGCCGCTCCGCCGCCCTGCGCAGCAGCGCGTCCGCCAGCCCGCGCGAGCGCAGCCACTCCAGTGCACGCACCGTCCCGCGGGTCCCGGGGAGCACCACCAGGTCCGCGTCGGCGAGCTCCTCCGGGCGGTCCGTGAAGCGGACGACCACGCCCGGTTCGGCGGCCAGCGCGTCGACGTCCGTGAAGTTCGACATCAGCGGAAGTGGTACGACCGCGACGCGCAGCAGGTCCGTTCCGTACGGCCCCTCCGCGGCCGACTCCCGTACGGCGCCTCGCAGGGAGACGCGCAGCCCGTCCTCCTCGTCGATGCCCAGACCGTGCCGCCAGGGCAGGACCCCCAGCACGGACCGTCCCGTCAGTCCGCGCAGCATCTCCAACCCGGGCTCCAGCAGCGACACATCGCCGCGGAACTTGTTCACCACGTAGCCCGCGAGGAGCGCCTGGTCCTCCGCGGCGAGCAGCGCCGTCGTACCGAAGAACGAGGCGAAGACGCCGCCGCGGTCGATGTCGCCGACCACGACGACAGGCAGACCCGCGCTGCGCGCCAGCCCCATGTTGACGATGTCGGTGCGTCTGAGGTTGATCTCCGCCGGGCTTCCCGCGCCTTCGCAGATGACGGCGTCGTGCGTGCGCCGCAGCTCCTCCAGGCAGCCGGTGACGGTTCCCAGCAGCTTCTCCTGCCGGTCCGAGTGGTAGCCGCGCGCGCTGAGTTCGCCGACCGCCTTGCCCAGCAGCACCACCTGGCTGCTGCGGTCGCCGCCCGGCTTGAGCAGCACCGGGTTCATCAGGGCCGTCGGCTCGGTGCGCGCCGCGGCGGCCTGCATGGCCTGCGCCCGCCCGATCTCCGCGCCCTCCCGCGTCACGTACGAGTTGAGCGACATGTTCTGGGCCTTGAACGGCGCGACCTTCAGCCCCTTGCGCGCCAGCCAGCGGCAGATGCCCGCCGTGACCACGCTCTTGCCCGCGTCGGACGTCGTGCCGGCGACGAGCAGTCCGCCGCCCCGTGCGGCGGCACCGGGGCCCGGTCCGCCGCGCTCTTCCTGCCCGCCCGTCACGCCGCGGTACCTCCCGTTCCCGTACGGCTTCCGCCACGCGAGCGGACCCGGGCGGCGGCGAGCCGTCCCGCCACGCCCGCCGCCGTGGTGAGCGCCAGCGAGAGGAGCCCCACGCGCCGCGAGAGGCGCACGGCGCGTGCGATGTCGCCCGGACGCACGGCCCTGCCGGGGGAGTTGAGCACCGGCCTGTGCTCCGTGCGCCCGCCGTAGCTCAGCGTCCCGCCGAGCCGGACTCCCAGCGCACCCGCGAACGCGGCTTCCACCGGGCCCGCGTTGGGGCTGGGATGCCGGTGCGCGTCGCCGCGCCACGCCCGCAGGGCGCCGCGCGGGCAGGGGCCGGCGAGCGCGGCGAGCGCCGACGTCAGACGTGCGCCGGGCCAGCCCGCCGCGTCGTCCAGCCTCGCGGCGGCCCAGCCGAACTTCCGGTGACGCGGGGAGAGATGACCCACCATCGCGTCGAGCGTGTTGACCGCCCGGAACGCCGTCATACCGGGGACGCCGGCCAGCGCTCCCCACACCAGGGCACCCACGACGGCGTCCGACGTGTTCTCCGCCACCGACTCGACGGCGGCGCGGGCGATGCCCTCCGCGTCCAGCGACTGCGGGTCGCGGCCGCACAGTTGAGGCAGCAGCACGCGCGCGCGGTCCACGTCCCCCGCTTCCAGGGCGGCCTGGACGGAACACGCCGCCGTGCACAGTCCGCTGCCGCCGAGGACGGTCCACGTCGCCGCCGCATGAGCCGGGATGCCCGCGAGCGCGTGCGCCGCGACGCCGGACGCTGCCGGACCCCTGCGGCGCAGGGCGCGGGTGAGGAGCGCGGCCGCCGCGGCCGGGCCGCCCGCGCACAGTGCGGTGTGGAGGGCTCCCGCCGCGCGGGAGTCGCGCCACAGGACGCGCTCGGCCGCGGCGGCGGCCCGTCCGAAGACGGCGACGGGATGCCCGGTGCGGGGGTCGCCCAGGAGCACGTCCCCCAGGTAGCCGAGGGCGGCGCCCCAGGCGTACGCGCGATGAACTCGCATGGCTCAGCGCGCCGTCGGGCTCCGGCGGACGGGACGGGCCCCCAGCGGAGGGCTGCCGGCACGAGGCAGGCGCGGGCGGGGGAGTCCCGCCGGGACGGCGGATGCGACTGCGGGACGGGGTGCGGCCGGGAAGCCACGCATGGCGGTGTCCTCACTCAGGGTCCTCGCCCTGGCTCGACGTACCGGCGGCGAGAGTCTCCTGGCTCCCGGATCGCAGCGTCCCCCGGCCTTCCGGCCCCTTGACGCTCGTGGGCCGTGACCTTCGCTTGGGGTTCGCTCCCCGGTGACAGTGGCGGGACCGCGCCGGATTCTCACCGGCTTCCTCTCCAGCCGCCGTTGGGCAACCGGAAGTCCACCATGTACGGGATGGGCCGTCAACTCGCCGCTGACCTGCGGCGGAAGAGTGTGAGCAGACGCACGGCGAGGGGTACGGGCTGCCCGCCCGTACCCCTCGCCCGATGCTGCCCGCCGTGCCCGGAAGTCCGGCCGGCGGGCGCTACTTCACGGTGCGGTGATGATGTAGATGCCGTACGCCACCGCCGCGGCGCACAGCGCGTAGCAGGCGTACGCGCCGGTGCGCGCGAGGGTCGCCGTGCCGCCGCCCTGCGCCTTGCCCGCGGAGCCGTTCACGATGCCGAGCGTGAAGAGCCCCACCAGGCCGACAGTGGCCACGAGGCTGACGCCGAATACCTCGCCCAGTGCTGCCCAGTCGATGTCCATAGCGTTTCCCTGTCTCAGGTCCGGCAGAGGTCCGGCTGACGCCGCTCTGCTGTGCGGTCGGGGTCGGGGTGTCTCGAGTCGGTGCTGTGGTGCGAGCGTCCCGTCCGGCGGGCCGGCTCGCTAGCCGAGCGTGGAGCCCGCCCGGGGGCGTTCCTTCTCGGCTTCGGCGGCGGACCCGGCAGCCGGCGTGCCCTGCGGCGGCAGGGACATCTCCGGCAGCGAGGCGTCGCTTCCCGCCTTCACGGTGGGCGGCGGTGCGACGGCCTGGAGCGCGGTCGTGACGACGCCCGCGGCGTCCTCCTCCGCGGTCTCGCCCGGGACCGCCGTGTCGTTGACGTTGGTGTGGTCGACGGGCTGGCGCCGCGAGAGCAGCCAGATGCCGCCGCTGACGACCACCGCGAGCACGGCGACCGTGGTGACGCCCCAGGTGCCCTGCCCCGCGAGAAGGGCCGCACCCGCGGCGACGAGCCCCGCGGCCGGGAGCGTCAGGCCCCAGCCCATGACCATGCGGGCCGCCGTCGACCAGCGCACGACGCCGCCCTTGCGGCCGACCCCCGAGCCCATGATGGCGCCCGAGCAGACGTGCGTGGTGGAGAGCGAGAAGCCGATGTGCGAGGAGGCCAGGATCGTCACGGCGGCGCTGGTCTGCGCGGCGAAGCCCTGAGGCGGCTTGATGTCGGTCAGGCCGCTGCCCATGGTGCGGATGATCCGCCATCCGCCCAGGTACGTGCCCAGTGCGATGGCCACACCGGCGGAGACGATGACCCAGGTCGGGGGGTCGGCCTGCGGCGCCAGCGCGCCGCCGGTGATCAGCGCCAGGGTGATGACGCCCATCGTCTTCTGCGCGTCGTTGGTGCCGTGCGCGAGGGAGACCAGCGCGGCCGAGGTGATCTGCCCGGCCCGGTAGCCCTTCGCGGTCTGCTGCTCGTCGGCGTTCCGTGCCGCCCGGTAGGTCAGACGCGTCGCGAACAGCGCGGCGAGCCCGGCGACGAGCGGGGCGGCGAGGGCGGGGATGAGCACCTTCATCACCACGGTGCCGCCGTTGACGGCGCCGATCCCCACGGACGCGACGGTGGCGCCGAGGAGGCCGCCCATCAGCGCGTGGGAAGAGCTTGAGGGAAGCCCCGCGAGCCATGTCAGGAGGTTCCAGATGATCGCGCCGACCAGGCCGGCGAAGATCACTTCAGGCTGGATACCGGAGCCTTCGTCGATGATTCCCGAAGAGATGGTCTTGGCGACCTCGACGGAAAGGAACGCGCCGATCAGGTTGAGGGCCGCCGACATCGCCACCGCGGTCTTGGGCTTCAGCGCCCCGGTGGAGATGGTGGTGGCCATGGCGTTGGCCGTGTCGTGGAAGCCGTTCGTAAAGTCGAACACCAAGGCCGTGACGATCACGATCCCGATGAGAAGCGTGATGTGTTCCATTCACCCAGGCACAATCAGTCGAAGGTTAATGACTCGTTGAACGTAGGGACGGTGGGTGAACGGAAGATGAACTACGGCGGGCAGCGGGGTGTCGCTCCCCGCCGTACGTTGTGAGCGGTGCCACAACCGGTCCCGCCACCACCGTCCGTCCCGCGTGCCACGCTTCCCCGGGCCCGTCGCCGGGGCCCTCTCCGACCGCCCCGAGCGGGGCTCCGCACCCTCCCGGAGGTCCTCAAGTGCTCAGCGCCTGGAACGAGTTGGTGACCGTCGCCCGCCGTACGGCTGCGGAGGGCCTCGTGGTGGGCACCTCGGGGAACGTGTCCGTACGCGTGGGGGAGAACGTCCTCGTCACGCCGAGCGGCGTCCCCTACGACCGGCTCGGTCCCGGCGACCTGTGCGCAGTGGACCTCGACGGGCGGCGCACCGCCGGCAGTCTGGAGCCCACCAGCGAACTCCCCATGCACCTGGCCGTGTACAGGCGCACCGGGGCACGGGCCGTCGTCCACACCCACGCCGTACACGCGACCGCGGTCTCCACGCTCGTCACCGAACTCCCCGCCGTGCACTACATGACGGCCGCGCTGGGCGGCCCCGTACGCGTCGCCCCGTACGCCACCTACGGGAGCGACGAGCTGGCCGCCCGCATGCTCGAGGCTCTCGACGGGCGCAGCGCCTGCCTGCTGCAGAACCACGGCACCATCGCCTACGGAGCCGACCTCGACCAGGCGTACGACAGGACGGCGCAGCTCGAGTGGATGTGCCGCCTGTGGCTGACGGCCTCCTCCGTGCCGGGACGTACCCCGTCGCTGCTGCCGGACGAGGAACTCCGGCGCGTGGCCGAGAAGTTCAGCGGGTACGGCCAGACGCCGGCCGGGTGAAGGCGACGGCCGCCGGGCGTGCTTCCGGGCTCCGCGGCCCCCTCTCCGCCCCTCCCCGCCGTTGGACCCGCCCGGCTCCGTTCCGCCCGGAAATCCGCCGCCGCAGGGTTCCCGGACGCCTTCCGTCGCGGTCACCCGGGCGACGCCGCCCGCTGGCCGTAGGCGCCCCGGAGACGCGACACTGGCTGGATGCGCATGCGTACGGCGGCGGTGGCCGCCACCTCCGCGCTCGGCGCCGCCGCGGCCGCCGTGGCCGCGGGCCGGTACGCGGCCGGGGCCGCTCTCCGGCCGGCGCGCTCCGCACCGGCCGCGGGACGGGGGCACCTGCCCGCGGGCTTCGGCGGGCCCTCCCTCACGGTGCACGAGGTGGGCACCGGCCACATCGCGCTGACCCGCTCCCTGACGACCCTGCTCCCGGGCACGTACGGCCTGGTCGGGCGCGGCTGCCACGCCGTCGTCGGCCCCGTGCTGAGCGGCGGGCAGCAGGCCGGCGCCGCCGCCGACACCGTCGTACGCCGCCTGGAGCGGATCACCTACGGCGAGCTGGCTCCCCGCACCAAGGTCTGGCTGACGCCCCAGGTGTGCACGGGAGGTCCCGGTGACGCGCTCGGCGTGGACCGCACGGAGATCGAGATTCCGGGCGAACTCGGGCCGCTGCCCGCGTGGTTCGTGCCCGGGCCTCGCGACGTCTGGGTCATCGCGCTGCACGGCCTCGGAGCCGGACCGGAGCAGCCGCTGCCGCTGCTCCCCTTCTACGCCGCCCTGGGGCTCCCCGTCCTCGGCCTCTCCTACCGGGGCGACGCCGGCGCGCCCGCCCCGCCGGGCGGCGTCCGCCATCTCGGCGGCACCGAGTGGCGCGACGTGGAGGCCGCCGTGCGGTACGCCGTCGGGGAGGGCGCCGCGCAGGTCGTGCTGCACGGCTGGTCCAGCGGGGCGTCCATGGCGCTGCGGGCCGCGGACGAGCTGCGGTCCCGGGCCGGGCCGGGGGACGGCGGCGCCGCGGGACGCGTCAGCGGTCTCGTTCTAGACTCGCCGGTGCTCGACTGGTGGACCACCCTGCGGGCGCTCGCCGCGGAGCGCCACGTACCGCGCCCGCTCCTGCCGCTGGCCGTACGGGCCGCTCAGGGGCACGCCCGCGCCGCCGAACCGGACCCACCCGCTCCGGTGGTCCGTCCGGACCGCCTCGCCGTGCCGGCCCTGATCGTCCACGGCCCGGACGACACGATCGCCCCCTGGGAAGCGTCGACGGCCTTCGCTGCCGCCCGTGAGCAACTCGTCAGCCTGTACACGGTTCCGCACGCCCCGCACGCCGCGATGTGGAACGCGGACCCCGACGAGTACGAGGAGAGGCTGCGGCGCTTCCTGACGCCGCTCCTGTGAAGGCCGCTTCCCCGGAACGGGGGCAGCCTCCGCGGAACGGCTGCGGCAGCCGGTCGGCCGGTGCCGCCGGGGGCAGCCGTGGAAAACCATTGAATTGTCGCCAACCGCCGCTCGGACCAGGGCAGTTGGGCCCGGCAACGGGAAGCGGAACAGAGAATTCCGGGACCCCGTTTGGGATTTGCGCCACAGACCATGAAGACTGCCCCTGTGACGCCGTCCCGTACCCCGCGAGACAACCCGCTCCGCCTCGTCCCCACGCGGCCGATCGCCGCTGCCCGGCGCACGGTGACCGCCCGGCGTACGCGCCCCGCGCCGCCGCCGCCCGAGGGACTGCCTTCCCGCGAGGAGCTCGCCCGACAGGCGAGAGCCGCGCTGGCCGACGCCGTGACGCTGGCCCGGTGGGCCGAGCGGCACGAGGCACACCCCGGAAGCGGACCGGACACCGAACGAGCCGCCACGGCGCTCCGGATGCCCCCGTCGCACGTCCGGACCCAGTGGGACCGCGCGCGCCTCGCCGGCCTCGTCGAGCTCCACGACGGGACGGCCCGCCCGGGCTGGCGACTGCGCGCCTGGGAGCGGGACGACAGCGCCGTACTGCGCGGCTGGGTCGCCCTCTTCGACGCGTGGTCCCTGGCCTATCCGGCGCCCACCCCCGCCGACCCCGGCCTCGTCGCCGAAGTGGTCGAGGCGGCCCCGCAGTTGCTGTCCGTCATGCATCTGACAGCCGGGCCGCTCACCTTCCCCGATCTGCACGACCTGCTCGCCAAGCGCGTGGCCGAGCTGCGCGCCGAGCGCGACGCCGCACCCGAGGCGGCGGGTGAGGCGGCGGCCGACGGGGAGCCCGACGGGACGGACACCGCGCCGGAGCGCCGGGACGCACCGGCCGACGGCCCGGCGGCGATCGCCGCCACCGAGGTCTCGCTCCCCGGCCTGCTCGACTGGGCACTCGACGGCTTCGCGGCCGTCGGCGCCCTCACCCGGTGCTCCGACGTCGAGGCGCCCGCCGGGCCGCGTGCCACGGCACCCGAGGGGAGCCCGGAACCGGGGGACCCCCCGGGAGAGCCGGCCGTACGCCAGGGCTCCGCCGTGCTCACCCCGCTGGGCAACTGGGCGGTGTGGACCAAGCTCGAACAGATCTGCGTGGCCGCCCAGAGCCCCGCCGGCAACATCGAGCAGCCCGCCCAGGACATGCTGCGCGGGTGTGCGCGCCTCAGCCCCGGTCCCGCGCGCGACGAGTACCGCGCCTGGCTGGCCGCCCGCTCCACCGGAACCGCCATCACCGAACTGCTGGGCGCCGCCCGGGGGGAGGACGCCCTCATCCGCGGGCTGGCCTTCGAGGCGCTCCGCGTCGTCGGCGCCCCCGCGGAACCCGAGGTGCGCACGGCCGCCGCGGAACCGACGCTGCGCCCGTACGCGCTGCTCTGGCTCGCCGAGCACGAGGGTGCCGACCCGGAGGACCTGGCGGGCGGCGCCCCCGGCGTCCTCACCCGCGAGGAGGCCACCTGGCTCTGGGTGGACACCGCGGCGGCCGTCACCGACCACGGCGAGGAGCGCCTGCTCGTCGACCACCTGGAGACCGCCGTGCAGGGGACCGTTCCCAAGCTGCTGGAGGAGGTGCGGGCCATCGGCCATCCCCGCACCGTGCAGGTGCTCGTCGCGCTCGCCGCCGCGCACCCCGACCCGGCGCTCGCCAAGGCGGTGCGCCGTGCCGCGTTCCAGGTCCACACCGGGGGCCTCTGACCGCGCCGCCTCCGCCGGGACCGGGTGCGGCCTACGGGCCGAGAGGCGGCACGTAGGTGCCGAAGCTCCAGACGTTGCCCTCCAGGTCCCTGGCCATGTAGTCGCGCGAGCCGTAGTCCTGGTCGGTCGGCTCCATGAGGATCTCCACGCCGGCCTCGCGGGCCCTGGCGCAGTGCGCGTCGACGTCGTCGACCACCACGTACAGCCCTGCGGGGCCCGCCTGGCCCATCGCCTCGGCGAACACGCCCTCCTTGTTCTTCGAGCCGAGCATCACCGCGCCGTTGCCGTAGGTCAGTTCGGCGTGCAGAACGGTGCCGTCCTCCCCCTCGTACAGCGCGGAGCGCCTGAAGCCGAACGCCTTCTCCAACTGCGCGATGGCCGCCTTCGCGTCCCTGTACACGAGCGTCGGGTACAGGGTCGGTGCGTCACTCATGACGATGCCTCCTCGACGGGGCCCGCGCCGCCGCGGACCTTCCTCACCTGCTCCGCAGTCTCGCAGCGGGCACTGACAATCGCCGGAGACAAATCCGTTGCGCGGCGCCGTTAGACTGACGGCATGGCTACTTCCCGCACGCATTAGCGCCGTACGTCCGCCTCAGTGTCCGTACGTACGCCCGTAAACCATGCCTGGAGTAGTCCGTGATCACCGCCACCGGCCTGGAGCTGCGCGCCGGCGCCCGCATCCTGATCGAATCCGCCACGTTCCGCGTCGCCAAGGGCGACCGCATCGGCCTCGTCGGCCGCAACGGGGCCGGGAAGACCACGCTCACCAAGTGCCTCGCCGGTGAGGCGAACCCTGCCGGGGGCACCATCACCAGCAGCGGAGAGGTCGGCTACCTCCCGCAGGACCCGCGCACCGGCGATCTCGACGTCAGCGCCAGGGACCGCATCCTCTCCGCCCGCGGACTGGACACCGTCATCCGCAAGATGCGCGAGAACGAGGAGCGCATCGCGCACGGCCAGGGCGCCACCCGCGAGCGCGCGCTGAAGAAGTACGAGCGCCTGGAGACCGAGTTCCTCACCAAGGGCGGGTACGCCGCGGAGGCGGAGGCCGCGACGATCGCGGCCAGCCTGGGCCTTCCCGACCGCGTGATGACCCAGCCGCTGCACACCCTCTCCGGCGGTCAGCGGCGCCGCATCGAGCTGGCCCGCATCCTCTTCTCGGACGCCGACACCCTGCTCCTCGACGAGCCCACCAACCATCTCGACGCCGACTCCGTCGTCTGGCTGCGCGACTTCCTCAAGACGTACCGCGGCGGCCTGATCGTGATCTCCCACGACCTGGCCCTGATCGAGACCGTCGTGAACAAGGTCTTCTACCTGGACGCCAACCGTGCGGCGATCGACGTCTACAACATGGGCTGGAAGCAGTACGTCGTCCAGCGCGAGGACGACGAGAAGCGCCGCAAGCGCGAGCGCGCCAACGCGGAGAAGAAGGCGGCGGCGCTCAACTCGCAGGCCGACAAGATGCGCGCCAAGGCCACGAAGGCGGTAGCGGCCAAGAACATGGCCCGGCGCGCCGAGAAGCTGCTCTCCGGGCTCGAGGCGGAACGCGTCTCCGACAAGGTCGCGAAGCTGCGCTTCCCCGACCCCGCGCCCTGCGGCAGGACACCGCTGATGGCGGAGGACCTCTCGAAGTCCTACGGCTCGCTGGAGATCTTCACGGGCGTCGACCTGGCCGTGGACAAGGGATCCCGCGTCGTGATCCTGGGCCTCAACGGTGCCGGCAAGACGACGCTCCTGCGGCTGCTCTCGGGCATCGAGGAGCCCGACACGGGCAAGGTCGTCCCTGGCCACGGGCTCAAGCTGGGCTACTACGCCCAGGAGCACGAGACGCTCGACCCCGGGCGCACCGTGCTGGAGAACATGCGCTCGGCCGCCCCCGACATGGACCTCGTCGACATCCGCAAGACGCTGGGCTCCTTCCTCTTCTCGGGTGACGACGTGGACAAGCCGGCCTCGGTGCTGTCGGGCGGGGAGAAGACCCGGCTGGCCCTGGCGACCCTGGTGGTCTCCTCCGCCAACGTCCTGCTGCTGGACGAGCCGACCAACAACCTCGATCCCGCCAGCCGCGAGGAGATCCTGGGCGCCCTGCACACCTTCACGGGGGCCGTCGTCCTCGTCACCCACGACGAGGGTGCGGTGCAGGCGCTGGAACCGGAGCGGATCATCATGCTGCCGGACGGCGTCGAGGACCTGTGGAGCGAGGACTACGCGGATCTCGTCGCCCTCGCCTGACCCTCTGCGGCGGCCGCGCCCCTTGATCAACCCCTTCTGGATCATTCGGCCGACACTTGATCCTTCATCTGAGTGAGGGCGGCTCGTACCCCGGCGTGCCCGCGCGGCGCCGCGGGACGCCTGTGGCAGACCCTGCCCCCGGTGCCGGGCAGCGCTCAACGGGCCTGCCTGACCTGTGTGTTCACCGCCGGCCGGTGTCCGGGGCAAAGGATCAAGCCACCGGAATCGCGTCCTCCGACGTCAACGGACAGTAGCCCTCCGGTGACCGCGCCCCGATGGACCTTGCCGAATGGGTGGCCAGAAGCAGGGGGAGGGGTGATCATGAGAGTCACGTAGCGCACTTCCCATGAGGAGGCACGGGTGGCCGAGACTCTGAAGAAGGGCAGCCGGGTGACCGGCACCGCGCGCGAGAAGCTCGCGGCAGACCTCAAGAAGAAGTACGACGGCGGTGCGAGCATCCGGGCGCTGGCCGAAGAAACAGGCCGTTCCTACGGATTCGTGCACCGGATGCTCAGCGAATCCGGTGTAACCCTGCGAGGTCGCGGCGGGGCCACGCGAGGCAAGAAGTCCGCCTCGGCCTGACGGGACTTCCAGGCATCCCCTTCCGGTGGTTACTCTTCAGTCACATGACTGCCGAGTAACCACCGGAGGATGTCGATGACCCTGCTGGACAAGGACGGCGTGCGCCTCGCCGTGGACGGTGCCGTGGCCACGGTCACGCTCACCAATCCCGCCAAGCGCAACGTCCAGTCCCCCGCCCTGTGGCGGGCGCTGACCGAAGCGGGCCGCATGGTGCCCGGCGACGCCCGGGTGGTGGTGCTGCGCGCCGAGGGCCGGTCCTTCTCCGCAGGCCTCGACAGGCAGGCGTTCGCTCCCGAGGGCATCGAGGGCGAGCTGAACTTCGGCGACCTCGCGCACGCCTCCGACCAGGAGATCGACGAGACGATCGCCGTCTTCCAGGAGGCGTTCACCTGGTGGCGCCGTCCGGACCTGGTCAGCGTCGCCGCCGTGCAGGGCCATGCCGTCGGAGCGGGCTTCCAGCTCGCGCTCGCCGCCGACCTGTGCGTGTGCGCCGACGACGCGCAGTTCGCGATGCGCGAGACGAGCCTCGGTCTCGTGCCCGACCTGACGGGCACGCACCCCCTGGTGCGGATCCTCGGCTACTCGCGCGCGCTGGAGGTCTGCGCCACCGGACGGTTCATCCAGGCCGAGGAGGCCGAGCGGACGGGGCTGGCGAACCTGGTCGTCCCCGCCGAGGAGCTCGACGCGGCCGTGTCCGACCTCGCCGCCGCTCTGCTCGCCGCGCCGCGCAACGCCGTCGTCGAGACGAAGGCGCTGCTCGCCGGGGCGGTCACGCGGACGTACGAGGAGCAACTGTCCGCCGAACGGGCAGCCCAGGCGCGGAGGTTGCGCGACCTGGCCGGCATCGGCGACTGATCCACGGGCGGGGGGCCGGCGCGGCGGCCGTCCGGCAGCCGTCCCGTGCCCGGCACGCACGCCCCCGCCCGGCGCGACGAGCCCCGCGCCGTCCGCGCCCGCGGGCTCACGCGGTGCGCACGCCGCCGGAGCCGATGGCCGGGTCGACCGCCGTCACGACCACGGCGACCGTCACGGGCGGTGCCGGCTCCGGGGCGTCCCATGCGGCGGCCTTGGCGGCCGCCTCCCGCACCGCCAGCGCCACGTCCAGGGCGCGGGCCTGCTCGTCCACCCCGATCTGGATCTGCAGATGGCGGCTGCGGACGCCGGACCCGTCCTCGACGTCCGTGACGCTCACGGCGTCGGTCCTGCGCCCGCCCAGCAGCGGCCCGAGGACCGGCGCCAGCCGCGTCACGCCAGGTACGGCGATGACCGTCTCGGCCGTCGCCGTCGCCCGGGGGTGGTCCGCGGGGGCGGGCGGGTGCTCGTCGGGCCCGTGCGTCACGTGCTCCTGCGTCCCCGGAGCTGACCGAGTCCCCGGAGCCGATCCGTCCGGGACGCCGTCCGGACCGCCGTCCACGGGGGCGGCGGGCCCGTCCAGCAGATCCGTCACCCGCAGGTCCGCCCACGCCACGTCGAGACCGAGCCGCTCGTCGGCAGCCGTGAGCAGGGCGGTGCGGAGGCGGTCCGCGGTCGTGTTCAGAGGGGCGTCGGCGGTGGCGGCGAAGTCCGCCTCGATGCGCAGGGTGCCGGGCGGGAGGGCCGAAGGAGGCGCCGGCACGGAGGGAGCGGCCGCCTCAGCCGGGTCCGCGGGCCTCAGCCGCACGCCCTCGAGCCGCACCTCCGGCACCGTCCGTGCGGCGGCCGTGCGCAGTACGCTCACCGCCGCGCTCTCCGTGAGCCACGCCCCGTCTCCGGCGCCGCCCAGGGGCAGCAGGTTTCCCAGGCTCAGCTGATGCCGTACGCCCTGTGTCAGCTGATCGGCGGCCATGTGCGACTCCCTGTCGTGTCTGCCGGTGTTCTGCGTCAGTGCCCCGGGTGCGCCGCTTCTCCCGTGCCCGCGGTGAGCCGGGAGGTCGGCGTACGCGGGCGGGTTGCGGTGAATCCATCTAATGTTGCACAAGAGCGGCATTTCGTATGTCGTCAGACGTTCCCTATCTGAAGGGTGAGGACGATGACGGACACCAAGCCCGGCAACCGCTTCGAAGCTCGCGGAGGCGGCTCCAACACGGCGGCCCACGACGGAAAGTCGGAGACGAGGCGGCCCAGGGGCGACAGGGGCAGCCGCGGGCGCACCACCATCGCCGACGGAGTCGTGGAGAAGATCGCCGGGATGGCGGCGCGCGACGTCGACGGCGTGCACGCGATGGGCAGCGGAATGGCCCGCACGTTCGGTGCGATGCGCGACCGCGTCCCGGGCGGCAGCAAGTCCGTGTCCCGCGGCGTGAGCGCCGAGGTCGGCGACGTGCAGAGCGCGCTGGACCTGGAGATCGTCGTCGAGTACGGCGTAGCGATCGCCGACGTGGCCGCTTCCGTGAGGGAGAACGTCATCAACGCCGTCGAGCGGATGACCGGCCTCGAGGTCGTCGAGGTGAACATCGCGGTCAGCGACGTGAAGCTGCCCGACGAGGAGGACGAGGACGAGGACTCGGGCCGTACACGCGTGCAGTAGCGCGGCAGTGGCGGTCCGGCGGACGAAGTGGCGGCACACGACGTCCACTGAGCGAAGGAGCTCACGATGAGCATGGCCGTGATCGGCTTGATCGCAGGGATGGCGCTCGGCTTCGCCGGATACTTCGGCGGCTTCGGGGCCTTCCTGCTCGTGGCCGCGCTGGGTGGCTTCGGCTTCGTGGCGGGCCGCTTCCTGGACGGCGACCTGCAGGCGGAGGACATCTTCCGCATCCGCGACGAGAGCCGGCGCCGGTGAGGGGGTGAGAGGGTGACCTCAGCCGAAGTGGCCGTCCCCGCGAGGGGAGCGACCACGATCGTCGAGCGGGTCGTGGCCAAGGTCGCGGCGCAGGCGGCCCGGGAGGCCCTGCGCACCGTACCCGCCGCCTTCAAGGTGCCCCGCGGTCCTCTCCGCCCGCCCCGCGCCTCGGCGTCGCTCAGGGACCGGACAGCTCGGGTCCGTGTCGTCGTGGAGCTGGGCTACCCTTCGGACATCGGCGCGCAGTGTGCTGCGGTGCGCCGCCAAGTCGCTTCACGTGTCAAGGAATTGGTCGGCATGGATGTGCCGGAGGTCGCCGTCGGCGTGGAGCGGCTCCACTCCGAGCAGCTGGACAGCGAGAGACCCGGGAGGGTCCGGTGAGCGACGATCGCACCCAGCAGATGCCGACCCTCGAGAAGACGCCCCCGTCCGCAGAGCAGGGGGGAGGCGGCGGAGGCCACCTGGAGCAGGCGGCGTCGGCGGCCGCGTACGACCCGGGCGGCTCCGGCGGGGCGGGCCACCGCGCCGGCCGCTTCTGGTCGCTGCGGCGCGTGCCCGCCGGGATCGTCGCGCTGCTGGCGGCGGCCCTGGCCGGGGTGCTGCTCTACGACGTCGCCGCCGTGCGGGCAGGGGAGCCCGCGATGGGCTGGCGGCGCACCCTCGCCGACGAGCTGGCCGGTACCGCCGTGAACGACGCCAAGGTCCTCGCCGCCGCCTGCGCCGTCACGCTGCTGGGGGTGTGGCTGATCACGCTGGCGGTGACGCCCGGCCGCCGAGGGCTCCTCCCGATGCGGCGCGAACACCCGCACGTACGGGCCGGACTGGAGCGCTCCGCCGCCGGCCTCGTGCTGAGGGACCGCGCGATGCAGGTGACCGGGGTCCAGTCCGTCGACGTCTCGGTCGGACGGCGGAAGGTGCGGGCGCACGCCCGCGCGCACTTCAGGGACCTCCACGAGGTACGGGGCGATCTCGACTCGGTGCTCGCGGAGGGCATCCGGCAGCTCGGCCTCGCACGGCAGCCCGGCCTGTCCGTCCACGTGCGGCGCCCGAAGAGAGGCTGATCAGGATGGGCGGAACGCTTCGGTCCGTGAACCGCGTGCTTCTCGGCCTGGCGGGGACGCTGCTCCTCGCCCTCGGGCTCGCGGTGCTCGTCGCCGGCTTCGACCTGCCCCGGCACCTGGACTTCTCGATGCCTTCCGGCTGGCCGTGGACCGCCCCGGACGACGCGCTGCTCACGGACGGCGAGCGCACCCGCTGGCGGTCCGAGAGCTGGTGGTGGCCTGCCGTCATCGGGGTGCTCTCCCTGCTGGTGCTCCTGCTGCTGTGGTGGCTGCTGGCGCAGTTGCGGCGGCGCAGGCTCGGCGAGGTCCTGGTGGACACCGGGGACGGCGAGGGCGCCCTGCTCCGCGGCAGCGCGATGGAGAACGTCCTGGAGGCGGAGGCGTCCGGCCTGCCGGGAGTGGACAGGGCGGCCGTCCGGCTCACCGGACGGCGCACCGCGCCGCAGGCGGTGATGGGACTCCGGCTGGAACCGCACGCCGAGCCGGGGCCGGTGCTCGGCCGTCTCACCAAGGAGGCGCTGGAGCACGCCCGCAACTCGGCGGCGCTGGAGAAGCTCCCCGCCGAGGTGCGGCTGGGTGCGGTCAAGCACCGCCCGGAGCGGGTGCTCTGACCTCGCTCAGAAGCCGTGCCGTGCGCCGCCGTCCACGGGAAGCATGACGCCCGTCAGGTAGGAGGCGGCCGGTGAGAGGGCGAAGGCAGCGGTACGTCCGAACTCCTCCGGCGTCCCGTAGCGGCGCAGGGGGATCGTCGCCTCGTTGCGCCGCCGGGCCGCTTCTCCGTCGCCCGAGAGGGAGTCGAGGTACTGCAGGCGCTCCGTGGCGATGCGCCCGGGCAGCAGCCCCAGGACCCTGACGCCGCGCGGCCCGGCCTCGGTGGCGAGGCTCTTGGCGAACCCGGCGAGGCCGGGGCGGAGGCCGTTGGAGAGGGTGAGCCCCGGGATCGGCTCGTGGACCGAACCGGAGAGCACGAACGCGATGACGCCACCCTCGCCGAGTTCGGCGGACGCCTTGCGGGCCAGCCGTACCGCGCCGAGGAAGACCGTCTCGAACGCGGACTGCCACTGCTCGTCCGACAGTTCGTCGGCGGGGACGCCCGCGGGCGGGCCGCCCACGCTGATCAGCACGCCGTCGAACCGCCCGAAGCGCGACCTGGCGGTCTCCACGAGCCGCTCCGCGGTCTCCGGCGCGGCGTTGTCCGCCCCGATGCCCACGGCCGAGCCCGCGCCGAGCTGGGCGGCGGCCTCCGTGGCGGCCTCGTCGGTGCGGCCTGTGACGACCACTCGGGCTCCGTCGGCGACGAGTTGCTCGGCGGCGGCGAAGCCCAGGCCACGAGTGGCGCCGGTGATGACGTATACGCGGTCCTTCAGCCCAAGATCCATGGCTCACAGTGTGCGCCACGGTCCGCGGCGCGCGCACGCAGGGGGAGCCGGTGAGGCTGTCAGACCGCGGAGGGCGGCCCTGCGGCGCCGGTGGGAGAGACCTTGCCGGAGTCGCGCCCGGACTCCGGGGCCTCCCGCGTGCCCTCTCCGCGCACGCCGTCTTCGCGCACGCTGTCTCCGTCACCCGCGGCGGAGCCCGCGGCTGCGGGGACTGCTGCCTCCGCGCCCTCCGCGCCCTCCGCGCCCTCCGCGCCCTCCGCGTCCTGCGCCGCGAGACGGTCGCGGCGCTCGCGCCGCACCAGCACCACCCAGCCGACGGGCACGCCCGCCGCGAAGAGCCACCACTGGACGGCATACGCCATGTGCGGGCCGATGCTGCTGTGGTCCGGCTCGGCGACCTCTTCCGGCTGGTGGCCGGAGGGCTTCGGCGAGGTGTCCGTGAGCTGCAGGTAGCCGCCCACGACCGGGCGGTCCATGGCCTCGGCCTGCCGGCGGCTGTCGATCAGCATGACCTGGCGAGGGGGCAGCCCCCGCTTGTCCTTGATGCCGCTGGCCTCGCTCGTCTCGTCCCTCATGGCCCGGCCCGTGACGGTGACTTCGCCGCGTGGCGCCTCGGGAACGTCGGGGAAGCGGGTCAGGTCGCCGTCCGCCTCGATCCAGCCGCGGTTGACGAGGACGGCCTTGCCGTCGCGCTGGATCAGGGGAGTCAGGACGAAGTAGCCGATCGACTGCTCGTCGGCTCCCGTGCGCTGCCGTACGACGACCTCGTGCGCGGTGTCGTAGCGCCCCGTCGCCGTGGCCGTACGGAACTGGTCGTCCTCCGCCGGACCGCGCTCACCCTGACTGACCTGCGCGAACGGTACAGCGCGGGCGCGGAGGCTGGAGCTGATCAGCTCGTTGTGAGCGACGCGCGCCTCGTGCCTGTGCAGCTGCCAGAAGCCCAGTTCGATCATCGCGGGCACGAGTGCGACACCGAGAAGGGTGAGGATCACCCATTGCCGGGACAACAGGAAGCGGTACACGCCTGACGACGTTACCCCTCAGCCTCCGGAGCCCGGCGCCGGGGCCACGTCCAGCAGGAGCTGCCCGAACGCCGCCTCGTCGACCACCGGGGTCCCGTGGGCCTGCGCCTTGACGACCTTGGAGGTGAGGGAGTCGGGGTCGTTGGTGACCAGCAGGCTGGTCAGCCGCGAGACCTGAGAGGCGATGTGCAGGCCCGCCTCGGTGGCGCGGTCCTCCAGCAGCTCCCGGTCCACGGAGGTGTCGCCCGAGATGGCGACACGCATGCCCTGCACCAGCCTGCCGCCCGGCTCGTACCGCCCCGGGTTCGGGTAGGGGCAGGCCGGGCGCTTACGGGCGGGCCGCCAGCTGCGTCCGTACGGCCGGTGGCCGCTGCCGCCCTGGTCCCTGCGGCCGCCGCCTCCGAAGCCGCCCTCCGACCACTCCGAGAGCGGCTGGCACGTCAGCAGCGGCAGCCGGACCCCGTGCCGGGCGGCGAGCCGGAGGCTGGGCCGGAACGCCTCGGCGAGCACACGGGCGTCGTCCAGAGCGTGGTGGGCCTGCCGCTGGGCGACGCCGTAGTGCGCGGCGAGGGACTCCAGCTTGTGGTTGGGGAGCGGGAGCGAGAGCTGCTTGGCCAGCGCGATGGTGCACAGCCGCTGCCGCACGGGAGGGGTCCGCTCCGCCCGTGCGTACTCGCGCGCGATCATCGACCAGTCGAAGACGGCGTTGTGCGCGACGAGGACGCGGTCGGCCAGGCGGTCGGCGAAGGCGTCGGCGATCTCGGTGAACAGCGGTGCGTCGGCGAGGACTTCGGCCGTGAGGCCGTGGATCCAGGTGGGGCCGGGGTCGCGTTGCGGATTGACGGTGGAGTACCAGTGGTCCTCCACCTCGCCCCTGGCGTCGAGCCGGTAGACCGCGGCGGAGACGATGCGGTCGTGACGGGCGAGGCCCGTGGTCTCCACGTCGACCACCGCGTATCCCTGCGGATAGCTCTCCGGCCAGCTTTCCCCGTTCTCGGCGGCCGCCGGACCCGGTGACGCGTGCTGCTGCGGAACCGGGAAATCCAGGGGAAGGGGCAGAGCTGCCGGTGCCTGAACGGCGGGTGACTGAACCGGAATTCGGAGAGATTCGCCGGTCTCGTCCGCGGGCTCGTCTGGCCGTGCCGTCTGGTCTTCGAGCATGGTCACAGAGAATACGGTGCGGCACTGACAGGCCCGGCCCCGCGGCCGCCGACGTGCCGAAGAGTCGTCAATGTCCGCTCACGCGCGCCTGTTTGAGCGTTCGGGACGAAGCGGCCGGGGTCCTCGCGTCGCCTTCCCCGGTCGGGTTCCGCCGGCGTCCGGGACCGGGGCCGGGCGCCCTCTCCGGCCGGTTCGGAGGCGGGCGGCGGAGCAGGCGGGCCCGGTGCGAGGCGGCCACTCATTTTGTACTAGTCGGTAACAACCCCTGGCGGGCGGCTGCGCCGAGCTTTACCTTGCTGACATGCCGTCTCAATTGCCCGATGTCGTTCTGTGGTCGATACCCGCCTTCATCCTGCTCACGGTTGTCGAGATCGTGAGCTACCGCATCCATCCGGACGAGGACGCCGCCGGATACGAGACCAAGGACGCCGCGACGAGCATCGGGATGGGGCTCGGGAGCCTCGTCTTCGACGCCCTGTGGAAGATCCCGATCGTGGCGATCTACGCGGCGGTCTACGAACTGACGCCGCTGCGCGTCCCCGTGGTCTGGTGGACCGTGCTGCTGATGCTGCTCGGGCAGGACTTCTTCTACTACTGGTCGCACCGCGGCCACCACGTCATCCGCGTCCTGTGGGCCTGCCACGTGGTGCACCACTCCAGCAGGAAGTTCAACCTCAGCACCGCGCTGCGCCAGCCGTGGACGACGTGGACCGTCTGGCCGTTCTACGTGCCGCTGATCGCGCTCGGCGTGCATCCCGCGGCGCTCGCCTTCTGCTCCTCGGTGAACCTCGTCTACCAGTTCTGGATCCACACCGAACGGATCGGCAAGCTGCCGCGCCCCGTCGAGTTCGTGTTCAACACGCCCTCGCACCACCGCGTCCACCACGCCTCCCAGGGCAGCTACCTGGACCGGAACTTCGGCGGCATCCTGATCGTCTGGGACCGGCTCTTCGGCTCGTTCACGCCCGAGACCGAACCGTGCGTCTTCGGGCTCACCAAGAACATCTCGACGTACAACCCGCTGCGTGTGGCGACCCATGAATACGCCGCGATCGGACGCGATCTGCGGTCGGCGCGCAATTGGAGCGAGCGCGCCGGAAGGGTCTTCCGCGGGCCTGGCTGGCGCCCCGCCGAGGACCCGACGGAAGGGGCCGGGCTGCCTGAGCAACCCGGCCCCTCACCGGACGGTCCGCCGGCTCAGCGCGTCACGTCCTGACCCTCGGGCCGGTCCGCGAACGTCCCTTCGCCGTGCGGTGTCACCGCCGTCGTGCTTCCGCGGAGGACTCCCGCGGCGGCGTCACTTCTTGACGGCCGCGAGGGCATCGACGATGCCGTGGCCGTAGAAGCTGTTGTTGCCCTTGAGGCCGGTGCAGTCGGCCTCGTACGTGCCCTTGCCGTCGGGGTCGTACTCCTCGGGGCAGGTCACGCTCTTCGCCTGCGCCTTCAGCATCCAGGCGATCTCCTTCGGCGAGGACTCGGGGTGCTTGCTCTTGATGAGCGCGGCGACACCCGCGACCTGAGGCCCGGCCATCGAGGTGCCCTGCAGGTAGGCGTAGTCGCCCTCGGGCATCGTGGACAGGACGCCGCCGTCCTTGGCCGGGTCCTCCGGCGTCTGGTAGCGGCGGTCACCGCCGGGGGCGGAGACGTCGACCTCGTCCAGGCCGTAGTTGGAGAAGTAGGACTTGCCGTCCTCCGCGCCGGTCGACGACACCGAGGTCACGCCGGGCAGCATGCTGGGCAGGTCCGGGCACTCGGCCGGGTCGACGGTGCGCTCGACCGGCTTCGTGTCGTTGGGGCTCGTGTCGTCCACGATCTCGCTCGCGGCCAGGTCGTGCGAGGAGTTGCCCGCGGAGGAGACGTGGGTGACGCCCTTGTCCGTGGCGTACTTCGTCGCCCGGCTCACCGCGTCGGCGATGGCCGCCTGGTCGTCGTGGTCGGCGCAGTTGAACAGCCACGGATCGGTGTAGTAGCTGTTGTTGGTGATCTCGACGCCGTTGTCGGCGGCGAAGACCATCGCGCAGACGACGGCCTCGCTGTAGAAGAGCGAGGTCTCCTCCTCCGAGACCTTCAGCGAGGCGACCTTGACGCCCGGCGCGGCGCCGGCGACGCCGACTCCGTTGCGCGGGGCGGCCACGATGCCCGCGACGTGCGTGCCGTGGTAGTCGTTCGCCGGGTCGAACGGACGCCAGGCGCCCTCGGAGGTGTCGGCCTTGCCGCCCACGCAGCTGGCGGACTGGCCGGCCGCGAAGTTGGGCTGCAGGTCCGGGTGCGTGTCGTCCACACCGGTGTCGATGACACCGACGGTGACGTCCTTGCTGCCCTCGCTGATCTTGCTGGCCTTGTCGGCGCGGATGGCCCGCTTGTCCCACTGCAGGGACTCCAGCGGCTCCTTGCCCTCGGCCTTCGCCTTGGCCCTGGCCTGCGCACCGATCTTGGACTTGGGCACCTTCACGAACTTCGGCTTGCCCACGTCGGTGGTGCCTGCGGCCTTCAGGGGCGCGGTGCGGGTCGCGCCCGCCGTGTCGACGCCCTTGACCGCGCGCATCTTGTCGCCGAACTTCGCGTTCGCGGAGTGGGCGACGATCACGCCTATCTGCTCGTACGCCGTGACGACCTTGCCGTCGGCTTTCTTTATCTCCTTCGCCACGCGCTTGATCGTGCCGGCGTCCGCCTCCGTGTTGACGACGTAGCTCAGCGTCTCGCCGTCCTTCTTCGAGGAGGCTGGTTCATCCTGACCGTTGGCCACGGCGGCGCCCGCCAGGCCGAGAGAGGCGGTCAGAACCAGTCCCAGCGGCATCGCGAACTTGCGCCACCGTCTGGAAGGTTGTGAATCCATGGGGTCTCCATGTTCTTTGAAGTTGACCACAGAGCTGGGAACTTAGCGCTGATCGGAGCTGCTCAGCAACGCTTTCCTGAAGATGGCCCGGGTTTGCCCGGGATCCCTCTTTCGTGATTCAACGACCGACCCCTGTTGCCCGGGCCTTGTGAAGATCTACGATGCGCGGCACCGGACAGCTAGTAAGTACACCCCGACCTGCATATTTTCCTCACAGCACCACCACACCGACTGGAGTTCCCGTGGACTCAGCACCAGCCTCAGGATCAGAAAGCGAGAGGTCCGGCCCCGCCGACAGCACGGACTACGCGCAGGTGCAGGACAGCGCCGAGTTCGGCGAGCTGCGCAGCACCTACCGCTCCTTCGCCTTTCCTCTGACCGTCGGCTTCATCGCCTGGTACCTCCTGTACGTCCTGCTCTCCAACTACGCAGCCGGATTCATGGCCACCAAGGTCGTCGGCAGCATCAACATGGCCTTCGTCCTGGGCCTCGCACAGTTCCTCACCACCTTCCTGATCGCCGTGTGGTACTCCCGGTTCGCCGCCTCCAAGTTCGACCCCAAGGCTGCTGCCATCAAGAAGCGCCTGGAGGGTGACGCATGAGCCTCACACAGTCCCTCGCATCGGAGCAGCTGCAGCTTGCCGCCGCGAGCCAGCACCGCACTCTGATCGTCACACTCTTCACGGTCTTCGTCCTGCTCACGCTCGGCGTCACCGTCTGGGCCGGCCGCAGAACCAAGGACGCCACGGACTTCTACGCGGGCGGGCGCGAGTTCAGCGGCTTCCAGAACGGCCTGGCCATCTCCGGCGACTACATGTCGGCCGCGTCCTTCCTCGGTATCGCCGGTGCGATCGCGCTCTCCGGATACGACGGCTTCCTCTACTCCATCGGGTTCCTCGTGGCCTGGCTGGTGGCCCTCGTGCTGGTCGCCGAGCCGCTGCGCAACTCCGGCCGCTACACCATGGGCGACGTGCTGGCGTTCCGGATGCGGCAGCGCCCGGTCCGCACGGCCGCGGGCATCTCGACGATCATCGTCTCGATCTTCTACCTGCTGGCCCAGATGGTCGGTGCGGGCGCCCTCGTCGCGCTGCTGCTCGGCATCTCGGGCGAGGCCGGGAAGAACCTCATCGTGGTCCTCGTCGGCGTCGTGATGATCCTCTACGTGACGATCGGCGGCATGAAGGGCACCACGTGGGTGCAGATGATCAAGGCCGTCCTGCTCATCGGCGGAACGCTCGTGGTCACGGCGCTGGTCTTCCACAAGTTCAACTACAACCTGTCGACCCTGCTGGACGCCGCGGCGGCCAACAGCGGCAAGGGGAGCTCCTTCCTGGAGCCGGGCCTGAAGTACGGGGTGGACACCATCTCGAAGATCAACTTCATCTCGCTGGGCCTCGCACTCGTCCTCGGCACCGCCGGACTCCCGCACATCCTGATCCGCTTCTACACCGTCCCGACGGCCATGGCCGCGCGTAAGTCGGTGAACTGGGCCATCGGGATCATCGGCGGCTTCTACCTGATGACGATCGCGCTGGGCTTCGGCGCCGCGGCGCTGCTCTCTCCGAAGACGATCACCGATTCCGACGCGGCGGGGAACACGGCCGCGCCGCTGCTCGCCCAGGAGATCGGCGGCGGAGCCGACTCGACCGGCGGGGCGATCCTGCTCGCCATGATCTCGGCCGTCGCCTTCGCGACGATCCTGGCCGTGGTCGCGGGCCTCACCCTCGCCTCGTCGTCCTCCTTCGCACACGACCTGTACGCCAACGTGATCCGCAAGGGCCAGGCGACGGACAAGGAGGAGGTCGGCGCCGCGCGGATCTCCTCGGTGATCATCGGCGGCGTCGCGATCGTCCTCGGCATCTTCGCCGGCGGGCTGAACGTGGCGGGCCTCGTCGCTCTCGCCTTCGCGGTCGCGGCGTCCGCCAACCTGCCGACGATCCTCTACAGCCTCTTCTGGAAGCGGTTCACCACCCAGGGCGCGCTGTGGTCGATCTACGGCGGTCTCATCTCCTCGGTGGTGCTGGTGCTGTTCTCGCCGGTCGTCACCAGCAAGCCGACCTCGATGTTCCCCGAGGCGGACTTCGCCTGGTTCCCGCTGGAGAACCCCGGCCTGATCTCGATCCCGCTGGGCTTCCTGCTCGGCTGGATCGGCTCGGTCATCTCCAAGGAGGAGGAAGCCGTCAAGAAGCACGCCGAGCTGGAGGTCCGCTCCATGACGGGCTTCGGCGCGCACTGACGGACACCGGCCGTGGGGCGGCACCTCCGCTGCCGCACGTGGGGCGCCACCGACGTCAACAATCTGTTGAATGTCGGTGGCGTCCCGTACTCTGCGAGAGTTGGCACAACCGTGGGAGGGCCGCCGGCATGCTGCTCGACACATACGGCCGAGTCGCCACCGACTTGCGCGTATCCCTGACCGACCGCTGCAATCTCCGCTGCACCTACTGCATGCCGGAGGAGGGCCTGCAGTGGCTTGCCAAGCCGGAGTTGCTGACCGACGACGAGATCGTCCGGCTCGTGCGCCTCGCGGTCGACGAACTCGGCGTCGAGGAAGTGCGCTTCACCGGGGGAGAGCCGTTGCTCCGGCCCGGCCTCGTCGGCATCGTCGAGCGCTGCGCCGCGCTCTCCAAGCGGCCGAAGCTGTCCCTGACGACCAACGGCATCGGCCTGGAGCGCACCGCCACGGCGCTGCGGGACGCCGGGCTGGACAGGGTCAACGTCTCGCTGGACACGCTCAGTCCGGACGTCTTCCAGCGCATGACCCGGCGCAAGCGGCACGCGGACGTCCTCCGCGGTCTGGCCGCGGCGCAGGACGCCGGCCTCACCCCCGTCAAGGTCAACTCCGTGCTGATGCCGGGACTCAACGACGCCGAGGCGCCCGACCTGCTCGCCTGGGCCGTGGCCCACGGATACGAACTCCGTTTCATCGAGCAGATGCCGCTGGACGCCCAGCACGGCTGGCAGCGCGACGGAATGATCACCGCGGGCGACATCCTGGAGTCGCTGCGCACCCGTTTCACCCTCACCCCGGAGGGCGAGGACGAGCGCGGATCCGCACCCGCCGAGCGCTGGATCGTGGACGGTGGCCCGCACCGGGTCGGCGTCATCGCCTCGGTCACCCGGCCCTTCTGCCGCGCCTGCGACCGCACGCGCCTGACGGCCGACGGGCAGGTGCGCACATGCCTGTTCGCCACCGAGGAGTCCGATCTGCGGGGCGCCCTGCGCGACGGAGCGGCGGACGACGAGATCGCCGCCCGCTGGCGCCTCGCCATGTGGGGCAAGAAGGCCGGCGCGGGCATCGACGATCCGTCGTTCGTGCAGCCCGACCGTCCGATGTCAGCCATCGGCGGCTGAGCCGCGGTCCCCGTCCTCCCATTCGCTGAGGCGGACGACGTCCTTCAGGAATCCGCGCATGTCCAAGAAGGACGAGAGATGCTCCCGGTGTTCCTCGCACGCCAGCCACGTCTTGCGGCGCTGCGGCGTGTGCACCTTGGGGTTGTTCCAGGCCAGCACCCAAACCGCGGGCGCCCGGCAGCCCTTGGCGGAGCAGATGGGAGTCTCGGGGCTCTCTGAGGTCTCGTTGGAGGGAAGCACACCCCCATCCAACACCCCGCCCGGACAAACAAACGACGCCGGGCAGCCACGGGGGGAGCCGCCCGGCGTCGGTCTTGTCGCTCCGACGGGGGATGCGGAGCGCCTAAGAAGTATGGCACGGGGACCCGTGCGAGGTGCAGCGGAACAACATGATTGATCTGAGCTTTTCTTGAGGATGTCGCGTGCGCTCGGCGCGTGCGGCGATCAGCTGCGGTCGGCCGTCGGATCGCCGGGCCTGCTGTGGCGGGGTTCCGGAACGCTCTCCGGGGGGCCGATCGCCGGGCGTACGGGCGGATCGATGAACGACGACGGGAGCGAAGGGGCGTTCTCCCGGCCCGCGTTGGCGATCACCACGGCGACGTAGGGCAGCAGCGCACCGATGACGAGAGTCCCGATGGCCAGAGGGCGTTGCACGTTCCACAGCACGACGGTCAGAAGTACCGAGAGCGTACGGATCAGCATCGAGATCACGTACCGGCGCTGCCTGCCCCGCACGTCGTCCGCGAGGCTCTGGCGGGCACCCGTGATCCGGAAGACCTCTGCCTCGCGCTGCTTCCGCATCACTCTCCACCACCTTCGCCCTGGGCCGGCGAGCAGCCCGCCGCGGGTATGCGAACCCTCATCACGGTACGCCTCCGGTCGGACGTTCACGATGCCGGGCCGCCCGGCCGGGGAGCGGGGCGGTGATGCGGTGCGGCCCGTACGGAGCAGTCCGTCATGCGGCGTAGGGCACCCGGCGCCAAGCTGACGGCGGCAGCAGCGCACTTCCGGGCCGACGACGGCGGATCCGGGCGCAGACGGAGACGGAGGCACGATGAACTGGTTGTGGGCGATCATCGTCGGGCTGGTGCTGGGCGTGCTCGCCCGCGCGATCATCCCCGGCAAGCAGCACATCCCGCTGTGGCTGACGGCGGTCTTCGGGCTCCTCGGCGCCGTTCTGGGCAACGCCGTGGCCTCGTGGGCGGGCGTCGGTGTCACCAGCGGATTCGACTGGATCAGACACGGGCTCCAGCTGGGCGGCGCGGTGCTCGTCGTCGCCCTGGGCACCCCGCTGTGGGAATCGATCCGCGGGAAGAGGCGGCGTCAGCGCGTCTGACCGTGCACATCCCCGCGCAGCCCGCGGGCCCGTCCTGCCGCACGGCAGGACGGCGCGAGGCAGGACGGGCGGCCGGCGTCTAGATGCCCCGGATCTGCGCGATCTTGCGGCCCGCCTTGAGGTAGAGCGTCCCGCTCGCGTCCGCCTCGGCGAGCTTCTCGGACACGACCTCACCGAGCGGACGCAGCGCCTCCGCCTCCGGCAGCACGATGGACCGCTGGTCCCCGCCGTCCGTCTCGACGACCAGCTTCAGGCCGTTCTGCTTGGCGATGCGCCGTGCCGCCGACGCGCTCGGCGTGAACTCCAGCACCCGCGTGAGGATCGCCGCGATGCCTTCGCCGCCGTGCTCCGCGGCGTCCACGACCGGCAGCGTCCCGACGTCGCCGAAGGACTTCCTGCTGAACTGGGCGGTGAAGCCCGCCCGGGCCGACTTCGCCGCCGCGGCGCCGTGCAGCGCGGTGACGACCTCGCCCGCCAGTACCTTCTTCAGGTCCATCGGGTGCAGCGTCCGTGCCTCGCAGCGGGCAGCGGCCTGGTCGATCTCGGCGTCCGTCCACTCCGTCCAGGCACGCAGGTACGGCACCATCAGCCGGTCCGGGATCGACATGATCTTGCCGTAGACGTCGTCCGCCGTGGCGGTCAGACCGATGTAGTTGTCCTTGGACTTGGACATCTTGGCGCCCGAGCCGTCGGTGCCCTCGATCAACGGCATGGCGGCGATCATCTGGGGCCGCTGGCCGTGCTGCTCCATCAGCCGCCGGCCCATCTGCATGTTCAACAACTGGTCCACGCCGCCCAGTTCGATGTCGCACTCCAGCTCGACGGAGTCGAGAGCCATCGCCACGGGGTAGATGAGCTCGGACATGGTCAGTCCCGACCCCTGGGCGAGCCGGTTGCGGAAGTCCTCCCGCTGCAGCAGCGCCGACGCCGGCACCTGGGCGAGCAGGGAGATCAGCTGCGCGAAGCCGATGCTGCCGAGCCAGTCGCTGTTGTGCCGGAAGCTGACGTTCTCGAAGTCGAAGAACGGACGGACCTGGTCCTGGTAGCCCGCCAGGTTCTTCGCGATGTCCGCGTCGGTGAGCGCGGGGCGCTCCGCCGTGCGGCCCGACGGGTCGCCGATCTTCGCCGTGAAGTCGCCGATGATCAGCGTCACGTCGTGCCCCATCCGCTGGAAGCGGCTGAGGACGATCATCTGCACGGCGTGACCGAGGTGCACGTCGGCCGCCGTGGGGTCGATGCCGAGCTTGACGTGCAGTCCCTTCCCGGCGGCCGCCTTCTCCTCGATCGCCTCGGCGAGCTTCTCCACCGAGGGCAGCACCTCGACGGCGCGTGCGCCGATGAGCGCGGCCTGGTCCTTCGCGGGGAGGTCGCTCAGATCCATATACCGCCGCGACCCCGTCTCCGCGAGCAGCCGCTCGACGGTCTCGTCGGAGGAGAGGTCCTGCGCCAGCAGCTGGCTGGCGCGCTGTACGGAGTCGCCGAGGCGTGTCACGTTCTGTCCTGGAGATCGGAGCGGACAAGGGTCGCCCAGAGTCTATTCGGGTCGGCGAGCCGCTCGCCGTGCCCGTCCGGCCGGGCCGTCGGTGGATTCCCGCTCCGGCGCCGGAATGTGTAGGGATCCCACAGTGCCTCGTGCGGCCCCCTGTCGCTGACGGGTTCCCGTTCGGGCGGCCTCGGCCGATAGTTTCGTACGGACAGACATCGGCCGCTTCCTCGCCGTGCGCAGCGCGTACGCGACAAGAAGCGGAGACCGCAGAAAGGGTGGTCCTACCTTGAGCCGCTCGGTACTCGTCACCGGAGGCAACCGCGGCATCGGCCTCGCCATCGCCCGGGCCTTCGCCGACGCAGGGGACCAGGTCGCCGTCACCTACCGCTCGGGCGAGCCGCCCGAGTCCCTCATGAAGAGCGGTGCCCTGGCGGTCCGTTGCGACATCACCGACCCCGAACAGGTGGAGAGGGCCTACAAGGAGATCGAGGAGAAGCACGGCCCGGTCGAGGTCCTCGTCGCCAACGCCGGTGTGACGCGGGACCAGTTGCTGCTGCGCATGTCCGAGGAGGACTTCGGCGCGGTGCTGGACACCAACCTCACCGGCACGTTCCGCGTCGTGAAGCGTGCGACGAAGCGGATGCTGCGTGCGCGCTCGGGCCGGATCGTCCTCATCTCGTCCGTCGTCGGCCTGCTCGGTTCGGCGGGGCAGGCCAACTACGCCGCGTCCAAGGCCGGGTTGATCGGCTTCGCCCGCTCGATCGCCCGTGAACTGGGCTCACGCAACATCACCTGCAACGTGGTCGCGCCGGGCTTCGTCGACACCGACATGACGAAGGCCCTCACCGACGAGCAGCGCGCGAACATCGTCGGGCAGGTGCCGCTGGGCCGCTACGCCCAGCCGGAGGAAGTCGCCGCCTCCGTCCGCTTCCTCGCCTCCGAGGAAGCCGCATACATCACCGGAGCCGTCATTCCTGTCGACGGCGGATTGGGCATGGGCCACTGAAGATGAGCGGAATCCTGGCCGGCAAGCGCATCCTTGTCACCGGCGTCCTCACCGAGGGCTCGATCGCCTTCCACGCCGCGAAGATCGCGCAGGAGGAGGGCGCGGAGGTCGTACTCACCGGGTTCGGCAGGCTCTCCCTGGTCCAGCGGATCGCCAAGCGCCTGCCGAAGGAAGCCCCCGTCATCGAGCTGGACGTGACGAACCAGGAGCACCTGGACTCTCTCGCCGGGAAGATCGCCGAGCACCTCGGCGAGGACGCCCAGCTCGACGGCATCGTCCACTCCATCGCCTTCGGCCCCCAGGGCGCGTTCAACTTCCTCGAGGCGAGCTGGGAGGACGTCGGCACGGCAGTGCACGTCTCCGCCTACTCCCTCAAGTCGCTGACGACGGCGTGCCTTCCGCTGATGCCGCGGGGCGGCTCGGTCGTGGGGCTCACCTTCGACGCGCAGATCGCCTGGCCCAAGTACGACTGGATGGGCGTGGCCAAGGCGGCGCTGGAGTCGACGAACCGCTACCTCGCGCGTGATCTGGGCGCGAGGAACGTGCGGTGCAACCTGATCTCGGCCGGCCCGATCAAGTCGATGGCGGCCAAGTCCATTCCGGGCTTCGAGGAGCTGGCGGACGTCTGGAACCACCGGGCCCCCATCGGGTGGGAACTGGCCGACCCGGACCCGGCGGGGCGCGGCGTGGTCGGTCTGCTGTCGGACTTCTTCCCCAAGACGACCGGGGAGATCGTCCACGTGGACGGCGGCGTGCACATGATGGGCGCCTGACCGGCAGGCCCCACCCCACGCCTCACGGCACCCGCCTCACGGCACGAGCGGCCCCGGCACTTGCCGGGGCCGCTGCGCGTCGACAGCGCGTATGGAGGCGCATAGTGGCGCATGGAGCCGCGTGGACGGTGCTCAGGCGCCCTGTTTCGCCTTCCGCACCCCGCAGCCCCACTCCTGTGTGTGGGAGGCGGCCTCCCGCTCCGCGGCCTCCGCGTCACCGGCCTGGATCGCCCGGACGAGCCCCGCGTGGTCCATGTGGTTCTCCGGGCGCAGCTCCCCGCCGACGTCGAAGCGGAGGAAGTCGCGCATCACTTCCCCCAGGTCCGAGTAGACCGCGGTCAGTACGTCGTTGTGCGAGGCCGCGACCACGCCGAGGTGGAGGCTCGCGTCCGCCTCGACGAACGACTCCACCACCCCCGAGGCCCAGGCCGCCTCGCGGCGCTCCAGCAGCGCCTCGATCTGCGTCATGTCGCCCTCGGTGCGCCGCAGCGCCGCCAGCCGCGCCGCCGAGGTCTCCAACGCGGCCCGCATCTCGGCCACGTGGCGCGGGTCGGCGTCGGCGAAGCGGCGGTGCATGACGCCCGCCAGCTCACTGGTCGCGACGACGTACGTGCCGGAACCCTGCCGGATGTCCAGCAACCCGTTGTGCGCCAGGGCGCGTACCGCTTCCCGCACGGTGTTGCGGGCCACTCCCAGCTGCTCCACGAGCTCCGGCTCCGTGGGGATCCGCGTGCCGACCGGCCACTCGCCGGACGTGATCGCGGAGCGCAGCGCCGAGATCACCTGGTCTGCCAGAGCGGAGCGTTGCGGCGAGGGAAGGCTCATCTCTCTCCCGTATGCGTCGGCCGCGGGCTCTTCCCGTCAGCTTCTGTGGAGGGGAGGATACGCGTTGGCACGTATTCATCCCATGATTCTATGATGGGGCGCATGCCCATGACGGAAGACGACCTGCAGCGCGACGGCCTCCCCGACGACCCCCGCCCGGCTGCGCCCGCCACCCCGCAGACCGGCTCCCACGGGGGCTCCGCCGCGCCCGCCTCCGCTCCGGCCGCGGTCCCGCGCTGGGTCGTGCCGCTGCTCGCCGCGGGCCTGCTCGTCGCCGCCCTCAACCTGCGTCCCGCGATCGCCGCGCTCGGCCCGCTCCTGAAGGAGGTCCGCTCCGACCTGGGCATGAGCGGCGCGGTGGCCGGGCTGCTGACCTCGGTGCCCGGGCTGTGCTTCGCCGTCTTCGGCAGCCTCGCCCCGCGGCTCGCCCGGCGGCGCGGCCCTGCTCCGGTGGTGCTGGCCGGCATGGTCGCGATCACCGCGGGCCTCGCGCTGCGCCCCTTCGCCGGGGGCACGGTGTCCTTCCTTGCGGCGAGCGCGCTGGCTCTCGCGGGCATCGCGGTCAGCAACGTCCTGATGCCCGTCGTCGTCAAGCGATGGTTCCCCGGCCGCATCGGGTCGATGACCGGCCTCTACTCGATGGGTCTCGCCCTCGGCACCGCGGGAGCCGCGGCGGTCACCGTGCCCCTGACGGGCGCCCTGGGCGGCAGTTGGCGGGTGGGGCTCGGCGCCTGGGCGCTGCTCGGGGTACTGGCGATCATCCCGTGGGCCGTGGTGCTGAAGGACCCGGGCAGCCGCCGCCCGGCGCCGTCCCCGGCAGTGCGCGAGCCCGGCCGTCCCGGCGCCCCCGCCGCCGGCGGGCGGAGCGGCAGCGGGGACGGGACCGCGGGCCGCCGCGGCGGGGCGGGCAGCCCGGAGGGCGACGGCCGCATCCGCATCCGCACCTCGCGCACCGCATGGGCGCTGGGCGGCTTCTTCGGCCTCCAGGCGTCCGCCGCCTACATCGTGCTCGGCTGGCTCCCGCAGATCTTCCGGGACGCCGGCGTCCCCGCCTCCTCCGCCGGGCTGATGCTCGCCGTCACCATGGGCATGGGCGTCCCCCTGGCCTTCGTCGTGCCGAGAGTGGCGGCCCGGATGCGCCACCAGGGCCCTCTCATCGCGGCCCTGGCCCTGTGCGGGCTCACCGGGTACGCGGGCCTGTGGTTCGCGCCGGGAGCGGGGGCCTGGCTGTGGGCGCTGCTGCTGGGCATCGCCAACTGCGCCTTCCCCGTCGCGCTCACCATGATCAGCCTGCGGTCCCGCTCCAGCGCGGGTGTGGCCCAGCTGTCGGCGTTCGCGCAGAGCACGGGCTACCTGCTGTCCATCCCCGGGCCGCTGCTCGTGGGTGTCCTGCACGACGTCAGCGGGGGCTGGCGCGTCCCCCTGCTGCTGATGATGGCGTTGCTGCTGGCCCAGACGGCCGTGGGTGTGCTGGCCGGACGGGACCGTGTCATCGAGGACGGACGCTGAGTGCGACACTGTCCGGTATGCCAGTGCTCGAACCAGCCCCGCAGAACGGACAGAAGAAGCTGCTCCTGATCATGGGAGCGATCTTCGGCATCATGATCGTCATCGGCGTCGTCGCGAACATCGCCGCTCCCTGACGCCCGCTCGCTGGGCCCCGGCGCCCGCCGAATCCTGACGCCCGCCGCTCCCGCTCGCGGGACCGCCGCGCCGCCCGATGGTGGTGCTGGCCCCACCATCCCCAGGGGGGCTGGGTCAGGGGAAAGTGGGTGGATCACCGGATGGGGCGCCCGTCCGCTCCTCCGTAGCGTCTCCGAGTACACCACCGGACGCTCTACGGACGAGGGAGAGGCGAGCCCATGACGACGGCCCGTGCCCGTGGCGACAGTCCGCGCAGCGTCACCGCCGCCCGGCGGCAGGCCCCGCCTCCCGGCGGCAGCGCCGGTCGCGAGCTGCTGCCCTGGTGGGCGGCGGTCCTGCCGGTCCTCGCCTTCGCGCTGCTGCTGAGCCTGCTGATCGGCGGGGGAGACGCGAACGCGGCGGCTCCGCAGCCCTGGACGGACGTCCTCGCGGTGGTCCTGGAGCGCTTCGAGCAGGCGTTGCTCGGCTGACGGCCGGAAGGCGGCCGCTCTTTCCGCACCGTCAACACCCTCCGCCCGGCACCGCGTTTCGTGCGAAGCTGGGAGACATGAGCGTCGATGTGCCCCGCAGTATCGTCCTTGTCCGGCACGCGAAGGCCGACTGGCCGGAAGTCGCAGACCACGAGCGCCCCCTGGCGGACCGGGGCCGCAAGGACGCCGCGGCAGTCGGTGAGTGGCTGGCGACCCACGGCGTCGCCCCCGGGCTGACCCTCTGCTCGACAGCCGTCCGCACCCGCGAGACCTGGAAGCTGACCGCGCCGCATCTGCCCCACCGTCCCAGAACCGTCTACGAGGAGCGCCTGTACGACGCCTCGCCCGGCGAGATCATCGCGGTGATCAACGACGTTCCCGAGGACGTCGAGAACCTGCTGGTCGTGGCCCACAACCCGGGAGTGCAGGGTGTCGCCGAGGTGCTGACCGGCTCCTCCGAGGGCGACTCCCTGGAGCGCATGCAGCGCAACGGCTTCCCTACGTCGGCGGTCGCGGTGCTGCGATTCGACGGGACGTGGAAGTCCGTCGAGCCGGGCTCCGCGACCCTGACCGGCTACTGGGCGCCGCACGAACCGTACGAGTGAGGGGCGCCGCCCCCGGACACGTCTGATTCTCCGAGCCTCGCGGTGGCCCGTGCCGATCCCCGGCGCGGGCCGCCTGGCGTGTGCGGGCTCAACACGGGGGCAGAGCCCGGCCTTTGCGCCGTGGGCCCCGGACCGTCCGCGGCGGTGCCGGGAGCCGTACGTTCAGGAGGCAGGGGCGTCCAGCAGCCGTTCGCCGTCCGTGTCGTGGTCGTCGCTCCCAGCGGAGCCGTCGGCGGCCTCGACCTCTTCCCTCGTCACCCCGAGCAGGTACAGGACGGTGTCCAGGAAAGGCACGTTGACGGCGGTGTGCGCGGCCTCGCGCACGACGGGCTTCGCGTTGAACGCCACGCCCAGGCCCGCCGCGTTGAGCATCCCCAGATCGTTGGCGCCGTCGCCGATGGCGACGGTCTGCAGCAGCGGGACCCCCGCCTCGGACGCGAAGCGGCGCAGCAGCCGCGTCTTGCCCTCCCGGTCGACGATGTCACCGGTGACGCGGCCGGTGAGCTTGCCGTCGGCGACCTCCAGCGTGTTCGCGGCGGCGAAGTCCAGCCCCAGTTCCACTTTCAGCGCGTCCGTGATCTGCGTGAAACCGCCTGAGACGACGCCGACTTGGTAGCCGAGGCGCTTGAGGGTCCGCACGAGCGTGCGTGCGCCGGGCGTGAGCCGTACGTCCTTGCGCACCTTGTCCACGACGGACGCGTCCAGGCCCTCCAGCAGCGCCACCCGTGCGTGCAGCGACTGCTCGAAATCCAGCTCCCCGCGCATCGCGCGTGCGGTGACCTCCGCCACCTCCTCCTCGCAGTTCGCGTAGGCGGCGAAGAGTTCGATCACCTCGTCCTGGATCAGCGTGGAGTCGACGTCCATCACCACCAGGCGCTGCGCGCGGCGCTGCAGCCCGGAGGCGACGACGGCGATGTCCACGCCGTGCTTCGCCGCCTCCAGCGCCAGCGACGTGCGCAGCGTCTGCGTCCCGGTTCCGGAGACGTCGAACTCCACCGCGGTCACCGGGTACTTGGCGAGCCGGAAGATGCGGTCGATGTTGCCGCCCGTCGCGGTGATGCTGGCGGCGATGGCGGCCGTCGAGGAGGCGGTCAGCGGCTGCCCGAGCACCGTGACGTGCGAACGGCCGGTGCCGCGCGGCCGGTTGTCGCCCACGCCGGAGATGATCTCGGCCTCGAGTCCCATCGACTCCGCCCAGCTGTGCACGGTGGCCCGCAGCTCGCCCTCGCCGGCCGGTCCCTGGCAGTTGCCGTCGCCGTTGCCGGAGGCGGTGCCGCCGGAGCCGGGCGCGGTCACGAGGGCGCACAGAGTTATGCGTCCACGGGTGACGAGCTGCTCGATGTCGACGACTTCCACGGTGAAGGCGGCAAGGGTGTCGAACAGGCCGGCCGTGATGCCGGGCCGGTCCTTGCCGAAGATCTTGACCAGGAGCGTGGGGGTGTCGGCGTACGAAGGCGGGGTGGCCGGCGATGTGGTCATGATGTTCTCACGGTATCGCTGCGAGGCCGGTCGCACCCCCGGGGGGGCTCAGCTCCGTCCGGATCCTTTCGCTTGCCGGAGGCGGTCGTGAGCAGCCACGTTGCACTCGGCGAGGGCTCGGACGTCCCCGGTCGGTCACAGTCGCGTCGGGGTTGTGACATGGGCCGACTTCCTGTCAGGGACCTGGGCCTGAAATAGTTCCAGACGATGTTCGCCATCCCTAGGCTCCCGTAGTGGGGGAGTCACTCGGGGGACAACTTTGTGGGGCATGGAGTGCCGGAACTCGTACTGGAATTGAACGGACAAACCTGGACGCTCGATCCGTCCAGGACGTATGCGCTGGGGCGCGATCCCCAGGGCGACGTGGTGATCGACGACGCCAGGGTCTCCTGGCGGCACGCCACCATCAAGTGGAGCGGACGCGGCTGGGTCATCGAGGACAGCGGGAGCACCAACGGCTCGTACGTCCAGGGGCAGCGCGTCCAGCAGGCGGAGCTCGGCCCGGGCATGAGCGTGCACCTGGGCAACGCCACCGACGGGCCGCATCTGAAGCTCTCGGGCTCGGGGGCACCGGCGGGCGGGGCCGCGGGCGCACCCGCCGCCGCGCAGCACCAGCAGCAGCCCGCACACCAGGCGCAGGCGCCCCAGGGGCAGCCGGCGGCGCAGGGCTGGGGCGGGCAGCCGCAGCAGCCCGGTGTCCCGCAGCAGCACGCGGGCTGGCAGCAGCAGCCGGGAGTCCCGGCGCAGCAGGGCGGCGGCCAGGCCTACCCGGCGGGAGCGGGCGCACAGCAGTACGTGCCGCAGCAGGCGGCACCGCAGGCTCAGCCCTACGCGCCTCAGCATCCCCAGCAGCAGGGGCAGCACCCCCAGCAGGGTGCCCCGCAGGCCCACCCCCAGGCCGGGGGAGCGCCGCACAGGGGCGGCGAGCGCCCCACCACCTTCCACCAGCTCGCGCTGGGCCGGGTGATGCGCATCGGCCGCGCCCTCGAGAACGAGCTGGTCGTCTCCGACCTCCAGGTCTCGCGGCACCACGCGGAGTTCCACGCGTCGCCGGACGGACGCTTCGAGATCCGCGACCTCGGCAGCCACAACGGCACGTACGTCAACGGGCAGCTGCTCCCCAAATCCGGCTCCGCGGTGATCACTCCGCAGGACACCGTGGGCGTCGGCCACTCGACGTTCCGCCTGGTCGGCGACCGGCTCGAGGAGTTCGTCGACACCGGCGAGGTCTCCTTCTCGGCCCGCCATCTGACGGTGAAGGTCGACAACGGCAAGGTGATCCTCAACAACGTCACCTTCGGCGTGCCGGAGAAGTCGCTGATCGGCGTGATCGGCCCTTCGGGCTCCGGCAAGTCCACGCTGCTGCGTGCGCTGACCGGCTACCGTCCCGCCGACGTCGGCGAAGTCCTGTACGACAACCGCAACCTCTACCAGCACTTCGCCGAACTCCGGCAGCGCATCGGCCTCGTCCCGCAGGACGACATCCTCCACAAGGAGCTGCGGGTCCGTACCGCTCTGCGCTACGCGGCCCGGCTGCGCTTCCCCGGCGACGTCGCGGTCGCCGAGCGCAACGCGCGCGTCGAGGAGGTGCTCGCCGAGCTCAAGCTCGACATCCACGCCGACAAGAAGGTCACCTCGCTCTCGGGCGGTCAGCGCAAGCGCGTCTCCGTCGCCCTGGAGCTGCTGACCAAGCCGTCGCTGATATTCCTCGACGAGCCCACCTCGGGCCTCGACCCGGGCATGGACCGCGACGTCATGCAGCTGCTGCGCGGCCTCGCCGACGACGGCCGCACGGTCCTCGTCGTCACGCACTCCGTGGCGGAACTCGGCCTGTGCGACAAGCTGCTGGTGATGGCGCCGGGCGGCGGCGTCGCCTACTTCGGGCCTCCCGAGGAGGCGCTGAACTTCTTCGGCTACAGCACCTGGGCGGACGTCTTCTCCGCTTTCGAGAACTACCGCGACTACGACTGGATGGGCCGCTGGCAGGGCTCGCAGCACTACCAGATGTACGCCGCGGACCTCGACTCCGTCTCCCCGCAGCAGGCGCAGCAGGTACAGGCCCCGCCGACGCGTATGCGCAAACCGCAGAGCTGGGGCTCGCAGTTCTGGACGCTGGTGCGCCGCTACGTCTCCGTCATCGCCTCCGACAAGGGCTTCCTGGCGCTGACGGTGATCCTGCCCCTCGTCCTCGGCGGCGTCAGCACCCTGATCCCGAGCGACTACGGACTCGGCTACGGCCCGCTGAACAAGGCGCGGACCAACCGGGACGCCAGCACGATCATGCTCATCATCGCGGTGGGCATGTGCTTCTCCGGAGCCGCCAACTCCGTACGCGAGCTGATCAAGGAACGGGTCATCTACGAGCGCGAACGGGCCACGGGCCTCTCGCGGTCGGCCTATCTGATGTCCAAGGTGCTCGTGCTCGGGATCGTCACCGCCGTGCAGGGTGTGATCATCTCCGCCATCGGCTTCGCCCCGCGTGAACTCCCGTCGGAGGGCCTGCTCGCGGAGGACCTGCCCGCCGTCGAGATGACGCTCGCCGTCATCACGCTGGGCTTCACCTCGATGATGTTCGGCCTGATCATCTCCTCGCTCGTGAAGACGGCGGAGAAGACGATGCCGCTGCTGGTCATGTTCGCCATCGTCCAGGTGGTCTTCACCGGCGTGCTCTTCCAGCTCTTCGACACGCCTGGCGTGGGGCAGTTCTCCTGGCTGATGCCGTCCCGCTGGGCGGTCGCCGCGATGGGCGCCACGGCCGACATGAACACGCTGCTGCCCTGGGAGAAGGGCAACCCGGACCCGCTGTGGGAGCACACGGCCGCCACGTACGTGCTCGACATGGCCGTCCTGCTGGGGCTCGGCGTCGTGCTGGTCTTCGTCGTCGCGCGGCTCCTGCGCCGCCACGAACCGGAGGTCATGCGCAAGTAGCGGCAGGCCGGGCACGCACGGCTCGGCAGGCACGGAAGGCGGCGGCCCCCTTCGAGGGGACCGCCGCCTTCGCGCTGTACGGGAACGCGCCCGCTACCGCCGGCTCAGTACCAGTTGTTGGCCTGCCAGAAGGACCAGGCGCCGCACGGGCTGCCGTAGCGGTCCTTCATGTAGCCGAGGCCCCACTTGATCTGCGTGGCCGCACTGTTCCGCCAGTCCGGGCCGGCCGAGGCCATCTTGGAGCCCGGCAGGGCCTGCACCAGGCCGTAGGCGCCGCTGGGGTTCTGCGCGTGGACGTCCCAGCCGCTCTCGCGCTCGACGATGTTCGAGAAGCACTGGAACTGCTTCTCGGAACCGATGATCTGCCGCGCGATCTGCTTCGGGGACCCCGAGGGGGACGCGGCGCGCTCGGCGGACCGGCTCGCCGCCTGCTTGCGCTGCCGCTCGCGCTCTGCCTTCTTCGCCTGCTCGGCTGCCTCCTGCCGCGCCTTGGCGCGGGCTTCGGCCTTCTTGCGCGCCGCCTTCTCGGCGCTCGCGCGGGCCCGGCCGTCTGCCGCTGTGGTCTGGGCGTCGATGCCCGCCTTCTGGGTGGCGGGGCTGTCGGCGGCCGTCTGAAGGGCGATCGCCTGTGCTGCCGGCTCCGATCCGGCAGTGTCGTTTCCGCTGTCCTTCTGCCCTGGCACGACGCTGAAAGCGATGGCCGTCACGCCGACGGCGGCCGCACCGGTGGCCGCCGAGATCTTGTGCAGACGGGACAGCCTGCCGTGGCGTTCAGGAGTGGGAACGCTCATAGGGAGGAAACCTCTTCCAGGTTGCGGACCGCAGCGACAGTGGCCGCTACGGCGGCAGCAATTCTCAGCTGCCGTCAGTCACCGAGCAAAAATCACCATTACTAACCTTGATAGTGGTTCGCGAAAAGGTCGGAGGCCCTGACGTGTCAGCGCTGCACGTCCGGTCAGTGGGCAACTACTACTAAGCAAGCTCGTACGTGATCTGCGTCCTATGCGGCGACTCACACCGCATACCCGATTACATTTACGCAGTGTGTAGAAGCTATAAACGCAGAGTCACGCGGCTGGGCCTCGGTCCTAGGTCCTGAGGCCCCCGTCCCCGGGGCGTCCGTCCGATACCGCCGCGACGTCCCGCCGGTACCGTGACGGCATGCTCCAAAGCTCCGGGCTCGCCGCTGTCAGCGCCGCGTTGCTCGCCATGAACCGGCAACTCGAGGTGCGCGACGTACTGCAGACGATCGTCGCCTCGGCCCGCGATCTGCTGGACGCCGAATACGCGGCACTCGGAGTACCCGACGACCAGGGCGGGTTCGCCCAGTTCGTCGTCGACGGCGTCTCGGACGAGCAGTGGAAGGCAATCGGCCCGCTGCCCCGGCAGCACGGCATCCTCGCGGCGATGCTCCACGAGGCGACACCGCAGCGCCTCGCGGACGTACGCGCCGACCCGCGCTTCGAGGGGTGGCCCAGCGCCCACCCCGAACTCGCCGACTTCCTGGGCATGCCCGTCGCCGACGGCGAGAACGTCCTGGGCGCCCTCTTCCTCGCCAACAAGCGCTGCCCGCCCGCCCGCGACGCACCCGGGCAGGGGCCGCCGGACGAGGCGGCGCGCGGCTGCTCGTTCTCCGAGGACGACGAGCGGCTGCTGCGCCTCCTCGCCCAGCACGCCGCCATCGCCCTCACCAACGCCCGTCTCCACGAGCGGAGCCGCGAGCTGACGATCGCCGGCGAGCGCGCCCGTATCGCCCACGACCTGCACGACGCCGTGGCCCAGAAGCTCTTCTCGCTGCGGCTGACCGCCCAGGCGGCCACAGCCCTCGTCGACCGCGACCCCGGGCGTGCGAAGGCCGAACTGCACGAGATCGACCGGCTCACGGCCGAGGCGGCCGAGGAACTGAGGGCCGCCGTCGTCGAACTGCGTCCCGCCGCGCTCGACGAGGACGGGCTCGTCGCCACCCTGAGGACGCAGATCCGCGTGCTCCACCGCGCCCACTCGGCCGAAGTCGCCTTCTCCGCCGAGGGGAGCCCCCGGGCCCTGCCCTCGGCGCACGAGGAGGCGCTGCTGCGGGTCGCGCAGGAGGCCGTGCACAACGCGCTCCGCCACGCCTCGGCCGTCCGCGTCGACGTGCTGCTCACCTTCGGGGCCGCCTCCGTGCGGTTGCGCGTCGCCGACGACGGCCGGGGCTTCGACCCGAAGGCCGTGCGCAAGGCGGGACGTCACCTGGGGCTGGTGTCGATGCGCGACAGGGCCCAGTGCGTCGGCGGCCGGCTGACCGTGCAGTCGGAGCCCGGCAAGGGCGCCGTCATCGAGATGGAGGTACCCGGTGGCTGACCCGATCCGTGTGCTCATCGTCGACGACCACCTGGTCGTACGGCGCGGACTGCGTACCTTCCTGGAGATCCAGGAGGACATCGAGGTGGTCGGGGAGGCCGCCGACGGCGAGGAGGGTGTGGCCCGCGCCGAGGAGCTGCGCCCGGACATCGTCCTGATGGACGTGAAGATGCCCGGCACCGACGGGATCGAGGCGCTGCGACAGCTCGTGCAGCTCGGCAACCCCGCACGCGTCCTCGTCGTCACGAGCTTCACCGAGCAGCGCACCGTCGTCCCGGCCCTGCGGGCGGGAGCCGCGGGCTACGTCTACAAGGACGTGGACCCGGACGCCCTCGCGGGGGCCATCCGCTCCATCCACGCGGGCCACGTCCTGCTGCAACCCGAAGTCGCCGGGGCGCTGCTCTCCGAGGGTTCGGGCGGGAGCGCGGGACGCGGCACGCAGCTCACCGAGCGCGAGCGGGAGGTGCTGGAGCTGATAGCGGACGGGCGCTCCAACCGGGAGATCGCCCGGGCACTCGTCCTGTCGGAGAAGACGGTGAAGACGCACGTGTCGAACATTTTGATGAAGCTCGACCTCGCCGACCGTACCCAGGCGGCGCTGTGGGCCGTCCGCCACGGGATCACGCACTGACGGGCTGCCTCCTGAGGCGGGCTTCCGGGCCGACGCCGTCGCCGCACACAGCGCGATCCGCTCCCCGGTGGCCCGGCCCGCTCACATCCGCTTGCGCCCGAGCTCCTCCTCGTAGGCGTTGTAGGCCGCGACCTGCGCCCGCCTCGCCGTGCGCTCCACCGGGCGGAGCGCCTCGGCCCGCGCTGCGATCTCGGACGAGCTGACCGCGCCGCCGTGCTCCCGGCCGTCTCCCGCGCCCTTCCCGCCGCCCGGCACGTCTCCCTGCGCGATGTCCACCAGCGCCCGCACACGCTGCGCGAGTTCCAGCACCCGCACGGCACGCGGCGGGTAGCCAGGGGCCAGCAGCCGCCTGCCCGCCTCCATCCGCGCCCGGTACGCGTCGAGGGCCGCGTCCGCCACAGGGCCCGAACCGGCCACGTCCAGCTTCGTGAGGAGATCGGTGGCCTCCCGTACGGCCTCGGCGAGTTCCCGCTCCGCCTCGGCCAGGGAAGGCACGTCCGCCGGCGGCCCGTCCCGCAGGGGCAGGCAGTGCCACGTCACCTCGGCGTGCACGTCGCCCTCCGGCCCCGCCTCGTACAGCTCCGGGACGAGTCCCAGGCCCGCCCCCGGAGCCAGTACGGCCTCGCCCGCGTCGAGGGCGCGGGAGTTGAGCTCCGGCGGCCCGCTCAGACCCAGCGGGTGCCCGGGCGCGGGAAGTGCCACCCGCAGTCCGTGCGTGCCCAGCGACCGCAGCCGGCCCAGCGCGAGAGTGAGCCCCACGGGCCCCGGCTCCGGCTCCGCCCCGGGAGCGGCGGACGACGGCAGCGCCGCCACGCGGTGCGCCGCGTCCTCCCCGACCATCCGCTCGGCGGCCTCGTCCGGTGAGATCAGTCCGGCAAAGAGCGCATTTCCCCAGGCGGCCATCCGCCCTGAACGAGGTTCTTGGAGCATGAGCACAGCCTAAGGAACAGGCCGTCGAACGCGTGGCGTAGGTTTTGTCTGGGGACTGTGCCCACAAGGCACGGGAAACGGCGACTGCAATGGGAGACAACGCGCTCATGAGCGAAGTACTGGAGCTGGTGGACGTATCCGTGGTCCGCGAGGGCCACGCTCTGCTGGACGACGTCTCCTGGTCGGTCAAGGAGGGCGAGCGCTGGGTCATCCTCGGGCCGAACGGCGCCGGCAAGACGACCTTGCTCAACATGGCCTCCAGCTACCTCTTCCCGAGTTCCGGAACCGCCACCGTCCTGGGTGAACGGCTCGGCGCGGTCGACGTCTTCGAGCTCCGTCCCCGCATCGGCATGGCGGGCATCGCCATGGCCGAGAAGCTCCCCCGCTCCCAGACCGTCCTGCAGACGGTGCTCACCGCCGCGTACGGCATGACGGCGCACTGGCAGGAGGAGTACGAGGCGATCGACGAGGAGCGGGCCCGCGCCTTCCTCGACCGCCTCGGCATGAGCGACTACCTGGACCGCAAGTTCGGCACGCTCTCCGAGGGCGAGCGCAAGCGCACCCTGATCGCCCGCGCCATGATGACCGACCCCGAACTGCTGCTGCTGGACGAGCCGGCGGCAGGGCTCGACCTCGGCGGCCGCGAGGACCTGGTGCGCAGGCTCGGCCGCCTCGCCCGCGATCCGTACGCCCCCTCCATGATCATGGTGACCCACCATGTCGAGGAGATCGCACCGGGCTTCACGCATGTACTGATGATTCGTCAGGGACAGGTCCTCGCCGCGGGCCCCCTGGAGACCGAGCTGACCTCCCGAAATCTCTCCCGCTGCTTCGGACTTCCGCTCGTCGTGGAGGAGCGCGGCGACCGCTGGACGGCTCAGGGTCTGCCGCTCGGCTGATCGCGGGCCTACCATGTCCGTGTGGATGCATGGGTGTGGTGGTTGATAGCCGCGGTGGGGCTCGGGATTCCACTCGTCCTCACGGCGATGCCCGAGTTCGGAATGCTGGCGGTCGGAGGTGTGGCCGGCGCCGTCACCGCCGGGCTCGGCGGGGGAATGGTGGCGCAGGTCCTCGTCTTCGCAGTCGTCTCGACCGCGCTGATCGTCGTCGTCCGGCCGATCGCGCGCCGTTCACGGAACCAGGCGCCGGCGATGAGCAGCGGCGTCGACGCCCTGCGCGGCCGTCAGGCGACGGTGCTGGAGCGCGTCGACGGGCAGGGCGGAAGGATCAAGCTGGCGGGCGAGGTCTGGTCGGCCCGCGCGCTCGACGGGGACGCGGCCTACGAAGCCGGCAGGCAGGTCGACGTGGTGGAGATCGACGGAGCCACCGCGGTCGTGATGGGATAGCCGCGAGGCGGGGTAACACCCTTGCGAGCAGGGCGAGTTGCTTGCGCCGGGGTACTTTCTACCGTCTGACAGACGTCAATCAGTGATACGTGCAGGGGGACGGCGATGGACGCCATCATCATTGTCCTGATCATCCTGGTGGTGCTGGTCTTCATCGCACTCATCAAGACGATTCAGGTGATTCCGCAGGCGAGCGCCGCCATCGTCGAGCGCTTCGGCCGGTACACCCGCACCCTCAACGCGGGCCTGAACATCGTGGTCCCCTTCATCGACACGGTCCGCAACCGTGTCGACCTGCGTGAACAGGTCGTCCCGTTCCCGCCGCAGCCCGTCATCACGCAGGACAACCTCGTCGTCAACATCGACACCGTCATCTACTACCAGGTGACGGACGCCCGGGCCGCCACGTACGAAGTCGCCAGCTACATCCAGGCCATCGAGCAGCTCACGGTGACGACGCTCCGCAACATCATCGGCGGCATGGACCTGGAGCGGACGCTCACCTCCCGCGAGGAGATCAACGCGGCGCTGCGCGGCGTGCTCGACGAGGCCACCGGCAAGTGGGGCATCCGCGTCAACCGCGTCGAGCTGAAGGCCATCGAGCCCCCGACGTCCATCCAGGACTCGATGGAGAAGCAGATGCGCGCCGACCGCGACAAGCGCGCCGCGATCCTGCAGGCCGAAGGTGTGCGGCAGTCGGCGATCCTCACCGCCGAGGGCGAGAAGCAGTCGTCGATCCTGCGCGCCGAGGGCGAGGCCCGCTCGGCGGCGCTCCGCGCGGAAGGCGAAGCACAGGCGATCCGCACGGTCTTCGAGTCGATCCACGCCGGCGACCCGGACCAGAAGCTCCTCTCGTACCAGTACCTGCAGATGCTCCCGAAGATCGCCGAAGGCGACGCCAACAAGCTCTGGATCGTCCCGAGCGAGATCGGCGACGCCCTGAAGGGACTCGGCGGCGCCCTGGACGGCTTCCGGCCCGGAGGCGGCGGGAACAGCGGCAGCACCGGCGGCAGCGGCAGCGACCCCGCGAGCATGGTCAAGCCGCCCCGGCGGGACAGCCCCAGGATCGACTGAGCCGGAAACCCGCCCGCAGGGCCGACCGAGACCCGGATGCCCACGCGAAATCCCCCTCGGGCATGATCGGTGTGTACGGCACTGATCAACTGGGGGGCTTCGCGTGACCATCTGGGAGGCAGTGGCCGTCTGCGTCGCCGGCGTCGGCGCAGGCGCCATCAATACGATCGTCGGCTCCGGCACCTTGCTGACTTTCCCGGTGCTGCTCGCCGTCGGCCTGCCGCCCGTCACGGCCAACGTCTCCAACGCCCTGGGACTCGTGCCCGGCTCGGTGAGCGGAGCCATCGGCTACCGGCGTGAACTGCGCGGGCAGCTGCGCCGGGTGCTGCTGCTCGGCGGCGTGGCGCTCGTCGGAGCCCTCTCCGGCGCCGCACTGCTGGTCGTCCTGCCGTCCAGCGCCTTCGACACGATCGTGCCGGTGCTCATCGCGGTGGCGCTCCTCCTGGTCGCCTTCCAGCCCCGCCTCGCCCGCGCCGTGCAGCGGCGCCGCGAGCGGAAGGGGGCGTCCGCCCGTCCGCACGGCGGCGTGCTGCTGCCGTCCGGCATGCTCTTCGCGAGCGCGTACGGCGGCTACTTCGGAGCGGCGCAAGGCATCATCTACCTCGCCCTGATGGGGCTGCTGCTGGATGAGAACCTGCAGCGGATCAACGCCGTGAAGAACGTGCTCGGTGCCCTGGTCAACGGCGCCGCGGCGGTGTTCTTCCTCTTCGTCGCGGACTTCGACTGGACGGCCGTCCTCCTGGTGGCGGGCGGCTCCGCGGCCGGCGGCGTGCTCGGAGCTGTGGTGGGCCGCAGACTGAGTCCCACCACCCTCCGCGTCATCATCGTGACGGTCGGAACCGCGGCCCTCGTCCACCAACTCGTCCGCTGACGCGGAGGAGCCGGGCCCAGAGGCCCGGCTCCCCTTTCACGCGGTGCTCCCGTTTCACGCGGTGGCAGGCAACCCCGCCGCGGAGTCCGCGGTGCGCGGGACGCTCAGCCACTCCGGCAGCGCCGTACCGTCTGCGCGGTTCAGCGCCAGGAGCAGCGCGTCGGCAGGCGTGGGCTCGAACGGCTTGACCAGCAGCGCCATGCCCGCCTGAGCGGGCGTCCGGTCGGCCTTGCGGTGGTTGTCCGCCGCGCACGCGGCCACGGTGTTGAGCCACGTGTCGGTACCGCCCCGCGAGCGCGGCACGACGTGGTCGACGGTGGTGGCCTGCCGGCCGCAGTACGCGCACCGGTGCCGGTCCCGTACGAGGACGCCGCGCCGCGACCACGGGGCCCGTTGTCGGAAGGGGACCCGCACGTATCTGCGGAGCCTCACGACCTGGGGCACCGGAAGATCGATGTCAGCCGCCCGTATACGGAGACCGGGGTGCGACTGCTCAACGACGGCCTTGTCCTGCATGACAAGCACAACGGCTCGCCGCAGCGAAACCGTCGAAAGCGGCTCGAAGCTCGCATTGAGGATCAGCGTCTCGCGCATCCCCTCCACCTCCCCGATTCCCTTCCGCCCCCGTTGGCGGTGGCACCACTGTGCCGTCGCACGGGAAAGGGGACAACGCAATTACCGGGCGGCGCACAGGAGATGGTGAGCGGGCCGCACCGGCGGTTCACAGCGGTCGGAGACCTTGCCGGGCCCATTCACCGGCATACGGTCGCGAGAGCGGCAGCCATGAGGCGCACGGGAAAGACCAGAAGGCGAAATCGGAAGCGAGACCGGAAGACGAAAACGGAAGACGGAACAGGGAGGGAGACGAAATCAGGAAGACGGGAAAAGGGGCAGCCGACGCGGTCGCCCGGCCCCCGGCCGGCCTCCGACGGACTGCTGGCGCAGACACGAGCGCCTCGCCGCCCCCGCACTGCGGTGCCGGCTGCCCGGCGACAACTGTGCTTTCGGGGACGACGAGGCGCAAAGGGTTTTCGACGCCCGCCCGGAGGGGACGTCGGCAGCTCAGCCGTCCGCGGGCACCTCGTGGACGCCGATCAGCTGCGCACGTCCGATGGTCTTGAAGCGCAGGTTGAACCCGACGAACGCAGGCGTCGCGTCGGCGTCCGGACCCAGCTTCTCGTCCTGCACTGCGTAGACGGTGAAGACGTAGCGGTGCGGGCCGTCACCGGGGGGCGGTGCGGCGCCGCCGAAGTCGCGCGTCCCGAAGTCGTTGCGCACGTGCACGGCGCCCTCCGGCAGACCTTCCATCTCACCCGTACCGGCACCGACCGGCAGCTCCGTCACGGAGAGCGGGATGTCGAAGACCACCCAGTGCCAGAAGCCGCTGCCCGTAGGCGCGTCCGGGTCGAAGCACGTCACGGCGAAGCTCCGGGTCTCCGGAGGGAACCCGTCCCAGCGCAGATGCGGGGAGACGTTGCCCTTCGCGTACTGCTGTTCCGGACGCAGCCGTCCGCCCTCGGAGACGTCGCTGCTCACCACCTCGAACGAGGCCACGGGCGGGTGGAAGTCGTGGGGGAGCGGCGGTTGCTTCTGCTCGGTCACGTGGGAACCTCCTGATGGCGCGAATCGCTGCACCGGCCAGCCTAACGAGCCATGGTGCCGGACTTTGTCACCATGGGACCCACGACGAGACCTGCAAAGCGGTGGTGCGACGATGACCAGTCCCGTGGACCTGCCCGAACTCCCCGAACTGCCCGGCGAAGGGCTGCCGGGCCTCTTCGAGGGCACCGTCCCGCCCGGTGTGTACCGCTGCGACTCCGTGGGCCCCGACGTCCTCATGCAGGCGGAGGCCGCGGACTGGACCGGCGCCGTCATCGACCTCAGCGACGTCACTACCAAGGCCGAGTTCATGGACCGCTGCGCCACCGGTCTGGAATTTCCCGACTGGTTCGGGCGCAATTGGGACGCGCTGGCCGACTCCCTCACCGACCTCTCCTGGTGGGGTGAGACCAACGGCTACATGCTGATGACGGCCGGCTGGCCCGGATTCGAGCAGGCAGACCCGGCATCCGCCGTCACCGCCGTCAACGTCTTCACCGCGGCGGTCGGCTACTGGACGGTTCGCAGCGCCCCCCTCACCGTGCTCCTGGGCTGAGCACGCCGAGGGGCGGCAGGCGAAGCGCCCACCGCCCCTCGGAGAGTCGGATCAGAACCAGTTGCGCTGGCCCCCGACCTCCGTGAGCCACTGATTGATGAACGCGGTCCAGTCCGTCTGGTGGAAGTCCGTCAGACTCACCTGGAACGCCCGGTACGAGTCGCTGCCGCCGGTGAAGAGACCCGGCGCCTTGTCCATCTCCATGACGACGTCCATCTCCCGACCGTCGGCCACGAAGGACAGTTCCACCTGCGAGAGTCCCCGGTACTGCTGCGGTGCCAGGAACTCGATCTCCTGGTAGAAGGGCAGCTGCTGGCGCGTGCCGCGGATGCGCCCCTTCTCCATGTCGGCCGACTTGAAGCGGAAGCCGAGGGCCCCGAAGGAGTCGAGGATCGCCTGCTGCGCGGGCAGGGCGTGGACGTTGACCGGGTCGATGTCGGTCGAGTCGATGGCCTGCGCGATGGCGAGCTCCGTCGAGACGCCGATGCTCATGCCCGTCAGCTGCTGCCCCATGAACATCGTCACGGGCGTCTCCCAGGGCACCTCCAGCTGGAACGGCACCGTGTGCTTGGCACCCTCCTTGAGCTCGAGCGCGCCGCCGAGCTGCTGCCGGCCGAACTCGATGTTCTGCTTCATCTCCCCGTCGTTCGTCTCGACCTCGACCTTCGCCATGAGACCGACGGACAGCCCCTGGATCTGCTGGTCGACAGAGCCCGCCTCGATGTGCACCTCACCCTGGACCACCCCGCCCGGCACCACGTTCGGCTCGTGCAGGACGGTGTCCACAGACGCACTGCCTACGCCCAGACTCGCGAACAGCTTCTTGAAACCCATCTCTCCAGTCCCTCCCAGGCGCAGCCTGTGTGTCTTCGCCGATCACTCGTGCGTGCTCTGCTACCAGTACGCCCGAAGAGGGCCGGCAGTTCCGCCCCGCACCGGAAAGCGCCCCGTTCTCGCGCACTTGATGCGGCGGAAGCCAGTACCCCGGGTCGGTTACCCTCGGGCGGCATGATCGCTGGCCGAGACCGTACGCGAAGGAACGACCACAGCCACACACCGCTACCCCGTTCGTTCTTCGACCGCCCGGTCCTGGAGGTGGCCCCGCAACTGCTGGGCCGCTACCTGGTGCGGACGAGCGACGAAGGCAGCATCGTCCTTCGCCTCACCGAGGTGGAGGCGTACGCGGGGGAGGCGGACCCCGGCTCGCACGCCTTCCGCGGCCGCACCCGCCGCAACGCCTCGATGTTCGGGCCGCCCGGCCACGCGTACGTCTACTTCATCTACGGCATGTGGTTCAGCCTGAACCTCGTGTGCGGCGCAGAAGGCCACGCGAGCGGTGTCCTGCTGCGCGCCGGCCAGGTGATCACCGGCGCCGAGCTCGCCCGCGAGCGACGGCCCAAGGCCCGCAAGGACGCGGAACTCGCCAAGGGACCCGCCCGCCTCGCGACGGCCCTCGACGTCGACAAGTCGCTGAACGGGACGGATCTGTGCGGCGCCGACGAGGGCGCCCCGCTCCGTGTCCTGACCGGCGAGCCCGTGCCTCAGACGGAAGTGCGCAGCGGCCCCCGGACCGGTGTGGGCGGTGCCGGATCGGTTCACCCGTGGCGCTACTGGGCCGACGGCGACCCCACCGTGAGCCCGTACCGCCCGCACCAACCCAGGCGGCGCCAAAGCTCACTTGACTCCGATGGCCCCAAGGTCTAACGTTGACCGAGTCGCTGAAACCGGGCAGGTCGTCATCAGGCTCTCAAGCCAGGCGGATGCATCCGGAAGCGACCAAACACTACCTACGATTTCCCCAACGGGTCGTTAATTGGCGTGCCATAAATGACCCCAAAGGCTCCGATTAGGAGTCGAGAAGGAAATCCGCTAAAGTAGTGGACACCGAGAGGGAAGCGCCCGGAGTGGCCTGTGGCAGGGTTGCGATGGAAGCGTCCGTTCTTTGAGAACTCAACAGCGTGCTAAAAGTCAACGCCAGATATGTTGATACCCTCGTCCCCTTGGTTTATGGGGGCGTGGATTTCTTTGATACAGACAGCGAGGATGCTGTGCACACTGGGATTATTCCTCCTGGTTGTGCCGCTCTCGTGTGTGCTGTTTGCAGCATTCACGGAGAGTTTGATCCTGGCTCAGGACGAACGCTGGCGGCGTGCTTAACACATGCAAGTCGAACGATGAAGCCCTTTCGGGGGTGGATTAGTGGCGAACG
>NZ_FMHJ01000010.1:0-266615 GCF_900090125.1 Streptomyces sp. WMMB 714
CCCCGACACCAACGAAACCCACCCCACACACCAGCCCCCCCGCCAGCCACACACACCCCGCCACGCCCGACCCCGACCCGCACCGACCAGACACACGCCCGCACCCAGGACCCATGCCCCCAGAACCTGCGCGTCCCAGGGGACTTACGCGCCTGCCCCCGCGCCCGCCTCCGACCCGACGGCCCCGGGCCGCCCCACGGCGTGCTCCCGGGCCGGGCCGCTCAGCTTGCCGTGCAGCGCGAAGAACACCTCCGCCGACCGTTCGCCGGGCCACGGGGCGGGCAGCAGGGACGTCGGCAGTCCCGGGTCGGCGTAGGGGAGCCGGCGCCAGGCGTCGAGGGCGGGCAGATAGTCGCTGTAGGCCTCTTCGGGCGGTACCCGGCGGCGCTTCGACCAGCTCCGGAGCACCGGTTCGTGGACGCTGAGGAAGGAGTGGTGCAGCGTGGCCAGCGCGTCCAGGTCCCACCAGCGCGCAACGGCTTGCGCGGTCGGCTCGAAGCCCTCGTGCGTCCCGCTGAAGAGGTCGACGTACGCGGAGAGGCCGAGTCTCGTGAGGCTGTGCCGGGTCTCTTCCTCCAGATGGGACGGTGCGACCCAGATGCCCGGGGCGGCGTTGCCGAAGCCGAGCCGGGCGAGCCGGGACCGCAGTATGTGACGGCGTCCGCGTTCGCTCTCGGGGACGGAGAAGACGGCGAGCAGCCAGCGCCCGTCCGGCTGCGGCTTGGCGTACACGCGGCGGTCGCCGTCGTCGAGGAGCTGGCGGCCGGCGGCCGAGGGGGCGTACCCGGCGGCTTTGCTGCCGGGCCGGTCGGCGGTGAGCAGCCCGCGCCGCTTGAGCCGCGAGACCGCTGAGCGTACGGACGGGCCGTCGACGCCGACGGCGCCCATGAGCCGGACGAGGGTGGCGATCGGCACGGTGCCGTCGGGGTAGTCGCGTCCGTACGCGCCGTAGAAGGTCAGGATGAGCGAGCTCGGCGACGGCTTGGGCACGGTGGGGGGCGGCTGCGCGTTCACGCCGTCACTCTAGATCGGCCTTCGGGGGCTTCCTCCGTCCTCCGCGGCGGCCTGCCGCAGCAGGAACCGCTGGAGCTTGCCGGTGGGGGTGCGCGGCAGCGAGGAGACGAAGACGATCTCCCTGGGGCACTTGTACGGCGTGAGGTGCGAGGTCACGAACTCCCGGAGCTCTTCCGCTGTTTCGTCCTGTGACCGGCCCGCCGTTTCTCTCTGCTCCGCCCCGTCTCCCTGCCCCGCCCCTGCTTCCTGCTCCGCCCCTTCTTCCCGCTCCGCTCCTGCTCCCCGCTCCGTCTCCTCTTCGCCGGAACTCTCCGGCGGGGCGGCTGCGGGGTGCTCGGCGGCGTCCCGCATCACCACGTACGCCACGGCGACCTGTCCGCGCAGTTCGTCCGGGCGTCCCACGACGGCGGCTTCGACGACGCCGGGGTGGCGCAGCAGGACGTCCTCGACCTCGGGGCCCGCGATGTTGTAGCCGGCCGAGACGATCATGTCGTCGGCGCGGGCGACGTAACGGAAGTAGCCGTCGGCTTCGCGTACGTAGGTGTCGCCGGTGAGGTTCCAGCCGCCCCGTACGTATTCGCGCTGCCGCGGGTCGGCCAGGTAGCGGCAGCCGACGGGGCCGCGGACGGCGAGGAGTCCGGGGTCGCCGTCGGGTGCGGCCACGAGCTCCCCCTCGGGGCCGGTGTGCACGACGCGGGCCTCGAAACCGGGTACGGCGACGCCGGTCGTGCCGGGCCGTATCGCCTCGTCGGCGGCGCTCACGAAGATGTGCAGCATCTCCGTCGCCCCGATGCCGTTGATCAGGCGTAGCCCCGTCGCCTCGTGCCACGCCGTCCACGTGGCCGCGGGGAGGTTCTCGCCGGCCGAGACGCATCGTCGCAACGAGCTGATGTCGTACGGGCGTTCACTGTCGGGGCCCGCCGGGCCGAGTGCGGAGAGCATGCCGCGGTAGGCGGTCGGGGCGGTGAACAGCACGGTGACGCGGTGCTGTTGGACCGCGGCGAGCATCTGCTCGGGTCCGCTCCACTGGCCCAGCAGGGCTGAAGCTCCCGCTCTCATCGGGAAGATGACGAGTCCGCCCAGTCCGAAGGTGAATCCCAGGGGCGGGCTGCCGGCGAAGATGTCGTCGGGCCGGGGGCGCAGCACGTGGGCGGAGAAGGTGTCGGCGATCGCGAGTACGTCGCGGTGGAAGTGGACGCAGCCCTTGGGCCGTCCGGTGGTGCCGGAGGTGAAGGCGATCAGTGCGACGTCGTCCGCGGCGGTCCGCACCGCCTCGTACCGGTCGGGCTGCTCCTCGCACAGGGCGAGGAGGTCGTCGGGGGCCTCGCCGCCGAACACCGTCACGTCCAGCCCCGGCACCTCGGCCTTCGTCAGCTCGTCGACCGCGCTGATGTCGCACAGCGCGTGGCTGACCTGGCCGATCGAGCAGACGGTGCGCAGCTCATGGGCGCGCTGCGCGGCGAGGACGGTCACGGCGACGGCGCCCGCCTTCATCACCGCGAGCCAGCAGGCGGCGAGCTGCGGGGAGTTGGGGCCGCGCAGCAGTACGCGGTTGCCGGGTTCGACGCCCAGGACGCTGGTCAGCACGTGGGCGATCCGGTCGGTGCGGCGCTGGAGTTCGCCGTACGTCCAGGTCTCCCCGTCGGCGCCGCGGAAGGCCGGGCGCTCGGCGCCGAATTCTTCGACGGTGCCGTCGAGGAGTTCCGCTCCGCAGTTGACGTGCCGGGGGTATTGCAGCTCGGGACGGTCGAAGACCAGCTGCGGCCATTCCTCCGGCGGGGGCAGGTGGTCCCGGGCGAAGGTATCGGTATGTGCGGACGGGCTCAGGTGCATGACGCTGCCCCCTAGCGGCCGTCCCGCCTCTGGACGGGTGAGGGGAGGCGGCCTGGAGTGCCGGTGTCGCCGGTGTGCCGTTGAGCGTAACGTGTTGGTGACGACAGTCAACGGTCCGCGATACAGCGAACTGCGTCCGGCGCCTCGCCGGACGCAGCGGAGCGGTCCATGGCCGGACGGCCGCGGCCGTACGCGTGCCGCGTGATCTTGGAGGAGACCCGCCGATGCCCGCCTTCGCACTGGACCCGGAACAGCTCGCCTGGTGCGGGGAGTTGCGGGCGCTGGCCGCCGAGGAGCTGCGTCCGCTGGCGGACGCCGGCGAGGAGGGCGTCGTCAACCGCGAACTGCTCGCCGCGCTCGGACGCTCGGGCCTGCTCGGCCGCCTCTTCGCGCCGGACGGGCGGCCGGCGAGCGCACTGGACCTGTGCCTGCTGCGGGAATCGCTCGCCTACGCCTGCACGGAGGCGGAGACGGCCCTCGCCCTGCAGGGGCTGGGTGCGGGCCCGCTCGCGCTCGCGGGCACGGCCGCGCAGCGCGGGCGATGGCTGGGCCGGATCATCGAGGGTCGCGCTGTGGCGGCCTTCGCGCTGAGTGAGCCCGGCGCGGGCAGCGACGCCGCGGCGCTGGCCCTGCGGGCGGAGCCCGACGGCGGGGGAGGGTGGCGGCTGACCGGCACCAAGAAGTGGATCTCCAATGCGCCGTTCGCGGACGTCTACGCCGTCTTCGCACGTACGACGGAGGGTGCCGGCGCGCGCGGCGTGACGGCTTTCCTCGTCCCCGCCGACCGCGCCGGACTGTCGGGTGAGGCGCTGGAGATGCTGTCGCCGCATCCGATCGGCACCCTCGTCCTCGACGGGGTGCCGGTGACGCGTGACGACCTCCTCGGAGAGCCGGACGGAGGCTTCGGCGTGGCGATGAGCACGCTGAACCTGTTCCGGCCGAGCGTCGGCGCCTTCGCGAACGGCATGGCGCAGGCGGCACTCGACGCGGCGGTCCGACACGCGGGCAGCAGGGACGCGTTCGGCGGGAAGCTGCGTGATCTGCAGGCCGTCTCCCACCAGTTGGCCGAGACGGCCACGCGGGTCGAGGCGGCGCGGCTGCTCGTCTACTCCTCTGCGGCCGCCTACGACAGGGGCGAACCGGACATCGCGCGGCGCGCGGCGATGGCGAAACTGCTGGCCACGGAGACGGCGCAGCAGGCGGTGGACGTCGCGGTGCAGATTCACGGCGCCGCCGCGCTCCAGCGCGGCCACCTCCTGGAGCATCTGTACCGCGAGGTGCGTGCTCCCCGGATCTACGAGGGCGCCAGCGAAGTGCAGCGCTCGATCATCGCGAAGGAGCTCTACAGGTGACCGACGCAGACGCCACGACCGGTTCCCGTCCGCCCTCCGGACCGCACCTGGAGCGGATCAACCCGCCTGCGCTCTCCCCGCCCACCGGGTTCTCCCACGCGGTGACCGCCACCGGCTCCCGGCTCGTGTTCCTCGCGGGGCAGACGGCCCTGGACTCCGGGGGTGCCGTCGTCGGAGACACGCTTCCCGAGCAGTTCGAGCAGGCGCTGGCCAACCTGCTGGAGGCATTGCGGGCCACCGGCGGTGCCCCGTCGGATCTCGCTCGCGTGACCGTCTACACCACGGACGTCCCCGCATACCGCGCCCACGCCCGGGAGTTGGGCGCCATCTGGCGGCGGCGGGCCCGCCGCGACTATCCGGCGATGGCGGTGATCGGCGTGGTCCGCCTCTGGGACGAGCAGGCCATGGTCGAACTCGACGGCATCGCGGCCCTGCCCTGAGCCGCCCGTTCGGCACGCCCGGCCGCCCGCGCGCCCGGCCGATATTCCGTTGCCGTGTGGCGGCCGTGGTGATGGGCTCCGACGATGGACCGGGACGCCGTGCTGACGGCCTACGACGACGAGATGCGCCGGAACGCGGCGCCCGACGGGCCGGGAGCGAGAGTCGAGCAAGTCGGCGGTGTGGTGCGGCAGTCGGGGGCGACCGCGGACTGGCCGGGCTGGACGGGTGTCCTGTGGTCGGATCTGGACGAGGAGACCGCCGACGAGGCGATCGGCGCGCAGATCGCGTACTTCGCCGCCAGGGGGCTGGAGTTCGAGTGGAAGCTGTACGCCCACGACCGTCCCGGCGACCTCGCGGTCAGGCTCCTGGCCGCCGGTTTCGCCCCGGGTGAGGACGAGACGCTGATGGTCGCCGAGGCGTCGGCGCTCCGTACCGAGGTGGAGCTTCCCCGCGGCGTCCGGCTTCGCGAGGCGGTGGACGCGGCGGGCGTCCGGCTGATGGCGGACGTGCACGCGGCGGCCTTCGGCGCGGACGACCCGGGTTTCCGCGCCCGTCTGGAGGCACAGTTCGCCGACTCTCCGGACGCGGCGGCGGGGGTCGTCGCGATGGCGGGTGACGAACCCGTGTGCGCCGCACGGCTGGAGCTTCCACCGGGCAGGTCGTTCGCCGGGCTGTGGGGCGGCGGCACGGTGCCGGAGTGGCGCGGACGCGGCCTCTACCGGGCCCTCGTCGCGTACCGCGCGGACGTGGCCGTGCGGAGGGGCTACCGCTACCTCCAGGTGGACGCTTCCAGCGACAGCCGTCCGATCCTCCAGCGGCTGGGGTTCGCGGCACTCACCTCGACCACTCCCTGCACGTACCGGCCCGGTGCGGCCGGGCTGAGCGGACCGACCCTCGACGAGACATGACCATTGCCAAGCTGATGCTTATGGATGTCGTCCTCTGCTGCACCTATGCCGCTGATTTGCGGCGAACCAAGCCAAGTATTAGCTTGGTTTCATGTGTGGCTCTGAGGAAGACCGGGAAATCGCCGAAACCGCGGAGCAGCTGCGGTGGGGGGTGTCGAGGCTCGCGTCGCGGCTGCGTGCCGAACAGCCGCCCGGCGGCGAGGGGTTGACGCGTCTGGCCGTGTCGCTGCTGGCGAACCTGCGGCACAGCAGTCCGATGACGCCGACCGAACTGGCAGGCGTCGAAGGGCTCCAGGCGCAGTCGCTGACGCGCGTGCTCAACGAGTTGGAGGCCCAGGGCCGCATCTCTCGTTCGCGGAGCGACACGGACCGCCGCCGGCAAGAGGTCTCCATCACGGATGAGGGCAGACAGGCACTCAGGGAGCACGTGCGGGACGGCAACGCCTGGCTTGCCTCCGCTCTCCGCGGCACCCTCACCCCGGCGGAACGCGGACTCCTGCGGCTGGCCGCGGAGTTGCTCCAGCAAGTGGCCGCTTCGGAGAGCCCGCGGCGGACCTCGGACCCGGAGGGCGGTGCCGCGGGCGCGGCGCCGCCGCTGTGAACGCCGGGACCCTTCGCGGGGCGTGGAGCCTGATCCTGGTCCTCGCCGGTCTGAGCGCCGCGAGTCCCCTCGCGACGGACATGTACGTACCGGCGCTGCCGGAGATGGCGAACTCGCTCGGCGCGGGAAGCGGCGAAGTCCAGGCGTCCCTGACCGGGTTCCTGGTGGGCGTCATCCTGGGGCAGCTCGTGTGGGGGCCGATGAGCGACGCGGTCGGACGCCGGCCCGTCCTGCTGTGGGGGACGTCGTCCTTCGCGGCCCTGTCCGTGCTCTGCGCTCTCGCTCCCACGGCGGCGATTCTGGACGCGGCCCGGGTGGGGCAGGGCCTCGCGGGAGCCGCGGGCATCGTGGTCGCGCGGGCGGTGGTCACGGACCTCTTCGAGGGACACCAACTGGCGCGCGTCTACTCCGTGTTGGGGGCCGTCACATCCATGGGGCCGGTACTGGCGCCCTTGGTGGGAGCGGCGGTGCTGACCGTCGCGTCCTGGCGCTCCGTCTTCGTCCTGCTCGCTCTCATCGGGCTCGCGGTGGCCCTCGGAGTGGGACGGTGCGTGCCGGAGACCCGAGTGCGGACGGCGCGCACGCGAGGCGGAGTGGCGGGCGGTCTCCGCTCCATGGGCCGCCTGGCACGGCGACGTGAGGTGCTCCTCCCCGTCGTCGCTGTGGCTTTCGGCGGCGCGGCGGTGTTCGCCTACATCGCCGGCACGTCGTTCGTGTTCCAGGAGCTCTACCACCTGACTCCGGCCGCGTCCGGGCTCGTCTACGGGGCCAACGCGGTCGGCAACGTGATGGGGAGCCTGGCCTGCGGGCGGCTGGCACGCAGATGGCGTGCGGAGACGCTCCTCGTCGCGTCGGCGGCGGGAGGGCTGGCCGCGACGGCGACCCTGGCGGTCGTGCAGGCGACGGTGGGGAGCGGGGTCGTCTGTACGTGGGCCTGCCTGTTCGCCGGCGTCAGCGCGTTCGGCGTCTTCTTCCCGGCGGTGACCGCGGTGGCGCAGAGCCGCGGCCGCGACGCACCGGGCGCGGCCTCCGCACTCCTCGGATGCGGCCAGTTCGCGTTCTCGGCTGCCGCCGCCCCCGCGGTCGGCTGGTTCGGCACCCGCAGCCCGCTGCCCATGGCGCTGATCATGACGTGCTGCCTGGCGTGCGCGCTCCTGGCGGCCTGCTTCACGGCGGGAGACGCGCCGGCCCCGTCACCCGTACCCGGTCAGCCGGCAGCTCCTCCGGGGTGACGATCCGGCTGGGTGAACTCCTCGTGCAGGGCCTGTACTTGGGCGTAGCCGGGTACGGGCGAGGGGGCCGGCGCGCCGCCCGGGGAGTCGCCGTCAGCCGTGGCGATCGTCCAGGCGAGGTCCACGGCGTGCTGCAGGGCGGCCCGGAAGGGCAGCGAGCCGAGGCTGACGCGGCTCACGCCCGCGGCGGCGAGCCGGCGGGCCGAGGCGTGGCCCGGGGAGTGCAGCACGTTCAGCGGGACGGGCAACTCCCGTGCCACGGCGGCGATTTCGTCCAGCTCGACCAGCCCCGGGACGAAAACCCCGTCGGCTCCCGCCGCGACGTACGCCGCGCACCGCCGCAGGGAACCCACGGGTGTGGCGTCCGTCCCGACCCAGTAGGTGTCGGTGCGGGCGTTGACGAACAGGTCCGGAGCGGCGGCCTTCACCGCCCTGATCTTCGCCGCGTGCCGCTCCGTCCCGGTGAGCGCGCCCTCGGCCCGGCCGTCCTCCAGGTTGACGCCGGCGACACCTGCCTCCGCCAACTGCGAGGCGAACAGGGCCACTTCGGACGGATCGTCGCTGAAGCCGCCCTCGATGTCGACGCTCACCGGCACCGGCAGACGGGCGATCCCCGTGCCGAGCGCCAGCGTGTGCGAACGGGCCGCGCCGCTGCCGTCCGGCAGTCCCGCGGCGGCGGCGACGCCCAGGCTCGACGTGGCCACGGCGGGAAACCCTCGCCGGTACAGCGCGGCTGCCGTCGCGTGGTCCCAGGCGTTGGGCAGCAGCAGAGGCCCCTCGCCCGCCCGGCGGTGGTGAAGCCGCCGGAAGGTCTCGCACTTGCTCACGCCGTCCCTCCCGTCCCCGACAGGGCGCCGACGTCCATGCCGAGCAGCTCCGCCATCGCCTCGCCCCCCTTCGCCGTGACGCGCAACGCCCGCCGGCTGCCGACGCGTTCGCACCAGCCGCTCCGCAGCGCGTGCGTGCACAGGGCCGCCCCGGCGCGGCCCGCCAGATGCGGCCGGCGCTCCGTCCAGTCCAGGCAGGCTCGCGCCATCGGACGCCGTCCGGACCGCTCCGACAGGTCCATGCCGAGCTCCGCGAACCAGGCCACGCCGGCCTCCGTCACCGCGAAACCGGTCGACTGCTGGAGCAGTCCGCGCTCCAGCAGCGCGTCCGTGACGGCCACCCCCAGGGCGCCCGCCAGATGGTCGTAGCAGGTGCGGGCCCGGGCCATCGCCGCTCCCGCCGAAGCGGACCGCAGGGAGGAACGGGGCCGCGGCGGCGGACCGGCATGTACGGACAGGTCCTCGACGAGCTGCGCGGCATCGGGCCCGGCCAGCCGCACGTAGCGGTGCCGCCCCTGCCGCACCTCCGCCAGCAGCCCACCGGCCACGAGCTTGTCCAGGTGGGTACTCACCGTGGCCGCCGTCACCCCGACCGCCCGGGCCAGCTCACCCGCCGTCCAGGCACGGCCGTCGAGCAGCACCAGGCAGACGGACGCGCGGGTCCCGTCGGCGAGCAGCCCGGCCAGCGCCGCGAGCGGGCGGCCGTCGCGGGCCGGGCCGGGTCCGCACGTGCGTTCCGTACGGCCGGCGCGTTCCGTGCGGCCGGTGAGGTCCATACGGCCGGCGCGTTCCGTGCGGCTGGTGGGGTCCATACGGCTGGTGGGGTCCATACGGGACATGATGCGCCGCGGACGTTTCGGTGGCCGTCGAAGTGCCCGTCGCGGCGCACCGGCCCGGGGCACCGGCCCGGCGCCATTTGTCAGACTGGTCCTAGAGGACGGGCGCTGCGCTCGCCGGCTCGCCGAGGGCGTTGCGCATCTCGGGCATCTTCAGCTCGGTGTGGCGGCGCCATCCTCCGGCACGCTCGAAGGCGTACAGGGCGTGGATCCCGGCTGCGAGGACGGCCGACTTGGCGGCGGGCCACTGCAGGATGTTCCCCATGTGCGACATCACCGCGAGGCTGACCTGGCGGTGCACGGAGATCTCCGCCAGGGCCGACTCCCGCAGGTGGTGCCCGACGGCCTCGCCGTGCCCCAGCGCGATGAGACGCAGCAACTCCTCGTGGCAGTAGGCGAGATGGGCGTCCTCGTCGTTGCTGATCATCCTGATCGCCCGGCTCGTCTCGACGTCGTCACCGCAGGCCTTCAGCAGCATCGCCATCTGGGCGGCGGCCCGTTCCTCGGTGACACGGCTGTGCGCGAGGTAGATGACGATGTCCTCTTCGCTCAACTCCCGGTCGCGGCGCAGCTTCTCGTGCATGAGCCCGATGCCGCGGCGCTCCAGCAGCATGGTGTAGTCCGTCTCCGGCGGCACCTCGACGGGCTCCAGACCGCGCTTCTTCAGCAGGGCGTTGAAGATCCGGCCGTGCTTCTCCTCGTCCTTGCCGTGCTTTGTGATCTTGGGGACGAGGGGACGCATGCTCTCGGGGACCAGTGCTGCGATCCGGGCGTTCTCCCAGCCTCCTTGCGCCTCGCCGCTCGCGGCGATCGAACAGAACAGCTGGAAGGAGCGGTCGTTGTCCAGGATCTCCCTGAACAGGCTTCGGGACGAGAGCATCGATGGCACCTCCGTACGGACGTCCGCACAACCGAGTCAAAAGGGAGCGCGGAGAACCGGCAACAGGAGCGCCGGTTCCCTGCGCCAAACGCGGGAGGTGCCGTCGGTCCGGCGGCGCGGGGCCGCAGGACCGGGGCCTTCGCGTCAGGGGGCCCTGATGCGGTCGGGGCGGCAGTCCCGTACGGCGGCGAAGTAGTCGCCCAGCCAGGCGGTGCGCTCGCCGCCGGACATCGCCTCGAGACGGCGGCTGATCTTGCCGGAGGGGCCCCAGGGGCCGTCCGGGTCAGCGCTCAGCCACGCCGCGACGGCCGTGCTGTACTCCTCCGGGATGGGCGTCTCGTACGTCTCCGGCGACTTCGCGCACCCGTACAGCGCGGTCCTGTAGGCCGCCTCCTGAGCGTAGTAGGAGGGGTCGTCCGGGAAGTTGACGGCGGGTGTGCCGATGGCCGCCTCGTCACGGCGCGGAACGTGGGCGCCGGGTACCAGGCGGCCGGTCCCCGCCACGGGCACCTCGATGAGCCGCTCCGGCGCGTTCGGGATGCCGCGAAGCCGTGCCGCCACACCCTTCAGAGCCCGCGAGACGGGCGGCAGATACGAGCTGTGGACGCTGACCATGCACACCTTGGGGCTGCCGTCGGCGCAGGTCAGCGCGGTTGCCCCGGGGTCCGTGCGCCACAGGCCGTCGGCGGTGCCGACGAGGACGCCCGCACCGGTCAGCGCGACTGCCAGGGCCACCACGGCGAGCCGTCGCCGTGCGGCGTAGGCGAGCAGAGCCGCGGCCGCCACCCCGCCGAACCACAGCGCCGACGCCGGACCGAACCACCACGCGGGGGCGTCCCAGGGCAGCCAGTGCGTGGCGGCCGGCCCGAGCGGGCTGAGGGAGTCGTGGAGGCCGACGCCGAAGGGGAAGACGTCCTCCTCCGCGAGGCTGAAGAGGACGAGGCCCGTCAGGCCCCCCAGGACGGGTGAGGCGAGGGGCCGGGGGAGGAGCCGGCCGGCGAGGAATCCCAGCAGGCCGAGCGAGCCGACCGCGACGGCGTCCGCGAAGAGCAGCGTGGGGAACGGCGAGCCGTGCGGAGGCTCGAAGTGGACCGCGGTGATGGTGATGGCGACCGCTGCGGTCAGCACGTACCCGAAGACCGGCCACAGCACCGCCGGTACGGCGGCGAGCGCGGTACGGCGCAGCGTGGACGCCGGCAGCGAGGCGTACAGCTCCCCCGTGCCCCTGCGGACTTCACGGCTGCCGAGCAGGCATCCGGCGGCGACCGCGAAGGAGCCGCCGTACAGCAGACCGAACGCGCGCAGCGAGTCGTGGAGCCAGACCCAGCTGAAGGTCAGGTTGTCGCGGTGGGGGAGCAGTTCGAGCAGCGTGCCGCCGAGCAGGGCGAGGGTGACGGCGGCCGCCCACAGCCCGCGCCGGGCCTCCGTGAGCGGGGGACGGACGCGTCGGGGCCGTGCCGCCGTCCGCGAGAGCGTTGAGACAGAGGGCATGAGCGTTCCTGGGAAGTGGGGTGGGGTTGCTGAGGAGTGCGGAGGGAGGAGTGCGGAGGGAGGGGTGATGGAGCGAGAAGTGCGGAGGGAGAAGTGAGGAGTGGGGCGGGCGCGGGCGGCAGCCCAGCGGCTTGGCGGGCGTCGCGTTGGCGGCGGGGTCGCCGGGCCGATCCGGTGCCGGTCAGCGTCCTGCTGACGTGCGGCGTGGTCCGGCCACGGCGTAGACGGCTGTGCCGGCCGCGAGGGCGCCGAGCGCGGTCGTCCAGGCACCGGTCTGCGGGCCCGGCTGCATCAGCCAGTGCCACAGTGCTTCCGTGCCGCCCGGCCTCCGTGGGCCGAGGGCGAGCGCCGCGCCGCCGTACACGAACATCGGTAGCCAGCTGAAGCGGGCGTCGATGAAGGTCGCCGCCAGAGCGGTGACTCCGACGGCGCCTGCCACGTTGCGCACCATCGCCCCGGTGCCCCAGTCGACGGGCGATCCGGGCACGGCAGTGGCGAGGAGAGTGGCGGCGAGGACCGTCATCGCGATCAGGTGCCCTGCACGCAGCGTCCACCAGCGCCGGGAGGCCGAGCGGTCCGCGTCGGGGCAGAGGCTGTGCAGGCTGACGCCGATGGCCGCGGCGGCGAGCACCGGGAAGCCCACGGTGACGACGGCACGGGCGGACGCCTCCCCGCCCGGCTGGGCCATCAGCCACCGCAGAGCCGCAGCGGCACCGGCGGCGGCCCCTGCCAGCAGCGCGAGCGTCGACGGAAGGGCGCGGCAGCGCAGATGCAGGACGTGCGGCGCGGGGCGCGGTGCGGGGTGCGGCGCGGTGCCGCCGGACGAGCGGCCGTTCACGGTCCGGACTTGGTCGCCGGTACCTGCGAGGCTGCTGTGCTGTTCGGGGTGGTGCGGTGGCGGCGGAGGGCGGCCAGGTAGCCCCGCTCGATGGCGGTGTCGCCGGCCTCCTCGGCCTGCCAGGTGTCCTCGGCCTGCCAGGTGTCCTCGGCCTGCACGGCGTCCCCGGCCTGCACGGTGTTCCCGGTGTCCGCGGCGCCCCTGGTACCCGCCGCGTCGCCGGTGCCCGCGGCGTCCCCGACCTGCACGGCGTTCCCGGCGTCCGCAGCGTTCCCGGTGTCCGCGGCGAGGGCGGCCAGGGCCGCCGGGGTGTCCTGGTAGATGACGTGGCCCTCGTCCATCAGCGTGACGTTCGTGCAGGCCGCGGCCACGTCCTCCACGAGATGGGTGGCGACGACGACGGTCGAGGTGGTGCCCAACTGCCGCAGCAGCGACCGGAACCGCACGCGCTGCTCCGGGTCGATCCCGGTGGTCGGCTCGTCGAGGAGCAGCACGTCCGGGTCGTTGACGATGGCCTGGGCGATACCGACCCGGCGCACCATGCCCCCGGAGAGCGTCTTGATCTTCGCGTCGATGCGGTCGGTGAGGCCGACGCGGTCGACGGCCCGCTCGACGGCTTCGGGAGTGGCGTCCCCGGGCATCTCCTTCAGCCACGCCACATACGTGACGAACTCACGGACGGTGAAGCGCGGGTAGTAGCCGAACTCCTGCGGCAGATAGCCGAGTCGGCGACGCGCCGCCGTACGTGCGGAGTGCCCGGAGGCGCCGCCCGTGACGTCGCGTCCCAGCAGTCGCACGCTGCCCGACTTCGGTGCTGCGACGGTTGCGAGCACCCGTATCAGCGAGGTCTTGCCGGCCCCGTTGGGGCCGAGCAACCCGTGCACTCCGACGCCCAGTTCGAGGTCGACCGCGTCAAGTGCCGTGGTGCGGCGGTGTTTCACCGTCAGGCCGTCGACGGCGACGGTGACGGCTCCTTGCGGAGAGGGTGGCTTGCTCACTTGAGCTCCAGCAGTTCGAAGGTCGGTTGGAGAAGGGCCAGGGCCTGGGGCAGGGCCAGGGCCTGGGACAGGGGCGGGGCATGTCCCTGTGCCTGTGGCTGTGCCTGTGCCTGGGGCGGGTGTTGGGCAGGGGTGGCTGCGTCAGTGGCTGGGCTGGGTCAGTGGCCGGGGCTGGGGCTGGGGCTCGGTGGGCGGATGCGCGCCGGGCTGCAGTCGCGTACGGCGGCGAAGTAGTCGCCGAGCCAGGCGGTCCTCTCGCGTTCCGGCATCGCTTGCAGCTGCTTGTGGGCCGCTCCGCCGTAGCCGGGCTCCCGTTCGGGGGACGAGGACAGCCACGCGGCGACGGCCTCGCTGTACTCGGCCGGTACCCGCGTCCTTCCGTCCTCCGCCGCCTCCGCTGCCGCGTCGTGCTCGGGCTCCGCGCAGCCGTAGAGCGAGACGCCGCGCGGCGCGCCTCCCGCCCAGGAGGCGGGCCGCTCCCGGAACGGCCGCGTCGGCTCGTCGAGGATCGCGTCGCCCTCGGCCAGGGCGGGCACCGGTGCTCCCGTGCCTCTGTTGGGCACCTCGACGAGGCGGGCGGGCGCGTTGGGGATGCCGCGCAGCTTGCTCTTCAGCTCCGTCAGCGCGCGGGACATGCCCGCGAGGTACGGGCGGTGAGCGCGGACGGCGCACACCTGCGGAGTGCCGTCGTCGCACACGAGGGCCACGGCGTCCCGGTCCGTGCGCCAGTGCGCGCCCGCGGTGCCCGCCAGCACGCCGCCGCACGTCAGGGCGAGCACCAGTGCCAGGACGGCGCCGCTCCTCGCCGCACAGCACGCGAGGAGCGCGGCCAGCGCCAGGCAGCCGGTGAACAGCGCGGACAGCGGGCCGAACCACCAGACCGGGACCTGCCATCCGGCCATGTGCTCGGCAGCCGGGCTGAGCGCGTGCAGGCCGTCCTGGTGGAGCACGAGCCCCGGCAGGTTTCCGTCGCCGAGCGTGGACATGAGGACCCCCGCGCCGATTCCCAGGACCGGCGCCGCCAGGAGCCGCCGCAGCAGGCGCAGCTTCCGGCCCGCGGCGAAGCCGATGACGCCCAGCGACCCCACTGCGACGGCGTCCGCGAGGAGGAGCGTGGGGTGCGGCAGCCCGGAGGGCACGTCGAGGACGGTCCGGGTCACCGCGAGGCAGGCAGCGGCCGTCACCACGTACGCCGTGACGGGCCACAGCACCGCCGGCGAGACAGCGACGGCTTCCCGGCGGAGCCTGCCCACGGGCGTGGACGCGAGCAACTCCTCAGTACCCAGGCGGACTTCCCTGCCGCCGAACCGGCAGCCGACGGCGAGGGCCCAGGAGCCGCCGATCAGCACGCCCTGGGCGCGCAGCGCGTCGTGCGACCACACCCAGCTGTGGGCGAGGTGCAGACGCTGGCCGAGCAGCTGGACCAGCGTGCCGTAGAGCATCACCGCGACGGCGAGCAGGACCCAGGAGCCCTTCCGCAGCTCCGTTCCCAGCGGGCGGGGGCGGGCCGCGGCTCCGCGCGTCCCGACCGGTTCGTGGAGGACCGTGTTCACATCCGCTCCAAGTGGTCGAAGGACGCCCGGCGGAGGATCACGAGCCCGGCGCACAGCGCGGCCGCGACACCCCAGCCGCCCTGCGCCGCCGGCCCCGAGAACAGGCCGTGCAGCGTCTCGGCGAGCAGGACCCCGAACGGCTCCCCGCTGCCGCCGCCGGGTGCGGCCGGTGCGGTTCCCGGACGGGAGGCGAGGGCCACCCCCGCCGGCCACATCGCGGAGACCCCCGCAGCGGCGTACCGGAACCCGGTGTACGAGCCGAGGGTCAGCGTGGCCAGGGTCAGCGCCAGCGCCGGCAGCAGCCACGTCGCGGCACCGGGGGTGCCGGGTGCGGAAGGCAGCAGGAACCCGGTCGCGGTCACCAGCGGCGTGGTCACTCCGAGCACCGCGGCCGTCCTGACCAGCAGCAGACGCAACCCGCCCGACGGGGTCGAAGCGGCGACCTCGTGCAGCGGATCGGCGTACCGGCCGTACGTCAGCGCGGGGCCGGCGAGCGGCAGGACCGGCGCGAACAGCAGCAGCAGCGGCCGGGCTCCGTCGATCTGGCCGATGCGCGCCATGGCGACGGCCAGGGCGGCGACGGCGACGAGTGCCAGCAGCCACGGCAGACGCAGCGCCGGACCGGCCGCCCAGCCGAACCGGACGGCCCACCCCCGTAGGGTCGCTCCGGTCCGGCCGGCTGCCGTCTCCGAGGCCGCGACGGCCAGCACCGTCTCACGGGTGCGGGCCAGTCCGGACGCGGCGGGCCCCGCGAGGACCAGGTCGGAGACTCGCCGCGCGCAGGACGAGCATGCCTCCAGGTGCTTCTCCAGCGACCAGCAGTCCGTCTCCGCAAGGGAGTTCGCGGTGTAGGCGAGCATGCTCTCGTCGCTCACGTGCCACGCAGCGGCGGTACGGCGGCTCATGCGGGGCCTCCGATCGGGTGCGTCGTGGCTGCGCCGAGGAGCGAGAGGGCGTCGCGCAGCTCCCTGCGGGCGCGCATGGCCCGGGTCTTGACGGTGCCTTCCGGTATGCCGAGCAGGTCGGCGGCCTCCCGGGTGCTCAGACCGTCGACGACGGTGGCCCGCAGCACTTCGCGCAGTTCGGGCGAGAGGCGGTCCAGCGCCGTTCCGAGATCGCCGTATTCGAGGCCGCCCGAGAGCACACGCTCCTCCGCGGACGGCGCCACGGCCCGTACGGCGTCCGGCTCGCGGCTGGCGTGGGCCTGCTGGATCTCGGCGGCACGGAGCTGACTTCGCCGGGCGTCCACGAGCCGCCGCGAGGCGATGACCCACAACCAGCCGCCGGCTTCGCCCCTGTGCCGGCCGGCGGCGGACCGCCACACGGTGACGAAGGTGTCCTGCAGGACTTCGGTGACGGTCTCGGGGTCCGCGCAGCGACGGCTCAGACGCACGTGCAGCCAGCCCGCGTGGCGGTCGTACAGCGCGGCGAGCGCGTCCGGTTCGCCGGCGGCGACGGCACGCAGCAACTGAGCGTCGCTCCGGGCGGACCACTCGGTTCGGAAGAGTCTCACGCTCTCTCTATCGTCTCCGGGCGCCGGAACGGTTCACGCCGCGGCGAACGAATCCTGAACCGAGCCGGGATGGGGGGAGGGAGACGAGCTGGGATGGGGGGAGGGAGACGAGCTGGGAGCGCGCGGCCGGCTGCGGGTGGGGGCGGGCGCGGGCAGGGGCGGCTAGAAGCCTCCGCCGCCGAAGTCGCCTCCGCCGAACCCTCCGCCGCCGCCGAAGTCGCCGCCGCCGAAGTCCCCGCCGCCGAAGTCGCTTCCGCCGAAGTCGCCGCTCCCGTCCCCGAATCCCGCGCCGTACGCGCCCGGCAGGAGGGCGTTGCCGAGCAGGGTGCCCGCCAGCAGTCCCGGCAGGAGTCCGCCGCCGAAGTAGCCGCCGGCCCAGGGCGCGTAGGCGGGACCGGCCTCCCAGTAGGGGCGGCGGCCCTCGGGGGTGTCGACCGTGCGGGTCATGGGTTCGGCGCCGTCGGCGAGGCGCGCCGCGTCGGCCGCGCAGACCGGCACGGGACGCGGAGTGCCGCCGGGCGGGGCCCACTCGACGTCCTTGACGGACGGCCCGTGCCGCGGGTCGAAGAAGCACGGCACGTGGCGTTCCGGAAGCGGGCGGCCGTCGCGCCGCGCCTCCAGCGTCGCGAGGGCGAACCGGCCCTCTTCCAGCGCCTCGGTGACCGGCCGGACGTCATTGGGGCCGCGGGCCTGGGACATGCGCCGCTTCGCCTCGTCGTAGGAGTCGATGGCCCGGGTGTAGTCCTCGCGCATGGCGTCGTCGGAGTCCGTGGCGTTCGGATCGAAGGCGATGCGGTCCAGTTCCTCGCCGAAGGCCGTGATGTCCTCGTCCACGACGGGCCGCAGCTTCTCCAACTGCGCCTGCTCCTGCGCGACCTGGCGCTTGCGGGCCCTGTTCCTGGCGACGAAGCCGGCGCCCACGCCCACCACGAGGAGCGCGAGCAGCACCGTGAGGACGATGCTGCCGTCGCGGCCGACCTGGGAGCCGCCGTCCCAGGACGCGGGGGCACTGCCGCGTGCGTCCTCCACCGCGCCGTCGACGAAGCGGTCGAGCAGCTTGTCGGTGTCGCCGCCGGCGGACCGCTGTGCCGACTCGTCGAGGTTGCGGACCGTGCTCTGCGAGAGGACCGACCGGTCCGAAGCGGCGGCGAAGTCGTCACCGAGCGCGACCGCGTAGACGCCCCTGTCACCGACCTGGGCGCGCAGGTCCCGCAGGAGTGTGGAGGGCGGGAACTCGTCGGCCTTCGGGAGCACCGCGACGAAGATCGGCTTGTCGGCGTTCTCGATCTTGTCGGCGAGCGCCTCGGCGTCGGAGTCGGAGAGCCTGTCGGAGGCGCGCGGGTCGACGAAGACCGGGCCTTCGCGCAGCGCTTCCGCGACTTCCTCGACGCTGTCCGCTCTGGGCGCTGCGGTGGCGTCACCGGACGCGCCGGGCGCCATCGTGACCGCCACCGCTGCGAGGACGGCGGCCACCAGGAGCAGGAACGGCCGGAAGAGTCCGAATCGCCTGGTGGTACCCATACGCCATTTGTACCCCAATTCGAACAAGATGACCTGTTCGGGAGAACGCTCGACGCTCCAGGGCTGCCTGCCTGCCTGGCTTCCTGATTGCCTGGCTGCCTGGCTGCCTGGCTGCCCGGCGGCCCGTGTCCTGCGGCAGGCGGCGCGGCGCCGCTCCCGGACCCGCGTGGGGGCCGTGTCCTGCGCCGCGTGCCTCAGGTGTCCCCGCGTGCCTCAGGTGTCCCTGGGACCTCGGATGCCCCTGGGGCTCAGATGTCCCTGAACGTCTCGATCTGCGCGCCCACTTCGTTGAGGCGCTCCGCCAGGTCCTCGTAACCGCGGTTGATCACATAGACGTTGCGCAGCACCGACGTGCCCTCGGCCGCCAGCATGCCCAGCAGTACCACCACGGCGGGCCGCAGCGCCGGCGGGCACATCATCTCCGCGGCGCGCCAGCGCGTCGGGCCCTCCACGAGGACGCGGTGCGGGTCGAGGAGCTGGAGCCTCCCGCCGAGGCGGTTGAGGTCCGTGAGGTAGATGGCGCGGTTGTCGTAGACCCAGTCGTGGATGAGGGTCTGACCCTCGGCCGAGGCGGCGATGGCGGCGAAGAAGGGGACGTTGTCGATGTTGATGCCCGGGAAGGGCATGGGGTGGATCTTGTCGGCCGGCGCTTCGAGCTTTGAGGGGTGCACCGTGAGGTCGGTGAGCCGGGTGCGGCCGTTGTCGGCCGCGTACTCGGGGCTCCGCTCGGCCTGCAGGCCCATCTCCTCCAGGACCGCCAGCTCGATCTCCAGGAACTCCACCGGCACCCGGCACACCGTCAGTTCCGAGCCGGTGACGACCGCGGCGGCCAGGAGGCTCATCGCCTCGACGGGGTCCTCGGAGGGCGAGTAGTCGACGTCGACGTCGATCTCCGGGATGCCGTGCACGGTCAGCGTGGTCGTGCCGATGCCCTCGACCTTGACGCCCAGCTCCTCCAGGAAGAAGCACAGGTCCTGGACCATGTAGTTGGAGGACGCGTTGCGGATCACCGTGACGCCGTCGTGGCGTGCGGCGGCGAGCAGCGCGTTCTCGGTGACGGTGTCGCCGCGTTCGGTGAGGACGATCGGACGCTCGGGCGTGACGGCCTTCTCGACGACGGCGTGGTACAGCCCCTCGGTCGCGGTGATGTCCAGCCCGAAGCGGCGCAGGGCGATCATGTGCGGCTGCACGGTGCGCGTGCCGAGGTCGCAGCCTCCGGCGTAGGGGATGCGGAAGCGGTCCGTCCGGTGGAGCAGCGGCCCGAGGAACATGATGATGCTGCGGGTGCGGCGGGCGGCGTCGGCGTCGATGGCGTCGAGGTCAAGTTCGGCGGGCGGCACGATCTCCAGGTCGGCGCCGTCGTTGATCCAGCGGGCCCGTACGCCGATGGAGGAGAGCACCTCCAGGATCCGGAAGACCTCTTCGATGCGGGCGACCCGGCGCAGCACCGTCCGGCCCGAGTTGAGCAGCGAGGCGCACAGCAGCGCGACGCAGGCGTTCTTGCTCGTCTTGACGTCGATGCTGCCGGACAGGCGCCGCCCTCCGACGACGCGCAGGTGCATCGGGCCGGAGTAGCCGAGCGAGACGATCTCGCTGTCCAGCGCCTCCGAGATGCGGGCGATCATCTCAAGACTGATGTTCTGGTTCCCCCGCTCGATGCGGTTGACCGCGCTCTGGCTGGTCCCGAGGGCCTCCGCGAGCTTCACTTGGGTCCAGCCCCGGTGCTGGCGGGCGTCACGGATCAACTGCCCGATGCGGGCGAGGTAGTCATCAGTCATGCAGACGACGGTATCTCACATGTGAGATGACTTCGTGCCGAGAGTGTGGCGGCGAGTCGGCGGAAGCCGGCAGATTCCCTGCTCCCCGGCGGCGGGTGGCGAGGGCGGTTCCCGGTCCGAAGCGGGGGCCGGGTGCCGCTTCTGCCTGCGGATTCCGGGGTGACGCGGCCGCCCCGCCCGTGCCTGCCGCGCCTGCCGCCCAAACCAGACCGCCTGTCCCCGTGTCCGGCCGGAGCGGACCGCTTGTTGCGGAGTTGTCGAATATCCCGGGTGGCCGGGCTCGTGCCCAGCGAGACGTTTGCCGTCCTCTCCGGGGAGCACTTCGGCAGAGCCGGGGGATTGGGCATGACCGGTCGACAGTCGTGTACTAGAGTTATCTCGACATCGAGATAACTGCCGAAAGCGCACATACGACCGCTGCCGAGCAAGGCTTGCCTGCTCTCACAGCGCCCGTCCGGGGTCCCCGGCACCGTCCGGGGAGATCGGCAATGACGTACTGAAGGAGACTGTCGTGTCGGCGAACAGCTTCGACGCCCGCAGCACGCTGCAGGTGGGCGACGAGTCGTACGAGATCTTCAAGCTGGACAAGGTGGAGGGCTCGGCCCGTCTCCCGTACAGCCTGAAGGTCCTGCTGGAGAACCTCCTCCGCACCGAGGACGGCGCGAACATCACCGCCGACCACATCCGCGCGGTGGGCGGCTGGGACGCCAAGGCCCGGCCCAGCCAGGAGATCCAGTTCACGCCGGCACGCGTGATCATGCAGGACTTCACCGGCGTGCCCTGCGTGGTCGACCTGGCGACGATGCGCGAGGCCGTCAAGGAGCTCGGCGGCGACGCGGACCGCATCAACCCGCTCGCCCCCGCCGAGCTGGTCATCGACCACTCCGTGATCGCGGACAAGTTCGGCACGCCCGGCGCCTTCGCCGAGAACGTGGAGCTGGAGTACGGCCGCAACAAGGAGCGCTACCAGTTCCTGCGGTGGGGCCAGACCGCCTTCGACGAGTTCAAGGTCGTACCGCCCGGCACCGGCATCGTGCACCAGGTCAACATCGAGCACCTGGCCCGCACGGTCATGGTCCGGGGCGGCCAGGCATACCCCGACACCCTCGTGGGCACCGACTCGCACACCACGATGGTCAACGGCCTCGGCGTCCTCGGCTGGGGCGTCGGCGGTATCGAGGCCGAGGCCGCCATGCTCGGCCAGCCCGTCTCGATGCTCATCCCGAGCGTGGTCGGCTTCAAGCTGACCGGCGAGCTCCCCACGGGCACCACCGCGACCGACCTGGTCCTCACGATCACGGAGATGCTCCGCAAGCACGGCGTGGTCGGCAAGTTCGTCGAGTTCTACGGCGAGGGCGTCGGCGCCGTCCCGCTCGCGAACCGCGCCACGATCGGCAACATGTCGCCGGAGTTCGGCTCCACCGCGGCGATCTTCCCGATCGACGAGGAGACCATCAACTACCTCAGGCTCACGGGCCGTTCGCAGAGCCAGCTCGCGCTGGTCGAGGCGTACGCCAAGGAGCAGGGCCTGTGGCACGAGGCCGCGAACGAGCCGGACTACAGCGAATACCTGGAGCTGGACCTCTCCACGGTCGTCCCGTCGATCGCCGGTCCCAAGCGCCCGCAGGACCGCATCGCGCTCTCCCAGGCCAAGCAGCAGTTCCTCGCCGACCTTCCCGACTACGTCGCCGAGGACGTCACGGGCGGCTCCGATCGCAAGCCCGGCGTGCCCCAGCAGGAGAAGCCGCACGGCGTGGCCTCCCCGGTGGACGAGGCGGGCTCCGAGTCCTTCCCGGCGAGCGACTCCCCGGCGTACGCGCACGACGAGAACGGCGACGGCAAGCCCTTCCACACCGCCATCGACCCCACGGTGGAGGGCCTCAGCAACGTCGTGACGGTCACCGGCCCCGACGGCAAGTCCTACGAGATCGACCACGGCGCCGTCGTGGTCGCCGCGATCACCTCGTGCACCAACACGTCGAACCCGTACGTCATGGTCGGTGCGGCGCTCGTGGCGAAGAAGGCCGTGGAGAAGGGCCTCACCCGCAAGCCGTGGGTCAAGACGACCCTCGCCCCCGGTTCGCAGGTCGTCATGGACTACTACGACCGGGCCGGCCTCACCCCGTACCTCGACAAGCTCGGCTTCAACCTCGTCGGGTACGGCTGCACCACCTGCATCGGCAACTCCGGCCCGCTGCCGGAGGAGGTCTCCAAGGCCGTCAACGACAACGACCTCGCCGTCGCGGCCGTCCTCTCCGGCAACCGCAACTTCGAGGGCCGGATCAACCCCGACGTGAAGATGAACTACCTCGCGTCCCCGCCGCTGGTCGTCGCCTACGCCATCGCGGGTTCGATGAAGGTCGACATCACCACCGAGCCCCTCGGCACCGACCAGGACGGCAACCCCGTCCACCTGGCCGACCTGTGGCCCTCCGAGCACGAGGTGGAGGAGGTCGTGGCCTCCGCCATCGGTCAGGAGATGTACACGAAGGGTTACACCGACGTCTTCGCGGGCGACGCCCAGTGGCAGGCGCTGCCCGTGCCGACGGGCAACACCTTCGAGTGGGACCCGGAGTCCACGTACGTGCGCAAGCCCCCGTACTTCGACGGCATGGGCCGTGAGCCCTCGCCGGTGGGCGACATCTCGGGTGCGCGCGTGCTGGCCAAGCTGGGGGACTCCGTCACCACCGACCACATCTCCCCGGCCGGCGCGATCAAGGCGGACACCCCTGCGGGCCAGTACCTCACCGAGCACGGTGTGGCCCGCCGCGACTTCAACAGCTACGGCTCGCGGCGCGGCAACCACGAGGTGATGATCCGCGGCACCTTCGCCAACATCCGGCTGCGCAACCAGATCGCGCCGGGCACCGAGGGCGGATACACCCGGGACTTCACGCGGACCGCCGAAGGTGACGGGGAGGCGCCGGTCTCCTTCATCTACGACGCCTCGCAGAACTACCAGTCCCAGGGCATCCCGCTGGTCGTCCTCGCCGGCAAGGAGTACGGCTCCGGCTCGTCCCGCGACTGGGCCGCGAAGGGCACCGCGCTGCTGGGCGTGAAGGCCGTCGTCGCCGAGTCCTACGAGCGCATCCACCGCTCGAACCTCATCGGCATGGGCGTGCTGCCGCTGCAGTTCCCCGAGGGGCAGAGCGCCGAGTCGCTGGGGCTGACGGGCGAGGAGACCTTCGACATCACCGGGATCACCGCCCTCAACGACGGCGGCGTCCCCGGGACGGTCAAGGTCACCACGGACAGCGGGGTCGAGTTCGATGCCACCGTGCGCATCGACACCCCCGGTGAGGCCGACTACTACCGCAACGGCGGGATCATGCAGTACGTGCTGCGCTCGCTGCTGCGCAAGTAGGCAGCCGCACAGCCGCGGAAGGCGCGCACCGAGGCGGGTGCCGGGTACGTCCCGGCGCCCGCCTTCGGCGTACGCCGAGCCGCCGGCGTCCGGGGAGGTCTCAACTCGGGAAAGACTCACCATTCGGGTTGCTTTGATCTTGCCCTGTTGACGCCAAGTGGACTATACCTGTCGGCACCTCACGAGGGCCCCGTGCGCGCGGCGCTCCTGGCGGTAGCGAGAAAAAGAGCACCACTCAGCTTCAACTGACCCGCGGTGTCGGGCCCTTCGCCGGTGGGCGAACGTCGGGAGACCGGAACACCGCCTGAGTCCTGGAGAAGGCGAGGACTTGAGCATGGGATCAACCAACGTCAACCGCCGTGATCTGATCAAGCGATCGGCCGCAGCCGGCCTCATAGCCGTCCCCGCGGTGGGCGCGCTGACCTCGTGTGCCAGCGGCAGCGGCGAGGACAACAAGGTCGACAAGGGCAAGAAGACCAAGGACAACCCGCTCGGCGTGAACAAGAGCGCGCCCCTGGAGATCTACATCTTCGACGGCGGCTTCGGCACCAAGTACGCCAAGGACGCCCAGGCCGTCTACGAGAAGAACTTCCCCAAGGCCAAGACCAAGCTGAAGTCGACCCAGAAGATCCAGTCCGTGCTCCAGCCGCGCTTCAACGGCGGCACGCCCCCGGACCTGATCGACAACTCGGGCGCCGAGCAGATGGACATGGGCGTCCTCGTGGGCAAGAAGCAGCTCACCGACCTCACGGAGCTGCTGGACGCGCCCTCCATCGACGACCCCGGCAAGAAGGTCCGCGACACCCTGCGCCCCGGCGTGGTGGAGATGGGCCAGTTCGACGGCAACCCCGTCTGGATCCTGTACTACGCCTACACCGTCTACGGCGTCTGGTACTCGCAGAAGGCGCTCGACAAGCTCGACGTGGAGTACCCGGAGACCTGGGACGACATGCTCTCGGTCTGCGCCAAGGCGAAGAAGAAGGGCATCGCGGGCTGGACGTACGCGGGCAAGCACCCCTACTACCTGCCCTTCAGCCTCTACCCCTTCATGGCCAAGATCGGCGGCACGAAGGTCCTGGAGGCCATCGACAACCTGGAGCCGGGCGCCTGGAAGCAGCCGGCCGTGAAGGCGGCCCTCGAGGCGTACTACGAGCTGTACAAGAAGGGCTACGTCCTCGACGGCACCCCCGGGCTGGACCACATCGAGTCGCAGACCGCCTGGAACGAGGGCAAGGCGCTGTTCATCCCGAACGGCTCCTGGGTGGAGAACGAGGCGAAGAAGACGACGCCCAAGGACTTCGAGATGCGGGTCGCCGCACCCTCCGGTCTGGACAGCGGCGACAAGCTGCCGTTCGGCACGCTGTGGGCCTCCGGAGGCGAGCCGTTCATCGTGCCGGCCAAGGCCAAGAACCCCACCGGCGGCATGGAGCAGCTGCGCATCATGCTCGGTGAGGACTCCTCGAAGAACTTCACCAAGCAGGTCTCGTCGCTGACGTCCTTCGACGGCGGCACCGACGGCCTGGACCTGCCCCCCGGCCTGAAGTCGGCCGTGGGCGCCCTGGACAAGGCGGGCAAGAACATCGTCAACCCCCGCATCCAGGACTGGTACGTCGCCCTGCAGAAGGAGAAGATCGGCGTGGCCTGCCTGGGCGAGATGATGGCCGGCCGGATGACCCCCGCCGAGGCCATGAAGAAGGCCCAGCAGTTCACCGACGAGGCGCGTGAAGACGACTCCATCACGCACTACAAGCACAACTGAATGAGCGTGACCAGCGGCGGCAGCACTTCGATCGGAGTCGGTGAGTAATGGAGCACGGCAAGTACCGGTTCATCGTGGGGTTCTTGATCGCTCCCCTCACGATCTACGCGGTCTTTGTCATCTGGCCGTTCGCCCAGTCGATCTACTATTCGTTCACCGACTGGACCGGCCTGAGTCCCGACTTCAAGATGGTCGGCTTCGACAACTACGCCAAGTTGTTCGGCGACGACGTCTTCTGGAAGTCGTTGCAGCACAGCCTGCTGTTCCTCGTGCTGCTGCCGCTGGTGACGATCAGCCTCGCGCTGTTCTTCGCGTTCATGATCAACGTCGGGGGGCGGCGGCGGAAGAACTCCGCCGTCTCCGGCGTGCGCGGGTCCAGCTTCTACAAGATCGTCTACTTCTTCCCGCAGGTGCTGTCGATCGCCATCGTCGCGCTGCTCTTCCGCTTCGCGTACAACCCGCGCAGCGGCTCGCTCAACGCGGCGCTGGACGCCGTGGGCCTGTCCTCGTTGAAGACGGCGTGGCTGGGCGACCCGGAGACGGCCCTGTGGGCCGTCATGGCCGTGATGGTGTGGAGCACGGTCGGCTTCTTCGTCGTCCTCTTCTCGGCCGCCATGACGTCCATCCCGCGTGACTACTACGAGGCCGCGCTGCTGGACGGCGCGGACCGCATCACCACGTTCTTCCGGATCACGCTGCCGCTGCTGTGGGACACCGTGCAGTCCGGCTGGATCTACATGGGCATCCTGGCGCTGGGCGCCGAGGCGTTCGCGGTGGTGCAGATCATGACGACGGGCCCGGGCGGCCCCGCCTACTCGACGACCGTGCTTCCGCTGTACGTGTACCTGAAGGCGTTCCGCGACGGCCAGGCCGCCTACGCGACGACGATCGGCGTGGCACTCCTGGTGGTGACCCTGGCCTTCGCGGCCGTCGTGCTGAAACTCGGTCGCCGGGAGAGGTTGGAGTACTGATGAAGAGCGCCGGCACCCTTCCCGAGGAACCGGAGATGACGGAGACGCAGTCGGTGGGCAAGGCACTCACCGCCGACCCGCTGCGGGGCACCGCCGACAAGGAGAGCGCACGGGGCAGCGAGGGCAGGACCCTCAACGTCTTCTCGCACGGGATGCTCGTCCTGTGGGCCGTGATGGTGGTGATGCCGCTGCTGTGGGCGGTGATGACCTCCTTCAAGGACGACAAGAGCATCTTCACCTCGCCCTGGTCGCTGCCGACCTCGCTCAACTTCGACAACTGGTCGCGCGCCTGGAGCCAGGCGCACATGAGTGAGTACTTCTTCAACACCCTGCTGGTGGTGGGAGGTTCACTGTTCGGCACCATGCTCCTGGGCAGCATGGTGGCGTACGTCCTCGCCCGGTTCGACTTCCCCGGGAACCGCTTCTTCTACTTCCTGTTCATCGGCGGGATGAGCTTCCCGATCATCCTGGCCCTCGTGCCGCTCTTCTACGTCATGAGCAACACCGGCCTGCTGAACACCCGGCACGGCCTGATCCTCGCCTACATCGCGTACTCGCTGCCGTTCACGACGTTCTTCCTGACGTCCTTCTTCCGCTCGCTGCCGACGTCGGTGGCGGAGGCGGCGCTCATCGACGGGGCCTCCCACACGAGGACCTTCTTCCAGGTGATGCTGCCGATGGCGAAGCCCGGCCTGATCAGCGTGGGCATCTTCAACTTCCTCGGCCAGTGGAACCAGTACATGCTGCCGACGGTGCTCAACACCGACCCCGACCAGCGGGTGCTCACCCAGGGACTGGTCGAACTGGCCGCCAGCCAGGGCTACAAGGGGGACTGGTCGGGCCTGTTCGCGGGGCTGGTGATGGCCATGCTGCCCGTGCTGGCGGCGTACATCATCTTCCAGAGGCAGGTCGTCGCCGGTCTCACGGCGGGTGCGCTGAAGTAGCTTCGCGCTTCCGCTCACGCTCCTGCGGGCCTCCACAGGTGAGCGCAATACCTCGCTCAAGGTCTTGACGGGAGAGATCCCCTCGGGCTCTGCTTAGAGTTCATATGTTGGAGGCATGCCGTTCCATTGACGCGGTGCGGCGGACGGTCCGATGGTCGCGCCGGCCGTCGAGGCGGGAGTGGATCAGTGGTGGAGACTCCGGGGTCGCAGTCCTCTCTGCACCGGGCCAATCTTGAACGGGTCGTGCGCGCGGTGCGGATGGCCGGCTCGCTGACCCAGGCGGAGATCGCCCGCACGACCGGCCTGTCCGCGGCGACGGTCTCCAACATCGTCCGGGAGTTGAAGGAGAGCGGCACCGTCCAGGTGACCCCCACCTCCGCCGGCGGGCGCCGGGCGAGGGCGGTCTCCCTCAGCGGCGACGCGGGCGCCGTCGTCGGCGTCGACTTCGGCCACTCCCATCTGCGGGTGGCCGTCGGCAACCTGGCGCACCAGGTGCTCGCCGAGGAGGCCGAGCCGATCGACGTGGACGCGTCCGCCGACGAGGGCTTCGACCGTGCCGAGCAGCTCGTCCACCGCCTCGTCGCCACCACCGGCATCAGCCGCGAGAAGCTGATCGGCGTCGGACTCGGCGTCCCCGGCCCCATCGACGTGGAGACGGGCGAGCTGGGCTCGACGTCGATCCTGCCGGGCTGGGCCGGCACCCATCCCCGCCAGGAGCTGGCCTCGCGCCTGGGCGTGCCCGTCCACGTCGACAACGACGCCAACCTCGGCGCTCTCGGCGAGCAGGTGTGGGGCAACGGCCGCGGTGCCGGCGACCTCGCGTACATCAAGGTCGCCAGCGGTGTCGGCGCGGGCCTCGTCATCAGCGGCCAGATCTACCGCGGCCCGGGCGGCACGGCGGGCGAGATCGGGCACATCACCCTCGACGAGTCGGGGCCCGTCTGCCGCTGCGGCAACCGCGGCTGCCTGGAGACGTTCACCGCCGCCCGCTACGTCCTGCCGCTGCTGCACTCGAGCCACGGCACGGACCTGACGATGACGCGCGTCGTCGAGCTCGCACGGGACGGCGACCCGGGCTGCCGCCGCGTGGTGGCCGACATCGGCCGGCACATCGGCAGCGGCGTGGCCAACCTGTGCAACCTGCTCAACCCCAGCCGCGTCGTGCTCGGCGGCGACCTCGCCGAAGCGGGCGACCTGGTGCTGGGCCCCGTGCGGGACTCGGTGGCGCGGTACGCGATCCCCAGCGCCGCACGGCAGTTGACCGTCGTGCCGGGAACCCTCGGCGGCCGCGCGGAGGTGCTGGGCGCGCTGGCGCTCGTGCTGAGCGAGATGGGCGACGCGACGCTGCTGGACTCGGCGGGCGGCTCGTCGCCCGGCGGGCAGGTCAAGGGCGAGCCGGGGACGAGGCGGAACAGATCGGCGTCGGCGCGTGCCGGAGCCTCCTCGGAGGGCGGCCGGCGGCGGACGCCCGTCGGCGCGGTGGTGGGATTCTCCTGACGCCGTCGCGCGGCGGCCCGGGCGGCCCCTCCGCACCGCGGGCGGGCGCTTCCGACTCCGTACCGGGCCCGGACGGTTACCTAAAGTACCGTTTTGGGTTCACGCAGATAACGGATGGCATCGTTGCCGTCTCGTTAATGATTTACTTCTTGACGCTTGACTTCCCTCAGAGTTGACTTCCGACCACCTCGGCCGCAACGACGCGGCCCCGTCAGGGAGGTTGGAACCCCATGAACGCAAAGGTGCGTCGCGTCGTCATAGGTACGGCGGCCGTCTCGATGGCCCTGTCGCTCGCCGCGTGCGGCAAGGCAGGCGGTGGCGACGGCGGCGGTGGCGGAGACGACAAGACCATCGGTCTTCTGCTGCCGGAGAACAAGACCACTCGCTACGAGACGTTCGACCGTCCGTACATCGAGAAGAAGATCAAGTCTCTCTGCTCGGAATGCAAGGTGAAGTACAACAACGCCTCGCAGGACTCCGAGACGCAGAAGAAGCAGTTCGACGCGCTCATCGCCCAGGGCGTCAAGACGATCATCCTCGACGCCGTGGACGCTCAGGCCACCAAGTCGTGGGTGGACCGGGCCGCGAAGAAGGACGTCAAGGTCGTGGCGTACGACCGCCTCGCCGAAGGCGACATCTCCGCCTACATCTCCTACGACAACGAGCGGATCGGCGAACTGCAGGGCCAGGGCCTCGTCGACGCGCTCGGGGACAAGGCGCAGGACAGCAACGTCGTCATGATCAACGGGTCGCCCACGGACCCGAACGCCCCGCTGTTCAAGAAGGGCGCGCACAGCGTGCTCGACAAGAAGGTCAAGAAGGTCGTCTACGAGCAGGACATCCCGGACTGGTCGCCGGACGAGGCGAACAAGAAGATGGGCGCCGCGATCACCAAGCTCGGCAAGGACGGCTTCGACGGCGTCTACGCCGCCAACGACGGCATGGCCGGCGGCGTCTCGACCGCCATGAAGAAGCAGGGCGTCAAGGACGTGCCGCTCGGTGGCCAGGACGCCGAACTCGCCGGTCTGCAGCGCATCATCAAGGGCGACCAGACGCTCACGATCTACAAGGCGATCAAGCCGCAGGCCGAGACGACCGCCGAGATCGCGGTGGCTCTCCTCAAGGGCGAGAAGATCGACGAGTTCACGCCGAAGAAGGTCGACAGCAAGAGCAAGAAGGGCGTTCCGTCCCAGCTGTACGACGCCAAGATCGTGACCAAGGACAACATCGAGGACACGATCCTCAAGGACAAGGTCTACAAGGTCGACCAGATCTGCACGCCGCAGTTCGAGAAGGCGTGCGAGGCAGCCGGTCTGAAGTGACCCCCGGGCCACGGCGCGTGGCCCGCAGCCATCGGGAAGTGAAGGCCGCCGCCCCCGCCCGCCGGGGGCGGCGGCCGACGGAAGATCGGAGTTGGCCCAGTGGCGAAGGAAGCCGTACTGGCGCTGCGCGGGATCTCCAAGCGGTTCGGTGCCGTGCAGGCGCTCACCGACGTGGATCTGGAAGTACGACCCGGCGAGGTGATCGCCTTGGTGGGCGACAACGGCGCCGGCAAATCGACCCTGGTGAAGACCATCGCCGGGGTCCACCCCATCGACGACGGCACGATCGAGTGGGAGGGCAGGGCGGTCGCGATCAACAGGCCGCACGATGCCCAGGACCTCGGTATCGCCACCGTCTACCAGGACCTCGCCCTGTGCGACAACCTGGACGTCGTCGCGAACCTGTTCCTCGGCAACGAGGTGCGCAGCGCCGCGGTTCTGGACGAGATCGCCATGGAGAAGCGGGCGATGGAGCTGCTGGACACGCTCTCCATCCGCATCCCCAGCGTCCGTATACCTGTCGCGTCGCTCTCCGGAGGCCAGCGGCAGGTCGTCGCCATCGCCCGCGCGCTCATCGGGGACCCCAAAGTGGTCATCCTCGACGAGCCGACCGCGGCGCTCGGCGTCGAGCAGACGGCCCAGGTCCTCGACCTCGTGGAGCGGCTGCGGGAACGCGGCCTCGCCGTCATCCTCATCAGCCACAACATGGCGGACGTCAAGGCCGTCGCCGACCGTGTGGCCGTGCTGCGCCTGGGCCGCAACAACGGCGTCTTCGACGTGGCGAGCACCTCCAACGAGGAGGTCATCGCGGCGATCACGGGCGCGTCGGACAACGCGGTCACCCGCCGTCAGGCGCGTACCGCGACGGCCGGCACCGACAAGGAGGTGGCCAAGTGAGCGACACCGTCGACAAGGAACGCGGCGAGAGCGGTCCGGCGCCGGACGCGCTGACGAAGACCCCTGACGCGGCCGCCCCCGGCGGCGGTGCCGCGGTCGACCCGCGGCTCCTCGTACGCGAACAGGGCTTCGCGGGCTACCTGACGGACTTCAAGCGCCGGGTGAAGGGGGGCGAGCTCGGCTCGCTGCCCGTCGTGCTCGGGCTGATCATCATCGCCGTCATCTTCCAGTCGCTGAACGACAACTTCCTCTCCGCGGGCAGCGTCAGCGACATCGGCGTCTACATCGCCGGTACGGGCATCATGGCGACCGGCATCGTCTTCGTGCTGCTGCTCGGCGAGATCGACCTGTCGGTCGGTTCGGTCGCTGGCGTGGGCGCCGCCGTGTGGGCGGTCCTCAGCGTCACGAACGACGTGAACGACTGGCTGGCGGTGCTCATCGCCATCGCCTCCGGTCTCGCCATCGGCACCCTGCACGGCTTCTTCTTCGCCAGGGTCGGCGTACCCGCGTTCGTGGTCACCCTCGCCGGGTTCCTCGGCTGGAGCGGCCTGCAGATCTGGCTGATGGGCTCCGAGGGCAGCATCAACACTCCCGAGGGCAGCGTCGTCGAGGACCTGACCGGCTACTACTTCGAGGACATCGCCGCCGCCTACGGCCTGGCACTGGTGGCCGTACTCGCCTACGCCGCGGCCCTGTTGACGGACGCCAAGCGGCGCCGGGCGGCCCGCCTGCCGTTCAGGCCCGTCAGCGAGATCGTGGTGCGCACGGCGGTCGTGGCGGCGGTGGCGTTCGTCGCCGCCTACGTGCTGAACCAGTCGCGGGGCCTGCCCCTGGCGCTGGTGCTCTTCCTCGCCGTGCTCGTCGTCGCCGACTTCGTGGTGCGCCGCACCACCTACGGCCGGCAGATCTTCGCGGTCGGCGGCAACGCCGAAGCGGCACGCCGGGCCGGCATCAACGTCGAGCGGGTCCGCATCACCGTCTTCGGCATCGCGGGAATGCTCGCGGCCTTCGGCGGGCTGTTCATCGCCAGCCTCTCCGGCGGCGCGACGAAGAGCCTCGGTGCCGGCAACACGCTGATGAACGTGATCGCAGCGGCCGTCATCGGCGGTACGAGCCTGTTCGGCGGACGCGGCAAGATCTGGTCGGCGCTGCTGGGCATCCTCGTCATCCAGTCGATCCAGCAGGGCCTGAACCTGCTCGGCATGGCGAGCGAGATCCAGTACATGATCACCGGTGCGGTGCTGCTGGCCGCCGTGGTCATCGACTCCGTCTCCCGACGTACGCAGAAGACGGCCGGACGTACGTAGCGGGCGCCGGCGCCCGCCCAGTCCGCGGTGAGTCCGAGGCGCCCGGCCGGGAAACCCCGGCCGGGCGCCTCGCGCGTTCCCGCCGTGCCGTGACCGGCCCGTCCCGCGGCTCACCCGGGTGCCGTCCCCGGAACGGGTGCCGTCCGCGGAAGGACAGCGGGACCCCGGCCGGGGCGGGACGGCTCGTTCAGCCCGTGCGACACCCCTGCGAAGCCCTGCGCCAGCCGTTCCGCGTACAGCTCGCTCCACCACTTCCGTACGCCCGGATCGGTGAAGTCCGGTCCGCGGCCCCTTCCCCGCGCCCGCCCGCCGGCAGCCCGCCGGGCCGCTGCTGCCGCGCCCAGTCGGGTGACCCATCTCGCACGACCGGAAGAACCCGTCTCCGGTAGGAACATTAGACTCGTCTGAATCAGCACAGTCGAGATGCTCGACAGCAAGGAGGCACCGTGGATAAGGGGCCGCGCTCCGCGCGCCATCCCGGGTCGGGGGCGGTGGAGTTCCCCAGGGCACAGCGAAGGGGAAGGTGGGACCTGCTGACCCGTGTGAAGGGTCCACGTGACCTCGACGATCTCGCGCCCGAGCAGCTGGAGCAGCTTGCCGGGGAGGTCCGCTCGTTCCTGGTCGACTCGGTGGCCAAGACAGGCGGGCACCTGGGGCCCAACCTGGGCGTCGTCGAGCTGACCATCGCGCTGCACCGCGTGTTCGATTCCCCCAAGGACAGCATCCTCTTCGACACCGGCCACCAGAGCTACGTGCACAAGCTGCTGACCGGGCGTCAGGACTTCTCCCGGCTCCGCCTCAAGGGCGGCCTCTCCGGGTACCCCTCGCGTGCCGAGTCCGAGCACGACGTCATCGAGAACAGCCACGCCTCCACCGTCCTCGGCTGGGCCGACGGCCTCGCCAAGGCCAACGAGGTGCGCCAGAAGGACGACCACGTCGTCGCCGTCATCGGCGACGGCGCGCTGACCGGCGGCATGGCCTGGGAGGCGCTGAACAACATCGCCGCCGCGAAGGACCGTCCGCTCGTCATTGTCGTCAACGACAACGAGCGCAGCTACGCGCCCACCATCGGCGGTCTCGCCAACCACCTCGCCACGCTCCGCACCACCGACGGCTACGAGCGCTTCCTCGCCCGCGGCAAGGAGGTCCTCAACCGCACCCCGGTCGTGGGCAAGCCCCTCTACGAGACGCTGCACGGCGCGAAGAAGGGCCTGAAGGACTTCATCGCCCCGCAGGGCATGTTCGAGGACCTGGGCCTCAAGTACGTCGGCCCCATCGACGGGCACGACGTCGCCGCCGTCGAGTCGGCCCTGCAGCGGGCGAAGCGTTTCGGCGGGCCGGTGCTGGTGCACTGCCTGACGGAGAAGGGCCGCGGCTACCAGCCCGCGCTGGAGGACGAGGCCGACCAGTTCCACGCCGTCCCCGTCATCCACCCCGACACCGGGCTGCCGGTGAAGACCTCGGGCGCCGACTGGACTTCGGTGTTCGGCGAGGAGATGGTCAAGCTCGGCAGGGAACGCGAGGACATCGTGGCCATCACGGCCGCGATGATGCGCCCTGTCGGACTGCACGAGTTCGCCGAGGAGTTCCCCGAGCGCGTCTACGACGTCGGCATCGCCGAGCAGCACGGCGCGGTCTCCGCGGCGGGCCTGGCCACGGGCGGGCTCCACCCCGTCTTCGCCGTGTACGCGACGTTCCTCAACCGCGCCTTCGACCAGTTGCTGATGGACGTCGCGCTCCACAAGTGCGGGGTGACGTTCGTACTGGACCGCGCGGGCGTGACCGGCACCGACGGGGCCTCCCACAACGGCATGTGGGACATGTCGATCCTGCAGTGCGTCCCCGGACTGCGCCTGGCCGCCCCGCGCGACGCCGACCAGGTGCGCGCCCAGCTCCGCGAGGCCGTGGAGGTGGACGACGCCCCGACGGTCGTGCGCTACTCCAAGGGCGCGGTGGGGCCCGCGGTGCCGGCGGTCGGCCGCGTCGGCAGGATGGACGTGCTGCGCAAGGCCTCCGACACGCAGCGCCCCGACGTGCTGCTGGTGTCCGTCGGGGCGCTCGCACCGATGTGCCTCGAGATCGCCGACCTGCTGGACAAGCAGGGGATCTCCACGACCGTCGTGGACCCGCGCTGGGTCAAGCCCGTCGACGAGGAGCTGGCCCCGCTCGCCGAGCAGCACCGCGTCGTGGTGACGGTGGAGGACAACAGCCGTGCGGGCGGCGTCGGTTCGGCCGTCTCGCAGGCGCTGCGCGACGCCGGTGTGGATGTGCCGCTGCGTGACTTCGGCATCCCGGAACGCTTCCTGGACCACGGCTCCCGAGCCGAGGTCATGGCCGAGATCGGGCTCACCGCGCCCGACATCGCCCGGCAGGTCACGGGTCTCGTGGCGAAGCTGGACGGCCGGTTCGAGACGCAGGCCGCGGAGGTGGCACGCGACTGAGGCACCGCCTCGGCACACCGCTGAAGGGCCTGACGGATCCCGCGAGGGACCGGTCAGGCCCTTCGCCGTCGTGCCCGCTAGCTTGAACGCATGCCGACCTCCCGCCCCTCCGCCGCCCCGACGCCGGTGCCCGTACAGGGCCCGCCGCCGCAGCCGGGGGCGGCCCGGCTGCTGCCGGGGAGCTTCTGGAGGCGGCTGCTGCCCGTCCTGGCGCTACTGGCGCTGGTGACCCGTACGCCGTCGTTCGCACGTCCGCTGTGGAATCCGGACGAGGGCTTCCTCGCCACGCAGGCAAGGCAGTTGGAGGCCGGCGGGGCCCTGTACGAGACGGTCGTCGACCGCAAGCCGCCGCTGCTGCCCTGGCTCTACGAGGCCGCGTTCGCGGTCTTCGGGGACGGCTCCCTGTGGCCGCTGCGGGCGGCCGCCGTGGTCGCGGTGCTCACCGGCGCCGTGCTGCTCGCGTCGCTGGCGCGCCGCCGCTGGGGAGACCGGGCGGGCGTGCTCGCGGGGGTCTGCTACGTGCTGGCGTCCGTGGGGCTCGTCCCCGAGGACACGCAGGCGGCGACCTTCGAGGTCTTCATGCTGCCGTGGACCGTCCTCGCCATGTGGTGCGCCGACCGCGGCCGTTGGGCGGGGGCGGGCCTGGCGGTCGCGGCGGCCGCGCTGACGAAGCAGACGGGAGGCGCCGTCCTGCTGCCGGTGCTGTGGCTGCTGTGGCAGTCGCGGTGCGGCAGCCGGGCGGCCGCGCGGCTGCTCGGGGCGGCCGCGCTTCCCGTGCTGGCCTCCGCGCTCGCTCTCGGGCCGGGACGGCTGCTGTTCTGGACGGTGACCGGTTCGGGCGACTACGCGTCGGTCGACGGAGCCGCCGCTCACGCCGCGCTGCGGGCGGCCGCCAACGCGGCGCTGCTGGCGGGGGGTTGCCTGCCGGTCGTCCTCGCGGCGCTGTACGCGCGGCGCCGGGGCGGGAAGCAGCCCCGAGACGGCGGGGGGACGCGGACCGCCGATGTGTGGGTATGGCTGGGCGCGTCCGCCGCCGCCGTGACGGCGGGCTTCCAGTTCTTCGGCCACTACTTCCTGCAACTCACCCCCGCCCTGGCGCTGCTGGCCGCCGCAGCGCTCCGGCATCTGCGCGGACGGCCGCTGTCGGCAGCTCTCGCAGTCCAGGCGCTGGTCACGGCGGGCTTCCTGCTGTGGGCGCTGCTCGCCCCGAACGGCGAACTCGCCCACCAGCAGCGGCTCGCGGCGGAGATCCGCTCCCGCACCGCCCCGTCCGAACGGGTGCTGCTGTGGGGCATGCACCCCGAGACCTACTGGCTCGCCGACCGCGCACCGGCGTCCCGCTACCTGACCGCCGGATTCCTCACCAACTTCAGCGGCGGACGCGGCGGCGTCCGGGTGGGGGAGCGGTACGCCATGGACGGCGCCTGGCCGTACTTCGAAGGCGAGTTGCGGCGCGATCCGCCGGCGCTCGTGGTCGACGACTCGCGCGGCAAGCCCTACGCCGTGCGGCACACGCCGACGCTGCGCGCGTACCTCGGGCGCCACTACGAGCGTGCGGGCACCGTCGGCGGCGCCGTCCTGTACGTCCGCGTGCAGCGCCCCGCGGACTGACCGCCGCCCGGCCGCGTCCCGGGTTCGGCCGGCCGCGTCCCGGGTTCGCCCGGCCGCCTCGCGGGTGTGCCGGGTTGTAGGGCGGGGCCGGTTCCGGGGTAGGCGGGCAGGAACGGCCGAGTCTTCCCCGGGTTGGGCCGGCCGCCTGTCAACGCCGGAAGGGTGACACATGCAGTCCTTGAACCTGGCCTCGGGACAACAGCCCGCGGGGGGCATCGCGGGCTGGGCCTCCGACCTCGTCGAGACCATGGGCGGGCCCGGAGCGGGCCTGGCCATCGCCCTGGAGAACCTGTTCCCTCCCCTTCCCAGCGAGGTGGTGCTGCCCCTCACGGGCTTCGCGGCCGGGCAGGGCGTGCTCTCCCTGGTCTCGGCGCTCTTCTGGACGACTCTGGGCTCGGTGGTCGGCGCGGCCGCCCTCTACTGGCTCGGCGTGCTGCTCGGCCGCGAGCGCCTGCACGCGATCTGGGCGAAGCTGCCGCTGGTGAAGGCCGGGGACCTGACCCGGACCGAGGAGTGGTTCGCCAAGCACGGGACGAAGGCCGTCTTCTTCGGCCGTATGGTCCCCGTCTTCCGCAGCCTGATCTCCGTGCCCGCCGGGGTCGAGCGCATGCGGCTGCCGGTCTTCCTGCTCCTGACCACCGCGGGCAGCCTGATCTGGAACTCCGTGCTGGTGATGGCCGGTTACTGGCTCGGGGACCGGTGGAGCGCGGTCGGGGAGTACGTCGGGCTGTTCTCCAAGGCCGTCGGGGCGCTCCTCGTGGTCGCGCTGGTCGTCTTCGTCGTGATGCGGCTCTCGCAGCACCGCTCCGGACGCACCGGGGACCACCGCTCCTGACGACTGGGGACCCCCACTCCTGACGCCGCGCCCCTGCCGTCCGCCCCGTCGGTGGCCGCACACGAAGGCGCCCGCCCGCGAACCCTCGCGGACGGGCGCCCTCGGCAGCTCCCGGAGCGTCCCCTACGCGGGGACGCTCGCCACGCCCGGCTCCAGGAAGCGGCGTCCGGTCGCCCGCTCGCTGACGCCCTCACGGTCCAGGTACGGGGTGATCCCGCCCAGGTGGAAGGGCCAGCCGGCACCGGTGATCAGGCACAGGTCGACGTCCTGCGCCTCGGCGACGACACCCTCGTCGAGCATGAGGCGGACCTCCTGCGCGATGGCGTCCAGCGCCCGCTCGCGCACCTGCTCCTCCGTGAGGACCGTGTCCCCGGTCCGGAACAGCGCCTCGACCTCCGGGTCCAGCTCGGGCTTGCCCGAGTCGTGGACGTACAGGTTGCGCTTGCCCGCCTCGACGATCCGGCCGAGGTTCTCCGAGACGCCGAAGCGGTCGGGGAACGCGGCGTGCAGCGTCTCCGAGACGTGGTGGGCGACGGCGGGCCCGACGAGCTCCAGCAGCACGATCGGCGACATCGGCAGCCCCAGCGGCGCGAGGGCCCTGTCGGCGACCTCGACCGGAGTGCCCTCGTCGATGGAGCGCAGCACCTCGCCGAGGAAGCGGGTCAGGACCCGGTTGACGACGAAGGCGGGGGCGTCCTTGACGAGGACCGCCGTCTTCTTCAGCGACTTGGCCACGGCGAACGCGGTGGCCAGCGACGCGTCGTCCGTGCGCTCCGCGCGCACGATCTCCAGCAGCGGCAGGACCGCGACGGGGTTGAAGAAGTGGAAGCCGACGACCCGCTCGGGGTGGTTGAGCTGCGAGGCCATCTCCGTGATGGACAGCGACGAGGTGTTGGTGGCCAGGATGGCGTGCTCCGGCACGACGGCCTCGACCTCGGCGAAGATCCGCTGCTTGAGGCCCATCTCCTCGAAGACGGCCTCGATGACGAAGTCCGCGTCGGCGAAGGCCGTGGCCTTGTCCAGCGAACCGGTCACCAGCGCCTTCAGCCGGTTGGCCTTGTCCTGGTTGATCCGGCCCTTCAGCAGCAGCTTGTCGATCTCCTCGTGGACGTAGCCCACGCCCTTGTCGACGCGCTCCTGGTCGATGTCGGTCAGCACGACCGGCACCTCCAGGCGGCGCGCGAAGAGCATCGCCAGCTGCGAGGCCATCAGGCCCGCACCCACCACGCCGACCTTGGTGACGGGACGCGCCAGCGACTTGTCGGGTGCGCCGGCGGGCCGCTTGGCGCGCTTCTGCACCAGGTTGAACGAGTAGATGCCGCTGCGCAGCTCGCCACCCATGATGAGATCGGCCAGCGCCTCGTCCTCGGCGTCGAAGCCGGCGCCCAGGTCGCCGCTCTTGGCCGCGGCGACGATGTCGAGGGCGCGGTAGGCGGCGGGCGCCGCACCGTGCACCTTGCCGTCGGCGACCTGCCTGCCCCGGGCCACCGCCTGGTCCCACGCCTCGCCACGGTCGATCTCGGGCCGTACGACCTCGATCTCGCCCTTGAGGACGGACGCCGTCCAGCGCAGCGACTGCTCCAGGAAGTCGGCGCCCTCGAACAGGGCGTCGGCGATGCCCAGTTCGTAGACCTGCGGGCCCTTGATCTGCCGGTTCTGGTTCAGGGAGTTCTCGATGATGATCGAGACGGCCTTGTCGGCGCCGACGAGGTTCGGCAGCAGGGCGCAGCCGCCCCACCCCGGGACGAGTCCGAGGAAGACCTCCGGAAGCCCGAATGCGGGTACCGCCTGCGAGACGGTGCGGTAGGTGCAGTGCAGACCCACCTCGACACCGCCGCCCATCGCGGCGCCGTTGTAGTACGCGAACGTCGGTACGCCCAGACCGGACAGGCGCCGGAAGACGGCGTGCCCGCCCTGCCCGATGGCGAGGGCGTCGTCGCGCTCCTTGAGCAGTTCGACGCCCTTCAGGTCGGCGCCGACGGCGAAGATGAACGGCTTGCCGGTGAGCCCGACGCCGACGATCTCGCCCTCCGCCGCCTCCTTCCCGACCTGGTCGAGGGCCGCGTCCAGGTTGGCCAGCGAAGCGGGCCCGAACGTGGTCGGCTTGGTGTGGTCGAATCCGTTGTCCAGCGTGATCAGCGCGAACCGGCCCGCCCCGCCCGGGAGGTCGAGGTGGCGCACGTGCGCCTGCGTCACGACCTCGTCGGGGAACAGCTCCGCAGCGCCCTTCAGCAGCTCAGCTGTGTTGCTCACTTGCCTGCTCCCTCGTGTCCGTCGGCCGCGCCGCTCCAGTGCGGGTTCTCCCAGATGACCGTTCCGCCCATGCCGAAGCCGACGCACATCGTCGTCAGTCCGTAGCGCACGTGCGGCTGCTCCTCGAACTGCCGGGCCAGCTGCGTCATCAGCCGCACACCGGACGAGGCGAGCGGGTGGCCGTAGGCGATGGCGCCGCCGTACTGGTTCACGCGCGGGTCGTCGTCGGCGATGCCGTAGTGGTCCAGCAGGGCCAGCACCTGCACGGCGAAGGCCTCGTTGATCTCGAACAGGCCGATGTCGTCGATCGACAGCCCCGCCTTGGCGAGGGCCTTCTCGGTGGACGGCACCGGACCGACGCCCATGACCTCGGGCTCCACGCCGGCGAAGGCGTAGCTCACCAGCCGCATCCTGACGGGCAGGCCCGCCTCCTGGGCGAAGTCCTCGGCGGCGATCAGCGACGCGGTCGCACCGTCGTTGAGGCCCGCGGCGTTGCCCGGCGTGACGCGGCCGTGCGCGCGGAAGGGCGTCTTGAGCCCGGCGAGCTGCTCCAGCGTGGTCCCCGGACGCATCGGCTCGTCCTGCGTGGCCAGGCCCCAGCCGGTCTCCCCGGCCTCCTCGTTCGAGCGGCGCACCGAGATCGGCACGAGGTCCTGCTGGATCCTGCCGTTGGCGTAGGCCTTGGCGGCCTTCTCCTGGCTGCGCACCGCGTACTCGTCGGCACGCTGCTTGGTGAGGTGGGGGAAGCGGTCGTGCAGGTTCTCCGCGGTCATGCCCATGAACAGCGCGGACTGGTCGACCAGTTTCTCCGAGACGAAGCGCGGATTGGGGTCGACGCCTTCGCCCATCGGGTGCCGGCCCATGTGCTCGACGCCGCCCGCGACGACGATGTCGTACGCGCCGAAGGAGATGGATCCGGCGGTGCTCGTCACCGCCGTCATCGCACCGGCGCACATGCGGTCGATGGAGTACCCGGGCACCGAGTTGGGCAGCCCGGCGAGGATGCCGGCGGTGCGGCCCAGCGTCAGGCCCTGGTCGCCGATCTGCGTGGTGGCGGCGATCGCCACCTCGTCGATGCGCTCCGGCGGCAGGTCCGGGTTCCTGCGCAGCAGTTCACGGATGCACTTCACGACCAGGTCGTCGGCCCGGGTCTCGTGATAGATGCCCTTGGGGCCCGCCTTGCCGAACGGTGTACGGACGCCGTCGACGAAGACGACGTCCCTAGCGGTACGAGGCACTTTGGCTCTCCTCCAGGTGCGGTACAGATACGCCGGACGGCGCGCTTCCCACGGGCCATGCTACCCATGGGTAACTCAGGGGCAAGGCCCGCCTCCGGCGAGGGGCACACGTCACACTCCGGCCGGTGCGCGGCAGCCACCACGGAGCTTCAGCGGCCGCCTCCGCGCAGCCGCCGTACGCGCGGGGCGAACCGGCCGGGGGCCTTCAACCGGGGTCCACCCTGCTGCGGCTCCGGCGCCCGCGACGCGGCGCACCCGAGACAGGGCACGCCCCCCACGGGCACTTCCTAACCGCGTCCCTCGCCCCGCGCCGCCTCCTCCGACGGTGCGGGCGCCGCCAGGGCCTCCGTCAGCAGCGCGGCGGTCTGCTCGATCTGCCACTCCCGCGCGCCCAGCGCCCGCAGCGCGGAGACGACCTCCGCCTCGGTGCGCACCCGGGGCGGCTGCCAGCACAGCCGGCGCACGCTGTCCGGAGTGAGCAGGTTCTCCTGCGGCAGCCGCAGTTCCTCCGCGCGGGCGGTCACCGCGGCACGGGCGGCGGCGAGGCGGGCCGCGGCCGCGGGGTCCTTGTCCGCCCAGGACCTCGGCGGAGGCGGCCCGTTGGTCGCCTGGCTCTGCTGGGGCAGTGCGGTCTCCGGCAGGGCCTTCGCCCGCTCGACGGCCGCCTGCCAGTGGTCGAGCTGCTTGCGTCCCATGCGGTGGCCGAAGCCCGGCAGGGCGGACAGGGCGCGGGCGTCGGAGGGCATGGCGAGCGCGGCCTCGACGATCGCCGCGTCGGTGAGGACCTTGCCGGGGGAGACGTCCCGCTTCTGCGCGATCTTGTCGCGGGCGGTCCACAGCTCCCGTACGACGGCGATCTGACGGCGCCGCCGCACCTTGTGCATGCCGGAGGTGCGCCGCCAGGGGTCCTTGCGCGGCGGGGCGGGGGGAGCGGCGGCGATGGCCTCGAACTCCTCCCGGGCCCAGGGGAGCTTGCCCTGCCGGTCCAGGTCCGCCTCCAGCGCGTCCCGCAGGTCGACGAGGAGCTCCACGTCCAGGGCCGCGTAGTGCAGCCAAGGATCGGGGAGCGGCCGCGTCGACCAGTCGACGGCGGAGTGGCCCTTCTCCAGGGTGTATCCGAGGACGTTCTCGACCATGGCGCCCAGCCCGACCCGGGCGTGGCCGGCCAGCCGGCCCGCGAGCTCGGTGTCGAAGAGCCGCCGCGGGACCATGCCTATCTCACGCAGGCAGGGCAGGTCCTGGCTCGCGGCGTGGAGCACCCACTCGGTGTCCGCCAGCACGTTTCCCAGCGCGGAGAGGTCGGGGCAGCCGACGGGGTCGATCAGCGCGCTCCCCGCCCCCTCGCGCCGCAGCTGCACGAGGTACGCCCGCTGCCCGTACCGGTAGCCGGAGGCACGCTCGGCGTCGACGGCGACAGGACCCGAACCGGCGGCGAACGCGGCGACGACCTCGGCGAGACCCGCCTCGTCCGCGACGACGGGCGGAACGCCCTCGCGGGGCTCCAGCAGAGGGACCGGCGCCGGACCTGTGTCCGGCTCCTCGGGCGGGGCCTGAGCTGCGTTTGCTGATGCGGTCTCTTGGGCGTCGGTCACCGGTCAAGAGTATCTGCGAGCGCAGGGTGGTTGTCCGAATGTCCGGGCAGACGGTTGCCCATACCACCGGAAACACCGCACCCCCGGTCCACGCGAGCGGGCCGTACTCGTCTGCGGCCCCGGGCACGGCAGAGGCGCCCGCCGGCGGAACGTGCCGCCGGCGGGCGCCTCTGGGGGAGCGGTGCGGGTGGGTGGCGTCAGTGGATGATGCCGGTGCGGAGCGCCACCGCGACCATGCCGGCGCGGTCGCCGGTGCCCAACTTGCGGGCGATGCGGGCGAGATGGGACTTGACCGTCAGGGCCGAGAGGCCCATTGAGACGCCGATGGCCTTGTTGGACTGGCCCTCCGCGACCAGCCGCAGCACCTCGACCTCGCGTCCGGACAGTTCGCGCTGCCCGCCCGGGTGGCCCGGGCCGCCGGGCCCGCCGCCGGGACGGCGGTGCATGCGCGCGGCGGCGGCACCGATGGGGGCGGCGCCGTGCCGGGTCGGCATGGCGCCGAGGTTGTTGCGGGTGCCGGTGACGACGTAGCCCTTCACGCCGCCCGCGAGGGCGTTGCGTACGGCTCCGATGTCGTCGGCGGCGGAGAGGGCCAGGCCGTTGGGCCAGCCCGCGGCTCGGGTCTCGGAGAGCAGGCTGAGACCGGAGCCGTCGGGGAGATGGACGTCGGCAACGCAGATGTCGCGCGGGTTGCTGACTCGGGGACGTGCCTCCGCGATCGACGACGCCTCGATGACATCCCGTACGCCGAGAGCCCAGAGATGTCGGGTCACGGTGGATCGGACTCGGGGGTCTGCCACGACGACCATTGCGGTCGGCTTGTTCGGGCGGTAGGCGACCAGGCTTGTGGGGTGCTCAAGAAGAACAGACACCGGGCCTCCGAGGGCTGGCTGCGGACGGAACGATTCCGGTGACCGTGCGGGGTGATCCGGGGTGTTCCGTGTTGAAGGGGTCATAGACTCCTTCGGCAGGTCGGGGGCCTGCCTTTAGGGAATGATCACCAATTGGTGACCGATATTCCCGAATCGGACAGCCGCTCGACCTGGCGCGGACCGTCAGAGCGGCTGGGGCCCGCGCCTCTTCGGCAGGGTGACGACGGAGGCTCCGTCGCCCTGCTCGGGCGGCAGCCCCGCGCACTGGCACAGCAGCTCCGCCCACGCCGAGAGATGGGCCGCCATGTCGGGCAGCGCGTCGGGTGCGGCAGGGTCGTCGGGGCGGGGCGTCCAGCTCGCGCGGATCTCCAACTCGCTCTGCGGGGGGCGCTCTTCGAGCCCGCCGAAGTAGGACGAGCCGGAGCGGGTCACCGTGCCGCTCGGGTCGCCGTACGTCGCCGAGCGCGTCTCCAGCGCACCGGTCAGCCACGACCAGGTGACCTCCGGCAGCAGCGGATCGCCCGCCATCTCCGGCTCGAGTTCCGTGCGGCCGAGGGTGACGACGCGGAACGTGCCCTGCCAGGACTCCTGCCCCGACGGATCGTGGAGCAGGACGAAGCGGCCGTCCGCGAGCTCCGGGGGGTCGCCGTCGCCGCCTTCGGCCTCCGGGTCCGTGACGCTGGCCGAGAGGGCGAAGGTGTAGGGCGCGAGGCGCTTGGGAGCGGGCAGCGCGGAGAGCTGCACCTCCGGACGCGTGCGTGCGGCGTTCAGGGCCGCTACCGCGCGCTGAAAGGGCAGCGGGGCGCTGTCGCCTCCGCCGCCCGAGCTGCCGGAGCCCTCCGTCATCTGTGGTCGAGCCGCTGCCATGGGCCGAAGAGTAGGCCGCGGCGGCGGCGCAGACCCGTAGGGACACTCGCAAGTGGCCGAAGAGTGGTGGGTGTTGAGGCCGGACGTGGCGCCGGAGGCAGCCGTGAGCCGGGCGTGGGACGGGTACGGCCGCCGAGGGGCCGCGGCGAGAATGGCCGACAAGTGCGGGCCCGCTGCGGGGACGTGACCGCGTGAGCCGGGCGTGGGACGGGTACGGCCGCCGAGGGGCCGCGGCGAGAATGGCCGACAAGTGCGGGCCCGCTGCGGGGACGTGACCGCGCGCGGGGGACCGCCGGGGGCGTGGGAGACTTCCTGCGTGAGTGCCAACGACCGCGCGACGGGCCAGCCGACCGCTTCCGGGGACCGGCCCCGCGACTCCGTTTTCCTCAAAGCGTGCCGGCGGGAGCCCGTGCCGCACACACCGGTGTGGTTCATGCGGCAGGCCGGACGCTCGCTGCCCGAGTACCGCAAGGTGCGGCAGGGCATCGCGATGCTCGACTCGTGCATGCGGCCCGACCTGGTCACCGAGATCACGCTGCAGCCGGTGCGGCGCCACGGCGTGGACGCGGCGATCTACTTCAGCGACATCGTGGTGCCCCTGAAGGCGATCGGCGTCGACCTGGACATCAAGCCCGGTGTCGGCCCCGTCGTCGAGTCGCCCGTCCGCACCCGCGCGGACCTGGAGCGGCTGCGCCCCTTGGAGCCGGGGGACGTCCACTACGTGACGGAGGCCGTCCGCCTGCTGACGCGCGAACTCGGCGGCACCCCTCTCATCGGCTTCGCCGGCGCGCCGTTCACGCTGGCCAGCTACCTCGTGGAGGGCGGCCCCTCGCGCAACCACGAGCACACCAAGGCCATGATGTACGGCGACCCGGAGCTGTGGGCGGCGCTGCTGGACCGGCTCGCGGACATCACCTCCGTCTTCCTGAAGGTGCAGATCGAGGCCGGGGCCTCGGCGGTGCAGCTCTTCGACTCGTGGGCGGGGGCTCTCGCTCCGGCCGACTACCGGCACTCCGTGCTGCCCGCCTCGGCCAAGGTCTTCGACGCCGTCGCCGGGTACGGGGTGCCCCGCATCCACTTCGGCGTCGGCACCGGCGAGCTGCTGGGCGCCATGGGCGAGGCGGGCGCGGACGTCGTGGGGGCGGACTGGCGGGTGCCGCTGGACGACGCCTCCCGCAGGATCGGCGCGGGCAAGGCCGTGCAGGGCAACCTCGACCCGGCGGTGCTCTTCGCGCCGCGCGAGGCGGTGGAGGCGCAGGCGCGCCGGGTGCTGGACGCGGCGCGCGGCCTCGACGGGCACATCTTCAACCTCGGCCACGGGGTAATGCCCGACACCGACCCGGACGCCCTGACGCGGCTCGTGGGGTACGTCCACGAGCAGACCGCGACGGGCTGACGGCGACGGGCTGGCCTACTCCCGGCGTTCCTGCCGGACCGCTGCCGCCGCCTTCCGCGCCGCCACCAGGACCGGATCCCACACGGGGGAGAAGGGCGGCGCGTATCCGAGGTCGAGGTAGATCATCTGCTCGACCGTGAGTCCGGCGGTCAGCGCGACCGCGGCGACGTCCACGCGCTTGCCCGCACCGGTGCGTCCCACGATCTGCGTGCCCAGCAGCCGGCCGGTGCCCCGTTCGGCGAGCATCTTCACGCGCATGGACTCGGCGCCCGGGAAGTAGCCCGCGCGTCCGGTGGCGTCGGCGGTCACCGTCACGAACTGCAGCCCGGCCTCGCGGGCCTGCGCCTCCAGCACGCCCGTGCGGGCGATCTCCAGGTCGCAGACCTTGCTGACCGCGGTGCCCACGACGCCGGGGAAGGTGGCGTAACCGCCGCCGATGTTCGCTCCGATGACCTGGCCGTGCTTGTTGGCGTGGGTGCCCAGCGCGACGTGGCGGGTGCGTCCGGAGACGAGGTCGAGGACCTCGACGCAGTCGCCCCCGGCCCAGATGTTCGTGTGGCCGCGTACCCGCATGGCCAGATCCGTCAGCAGCCCACCGGACTCGCCGACGGGCAGCCCGGCCTCGCGGGCGAGCGACGTCTCGGGGGCGACGCCCAGGCCCAGTACGACCACGTCCGCGGGGTAGGTCTTCTCCCCGGCGGCGACGGCGCGGGCGCGTCCCTCCCCGTCGGTCTCGACCGCGGTGACCTCGGCGCCCGTGACGACCTCCATGCCCATCCCGCACATCGCGTCGCGCACCAGTGCGCCCATGTCCGGGTCGAGAGTGGTCATCGGCTGTTCGGCCTGGTCCAGGACCGTGACCTCGTAGCCCCGCAGAGTCAGCGCCTCGGCCATCTCCACACCGATGTAGCCCGCGCCGACGACGACGGCCCGGCGCCGCTCGCCGCCGGACCCGGACTCCACGCCGCCGAGGGTGCCGAGCAGGGCCTCGCCGTCCTCCAGGGTCTGCACGGCGTGCACGCCCGGGGCGTCGATGCCGGGGAGCGGCGGACGCAGCGGGGTGGCTCCCGTGGCGACGACCAGTTCGTCGAAACCGGTCCATGTCTCACCGCCGTCCCCCGACAGGCCGCGGGCGCGCACCCGTCCGCCGTCCACGTCGATCCGCGTGACCTCGGTGCGCATGCGCAGGTCGATGCCGCGTTCGCGGTGCGCTTCGGGCGTACGGGCGATGAGGTCGTCCCGCGCGTCCACCGATCCGCCGATCCAGTACGGGATGCCGCACGCCGAGTACGAGGTGAAGTCGCCGCGCTCGAACGCGATGATCTCCAGCTCGTCCGGGCCCTTGAGCCTGCGGGCCTGGGAAGCGGCCGACATCCCCGCCGCGTCACCTCCGACGACGACCATCCGGCGTGCAGCGGCCATGGTGCGTGCTCCCTCCGTCTCGTGGGCGTGGGCGCGGGCGGGACCCGTGCCGGCGTGAAGCCGGGTGCCCCGGTACGCCGGTCCCCACTGCCTTGCCGGTCGTACCCCGTGCAACAGTTTCCGCATGCATGTGATCGTGATCGGCGGCGGCGTCTCCGGGCTCGCCGCGGCGCACCGGCTGCTCGCCGGCGGTGCGTCCGTGACCCTGCTGGAGGCTTCGCCGCGGCTCGGCGGGAAGCTCCTGACCGGGGAGGTGGCCGGGACGGCCGTCGACCTGGGCGCCGAGTCGATGCTCGCCCGCAGGCCCGAGGCGGTGCGGCTGGCGCGGGAGGCAGGGCTGGGCGACGCGTTGCAGCCGCCGGCGGTCGCGGGCGCCGCCGTCTGGTCGCGGGGCGAGATGTGCGCCATGCCGAAGGGGCACGTGATGGGCGTGCCGGGCGAACCGGAGGCGCTGAGCGGTCTGCTCTCCGACGCCGGCCGCGCCCGCGTCGCCGAGGACGCCCGGCTGCCGGCGACGGAGGTCGGCGAGGACGTCGCCATCGGCGAGTACGTCGCCGCCCGTGTGGGCCGCGAGGTCGTGGACCGGCTGGTCGAGCCGCTGCTGGGCGGGGTGTACGCGGGAGACGCGTACCGCATCTCCATGCGTGCCGCGGTGCCGCAGCTGTACGAGGCGGCGCGCGGCGAGCCCTCGCTGCTGGCGGCCGTACGCGGACTGCTCCGGGCCCAGGCAGAGACACAGGGCCGGGCAGAGACACAGGGCCGGGCGCAGGGCCGGGCAGAGACACAGAGTGCTGCCGGTGCTGCCGCGGGGGCGCCGGTGTTCATGGGGGTGGAGGGCGGCGTGGGGCGCCTGCCGGGAGCCGTCGCCCGGGTCTGCCGCGACGCGGGCGCCGAGATCCGCACCGGCGTTGCCGTACGCACGGTCCGCGGCCCCCGGACGGGCGCCCGCTCCGGCCGGGAGGTCGTCACGGAGGCCGGTGAGGTGCTCGCCGCCGACGCCGTCGTGCTCGCGGTGCCCGCCCCCCGGGCGGCGGCGGTCCTCGCGGACGAGGTGCCCGCCGCGGCTGCCGAGCTGAACGCCGTCGAGTACGCGTCGATGGCCCTCGTGACGATGGCGTTCCGCCGCGCGGACATCGGGGTGCCGCCGCCGGGCAGCGGCTTCCTCGTGCCTCCCGTCGACGGGCGCACCATCAAGGCGTCGACCTTCTCCAGCAACAAGTGGGGCTGGGTCGCCGCAAGCAGCCCCGGACTGTTCGTGCTGCGGACCTCCGTGGGCCGGTACGGCGAGGAGCGGGTCCTCGAGCGGGACGACGCGGACCTCGTCGAACTGTCCCTGCACGACCTGCGGGAGGCGACGGGGCTCTCGGCCGCCCCCGTCGACAGCGTGGTCACCCGCTGGGACGGCGGTCTGCCGCAGTACCCCGTCGGCCACATGGAGCGGGTGGAGCGCGTCCGCCGTGCCGTCGGGGAGACCGGCGGTCTGGCGGTGTGCGGAGCCGTGTACGAGGGCGTCGGCATCCCCGCCTGCGTCGGCAGCGGCGTGCGGGCCGCCGAGCAGACCCTCGCGCGGGCCGTGCCGGAGGACGAGCGAGAATAGGCCGCATGACTGCTGCACCGGACAAGGCGCCCAACGCGGGCAAGAAGGCCAAGGACCTCAACGAGATCATCCGCTACACCCTGTGGTCGGTCTTCCGGCTGCGGGACGTGCTTCCCGAGGACCGCACCGGATACGCGGACGAGGTGGAGGAGCTGTTCGGCCAGCTCGCCGCGAAGGACGTCACAGTGCGCGGCACCTACGACGTCTCGGGGCTGCGTGCCGACGCGGACGTCATGATCTGGTGGCACGCCGAGTCCTCCGACGCCCTCCAGGAGGCCTACAACCGCTTCCGGCGCACGCGGCTGGGCCGCGCCCTGGAACCGGTGTGGTCGAACATGGCGCTGCACCGTCCCGCCGAGTTCAACAAGTCGCACGTCCCGGCCTTCGTGGCGGGGGAGGAGCCCCGGGCGTACGTGAGCGTCTACCCGTTCGTGCGCTCCTACGAGTGGTACCTGCTGCCCGACGAGGACCGGCGGCGGATGCTCGCCGACCACGGCAAGATGGCCCGCGGCTTCCCGGACGTGCGGGCCAACACCGTGCCGTCCTTCTCGCTCGGCGACTACGAGTGGATCCTCGCGTTCGAGGCCGACGAACTGCACCGCATCGTCGACCTCATGCGGCACCTGCGCGGTTCGGAGGCGCGGATGCACGTACGCGAGGAGGTGCCCTTCTACACGGGACGGCGGAAGCCGGTCGCGGAGCTCGTGGCCGGGCTGGTCTGACGGCTCACACGGCCGCTGCCGGTCAGCTCCCGTCCGGCAGCGGCCGCGGTACCGGACGGGCCGCGCACTCGGCTGCCCGTCCGGGCGTCCTGCCGTGCAGCAGATACGCCGTCAGTCGGCGGTCCACGCACGCGTTGCCCCCGGCGACGCCGTGCGTCCCGGCGCCGCGCTCGGTGACGAGCGACGAGCCGGGCAGCCGCTGCCAGGTGCGCACGGCGCCCTCGTAGGGAGTGGCGGGGTCGCGGGTGGCGGCGAGCAGCAGGACGGGGGGAAGGGCGCCGGGCCGGGCTCCCACGTCCACGGGCCGTGACCGCTTGCCGTGCCAGTACGCGCAGGGCAGGTTCGTCCAGGTGTTCTCCCACGTCTGGAACGGCGCCTTGCGGGCGACTGCCGTACTGTCCCGGTCCCAGCGTGCGAAGTCGCGCGGCCAAGGGGCGTCGGAGCACTTCACCGCGTTGTGGACCGCGTCGCTGTTGGCCCTGGCCGCCGCTCCGTGGCGGTCCGGGGCTGCCTCCGCGACGAGGGGCCGCGGGTCGCCGTGGCGGAACGCCGACAGGGCGGCCGCGTGCCGGGGCCAGGTCCCGGCGTCGTAGCCGACGCGGACGTAGTCGGCGAGCAGTTGCCTGGAGCCGAGGTCGCGTCCCGCCGATCCGCCCACGCGCCTGGCGTCGAGGGTGGTGCGCACCTTGTCGAACTCGCGCTGCACGGCACGCGGGGTCCGGCCGAGGCGGTAGACGGAGTGGTTCCGGGCCACCCACCTCTTCCAGTCGAGCCAGCGGCGTTCGAAGGCGATGTTCTGTTCCAGGTCGGAGCGGTACCAGACGCGGCCGGGCCGGGGGTCGACGACGCTGTCCAGGACGAGGCGGCGCACACGGCCGGGGAAGAGCGTCGCGTAGACGGCGCCCAGGTAGCTGCCGTACGAGGTGCCGACGAAGTTGAGTTTCCCGCTGCCCAGCGCGGCGCGCAGGACCTCGAGGTCGCGCGCGTTGTCGGGGGTGGTGAAGTGGTCGAGCCGGTCGCCGGCCCGTGCGGCGCAAGCCGTCGCGTACGCCGCCGCCTTCCGCCGCATCGCCCGCTTGTACGCCGCGGAGGGGTCGCGCGGGGAGCGGGCCGGACGGGCGGCGGCCCGTCCGGCCCGCTCCCCGCACTTCAGCGGGGCGGACCGGCCGACGCCGCGGGGGGCGTAACCCACGAAGTCGTACGCCTTGTTGAGCTTCCTCCACACGGGGTCGCCGAAGGGAGCCGCGTACATCGGGAAGCTCATGCCGTTGCCGCCCGGGCCGCCGGGGTTGTACAGCAGCGCTCCCTGGCGTGCGGGGCCCGTCGCTCCGCGCCTGCTGACGGTGAGCCGGATCTTCTCGCCCGCGGGGCGCGCGTAGTCGACGGGGACCGTGACCTTCCCGCACTCCACCGGCGCGGGAAGCTGCTCGGCGGCGGGACACTCCGTCCAGTCGATCCCGGCGGCCGCGGCGGCGGACGCGGCCGACGCGGTGCCGGCCTTCTCCCGGGCGTCCCGGAGGGGGAACGGCACGACTTCCGGCGCGCTCCCGGACGGTACGACGGCGGCAGCCGTCAGCACCAGGGCGCTGAGTGCGCCGTGGAGTGCAACTGAGCGCACAGGGAGCCTCGTTCCTGCTCGTCCGCGAGGGCTGACGCTGACCGGGACCCTTGCCCCGGGAGGGAGCGGAGAGTGGGCAGTCGTGAGCGGTGAGTGACAAGTCGGATGCTCTGTGCGGGAGTTGGTGAAGTAAAGGACCGCGGCGCGGTGTCGGCGTGATGCGCTCGATGCAGCGACGGCCCACGCTTCTGTGCGGGTGGTGCGGGTGGTGCGGGTGGTGCGGGTGGTGGGGTGGTGGGGGTGGTGCGGGCGGTATCGGCAGGGTGCGGTGCCGGTCGCGTCGCGGGGGTGGGCCGTCAGCGCGTCTGCCGGGCGGCGCGCAGCAGGTACAGGGCGCGGCGCACCCGGCCTTCGGGCGGCGGTGTCGCGCCGGAGCGTTCGAGCCACCAGCGGCGCACCTTCAGCCGGGTGGCCCGGTCGGCCACCGTGCCCTCCTCCGTCAGACAGTGTGCGAAGTCCAGGGCGTCGCGCCGGTAGCCGCCCTCCATCGGGCGGCCGCGCGCGTAGGCGGCGAACTCGGTGCGGAAGGTCTTCTCACCGAGGATCTCCGGCAGTTCGGGTGCGATCTTCGCGACGACATCGGCTCGATTGCCGATCAGGGCCCGCCGCTGCACGGCCAGCCGTTCCGCGTCGAAGCCGTCAGGCACGGGTCCGTCCGCGACCAGCGCCGCCAGCAGCGCGGTCTGGGCATGGGCGAGCCGCTCACGGGCCGCGGAGGTGCCGCTGCCGGGGTGTGTCTCAGCCATGCCGGGCCTCCGCTCCCGCGCCGCTGCCCGCGAGGACGGCGCGTATGCCGTCCAGTTCGGCCGCCAGTTCGGCGACGGGCGGGAAGTTCTCGTCGCGTTCCAGCAGCACTCCGGGCGGCGCGGTCCGGGCACACAGCTGCGCGAGTACGTCCAGGACGGGCCGCGGCACCGGGTGGCCGTGGCTGTCGTGCCAGACGCCGTCCCGCTCGAATCCGCCCGCGACGTGCACGTACGCCAGGGCGTCGAGGGGGAGTTCGCCGAGCGCGACCGCCGGGTCCTCGCCGCGGTTGACGTGGTTGGTGTGCAGGTTGGCGACGTCGATGAGCAACTGGACGCCCGTACGCTCCACCAGCTCGGCGAGGAAGCGTCCCTCGCTCATCTCCTCGCCCGGCCAGTTGACGAGCGCGGCGATGTTCTCCACGGCGAGCGGCACCGGCAGCGCCTCCTGCGCCGCCGCCACGTTCTCGCAGAGCACGTCCAGCGCGTCGCGAGTGCGCGGCACGGGCAGCAGGTGGCCCGCCTCCATACGCGGCCGGCCCGTGGCGCCCCCGCCGGCCCGTACGAAGGCGATGTGCTCGGTGACCAGCGGGGCCTGAAGCGCCTCCGCGCGCTCGGCGAGCGCCGCGAGCTTCGCCCGGTCGGGGCGGTCGGCTCCGCCGAGGCCGAGCGAGACGCCGTGCGGGACGATCTTCGTTCCGCGCTCGCTCAGGCGCAGCAGCGGCTCGGGAAGATGATCCGGGCAGACGTTCTCGGCGACGACCTCGACCCAGTCGATGCCCGGCAGCGCCTCGATGCCGTCCGCGATCTCGGGCCGCCACCCGATGCCCGTACCGAGCCGGACCCTCGTGTCCGTGGCCCGCGTGCCGGTGGCCCTGGTGTCCGTGGCCCGCGTGCCGGTGGCCCTGATCTCCGTTGCCTCCATGTGCGTTCCTCCCCCGTGGAGCCGTCAGCGCGACGGCTCCGGTCGTCCTGTGCACCGGCCAGTGCGATCCGGTGGTCGCGCCCCCTGCGCCGCTCTACGGGCTTCTGCCACGCAGCGGCCGCCCGAACCCCGGGCACCGGGATTTCAGAGCCCTGCTTGAGCTTTCACTCCTCGCGCAGGTGGGATCAGCGGTCCAGCGCCGGGTGATCGGCGACGACCGTGCAGGTGCCCGGGGCGATCTCGGTGTGGCCCGCGTCCTGCACGACGGGGAGGCCGCTGCGCACCAGCCTCTCCCATTCCGCCCTGTCCGGCGCCCTGCGTACGGCGAGAGCGAAACCGGTCGCCGCCCAGGCCGCACGGTCCTCCGACGGCAGCCGCCACCAGGCCAGTTGGGCTCCGTGCGCGGCCTGCGCCATCGCCTTGCCCGCGGACATCTCCAGCCCGGGAGCCATCCACAGCACCGCAGTTCCCGCCACGGGCCGCGCGGGCGGGTGCGCGTCGTCCAGGACGGTGCCCGAAACCTGCAGCCGTGACAGGTCCTTGGGCCATCCGTCCACGGGGACGGGCGGGAAGACGCGGACGGACGCCGTGCCGCCCGTGACGGTGATGCCCGGCAGCGCCTGCGCGCGGCGCCACTCCGCTCCGCGTGCCCGCCGTACGACCTTGCGGATGTCGCGCTGCTCCCACCGCCGCACGGCCTCCGCCCATTCCCCCGCCCCCGCAGTCCCGGGTTCCCCCTCGGCCGTGCCCGGCTCCGCGAAGTCGCGGCCGGGGGCGCTGCGTTCGTCGGCGAGGAGGGTGAGCACGGCGCGGGCGGCGGTCTCCAGGGCGTCGGTCAGGGCGGGCGGAGCGTCCCGTTCGAGCCGTACCACCAGCGGCAGCGCGTAGTCGGCTGCCTTCTGTGCGTCCTGTGCGTCGATCACCCACCGAAGTCTGCCAGCACGGGCTAACGTCGGCAGACATGAGATCGGACCAACTCTCATGAGGCTGGACGGGGTCGGCCGCCGGTACGGCTGGCGCGGAGACTGGGTGCTGCGCGAAGTGGACCTCTCCCTGCCCGAACGCAGCCTGGTGCGCTTCGAAGGGGACAACGGCAGCGGCAAGTCGACGCTGCTGCGGATGCTCGCCGGTGTCGAGACCCCCACGGAAGGGCAGATCACGGGGCGCCCGTCCTGCGGCTACGTACCGGAGCGCTTCCCCGCCGCGATGCCGCTCACGACGCGCGGCTACCTGACCCACCTGGGCCGCGTGCACGGCCTGAGCAGGACCGTCGCCGTCCGCCGGGCCGGCGAGTGGCTGGAGCGGTTCGGGGCCGCGGGCCACTCCGACACCCCGCTGTCGGAACTGTCCAAGGGGACGAGTCAGAAGGTCGCCGTCACGCAGGCGCTGATGGCGCGCCCCGGGCTGCTCGTGCTGGACGAGGCGTGGACCGGGCTCGACCACGACGCCCGCACCGTGCTGGACCACGCTGTCGCCGAGCGGGTGGCCGAGGGGGCGACCGTCGTCTTCGTCGACCACGACCCCGGGCGCCTCGCCGGTGCGTCCGACGCGACGTACAGGATCGAAGGGGGGCGGTTGCGGCCCGTCGCCGAGAAGGACGGACCGCGCCGCCCCGGCCGGGCGGCGGGCGGGGGGAAGCGCGTACGCGTCGTCGCCGAGGGGCCTCCCGGGCAGCCGCCGCCGGCGCTGCCCGCCTCGGTGATCGCGGAGCAGTTGCCGGGCGGCACGATCATCCTGACCGCCCCGGTCGCCTACTCCGACGTCCTGCTCGGGAGCCTGCTCGAGCAGAACTGGTACATCCGGTCCGTACGCGAGGAATCCGCATGAGTGCCCTGCTCGGCTACCACACGGCGCTGCTGATGCGCTCCCAGCGCTGGCTGCCGCCCATGCTGCTCTACGCCGCCGTCATGGGGATCGGCGTGCAGTGGGGGCAGCCCGTGCTGGACGGACTCGGGTACGCCGCGGCCGGGCTGCTGCCCGTGACCGCCTGGGTGGTCCGCATCTGCCTGAACATCGAGCCCCTGGCCGCACGGCAGTGCACCGCCGCCGCCGCGGGACCCGCGCGGGTGCATCTGGCCGGCGTCCTCGCCGCGCTGCTTCTGACCTGCGCCCTCGGCGCGGTGGGCGCCGTCTACGTCGTGGCAGTCAGCGACCCGCGGAGTTCGGCCGGGCACGTGGCGGTGCCGCTGCTGCCCGCTGTGGAGGCCGGGCTGCTGGCCGCGTTCACGTGCGCGTTCTTCGGCGCGGCCATCGGCGCGCTGTGCAACCGCCCGCTGCTGAGCAACTCGGGGGTCGCCGTTCCGTCGAGCCTGCTGGCGGTGCTGCTCGTCCTCGTCGTGGGAGGCTCCCCGGCGAACGCCGCGGTCGCCGGCCTCGTGTCCGCCTCGCACGAGGGCGCCGTGACCCTGCCCTGGCTGCCGGCCGTGGCGTCCGTGGCCGTGGCGGCGCTGGCGACGTGGCTGGCCTGCTCGCAGGCGGGACGCCGGGGTTAGGCGCGGCCCACTGCGGCTGCTCTGCTGTTGCGCTTCTGGCTCCTCGCGCCCGTCCGGTGGCCCCCGGCCGCCCGGCGGCGCGCATGCGTTCTGACAGGCGGTGCCCTCCGACCTCTGTCCGAATCGCCCGAAGTTTGCCGAAAGAGCTTTTTGTGAACCGGCTCTGGGTGAGCAAGCGACCGTCATTCGCGAGGAGTCTCCCTCCGTGCTGACCCGTCTCCCGGGCTCCTGGGTCCACCGGGCTCCGGGCCGGGGCCCGCGTCCGCGACGCGTGGCGGTCTTCCCGCAGACAGAGGAGAGGCGATGGCCAAAGCGCTGAGCCGGCAACGACGGGCACCGGCCGTTCCGGACATGCCGGTGGAGCTGTCCGTGAACGGCCGCCGGTACAAACTGCACTTGGACACCAGGGTCACCCTGCTCGACGCGCTACGCGACCACTTGGGCCTGACCGGGACGAAGAAGGGCTGTGACCAGGGGGCATGCGGGGCGTGCACCGTGCACGCCGACGGCAGGCGTGTGCTGTCCTGTCTGACGCTGGCCGCCCAGTGCGAGGACCGGGAGATCACCACGATCGAGGGGCTGGGCCCGTCGGAGGAGCCGCACCCTCTCCAGGAGTCGTTCGTCCGCCACGACGGCTTCCAGTGCGGGTTCTGCACACCGGGCCAGATCATGTCGGCCGCGGCCCTGCTGGCGGAAGGCCGGGCCGGCTCGGACGCCGACATCCGGGAGTTCATGAGCGGCAACCTCTGCCGCTGCGGTGCGTACGCCAACATCGTCGCCGCGATCCGCGATGTGGCCTCAGCAGGGGGTGCCGATGCGTCCCTTTGACTACGTGCGGGCGGCCGACGTCGACGAGGCGGTGAACCTGCTGGCCGCCGACCCCGCCGCGTCCTACCTCGCGGGAGGCACGACCCAGCTGGACCTGATGAAGGACGGAGTCCTCGGACCGGAGCGGCTGGTCGACATCACGCGTCTGCCCCTGCGCGGCATCACCCGGAGCGACGACGCCCTGCACGTCGGGGCGCTCACGACGATGGAGGAGCTCGCGGCCGACACCACGGTGGAGCGGAGCCTGCCTCTCGTGCGGCAGGCACTGCTGCTCGGCGCGTCCACGCAGCTGCGCAACATGGCGACGGTCGGCGGCAACCTTCTGCAGCGGGCACGGTGCCGCTACTTTCGCGATCCCGCCGTCCCCGAGTGCAACAAGCGCGATCCCGGCTCCGGCTGCGCGGCCGTCGAGAACACCGCGAGGATGCACGCGATCCTGGGCGTCAGCGACCGGTGCATCGCGGTGCACGCCTCCGACCTCGCCGTCGCTCTGGTCGCACTGGACGCGACGGTCCACCTCCAGGGGATGCCGGGCCGCCGCAGCGTGCCCCTGACGCAGTTCTACCGGGAGTCCGGCGCGAGCCCGGACGTCGAGAACGTCCTCGTGCACGGCGAGCTGATCACCGGCGTCACCGTTCCCCTTCCGCCGGCCTCGGCCGCCTCCTGCTACCTCAAGGTCCGCGACCGGGCCTCGTACGAGTTCGCTCTCGCGTCGGCGGGCGTCGTGCTGGTGACGCGGGAGGGCACCGTCGAACACGCCAGGGTGGCACTGGGGGGCGTCGCGTCGAAGCCATGGCGGTGCCTGGAGGCCGAGCAGGTCCTCACCGGTTCACCGGCGACGGAGGAGACGTTCCGGGAAGCTGCGGCCGCCTCGGTGCAGGGGGCGTGGACCGTTCCCGGCACCGAATTCAAGGTCGAACTCGCTCAGCGCACCCTCGTCCGTGCGCTGCGGACCGTCTCAGGAGTCACGCCGTGAGCCTCGTGGAACCCGCACCCCTCGTCGGCGCCGGAATCGACCGCGTCGACGGTGCCCTCAAGGCGGCCGGTGCGGCCGCCTATCCGAGCGATGTGAACGTCCCCGGCCAGGTGCATGCCGCGCTCGTCCAGAGCACAGTCGCCTCGGGACGCATCCGGTCGCTCGACACCCTGGCCGCCGAGGCCGCGCCCGGCGTGCTGAGAGTCATCACCCACCGCGGCATGCCCCGGCTTCCCGACGGGCCGATGACCGCTCTGGGGGCGTCACCGCCGGCCCCTCTCCAGGACGACCGGGTCCTGCACCACGGCCAGCATGTCGCCATGGTGGTGGCGGAGACCCCCGAGGAGGCCGTCGCCGCGGCACGGCTGGTGGAGGTCGAGTACGAGCCGGGCGACGCCGTCACCCGGCTCGACGACCCGCGTGCCCGGCTGGTGGAGAACCCCTGGGGCCTGGACAGCGACCGGGGTTCGGTCGCGGAGGCGCTCGACACGGCGGACGTGAAGGTCTCGGCCACCTACACCACCCCCGACAACACCAACAACCCGCTGGGGCTCTTCGCGACAGTCGCCGTGTGGGAGGGCGACAAGCTCACGGTCCACGACACCACCCAGTGGCCGTCGATGGCACGCGCGACCTTCGCGAAGGTCTTCGGCCTCCCCGAGAGTTCCGTCAGGGTGCTGGCACCGTACGTGGGCGGAGCGTTCGGGAACGGGCTGCGCGTGTGGCCGCACGTCATCCTGACCGTGCTCGCGGCACGCATGGTGAAACGTCCCGTCAAGATCGTCCTGACGCGGCCGCAGATGTTCTGCTCGATCGGCCACCGCCCGAGCAGCATCCAGCACGTAACTCTGGGCGCCGACAGGAGCGGTGCGCTGGTGGCGGTGGAGCACCGGGCCACGTCCTCGGTCGCCATGGAGGACGACGACTACGAACCGGTCGCCGCCTCGTCGGCCGTGTCGTACGCCTGCGCCAACGTGCTCACCCGTGACGTCCAGGCCCGGCTCAACATCCCAGACCCGACCTCCATGCGCGCGCCCGCGGAGGGGCAAGGCAACTTCGCCCTCGAATCTGCGCTCGACGAACTCGCCTTCGCCCTGAAGACGGACCCGCTGGAACTCCGCCTTCGCAACTACGCCGAGATCCACCCCGGGAACGGCCTGCCCTGGACGAGCAAGGCGCTCAGGGAGTGCTACCGGGCCGGGGCCGAGAGGTTCGGCTGGTCCCGCCGCGACCCCGAGCCGCGTTCCATGCGGGACGGCGACTGGCTCGTCGGATACGGCATGGCCGGCGTCAGCTACCCGTGGTACGCACAGCCGTGCAACGCGCGGGCGACGGTCAACCGGGACGGCAGCGCCTTCGTCCGCAGCGCGGCGACGGACATCGGCACCGGCACGTACACGGTGATGACGCAGGTGTCGGCGGACGCGCTCGGCATTCCGCTCGCCAGGGTCCGCTTCGATCTCGGGGACTCCGACATGCCCGTCTCGCCGCAGGCCGGGGGTTCCGGCCTGACGGGTGCCCTGGCCACGGCCGTGCGGGACGCCTGCGAACGCGTCGTGCAGCAGGTCCTCGACCTGGTGGGCGAGGACGGGGAATCGCCGCTGCGAGGCTGCTCGCCCGAGGACGTGGTCGTCGCGGACGGGCGGCTGCACCGGCGCGGCCGGCCGGACCAGGGCGAGTCCTACGCGGACATCCTCGGCCGGCACGGCAAGGAGGAACTGACGGCGGACGGGGCCAGCTCACCGGCGGACCCCTCGACGCTGGGCATGGCACCGGCGGGCGCCTTCGGAGCGAAGTTCGTCGAGGTACGCGTCGACGCCGATCTCGGCATCATCCGTGTCGCCAGGGTCGTTTCGGCGATCGACGGCGGCCGGATCCTCAACGAGAAGACCGCCCGCAGCCAGATCATCGGCGGGACGGTCGGGGGCATCGGGCAGGCCCTGTTCGAGGAGACCGCCACCGACTCCGGCACCGGCCGTATCGCCAACGCGACGCTCGGCGACTACCTCGTCCCCGTCAACGCGGACGTGGGTGACATGGACGTCGTCTTCGTGGGAGAGCCGGACCGGGCGACTCCGATCGGCACCAAGGGAGTCGGGGAGGTCGGGCTGGTCGGGATCGCGGCGGCGATCGCGAATGCCGTGCACCACGCGACGGGCAAGCGCGTCCGCTCCCTTCCGATCACCCTGGACGACCTGCTGTAACGGGGCGTCGCGGGAGGCGGAGAGCGACTGCCAGGACGCGTGCGGCCGGGCCCGCCGGAGCGGGCCCGGCCGCACGCGTGGGTGCCGGGCGGGTGCCTCGGTGAGGTCCCGTCAGTGCTGCCAGGGGCCGGTCACCGCGAAGGTGGTGCCGGGGTCGTAGCAGTTGAAGTACATCGTCCGGCAGTCCGGCGAGAACGTGACGCCCGCGAACTCGCCCCAGGCGGGCTCCTCCGGCGTACCGATGTCCTGGCGGTTGCCGGCCATCGGGTAGACCTGGCCGTGCTTGGTCAGGCCGTAGACGTGCTGGGCGCCCTCGCCGTCCTCGCACACCATCAGGCCGCCGCTGGGTGCCAGGCAGATGTTGTCGGGCTCCTCGCCGGGCAGCTGCAGGTCGGTGTCGGGGCCGAAGACGATGACGAGGGTGAGCTGCTTGCGCTTCGGGTCGTAGCGCCAGATCTGGCCGTAGTGGTCGGCCTTCGAACCCTCCTCGCTCTTGGCGTAGCTGGAGACGAAGTAGACCGACTTCCCGCCCCAGTAGCAGCCCTCGAGCTTCTGGGCGTGGGTGATGCCCTTCTTGCCGAAGTCCTGGAAGCGGATCGGCGTCTCCTTGGCGAGCGGGTCGGGGACGTCGACCCACTCGATCCCGTCGAAGGTCTCGCCCGGCTCCTGCGCGACCGACAGGTCGGGAAGCCCCGGCACCCGCATGGCCTGCAGTTTGCCGCCCGCGTGCAGGGAGCCGTAGCCGCCCAGCGGCTTCTCGGGGAGGAAGCGGTAGAAGAGGCCGAACGGCTTCTCGAAGGCGTCCTCGGTCTCGTACACCACGCCGTTGCGCGGGTCGAAGGCGATGGCCTCGTGCTGGAAGCGGCCCATCGCGGTGAGGGGCTCGGTCGAGGTGGGACGGTCGTGGCGGAAGCCGACCTCGAAGATGAAGCCGTGGTCCTTGCTGTAGCCCTCCTCGCCGGCCTTGAACTCGGTCTCCTCGCAGGTCAGCCAGGTGTCCCAGGGGCTGGTCCCGCCCGCGCAGTTCGTGGAGGTGCCGGCGATGCCCACGCGCTCCTGAAGGACCTCGTTGTCGTGGTCCAGCTCCAGGAGGGTGCAGCCGCCCTTCGCGTCGGGGTCGTAGGTCAGCCCGTCGACGGTGGGCACGCCCACCTTGCCGTCCTGGCGGTTCTCGTGGTTGCGCACCAGCCAGGTCTTGCCGTGCTTGTGGCCGTGGCGGTTGTGGTGGCCGTCCGCGGCGAAGGCGGCCATGCCGTCGAAGTTGCTGGGCACCTTGCCCTCGCCGGACTGCAGGTCCTCGCCGGTACGGGAGAGGATCTTGTAGCGGAAGCCCTTGGGCAGGTCGAGCACGCCGTCGGGGTCCGGGACGAGCGGACCGTAGCCCGAGTGTCCGCCGGTGCCCTGGGCGGCAGCGGTGCCTGTGAACAATTCCGAGAGGGCACCGGTGAAGGCGATGCCTGCTCCCACCGCGCCCGTTCTTGCCAGCACTTGACGTCGTGAAGTCGTCATAAGGAACTCCCTGTTGGCGGCCAGGTTTCAGGTGTGTCTACCACGCGCACGGGTGTGCGAGCACTAGGCACGACAGCAGTATCTACGCGCGTGGGGCACGGGAGTTGAAGATCAGGAAAAGCTTGGGTTCACGCGGATGTGAGGCGCTCGCCGTCCCTGGCGAGCGCGGTGAGACGCGAGATGGCGCGGAAGTACTTCTTCCGGTAGCCGCCTTCGAGCATCTCCGGAGTGAACAGCGCGTCGAACGGCGCCCCCGACGCCAGTACCGGCAGCTCCCGGTCGTACAGGCGGTCGGCGAGGACGACGAGCCGCAGCGCCGTCGACTGGTCCGGGACGGGGCCGACCCCGGTGAGGCAGACGGCTCCCAGTCCGTCGACGAGCGCGCCGTAGCGGCTCGGATGGACGCGGGAGAGGTGGCCGAGGAGCGCGTCGAACCCGTCGAGGGACGCGGCGGGCGTGCGGTGCGCGGCGCGTACGACGTCGTCCTCGGCGAGAGGGGCGGGCGCGGCCGGCAGCCCCCGGTGGCGGTAGTCCTCGCCGTCGATGCGCAGGGCGCGGAAGTGCGCGGACAGCCCCTGGATCTCGCGGAGGAAGTCGGCGGCCGCGAAACGGCCCTCGCCGAGCTTCCCCGGCAGCGTGTTCGACGTGGCGGCCAGTGCCACGCCCTCGTCGACGAGGCGGCCCAGCAGACTGGAGACGAGGACGGTGTCGCCCGGATCGTCCAGTTCGAACTCGTCGATGCACAGCAGACGGTGGCCGCTGAGCGTCCGCACGGTCTGCTGGAAGCCGAGAGCGCCGACGAGGTTGGTCAGTTCCACGAAGGTGCCGAAGGCCTTCTGCCCGGCAGGGGCGTCGGTCGCGTGCCAGAGCGAGGCGAGCAGGTGCGTCTTGCCGACGCCGTAGCCGCCGTCGAGGTAGACGCCGCGAGGGCCGGAGGGTGCCGCCTGTGCGGGGCGGCGGCGGAACCACCGTTTCCGCTCGCTGCCCGTCCCCTTGCCGTTGAGCCCCGCGGCGAAGGAGCGCAGCACCTGGACGGCTTCGCTCTGGCTCGGCTGCCCCGGGTCGGGCACGTAGGTCTCGAAGCGGACGGCGTCGAAGCGCGGCGGCGGCACCATCTCCGCGACGAGCCGCTCCGCGGGAACGTGCGGCTCGCGGTCCGTGAGGGACGCCGGGCCGGCGCCGGAGCGGGCGTCGGGACCGCCGGCGGGGGACGTGGGCGCCGCCGGGCGTGCGGAATCGGCCGAGGAGGAGGGGGAGGGGGACACGCTGTTCATGCTAAACGGCATGCCGAACGGCCGAGGGCGGCGGCCGGCGAGGCCGGCCGGGGGAGCCCGGCGGGGTGCGTGCCAGACTGCGGGACATGCGACGTCTGTTCCCCCGCACCGCTGACGACGAGGTTCCCGGCCCCGCCGACGACGGGCCACGGCAGCCACCGCGAGAGGACACGGCAGGCGGGGAGCCGTGGAGCATCGACGCCCTGGCGGACGCCTACGCCTACCCGCGGCCGCTCCCGGAAGGATCCGGCGAGCACGGCGAGGGCGTGTGGCTGCGGGCGAACATGGTCGCCTCCCTGGACGGCGCCGCCTACCACGAGGGCCGCTCGCAGCCCCTGTCGTCCGAGGCGGACATGCGCGTCTTCGGCGTCCTGAGGGGCCTCGCCGACGCGGTCGTCGTCGGGGCCCAGACCGTACGGCAGGAGGGGTACCGGCCGGCCCGTGAGCGGGAGGTCTTCGCGCGGCGCCGGGCCGCGGCGGGGCAGGGGCCCGCACCGGCCATCGCGGTGGTCAGCGCGGGGCTGGACCTGGACTTCTCGCTGCCGCTGTTCACCAGTCCGCTGGTCCCGACCCTCCTGGTGACGGGCGCCGCGGCACCTCAGGACCGGGTCGCGGCCGCCCGCGAGGCGGGAGCGGAGGTCGTCTTCGCGGGCGAGGGCGAGACCGTGGATCCCGCCCGCCTGCCGGGCGCGCTGGCCCGACGGGGCCTGCGGCGCCTCCTGACGGAGGGCGGCCCGCGGCTGCTCGGGCAGCTCGTCGCGGGGAACGTCCTCGACGAGCTGTGCTTCACCCTCGCTCCGCGCATCACCTCGGGCGGCGCTTCGCGCATCGTCGACGGACCCGGACTCGACGTCCCTGTGGACTTCCGGCTCGCCGGGGTACTCGAAGAGGACGGCTTCCTGTTCACCCGCTACCGGCGCGCCGCGCAACCGGAGCGGTAAGCGCGGCAGTTACGGCAGCGCCCCGCTGGGAAGACGGGGTGCGAGGCCCGCCTGGGGCGGGAGCAGGGATGTACGGAGGAGCCCGGAAACCGGGCTCCGAGTGGAGAGAAGGGCACCGCCGTGTTCACGACCGTGTTGATGATCGAGAAGCCGCTGGTGTCCGACGACGTGGAGCTCGTCACGACGCTCCACGGGGACGAGCCCGTCTCCTTCGTCGTACTGATGCAGCCGCGCGGCGACCAGGACCGCCTCCTGCGCGCACTGGACGACGTCGCGCTCGGCGAGTTCGACGAGGCCGTGCGCGAAGGCACCGAGTCCGACGAGCCGGAGTCCGAGGGGCTCGCCGTGCGCGCGCTGGACCGTTCGCTCGCCAAGCTGCGCGAGACGGGTGCGGAGGCGGAGGGGCAGGTCATCGAGGACCACCCGCTCGACGTGCTGGCCGAGGTCGTCGGCACGGCCGGGGCCGACGAGGTGATCGTGCTGACGGCTCCGCACCTGGTCGAGGAGTTCTTCCACCGTGACTGGGCGACGCGTGCCCGGCACAAGGTGGGCGTCCCCGTGCTGAAGCTCTTCGCGCACGGGGAGTAGCAGGGCACGGCACGGAGCGGGCCCCGGGCGCGCGCCCGTGGCCCGCTCCGTGCCGTGCCGCGTCCGGTGCGCGGGGAGCGGCGGGGTGCGCAGCGCATAGGCTGGTCGGCGCGCGTACGGCACGTCGCACAGCGGTGGCCCTCGTCGTGCGGACGGCCGTGTGGCTCCGCGCCGGTGAGGGCGGCCGGCTGGCGGACAGCGCACCGCGCCCGTTCACGAGAGCACGAGCTTTGGAGGCGCCCCCATGGCAGCCGACGCAGCCGACCCGGCCACGGCAGCGGCCAGTCCGACCGTTCCGGCGGCACTGGCACGTCCGCACTTCATCGGCATCGGCGGTGCCGGGATGTCCGGCATCGCGAAGATCCTCAGCCAGCGCGGCGCGCGCGTCGAAGGCAGCGACGCCAGGGAGTCGCTGTCGGTGACGGCGCTGCGCGGTCTGGGCGCGACGGTGCACCTCGGCCACGACGCCGCCAACCTGGCGGCCGACGCCACGTCGGTCGTCGTCTCCAGCGCCATCCGGCCCGACAACCCGGAGCTGGCCGCCGCCGCGGAGCGCGGCGTCCCGGTCGTGCACCGCTCGGACGCCTTGGCCGCGCTCATGGAGGCGTGCCGGCCCCTCGCCGTGGCCGGTACCCACGGCAAGACCACGACGACGTCAATGCTCGCGGTGGCCCTGGGCTCCCTCGGCCTCGACCCCTCGTACGCGATCGGCGGCGACCTCGACGAGCCGGGCTCCAACGCCCACAACGGCCGCGGCGAGATCTTCGTGGCGGAGGCGGACGAGAGCGACCGCAGCTTCCACAAGTACGCGCCCGAGGTGGCCATCGTGCTCAACGTGGAGCTGGACCACCACGCCAACTACGCCTCCATGGAGGAGATCTACGAGTCCTTCGAGATCTTCGCGGGCCGCGTCCGCCCCGGCGGCACCCTGATCGTCTCCGCGGACCACGAGGGAGCGCGCGAGCTGACACGCAGGGTCCGCGAGCGCGGGGACGTGAAGGTGCGCACGTACGGCGAGGCCGCCGACGCCGACGTACGCGTCCTGGACATCACCCCGCACGGCCTGACCAGCGAGACGACGGTCCTGCTGGACGGGACCGAACTCACCTTCGCCGTCTTCGTGCCGGGCCGGCACTACGCGAGCAACGCCGTCGCCGCCCTCGTCGCGGGAACCGAGATGGGCCTGCCGGCGGGCGACCTGGCCAAGGCCCTCGGCACGTACACCGGGGTCCGGCGGCGGCTGCAGCTCATGGGCGAGGCGAACGGCGTGCAGGTCATCGACTCCTACGCGCACCACCCGACGGAGATGACCGCCGACCTGGAGGCCATCCGCGGCGGTGCGGGCGACGGACGCGTGCTCGTCCTCTTCCAGCCGCACCTCTTCAGCCGCACCCAGGAACTCGGCACGGAGATGGGGGAGGCGCTGGCGCTTGCGGACGCCTCCGTCGTCCTCGACATCTATCCCGCCCGCGAGGACCCGATCCCCGGGGTCACCAGCGAGCTGATCATCGACGCCGCGCGCGCGGCGGGTGCCGATGTGCGGCACGCGGAGTCCAGGACCGCCGGCGCGGAGCTCGTCGCGGGAATGGCCGCACCCGGCGACCTTGTTCTCACGATGGGAGCCGGGGACGTCACCGACCTCGGCCCCCGGATCATCGCCGGGCTGGCGCCCTGAGCGCGTGGCCGCCGCCGGGCCGGGGCGGCTCGGGGCGGAACGGCGCGGACTTCATGACCGGATCGAGCTGAGGAGGCCGTCGTGGCATACGAGATCGACAAGCCGGAGGAGCAGTGGCGGGCCGAGCTCAGCCCTGAGGAGTACCGCGTCCTGCGGCAGGCCGGCACCGAGCCCGCCTTCACCGGCGAGTACACCGACACCAAGACGACCGGCGTCTACAACTGCCGGGCCTGCGGCGCCGAGCTGTTCCGCTCCGGCACGAAGTTCGAGTCGCACTGCGGCTGGCCCAGCTTCTACGACCCGGCGGACTCCGACGCCGTGGAGCTGATCCAGGACCGCTCGATGGGCATGCTCCGCACGGAGGTGCGGTGCGCCCGCTGCGGCTCCCACCTCGGGCACGTCTTCGAGGGTGAGGGCTACCCGACGCCGACGGACCAGCGCTACTGCATCAACAGCATCTCGGTGCGGCTGGAGCCCACCGAGGGCTGAGGCGGGGGGCGGCAGGCCCGGGACAGGGCGGCTGCCGAGGCGGAGGCGGACCGGCGCGCGGCGCCGGTCCGCCTCCGCGTCTTCGCTGGGCACAGAGGAATAACCGGGCGGGGTGCTCCGGTTCGTTTGTACGCTGCACGTATTCGCCGGCCCGGGCATCTCCCGACGAACGCCGGCGCGAACGCCCCGTACTTTCCGAACGACTCCCCGGAGACCGCATGACGCAGGCCCGCGATGCCGCCCCACCCCTCATAGCCGGGACGAGCCGCCGTCAGGCGCCGCAGCAGGAGGCGGACGCGCCCGGCGAGCAGGAAGCGGTACGCGGGGCGGACGGGCGGCGCCGGCTCAGGGGAGTGGTCCCCGTGCTGGCCTTCGCCGGGATCTCCGTCGCGGTCATGCAGACGCTGCTCGTCCCCGTCGTCGCCCAGCTCCCGCAGCTTCTCCGCACCACCACGTCCGACGCCGCCTGGGTCGTGACCGCGACGCTGCTCTCCGGCGCGGTGGCCACGCCCGTCATGGGGCGCCTCGGCGACCTCTACGGCAAGCGCCGCCTCATCCTCGCCAGCCTCGGCATGATGGTGCTGGGCTCCCTCGTGTGCGGGTTCTCCTCCACGCTCGTGCCGATGGTCGCCGGGCGGACCCTGCAGGGATTCGCGATGGGAGCGATCCCGCTTGGCGTCAGCATCATGCGGGACGAGCTTCCGCCGGACCGGCTCGGCCCGGCGATGGCGTTCATGAGCTCCTCGCTCGGCACCGGCGGCGCCCTCGGCATGCCGGTCGCGGCCTACGTCGCCCAGCGCACCGACTGGCACGTGCTCTTCTTCGGCTCCGCCGGCATCGGCGCGCTCGCGATGGTCCTGGTGCGCACCGTCGTACCGGAGTCGCCACGACGGCTGGGAGGACGCTTCGACTTCCCCGGCGCCCTCGGGCTGGCGGCCGGGCTCGTGGCGCTGCTGCTCGCGATATCCAAGGGCGCGGCCTGGGGCTGGGGCAGCACGACGACGCTCGGGCTCTTCTCGGCCTCCCTGGTGGTCTTCGCCGGGTGGGGCGTGATGGAGCTGCGCCTCGCCCAGCCGCTCGTGGACCTGCGCAGCACGGTCCGCCGGCAGGTGCTGCTGACCAACCTCGCCTCGATCACCGTGGGGCTCGCGTTCTACGCGGCGACCCTGGTCCTCCCCCAGCTGCTGCAACTGCCGCGCTCCACCGGCTACGGACTGGGCCACTCGATGCTCGTGGCCGGGATGTGCGTGGCGCCCATGGGCCTCGCCATGATGCTCGTCTCGAAGCTGTCCGCCCGGATCTCGGACACCCGCGGCCCCAAGGTCTCCCTGATGACGGGGCTCGTCATCCTCGCCGTCGCCTACCTGGCCGGAACGGCGCTCATGGGCGCGGTATGGCAGGTCGTGATCATCGCCGTGCTCATCGGGTTCGGCATCGGCATCGCCTACTCGGCCATGCCCGCGCTGATCCTCGGCGCGGTCGACCCGTCCGAGTCGGGCGCCGCGAACGGACTGAACACGCTGATGCGCTCGATCGGAACGTCGACGTCGAGCGCCGTGGTGGGCGTCGTGCTGGCCCGGATGAGCACGCCGTTCGGTGACGCCGCCGTGCCGACGCTCGCGGGTTTCCGCGTCTCCTTCCTCATCGCCGCGGGGGCGGCCCTGACGGGGCTGCTGATCGCGGCGTTCCTGCCGGGGCGCGGACGGGACGGGCAGGCGCGGGCGGGGGAGTAGCGGACGGGACCGCCAGCCGGACGGCGCCCGCCGACCGGGCGGTATACCGACGGGCCGGAAACCGTTTGGCCGGGATCGGGGCGACCGTCACGATGGCCCCATGCTCTCGACGCTTCTGCCCTTCCTCGGCGCGTGCCTGCTGGTGGCGATGTCGCCCGGCCCCAGCACGGTGCTCATCATCCGCAACTCGCTGCACAGCCGCCGCGCGGGGCAGATGACCGTCCTCGGCAACGAGACGGGCGTCTTCGTCTGGGGAGTCGTCGCCGCCTTCGGGCTGACGGCGCTGCTCGCCGCCTCCCAACTCGCCTACGACGTCCTGCGGTTCGGGGGAGCGGCGGTCCTGATCGTCTTCGGCGTCCAGGCCCTGCGTGCGGCACGGCACGAAGGCGGACCGGACGCGGCGGGGGCAGGCGGGTACGCGGCCGGGCAGGGCGGTGACGCGGTCGCGCGGGGTGAGCCGTCGCCCTGGCGGGCGTACCGGGCGGGGCTGCTGCTCAACCTCGCCAACCCCAAGGCGGCGATCTTCGCCATGTCCTTCCTCCCCCAGTTCGTGCCGCACGGCGCGCCCCAGCTCCCGCTGATGGTGACCCTGGCCGCGGTGTGGGCCGTCTTCGAGGTCGGCTACTACTCGCTGTACGTCGGGTTCGTGGGCCGGCTGCGGCGGGTCCTCGCCCGGGCGGCGGTGCGCCGCAGGCTGGAGCAGGTCTCGGGCGGCGTGCTGGTCGCCCTCGGCGTCCGCCTCGCCCTGGACGGCTGACGGACGCGTCCCGGGCGACGCGGACGCCGCGGTAGGTGCTCGGCTGCGGCTGCGGCTGCGGCTACGGGGCCGGGGCGGGGCTCCGCTGCGGTGCCGACATGCAGAAGCGGTGGTCCACGACGGGATAGCCGGCCTTCGAGAAGGCCGCCGCCATCGGGGTGTTGCCCAAGTCGGTGGAGGCCGCGACCGATTCGGCACCTTCGCGGCTCAACTGCCGGGTGCACTCGGCCAGGAGGTCGTAGGCGTAGCCGTTGCCGCGCTGCTCCGGTACGACCCCGATGAACCCCACCGCCGGGCCGCTGGGGATCGTGCCGGGCACGTGCAGCCCGGCCAGTGCCCCGTCCGCCGTATGAGCCAGCCGCCACCACTCGCGCGGGGACGACATCCAGCGGAGGTGCTCCAGATCCTCCCGGGCTGCCTGCTCGATCCCGGCCTCCGGCCCGCCGGGCTCGGCCTCCTCCAGGGCGCGCCGGGCGTGGGCGTCGAGGGTGCCGTGCTGGATGCGCCGCAGGACGTCCAGGATCACCTCGTCGTCCGGCTCGGGCCGGAACGTGAGCCGTCTCGGGTGCTCCGGGAGCCCGCACTCCGGCGTCCAGCGGTAGCGGAAGCGTTCGACGAGCGGGCGGTAGCCCGCGGTTGCGGCAGCGCCGATGCGGGCCTCGGCCGCGGCGCGCACCTCGGGCTCCGTCCGCCAGCCCGGAGGGAGGACGAGTTCGAAGTCGACGTCGTACGGCAGTGCGCGCAGCAGCCGTACGGCGGCCTCTTCCTCGCCGGGCAGGAAGTCGAACCAGTCGAGGAGGAGGGGCAGTTCGTCGTCCGGGGCTGCCCAGCAGGCGGCACGGGCGACGACGCGGTCCCCGCGGAGGGCGACCCAGGTCCACTCGGGCCGGTACTCGCCGCCTTCGGCGACGGTCGTGTACGGACGCCCGAGCAGGGGACGGCCGACGAGGCCGGGGTCCTGCAGGGAGGTGAAGAGCGGACGCGCCTCGGACTCGCCGAGCGCGCGGACGACCAGATGTGCGGTCATGGTGGGAAGGACCTTCCGGAAGGCGTGTTCGCGCTCCCGGATCAGTGCCGGTCGTACGCCCTGCGGACGGGGCGGGAGCGCGTGATGCAGCTGGTGGACATCGAACTCTCGCCTCCTTCCTCGGACTTGGGCGTACAGGCAACCTAGGGCGTGCCGCGGGGCGGCGCCAGCGATTATCAGGTGCCACGCCGGGACGGAGGGCCGCGGCGCAGGCCGTGGCCGGGCGGGCAGGGGCAGATGTCTTCATTCCGCTACTGCCCGCCGCCCGGCCTGGACAGGGTCTTTGCGCGTCCGGACAATGTGGGCATGACATCTCTCGAGTTCGGCGCCTACCCGCCGCGCCTGTCGGACGCGGACCGGGAGCGGGCTCTTGAGGTGCTGCGCGAGGGAGCCGCACAGGGCCGGGTCTCCCAGGACACCTTCATGCGGCGCACGGACGTCATTCTCAGGGCGCAGTGGCACAGCGAACTGGACGCCGTCCTCCAGGACTTGCCCACCCGCCGCCCCCGCAGCCGCTGGTACGTCGCCGCGATCACGCGGCTCTTCGACTTCAGGCAGCGCGTGCGCAAGGCGTGGCAGTCCCAGCGGCTGCCGGAGCTTCTGCTGCCCGCCCCCGCCTCGTACCCCTTCTCGATCGGCCGCGCGCCGGGTTCGATGCTGCGGCTGAACCACTACACCGTCTCCCGCGCGCACGCCCAGCTGCGCAGCGTCGGGGACGGCAGCTGGAAGCTGCGCGACCTGGGCTCCAGCAACGGGACCTGGGTGAACGGGAGCCGGGTGACGGGCTCCGTCACGGTGCGCCCCGGCGACGTGGTGCGCTTCGGCCAGATCGGGTTCCGGCTCGTCGTGGCCCAGCCGCCCCCCGCCGCCTCACCGCCGGCCCTGCCACCGGGACCGCCGCCGGAGATGCCGCCGGGGCCGCCGCCGCGGCTCTGACGGTCCGCCGGTCCGCCGGTCCGCCTTTCCGTCGGTCCGCCCGCCCGGCCGCCGTCGCGTGCTTACGTCGGGGCGGCTGTACGTGAGGGCTGCGGGGCAACGGTGAATTACCCGTGTCCGTCGACTTGTCGGAGTAGCGCGCGGGTCCGGTCAGCGGGTAGGACGAGGGTCTGTGGAACCCCCGGAAGGAAGGCGTGACCAGGTGACTGTCCTCGCCCGCGCGGTCGCTCGGTTCGCGCCCGCGCCCGGCGCAGGTACCGCGTTCCGGACGAAATCCGCACCGCCGTCCCCTACGGCCGTACTCCCAGAGCGAGTTGATGGGGGTTCAGGGTGCGGTGCTCCAGGCACCGCAGTAGTCTTCCTTGATCGCTCAACGGGGCTAGGAAGGCGGTGCGCGGGTGGGTGCGGGAGGGCTTGAACTCCCCCCAGGTGAAGGCGGCGACGGCGGCGAGGCGGAGGCCACCGACGCGCCCGCGGGTGCGGTCTCCGTCGCCCGCCCGATGGAGATCGGCGCGGACCTCGACTGGGACGCGGACGCCTGGACCGAGGTGCGCACCCGTGCACGGCGTGCAGGACGGGCCTACGTCTGGCTGAACCTCGTCGAACAGCGGCTGCGGGCAGTGGTGTCGGCCGTGCTGAGACCCATCTACGAGCCCGTGCACGGGGAAGACTGGGTCATCGCGGCGGCCGGGCCGGCCGGCCAGGAGTGGGTCCAGCGCGCCGTGGCCGTACGGGAAGTGAGCCGCCGCAAGGGATATCTGCTGGACCCCGCGGACGACAACGTTCTCTCCTTCCTCACGCTGCCGCAGCTGCGTGAGCTGATGGTGCAGCACTGGCCCTGCTTCGAGCCGTACATCGAGCAGCGCCGCGAGGTCGAACTCGCCCTCGATGAGCTGGAGGTGGCGCGCAGCGCCGTCGCCCGCAACCGCGCCCTCTCGGAGACGGTGCTCGCGCAGGCCGAGCGGATGTGCGCGCGGCTGCTGGAGCTGCTGGGCGCCAATGGGGAGGCGGCGCCCTCGGCGCACCGGCTGCGGGTCGACGCCGTCGAGGACCTCGTCGGCGACCGCTTCGCCGATGTCGTGGGCGTCCACTCCGACCGTGTGCGGCTGCTGCGGCAGCTCCCCGCGGAGGACCTGTTCGGTGGGGCGCGGCGGCTGGACGCGATGGGCATAGGGCTCAACCTCCTCGTGCAGAACTACTCGGGCCGCCGCCTGGTGCGGCTCGCCGCCTCGGGCTGCCGGACGCGCCTGCTCTTCCTCAACCCGGCGAGCAGTGCGGTACGCCGGCGCGAACGCGAACTCGGCATAAAGAAAGGTGAGTTGAGCAGGACCGTCGAGACGAACATCCTGCACATGCGCCGGGTGCGCTCCCGGCTGCGGGACCCCGCCGCGTTCGAGATCCACGTCTTCGACGAGACACCCCGGTTCTGCGCGTACATGGTCGACGGAGACGGAGCGGACGGGCTGGCCGTCGTCCAGCACTATCTGCGCCGCGTCCGGGGCATGGAGTCGCCGGTGCTGGTGCTGCGGGGCAGCGGGCGGGACATCGTGCAGCGCGGCGCCGGGCAGGGCAAGCCGCAGGACGAAGGCGTGCACGGCCTGTTCCAGACCTACCGCGAGGAGTTCGAGTCGGCCTGGGCCGACTCGCGTCCCGTCTCCTGAGAGCCCTTGCCGCCGAGCTGCCGCCTCTGCCGGAGGCGAACCGCGGGCCCGCCGCCGGATTCCCCGATGCCCTCTTCCCGTCCGGGCCGTGGACAGCCCTCGGCGTTGCACGAGACGTTACGTCTCGTCTAACGTGAATGTGTGAACGCTCCGACGGCGCCTGCCGCCCATATCGCCATGTTCAGCATCGCCGCCCACGGCCATGTGAACCCCAGCCTCGACGTCGTCCGCGAACTCGTCGCGCGCGGGCACCGCGTCACGTACGCGATCCCGCCGGCGTTCGCCGGTCTCGTGGCCGAAACGGGGGCGCAGCCGCGCCTCTACCGTTCGACGCTCCCGGGCGAGGACGACGACCCGGCGGCGTGGGGCACCGAACTGATCGACCACGTCGAGCCGTTCCTCGAGGACGCACGGCAGGCCCTCCCGCAGCTCGCCGCGGCGTACGAGGGGGACGTGCCGGACCTGGTGCTCTCGGACATCACCTCCTATCCCTCGCGGGTGCTCGCCCACCGCTGGGGCGTGCCCCACATCCAGCTCTCGCCCAACCTCGTGGCGTGGGAGGGGTACGAGGAGGAGGTGTCGGGCCCCATGGCCGCCGAGCTGAAGTCGACGCCGCGCGGGGCCGCCTACTACGAGCGGTTCGCGGCGTGGCTCGCCGAGAACGGCATGCCGATGGGGCCGGACGACTTCGCGGGTCGCCCGGACCGGTCGCTCGTGCTGATCCCCAGGCTGCTCCAGCCGCACGCGGACCGCGTCGACGAGAGCGTGTACACCTTCGTCGGCGCCTGCCAGGGCGACCGTTCCCACCAGGGGCGGTGGCGGCGGCCGCCGGGCGCGGAGGACGACAGGGTGCTGCTGGTCTCGCTGGGCTCCGCCTTCACCAAGGAACCGGACTTCTACCGGGAGTGCCTGCGGGCCTTCGGCGGGCTGCGGGGCTGGTACGTGGTGCTGCAGATCGGAAAGCACGTCCGCGCCGAGGAGTTGGGCCCACTTCCCGCCAACGTCGAAGTGCACGCGTGGGTGCCGCAGCTGGCGGTGCTGCAGGAGGCGGACGCCTTCGTGACGCACGCGGGCGCGGGAGGCAGCCAGGAGGGCCTGGCGACGGGCACTCCGATGATCGCCGTCCCGCAGGCCGTCGACCAGTTCGGCAACGCGGAGATGCTCGTCTCGCTCGGCGTCGCCCGGCACGTCCCGAAGGAGGAGGCGACGGCGCGGGCGCTGCGGGAGGCGCTGGAGTCGCTCGTGGACGACCCGGAGGTCGCGGGGCGGTGCGCCCGGGCGCAGGCCGCGGTGGCCGCGGAGGGAGGAACGCGGCAGGCCGCGGACATCATCGAGGATGCTCTCCGGGGCCACCGCGCCGGTGGCCCCGGGGTGGCGGAAACCCGTGCGTCGAGGGGGAGTTGAGGGGCGCGGAGAACGGCGCCCGGGTGCGTGACCTCCCGCAGACGGGGGGTCCGCTCTTCTAAGCTGCCGCACATGACTACGTATGCGGCGCTTCTGCGGGGGATCAACGTAGGCGGACACAGGAAGGTCCCCATGGACCGGCTGAGGGAGCTCATGTCCGGGCTGGGGTGGGTCGACGTCCGGACCTATCTGCAGAGCGGCAACGCGGTCTTCACCACCGACGACGCTGATCCGGGCCCGCTGCTGGAGCGGGCCGTCGCCGAGCACTTCGGCTTCGAAGTGCCCTGCCTGGTGCGCACCGCCGAGGAGTTGCGCGCCGTGGCCGCCGCGTGCCCCTACCCGGCCGCCGAACTGGACCCGGCGAAGCTGCTGGTGCTCTTCCTGGAAGAGGCCCCGCCGAAGGGGCACTTCGACTCGATCGACGCCTCGTCCTTCGCGCCCGACGTCTTCGAGCACGTCGGCAGCGCCGTGTACTGCTACTTCCCGGACGGAATGGGCCGCAGTAGACTTCCCGCCGCCCTGGAAGCGGTGCGGCCGAGAGTGACGATGACCGGCCGCAACTGGCGCACAGTGCAGCGGCTGACCGAACTCGCGAGCTGAGGCGGCCGCGCGGACCGGCCTCCCGTCACCCCGTTCACGCAGCGAACCGGATCCCGAACGGCGCCGCCGGACGGGCGGGTTCGCGGGGCCAGGTACGTCCGCCGCCGGGGAGCCTCGTGAGGGCGCCCGGAGCACGGGACGGGCTGCCGCAGGAGGGGCCGAAGTTACCGGAGCGTTCTCCCCGCGGTCAGATATCTGACCGAACTGACGCGTCGTCAGGTCAAGTTGGGGTGATACAGGGCGCTTTGCCGTGCGCCTCTGGAGTTGTTTATGTCACACAAGTTCAGAGTGCTTGAGGTCCGGGGATCAATCAGACAGTGTTTCGAGTCACCCGGTTGCGGATCACCGCCGCAAGCTGCCCGGGTTGCGAAACAGACATACAACCCCCCACACCTCACGAGGAGGACCCCTCGTCATGGCAAACACGCCTAGCAATGCGGAGAAGTCGGCGAAGCGTCGCCGTATCACCCTGGCCGTCGGCGTCACCGCCGCCGTGATCGGCGCGGCCACCCTGGTGGGCACCGCCGGCGCCTCCTCCACCACCGAGGGCCACGTCTACGGCACCAAGGCCAAGGGTGCGATCGACGGCAGCTACATCGTCATGCTGAAGGACAGCAAGGGCGCCAACTCCGTCAAGGCGCAGGGCAAGGACCTGGCCGAGGAGTACGGCGGCAAGGTCAACAAGACCTACGACTCCGCCATCAACGGGTTCTCCGCGAAGGGTCTGAGCGCGCAGGAGGCCCGCGAGCTCGCCGGCGACTCCAGCGTCGACAAGGTCGTGCAGAACCACAAGTTCACGATCAACGAGACGCAGGAGAACCCGCCGTCGTGGGGCCTGGACCGCATCGACCAGGAGCCCACCGAGGCGGACAACAAGTACACCTTCCCCGACACCGCGGGTGAGGGCGTCACCGCCTACATCATCGACACCGGTGTCCGCATCACGCACAAGGACTTCGGCGACCGCGCCTCGCACGGCTTCGACGCTGTCGACGGTGACGACAACGCGGACGACGGCCAGGGCCACGGCACGCACGTCGCGGGCACCGTCGCCGGCACCGACCACGGTGTCGCGAAGAAGGCCAAGGTCGTGGCCGTCCGCGTGCTCGACGACAACGGCTCCGGCACCACCGAGCAGGTCGTCGCGGGCATCGACTGGGTGACCGAGAACGCCAAGGGCCCCTCCGTCGCCAACATGTCGCTCGGCGGCCCGGCGGACGAGGCGCTCGACGCGGCCGTCCAGAAGTCCATCGACGCCGGCATCACCTACGGCATCGCCGCGGGCAACGAGGGTGCGGACGCCGACGGCAGCAGCCCGGCCCGTGTGAAGGACGCCATCACCGTCGCAGCCAGCGACGACAAGGACGCGCAGGCCGACTTCTCCAACCACGGCCCGCTCGTTGACATCTACGCCCCGGGCGTGGACATCGTCTCGTCCTCCAACACCAGCGACGACGCCACCGAGACGCTTTCGGGCACCTCGATGGCCGCGCCGCACGTGACCGGCGCCGCCGCGCTCTTCCTCGGCGCCAACACGGACGCCAAGCCCGCCGACGTGGCCAAGGGGCTGACCGACGGCGCCCTGAAGGACAAGATATCCAACCCGACCGGGGAGACCCCGAACCTGCTCCTCAACGTTGCCGAGTGAACAGGGCGATCCCCAACGGGTAGCAACTGACCCCTGGTTGGTAAGCACCCTGAGCACCACCTGAGCGACACCCGCTCGATCAGAGCGGCAGAGCCGCCCGCCAAGGCCCCCGAGGGCCGCGGCGGGCGGTTCTCTCTGCGTTGCCGGCCGCGTCCCCGAGAAGGCTCCCATCCGCCATTCGAGACGAGCGGCGAATTCGTTGACGGCCCACGGGAATTGCTGGCATCCTCATTCTGTGAATCATTCTGCGAACCTTGTCGCGCGTCTGCACGTCGACCTTCGACGGCACGCCAGCGCGCTCTGTGCCGCCGGTTCCTGAGCCCTGATCTCCGGCTGATTCCACCTCGCGCGCAAGCCCGCCGACGTCCGGCGGAAGCCCTCCTGCGCTGCGGTCGATCCCCCCCTCTCCCGTACGGGAATTCGCGGCCGAACGCCGTCGTATTCCTTTCCCGGCGGCATTCCCCGACCCGCTCCGTACCGGCTGACGCCCGGTCCGCGTGAAGCCTGTGCGCCCCCGCCGGGAAACCGCGCGGGCAATTCTCGCGGAAGCGGCGGGACCGGTGGCGCCGCCGGGCCGTTCGCTCACGAGGCTTTCCCGAAGGAGCCCCGCAATGAATTCCCCGCATTCCACTGCCCATTCCGCCGCCGCGCGCCATCTCCGAGTCGTCGAGGAGGACGTGCGGCAGGAACCGGTCCCGCCCCTCGTCGGCTACCTCGTCCTCGTTCCGGAAGGAACGGACCCCGAGGCTCTGTTCGCCGCAGAGGGCGTACGGGCCGAGTTCAGACCCTTCCCGGCCCGCGAGGCCCGCGAGGCCCGCGAGGCCCGGCAACCCCTGGCGACCGCCGGGCAGCCGCTTCCCGCCGGGCAGCCGCTTCCCGCCGGGGAGGGGCTGTCCATCGACACGGAGCAGCACACCGTGGAGGCCGACGGCCGTCAACTCGACCTGACCTACCTAGAGTTCGAACTGCTCGCCCACCTCGCAGCCAACCCGCACCGCGTGCACACACGCGAGCAGCTCGTCGCGGCGCTGTGGGGCTACAGCCACGTGGGGGACGGGCGCACCGTCGACGTCCACATCGCCCGGCTGCGCCGCAAGCTCGGCCCGCAGCACAGGGAGCGCATCGTCACCGTGCGGCGGGTCGGCTACAAGTACGAGCCGAACCGCGCGCCGGGCGTCAGGCGCTGAGAGCGACGGGGCGGCGTGCGCGGCCCGGCCGGCGCGCCGCCTCGTCGTAGCGCAGAGCCAGCACCTCGGCCAGCTCGCCGGTGGCGCCGAGCACGGGCGCGAGCACGTCGGCCCCCGCCTCGCGCGCACCGGCCGCGATGCGGTCGGGGAGGCGCCCCGGCGCGATGACGTACGGGGCGACGGCCACCCGCTCGACGCCGTCCGCGCGGAGCCCGCGGACGGCGTCGGCGGTGCGGGGCAGGGCGGCGGAGGCGAACGCAGGCCGCACGGCGCACCAGCCTGCGGTGCGCCGCCACTCCCGCGCGGTCTGTGCGATCGCTGCGATCGCCTCCGGGTCGGAGGAACCGGCCGAGGCCAGCACGATTCCGGTCGAGCGCCGCTCGTCCGGCGACGCTCCGGCCAGTCCGGCCTCCCCCAGCCGCCGTTCCAGGGCGGTCAGGAGAAGCGGATGCGGGCCGAGCACGCCGGCCTGCCGCACGTCGAGACGGGGCAGCCGAGCGGTCGCCTCGCCGAGGACGGCCGGGATGTCGGACTTCGCGTGGAAGGCGCGGCTGAGCAGGAGCGGCACGGCGACGACGTCCCGGACGCCCTCCGCGTCCAGCCGCTCCAGCAGGCGGGGCACGGAAGGGGCGTCGAAGTCCAGGTAGCCGGACTCCACCCGCAGGCCGGGGCGCAGCGCCCGTACCCGCGCGCAGAGCGCGTCGACGGTCGCGGCGTGCCGGGGGTCGCGGCTGCCGTGTGCGATGACCGCGAGGGCGGGTCGTGTGGCGGCGTGCATGGTGGTGAGTCCGTTCCGGAGGGCTTTCGGCACGTCGGCGGCTGCCGGCGGCCTCAGAAGTCCCAGCCGTCGTCGTCGGGGGCGGCGGTGCTGCCCTTCGCCTCCCGCACGGCTTCGGCGAAGGCGTCGCCCGCCATGCCTGCGGTCAGTGTGGAACCGTCGGCGGGGTCGATGAGCAGGAACGAGCCGGTGCGGCGCGAGTCGGCGTAGGCGTCGACGGGCAGCGGCTCGGACGTGCGCAGCACGACACGTCCGATGTCGTTGGCCACCAGCCGCCCCGGTTCGGGGTGCTGGGAGAGGTCGTCGAGCGTCAGCCGGGAGGGGATCTCCTTCACGATCGCCTTGACGGTGCGCGTGGTGTGCTTCAGCAGCACCCGCGCCCCGGGCTTCAGGGGCGTGTCGTGGAGGTGGCAGACGGTCGCCGTCAGATCCTGGCCGGCGGTGACGGACGCGTCCGACGGCACGATCATGTCGCCGCGGGAGACGTCGAGGTCGTCGGCCAGCAGCACGGTGACCGACTGCGGCGCCCACGCGACGTCGACGGACTCGCCCAGCATGTCCAGCGCCTCGATGGTGCTGCTCTCTCCCGAGGGGAGCACCGTGACGCGCTGGCCCACGCGCAGCAGGCCGGACGCGATCTGCCCGGCGTAGCCCCGGTAGTCGGGGTGCTCGGGGGTCTGCGGCCGGATGACGTACTGGACGGGGAAGCGCGCCGGGTCCTCGCCGGGGTCGTCGGTGACGGCGAGGGTCTCCAGATGCTCCAGGACGGTCGGGCCGCCGTACCAGTCCATGTGCGCCGAGGCCGTCACCACGTTGTCGCCGGCGAGCGCGGAGATGGGGATCGTGGTGATCTCCGGAACGCCGAGCGAGGCGGCGTACCGCGTGAACTCCTCGGCGATGGCGGCGAAGACGCCCTCGTCGTAGCCCACGAGGTCCATCTTGTTGACGGCCAGCACCAGGTGCGGGACGCGCAGCAGCGCCGCCACCGCGGCGTGCCGGCGGGTCTGCTCGACGACGCCGTTGCGGGCGTCGACGAGGACGACGGCCAGCTCCGCGGTGGAGGCCCCGGTGACCATGTTCCGGGTGTACTGCACGTGGCCGGGGGTGTCGGCGAGGATGAACCGGCGGCGGGGCGTGGCGAAGTAGCGGTAGGCGACGTCGATGGTGATGCCCTGCTCGCGCTCCGCGCGCAGGCCGTCGGTGAGCAGGGCGAGGTCCGGGGCGTCCTGGCCGCGGCTGCGGGAGGCGTGCTCGACGGCCTCCAGCTGGTCGCTCAGCACGGACTTCGAGTCGTGCAGCAGCCGTCCGACGAGGGTCGACTTGCCGTCGTCGACGGAGCCGGCGGTGGCGAAGCGCAGCAGCGACGTCGCGGCCGGCGCGTCGTCGAGCGAGCCGGAACCGGCGGGCGTGGCGGGTGAGTTCATGATCAGAAGTACCCCTCGCGCTTGCGGTCCTCCATGGCTGCCTCCGAGAGCTTGTCGTCGGCCCGGGTGGCGCCGCGCTCGGTCAGACGGGAGGCGGCGATCTCCGCGATGACCTTCTCGACGGTGTCGGCGTCGGAGTCGACGGCACCGGTGCAGGACATGTCGCCCACCGTGCGGTACCGGACCAGGCGCCGCTCGGCGCGCTCGTCCTCGCCGGGGCCTCCCCACTCGCCGGGCGCCAGCCACATGCCGGACCGGGAGAAGACGGTGCGCTCGTGCGCGTAGTAGATGGCGGGCAGCTCGATCCGCTCGCGCGCGATGTACTGCCACACGTCCAGCTCGGTCCAGTTCGACAGCGGGAAGACGCGCACGTGCTCCCCGGGCGCGTGCCGGCCGTTGTAGAGCTGCCACAGCTCGGGCCGCTGACGCCGCGGATCCCAGCCGCCGAACTCGTCGCGCAGGGAGAAGACCCGCTCCTTGGCGCGCGCCTTCTCCTCGTCGCGCCTGCCCCCGCCGAAGACCGCGTCGAAACGGGACGTCTCGATGGCGTTCAGCAGCGGCACCGTCTGCAGCGGATTGCGCGTGCCGTCCGGCCGCTCCTTCAGCTCGCCGCGGTCGATGAACTCCTGCACCGAGGCGACGTGCAGGCGCAGCCCGTGCTGCCGCACGACCCGGTCGCGGTACTCCAGCACCTCCGGGAAGTTGTGCCCGGTGTCCACGTGCAGCAGCGCGAACGGCACCGGCGCCGGAGCGAACGCCTTCAGCGCGAGGTGCAGCATGACGATGGAGTCCTTGCCGCCGGAGAAGAGGATCACCGGGCGCTCGAACTCCCCCGCCACCTCGCGGAAGATGTGCACGCCCTCCGACTCCAGCGCGTCCAGGTGCGACAGCGCGTAGGGGTTGTCCTTCTCCTCCAGCGTCGTGATCGCCGTCGTCACACCAGTCCCCTCTCACTCAGCAGCGCCCGCAGCGCCGCGGCGGATTCCTCCACGCCCTGCCGGTGGGCCTCGATCCGCAGATCGGGCTCTTCGGGGGCCTCGTACGGGTCGTCCACGCCCGTCAGCCCGGAGATCTCCCCGGACGCCTGCCGCGCGTACAGACCCTTCACGTCACGCTCGGAGCAGACCTCCACCGGCGTGGCGACGTGCACCTCCAAGTAGCCGGTGCCGCCGGCCTGATGGCGCTTGCGCACCGCCTCGCGGCTGTCCGCGTACGGTGCGATGACCGGCACCAGGACGATGACGCCGTGCGACGCGAGCAGCTCGGCGACGAAACCGATCCGCTGCACGTTCAGGTCGCGGTCCTCGCGGGAGAAGCCGAGCCCTGCCGAGAGGAACGTGCGGATCTCGTCGCCGTCCAGCACCTCCACGCGGCGGCCCGCCGCGCGCAGCTGCGCGGCGAGCACGCCCGCGATGGTGGTCTTGCCCGCGCTGGGCAGGCCCGTCAGCCAGACGGTCGCGCCCTCGGCCGTTCCGTTCATCTCCCGCTCCCTGTCCTCAAGCGGGGCCTCCGCGTCCGCGCTCACAGATGGATCCCGCACTCGCTCTTGCCCGTACCGGACCAGCGTCCGGCGCGGGCGTCCTCACCCTCGAGGACGCGCCGGGTGCACGGGGCGCAGCCGACGGACGCGTATCCGTCCGAGAGCAGGGGATTGGTGAGCACGCCGTGCTCGGAGACGTAGGAGTCGACGTCCTGCTGCGTCCAGCGGGCGACGGGGGAGACCTTGACCTTCCCGCGCCGCTCGTCCCAGCCGACGACGGGCGTGCCCGCACGCGTCGGCGACTCGTCGCGGCGCAGGCCCGTCGCCCACGCGTCGAACTCGCGGAGCCCCTCCTCCAGCGGCGCGACCTTGCGCATCGCGCAGCACAGGTCGGGGTCGCGGTCGTGCAGCTTCGGGCCGTGCTCCGCGTCCTGCTCGGCGACGGACCGGCGCGGCGTCAGCGTGACGACCTCGACGTCCATGACGGCGGCCACGGCGTCCCGCGTTCCGATGGTCTCCGGGAAGTGGTAGCCCGTGTCGAGGAAGACCACCCGCACACCCGGCATCACCCGCGAGGCCAGGTGCGCCACCACGGCGTCCTCCATGGAGGAGGTGACGCAGAAGCGGCGCCCGAAGGTCTCCGCCGCCCAGCGCAGGATCTCCAGCGCCGACGCGTCCTCCAGCTCCCGCCCCGCATCCAGCGCGAGCTGCCGCAGCTGTGCCGCGGAGTGCCGCTGAGCGGTGGTCATCGGGTCACGCCCCCTTCCGGGCCCTGGGCGCCCTCGCCGCTCCCGCTTCCCGGGGCGCCCCCGCCTGCGGGGCTCCCCGGCGCCAGGCCGCGGGCCAGCAGACCGAGGAACGAGAGCCGGAACGCCCGGTTGCAGGCGGCGCACTCCCACGGCGCGCCCTTGCCGCCCCCGGTCTCCGCCTCGGACGGACGCAGATCCTCGTCGCCGCAGTACGGGCAGTAGAACGGTGCCGCTCGCTCGCTCATGGTGTCTCCGTCCCCCGCTCAGCCTCGGCACGCTCACACGCGTCGGCTTCCCTCGTCACTGCTCGCTCCTTCGTCGCTGCGCGGTTCCTCGGTCCAGCCGTCGCCGCGTGCCGAGGCTCGCTCATTTGAGGGCACCCTCTTCCGCGCGGGCCGCCCACTGGGCGAAGCGCTCGCCGTCCTCGCGCTGCGCGTGGAAGTTGCGGAGCACCCGCTCGATGTAGTCGGGCAGCTCCCGGGCGGTGACCTTCAGGCCGCGCACCTTGCGGCCGAAGCCCGGCTCCATGCCGAGGGAGCCGCCGAGGTGCACCTGGTAGCCCTCGACCTGCTCGCCGTCCGAGTCGGTGACGAGCTGGCCCTTGAGGCCGATGTCGGCGACCTGGATGCGGGCGCAGGAGTTGGGGCAGCCGTTGACGTTGATCGTGACGGGCTCGTCGAAGTCCGGGAGCCTGCGCTCCAGTTCGTCGATGAGCGAGGAGCCGCGCGCCTTCGTCTCGACGATGGCCAGCTTGCAGAACTCGATTCCCGTGCAGGCCATCGTGCCCCGGCGGAAGACCGAGGGGCGGGCGGTGAGGTCCAGCGCCTCCAGCGCGTCCGTCAGGGCCTGCACCTCGTCCTCGGCGACGTCGAGGACGATCATCTTCTGCTCGGCGGTCGTACGGACGCGGTACGAGCCGTGCGACTCGGCGAGGTCGGCGATCTTCGCCAGCGTCCCGCCGTCGACGCGGCCTACGCGCGGCGCGAAACCGACGTAGTAGCGGCCGTCCTTCTGCTGGTGCACGCCGATGTGGTCGCGCCACTGCTGCACGGGGCTCGAAGGCGCGGGCCCGTCGGCCATCCTGCGCAGCAGGTACTCGTCCTCCAGCACCTGTCGGAACTTCTCTGCGCCCCAGTCGGCGACGAGGAACTTGATGCGGGCCCGGGTCCGCAGACGCCGGTAGCCGTAGTCGCGGAAGACGGAGACGATGCCCTCGTGCACGTCGGCGACCTCGTCGCGCGGCACCCAGGCGCCCAGCCTGACCCCGAGCTTGGGGTTGGTGGACAGGCCGCCGCCGACCCACACGTCGAAGCCCGGGCCGTGGTCGGGGTGCTCCACGCCGACGAAGGCGACGTCGTTGATCTCGTGGGCGACGTCGAGGAGGGGCGAACCGGAGACCGCGGTCTTGAACTTGCGCGGCAGGTTCGAGTACGCCGGATTGCCGATGACGCGGCGGTGGATCTCGTCGATGGCGGGCGTGCCGTCGATGATCTCGTCGGCGGCGATCCCGGCCACCGGCGAGCCGAGGATGACGCGCGGCGTGTCCCCGCAGGCCTCTGTCGTCGACAGGCCGACGCCCTCCAGCCGCCGCCAGATCTCCGGCATGTCCTCGATGCGGATCCAGTGGAACTGCACGTTCTGCCGGTCGGTGATGTCGGCGGTGCCACGCGCGAACTCCTGCGAGACCTCGCCGATGGTGCGCAGCTGACGCGTCGTCAGCTGCCCGCCGTCGATGCGGACGCGGAGCATGAAGTACTCGTCGTCCAGTTCCTCCGGCTCCAGGACGGCCGTCTTGCCGCCGCTGATGCCGGGCTTCCGCTGCGTGTAGAGACCCCACCAGCGCATCCGCCCGCGCAGGTCCGCCCCGTCGATGGAGTCGAAGCCGCGGTGCGCGTAGATGGTCTCAATGCGTGTCCGCACGTTGAGACCGTCGTCGTCCTTCTTCGTCTGCTCGTTGCCGTTGAGCGGAGTGAAGTGCCCAGCGGCCCACTGGCCTTCGCCGCGGTGGCGGCCGGCCTTGCGCCGGCTCGGCGCGGAAGCGGGCTGCTTGGAGGTGTCAGCCATGTTGGTCGTCCTTCGGGCGTCCTTGGGGTTCCCGGAGCGGGCGCCGCGTCGGGGGCGCGGCCGGTCCCGGGAGCGATCCTGGGCAGCGGGCGTCGCTCAACCGTCCCTGACCTGCGCGTACGTCGATGACGTGCGGCCACGGGCAGGCAGGGGCGATGCAGTTCGAGCGGGGAGTGGGCGCGCCCGCGTCAGTGAGGGCGGCTGGTGTGTCGGCGGTGCTGGGACTGTCAGCCCGCCCGACAGATGGCGCTGGACATGCGGCCGAGGTCGACGTGGCGTCGACTCACCAAGGCGATTCCAGCGCGAGACATGACGGAAGCCTCGCACGGCGCGGATCGGGCAGTCCACTGCCGTCCACATCACGGACGAAATCGTCTCGCTTTATGGGACGAAGTGTCGCCGCTCACATATCCGCAGGTCGGGACCCCTGCGACGGCTCCCGCCGGTCCGGCCGCGGCACCAGGGGAGCGGCGGGAGCCGGGCCCTGCTCCACGGCCGGGGCGGGTTCCCGCGTGACCTCCTTGGCGAAGATACGGAAGCCCCGCCGCTGGTAGTTGCCCAGTGCGTGCGGCCCGTCCTTGCTGCACGTGTGCACCCACACGCGGTTCGTCGGCTCCCTGTCCGGCCACCGCTCCGCCATGTCCCAGGCGCGCGCCGCCCCGAACTCCAGGAGATGGGCGCCGATGCGGCGCCCCCGGAAGGCCGGCAGCAGCCCGAAGTAACTGATCTCCACGGTCTGCCCGGGCCGGGTGGCCCGTGCGGAGGTGTCCTGGCTTGCGCCGTCGAGCTCGATGAATCCCGCGGGGGTGCCCTTCTCGTAGGCGACCCACGTCTCCGCGCCGGGCCGCTCCAGCCACTCCTGCCACTGCGCGCGGGGCCACGGCAGCCGGTCCGTCCACTCGACGTCCGCTCCGACGGACGCGTAGAGGAAGCGGCTGAACTCGGCGCTCGGCACCTGCGCCCGCATGATCCGGACGCCGGCGGAGGGGTCGGGCCCCTCGGCCGCCCGCAGGTCGCCGGGGGCGGTCTGCTCCAGGTACCAGGTGGTGACGGTCCGCATCACGGGGTCGGCGGTCACGCGCCCCACCCCGTCCCGTTCCCGGCCGGCCGCGGGGACTGGCGGTGGACGCGCATGCCGCGCAGGCGGTTGAGGGCGGCGGCAGTCTCGAAGCGGCGCGGGACGGCGAAGTCCTCGTCCCGTACCGCCAGCAGCGCCTCCGCCCCGCGTGCCAGGTCACGGTCGAGCAGGTCCAGCGCCTCGGCGAGGGTGCGCTCGCCGTCCACGTGGCCGCGGCGCACCATGAGTTCGAGGGCGAGGCCGATGCCCGTCACCTGCCGGGAGTCGGTGATCTGCTCCACGGACCGCAGGTCCACCTCGTGCTCGCCGAACGTCAGCGTGTCCTCCCCGCGGGAGCGTACGCGCCTGCGTCCGCGCGACTCGGCCTCCAGGGAGGACGGTTCGGGGACCCGGTGCACGGCAGGGGGGAAGGACTCGGCCTCCGCGTGCCGCCCCGTCGGCACGGACGCCACCTCGCGGGCCCGCGCCGTGACGTCCGAGGGACGGTAGGCGTCCATCATCAGCACCCGGTCCGCGACCTCCAGGTAGTCGCCGGAGCCGCCCATGACGAGCACCGTCGAGACGCCGTGGTCGCGGTGGAGCGAGCGTACGGAGTCCACGAACGGGGTCAGCGGCTCGCGGTCCTTCGCCACCAGCGCCTGCATGCGGGCGTCGCGGATCATCAGGTTCGTGGCGGCGGTGTCCTCGTCGATGAGCAGCACCCGCGCACCCGCCTCGACGGCCTCGCAGAGCGACGCCGCCTGCGAGGTGGAGCCCGAGGCGTTGTCCGTCGAGAAGTCCGTGGTGTCCGAGCCGTCGGGCAGGTGGTCGACGAAGGCGTGCACGTCGACCCGCTCGACCCGTCGCCCGTCCTCGGCCCGCAGCTTCACCGTCTCGGGCCGTGAGACGACGCGTTCACGGCCGTCGCCCGGTACGTGGTCCCAGACGCCCGTCTCCAGAGCGCGCAGCAGCGTCGACTTGCCGTGGAAGCCGCCGCCGACGACCAGGCTCACGCCCTCCGGCAGCCCCATGCCGGTGACGGTGCCCGCGTGCGGCAGCTCCACCGTCACCCGCATGTTCTCCGGCGAGAGGAACGGCACGACTCCGGGGCCGCTCGCCGGGCGGTCGTCGACGCCGCTGCCGCGCGGCAGCACCGCACCGTCGGCGACGAACGCCACCAGGCCCAGCCCGGGCAGGGCCGCGCGCAGGGCGTCGGAGTCCTCGACCGTCTCCACGAACTCCCGTACGGAAGCGGCGTCCAGGGCCCCGTGGCGCAGCGCACGCTCCGCCACGCGGGGCACGGTGCGGCACATCAGGCGCTGCGCGTACCGGGCGTCGATGCGGCGGCCCTTGCCCGGCAGGGCCAGGCCGAAGCGGAGTGTCACACCGCCGTCGGCGCCGACCGTGCAGGAGCTGCGGTCCAGCACCTCCTGGCCGCCCGCGTCGATGCGCAGCGACTTCTCGCCGTCGGCGGCTTCGGCCGCACGCCGGGCCAGGAAGCTCGCCAGCGCCCGGCGGCGCACGGGCGTCGCCCACAGCTCGGCGGGGAACGCGGCGGCATCCGGCGGCAGGTGGAGAGCTGCCCGCGCGGGCGGAGCGAAGGGGTCGGCCTGGGCCCGTACCAGCCGCAGCGTCGCACCGGACCCGCCGTCACCGGGCAGCCTCCAGGTGCCGACCAGTCCCTTGTAGCGGCCGTACGGCGCGCCTTCGAGACGTCCGAGCTGCTCCTCCAGGCCCTCGCGCTGGGCGGCCTGCTCCCGTGGCACTGAGTGGGTTTCCTTCCGCCGGGGGCTTCTGCGACGGGACGATACATAACGCCTGCGAGGGTGCGGACCTGGGGAGAGCGGTACTCGGACCGACGCGGCACCGCCGTACCGGCCCTTCGGCTTCCGATCCCGCTTCCGATCCCGCTTCCGCTTCTGCCTCCGCTGCCCGGCGCCGCACCGGACGTGCCCGTTCCCGGCCCGTTACGGCCGGCCCGTCGTTGACAGGGAAACGGGCGGCTGCTGGACTCCGGCGCGGGCCGCGGCGGCCGTCGCCCGCCTCCGGCCGCACCGGCCCGGCCCGTCCGCTCCACCACCCCACCACCCCACCGTGAGGTCCCGCGCATGCCCGAGTCCGAGCCGTCCGCACCGACTTCCCCCGCCGCCGACGCCGCCCCCGCCGCCCCCGTCGCGGTGCTCGGGGAGTGCGTCGCCGACGCCTTCGTGCGGGCGCCGTCCGGGAGCGCGGGCACGCCCGCCATCGGGCTGGACGTACTCCCCGGCGGCGGCCCCGCCAACACGGCGGTCGCCCTGGCGCGGCTCGGCACGCCCACCCGCTTCCTCGGACGGCTCTCCTCCGACGTCTTCGGCCGCCTCTTCCGCGACCACCTCGCCGCCTCCGGCGTCGACCTGAGCCGGACGGTGGACGCGAGCGAACCGAGCACCCTCGCCGTGGCCGACCTCGACGACGACGGACGGGCCGACTACTCGTTCCACGCGGAGAACACCGCCGACTGGCAGTGGACTCCGCAGGAGCTCGCCGCAGCCGCCGGCGGCCCGCTCTCCTGCCTGCACACGGGTTCGCTCGCGCTGGTGCGGTCGCCGGGCGGCCCGGCCGTCGAGGAGCTGCTGGAGGACGCCGCCACCCGCGCCACCGTCTCCGTCGACCCCAACGTGCGCCCGCTCCTCGTCGAACCTGCCGCCTACCGGGCCGCGTTGCCGCGCTGGTGCGCCGCGGCCGACATCCTGCGGCTCTCCGACGACGACCTCGCCCACCTCATGCCCGAGGGCACCTCCCCGGAGAGAGCGGCGGACACCTTCCACCGGGACGGCGTGCGCCTCGTCGTCGTCACCCTCGGCGCAGGCGGGGCCTTCGCGTCCCTCGGCGGGGAGCGGCTGCGGGTTCCCGCACCGCACGTGGACGTCGTCGACTCCGTGGGTGCGGGCGACACCTTCATGGCCGGATTCCTGCACTCGCTCCACGGCGCGGGGGCACTGGGCGGCCGCCTGGACGGGCTCCGTCCCGGCCAGGTCCGGGACGCCCTGGCGTTCGGCGCCCGCGTGGCGGCGGCGGTCTGCGCGGTGCGCGGCGCGAACCCGCCCTGGGCGAGCGACCTGTAGCGGTACGTTTCCCGCCGCTTCCGCTGCCTTGTGCCTCTTTGTTCCTGGTGGGACGCATTTCGGGACGCGAGAAGGCGCCCGCACCTTCAAGACTTCTCCGGGGTAATGCCAAGCGCTGGCAAGTTCTCCGTCCGGGCTGCCAAATTAGCCAACCCGTTCACTCTCTCGGCGTACGCTGCCCGCGCAGGCGGCCTCGGTGATCGAACTGGGGCCCGCCGCAGGCCGTAGCCGTACACAGGCGGCCGCCCCCGGTTCCCCCAGAACCCGGGCCCGCCGTGTGTCAGCACAGAAGTTCGCAAGGAAGGACCTCCGGGTTGCCGCTCTTCACCAGCTCCCGCCGGCTGCAGAAAAAGGACGAGGCGACCCCGGAGGGCGGCCTGACGGACTCTTCGGAGAGTGCTCGGACGGAGACCGCCGTCGACGAGGAGGCCGGCACCGAGACCGCCGGCACCCGGGCCGCCGCTGACGAGGGGGCGGACAAGGGGGCCGCCGGCGGGGCCGCTGCCACCGGGGCCGCCGCTGCCGGGGGCGAGTCCTCCGGTGGCGTGCGGGGCTGGCGGGCCAAGTACCCGACCGCGGCCCGCTGGACGAAGCACGGCACGAGCGTGCTGGCGGCTCTCCTCGTCTTCGCCGCGCTCGTCCTGCCGAACGAGATGGACCGCCTGACGCTCGGCGCGTTCCTGCGAATACCCGGGGAGGCGATCTTCGGCGTCGCGCTGCTGCTGGTCCTCCCGCCCAGGGCGAGGCGTGCCGCCGCCACGGCCATGGGGGCCGCGTTGGGCCTGCTGACCGTCCTGAAGTTCTTCGACATGGGCTTCTACGAGTTCCTGGACCGCCCCTTCGACCTCGTCCTGGACTGGGTGCTCTTCGACGACGCCGAGTCCTTCCTCGAGGACTCGGTCGGCAAGGCCGGGGCGATCGCAGCCGTCATCGGCGTCGTCGTACTGATCATCGCCCTGCTCGTCCTCAACGCCCTCGCCGTCCGCCGGCTGGGCCCCATCGTCCTGCGCGACAGCCGGCTGGCGACGCGGACGACCCTGGCCCTGGGCACCGCGTGGTTCACCCTCGCCGCGCTGCAGATACCGGGCATCGACGTGCCGGTCGCCTCCAAGATCACCGCGGGGCTCGTCAACAACCGCATCGAGCAGGTCGGGGACGGGCTGAAGGACGAGCGGATATTCGCCAAGGAAGCCGCCCACGACAAGTTCGAGAACACACCGCCGGACGAGTTGCTGACCGGGCTGCGCGGCAAGGACGTCATCTTCGCGTTCGTCGAGAGCTACGGCCGCGACGCGATCGAGAACCCGGAGATGTCCGCGGGCGTCAACGCCGGTCTCGCGGAAGGCCAGGCGAGTCTGGAGGGAGCCGGATTCTCCTCGCGCAGCGGCTGGCTCACCTCTCCCGTGACGGGCAGCGGAAGCTGGATGGCGCACGCCACGTTCATGTCGGGCTTGTGGATCGACAACCAGCAGCGCTACCGCACCCTCACCTCCAGCGACCGGCTGACTCTCACGCGGGCCTTCCGGCGCACCGACGACTGGCGGACCGCGGGCATGATGCCGGGCGTCACCAAGGCGTGGCCGGAGGGCAAGTTCTACGGCCTCGACCATGTCTACGACTCACGCGAAATGGGCTACAAGGGCCCCAAGTTCAGCTGGTCGCCGGTGCCCGACCAGTACACGATGAAGGCGTACGAGCGTCTGGAGAGCGGCAAGAAGAACCGCAAGCCCCTCATGTCGGAGATCATCCTCGCCACCAGCCACAACCCCTGGGCGCCGCTGCCGAAGATGGTCGACTGGGACGAGCTCGGCGACGGCTCCGTCTACCACCGGATCAAGAAGGCCGGCAAGGACCCCAAGGACGTGTGGCGGGACGAACGGCAGGTGCGCCAGGAGTACGCCCGTTCCGTCCGGTACTCGATGAAGACCCTCACGTCGTACCTGGAGAAGTACGGCCACGACGACACCGTCCTCGTCGTCCTCGGCGACCACCAGCCGGTCCCGACCGTCGTCGGCAACCACGCGAGCCGGGACGTGCCGGTCTCCGTCATCGCCAAGGACGACGAGGTCATGGACCGCATCGACGACTGGAACTGGAAGGACGGTCTGCGGCCCGACAAGGAGACCCCGGTCTGGCGCATGGACAAGTTCCGCGACCGCTTCATGACCGCCTACGGTCCCGACGGCGACAAGCCCGGGAAGGACGTGTCCGGCAAGGGCGGGTCCGAGGACGGCAAGTCCGGGAAGGACGAGGCGGACGAGGGCAGGTCCGGGGACGGCAAGAAGGACTAGAAGGCCGTTCCGTCAAGGAGCCTCGGACCGGTCCAGCCGATCGTGCGGTTCAACTCCGAAGTCCGGTTTCGCGCCGGGGTGTTCGATGCCCGGCGCCCGTCCTAGCGCTTCCGCTGCGACGGGTTGCTGTGCAGCTTGCGCCGTTCCCGGTGGTTGGGGTGGCGAACGACCACTCCTCCTCCCGGGCCACCGGACCCGGTCAGCCGGACCAGCGGAGTCCCCGGGAGCCGGTCGGATGTGGTCTCGTCCTTCAGGCCGCCGACACCGGGCTCCACGCCGCTGACGTCCGCGACCCAGCCGTCGGGAATGACGAGCGTGACACCGGAGATCTCGCCGTGCGCCTCCACCGCGACCTCCGTGAGACGGCACTCGACCCGGGTGAAGTCGATCTTCACGCCCCCGACGCCTCCGTAAGCGACCACACGCCTGGGAACCTCCCAGCGCCCGGGGCCCAGGGACGCGCCGAACATGCCGCCCTTGACCACCAGCGGCGGCCGGTCCCCCGGGGAAGGCGGCCTCGGCAAGTCGGCGGTCACGGCGGCCAGTTCGCCGTAAGTCCTGGACTTCAGCGCCTGCTCCAGGCGCGAATCCAGCTCGTCGGGACCGATGCGCCCCTCGGCCGCCGCGTCGCGCAGCTGCTCCACCACCGCTTCGCGGTCGTCGTGAGAGGCGCGGAGCTCCCCTGGCGGAGCGGGGCGCGGTGAGGGCTCAGGCGGCTGGGCGGTCATGTCCGCCAGGATATGCGGCCGGCGGGCCGAGCGGACCGAGCGGACCGGTGCAGCACATCCCGAAGCCCGCCCGCTCCTGAGGGGCCGACCGGGACGCATGCTCCCGGTCTGCCCCTCAGGCGTGCGTACTACGCCGTCGCGGGACGCGCCCGCTCCACGATCGACGGGAGGTCGAGCGTGTGCGGCAGCGTGCCGAAGGCCGCGCCCCAGTCGCCGCCGAGCCGGGAGGCGCAGTAGGCGTCGGCCACCTCCGGCGGGGCGTACCGCACCAGCAGCGACCCCTGGAGCACCTGCGCCATCCGCTCGACGAGGCGGCGCGCACGCGCCTCGATGCCGTCCAGGTCGGAGAGTTCGGCCAGGAGGTCCTTCGTGGCCGCGTCCAGGCGGTGGTCGGCTCCGCGGGCCAGGCCGATCTCCGTGAGGAACGCGTTCAGCGCCTCGGGGGAGCGCTGGAGCGCCCGCAGCAGGTCCAGTGCCTGGACGTTGCCCGAGCCCTCCCAGATCGAGTTGAGCGGCGACTCGCGCAGCATCCTGGGCATGCCCGACTCCTCGACGTACCCGTTGCCGCCCAGGCACTCCAGGGCCTCGCCCACCACGGGCGTGCAGCGCTTCGTCACCCAGTACTTGGCGGCGGGGACCGCGAGACGCAGCAACTGCCGTTCCTGCTCGGCGTCCTGGCCGCCGCCCTGCGCCGCGTCGAACGCGGACGCGAGCCGCATCGTCAGCGCTGTCGCCGCCTCCGACTCCAGCGCCAGGTCGGCCAGGACGTTCTGCATCAGCGGCTTGTCCGTCAGCAGCCCGCCGAACGCGCTGCGGTGCGCGGTGTGGTGCGTGGCCTGCGCGACCGCGTGGCGCATGAGGGCGGCGGAGCCCGTCACGCAGTCCAGCCGGGTGGCGGCGACCATCTCGATGATGGTCGGCACGCCGCGTCCCACCTCGCCCACGCGCCGCGCCCACGTCGTCCCGTCGAACTCGACCTCGCTGGAGGCGTTGGAGCGGTTGCCGAGCTTGTCCTTCAGCCGCTGCACGCGGAAGGAGTTGCGTGACCCGTCGGGCAGCACGCGGGGCACGAGGAAGCAGGTGAGGCCCTCGCCCTCCCCGCCGCCCGTCACCTGCGCGAGCACGAGGAAGACGTCCGACATCGGCGCGGAGCAGAACCACTTGTGCCCCGTCAGCACGTACTCGCCCTCGCCTCCGCCGCTGAGCGGAACGGCGTGCGTCGTGTTGGCGCGAACGTCGCTGCCGCCCTGCTTCTCGGTCATCCCCATGCCGGCGATGGCGCCCGGCTTCTGCGTCGCGGGCCGGTCCAGGCCGGGCGCGTAGGTGTGCGAGGAGAGCAGCGGCTCCCAGACGGCGGCCAGGGAGGGTTCCTTGCGCAGGGCGGGCACCGCGGCGTGCGTCATCGACACCGGGCAGCCGTGGCCCGCCTCGACCTGCCCCCACACGTAGAAGCCCGCGGTCCGGCGGAGCTGCCCGTCCGGCCGCGACCAGGCGTCGGTGAGGCCCGCGCCGACGGCACGGTCGAGCAAGCGGTGCCAGGCCGGGTGGAATTCGACTTCGTCGATTCGGTTGCCGTACCGGTCGTGCGTACGCAGGACGGGCGGCACTTCGTTGGCCTGCCTGCCCCACTCCTGCGCCTCCGCCGAGCCGGCGCCGCGGCCGAGTCCGCTCAGCTCGGCGCGTACCTCCTCGGCTCGTTCGGGCGCTGCGTGCCGGGCGACCGCCTCGGCGAGAGCGTGGTCGGCCGAGAAGACGTCGTAGTCGACGAGCGGCGGCGGCTGGTTGGTGACGGTGTGAGTGGAGGCTGGCATGACAGATACGTTAAGGAGGTGCAACCAGCCGACGAAACCCCACCTCGCCCGAGCGGACGTTTCCGCAGAGCGCGCGTCATCTACCGGAACGTCCCCAAACGGAGGATGGCCTGGCTGTTGCTCAAGGACACGGTCAACTCCTGCATGGAGTACCGCGTCCTCGGTCTCGCCGCCGAGGCGGCGTTCTTCACCCTGATCTCGATCCCCCCGCTGCTGCTCGGCCTCATCGGGCTGCTGGGCTACCTCGACGCCTGGATCGGCACCGACACGATCGACTCGATCCGCGCCAACTTCCTCACCGCTTCCGCCGCGGTGCTCTCCGACCGCGGCGTCGACCAGATCGCGCGTCCCCTCATCGACGACGTCATCCGCGGCGGCCAGCCCGACGTGATCTCGCTCGGTTTCGCCATCGCGCTGTGGTCGGGGTCGAGGGCGGTGAACGTGTTCATCGACACCATCACCGTGATGTACGGCCTCGACGGTCAGCGCGGCATCGTCAAGACCCGCCTGCTGGCCTTCCTGCTGTACCTGGTGGCGCTGGCCATCGGAGCGGTGGTGCTGCCGCTGATGGTGGCCGGGCCGGACGCGGTGCTGCGGCTGGTCCCTGAGGCGCAGGGGCTGGTCGCGGTCTTCTACTGGCCGGTGGTGCTGCTGCTCTCGGTCGCGTTCCTCACGACGCTCTACCACGTGTCGGTGCCGGTGCGTTCGCCGTGGCGGGAGGACATCCCGGGTGCGCTCGTCGCCCTGCTGATGTGGGTCGTCGGCAGCATCCTGCTGCGGCTGTACATCACGAGCACCGTCGAGGGCCCCACGATCTACGGGTCGCTGGCCGCGCCCGTCGCCGTGCTGCTGTGGATCGGTGTCTCCGCCTTCGCGGTGCTGGTGGGCGCCGCCGTCAACGCCGCCATCGACCACGTGTGGCCGTCCGTGGCGACCGCCGCCGCGCGCCGCATGAACGAGCGCGCCCGTGAGGAGGCGGCCGCGGAGGTCATCGCCGCCGCGGCGGCCCGCCGGGCCATGCGCGACGCGGAGAGCTCCGGAGCGGAGGAACCGGGGGACGATCCGCCGGCCGAATTCCCCGAGCGGTGGACGAAGTTCCTTCCGCACGCGGACGTACGGGCGCGGCTGCGCTCACGCCGCGACCGCTGACGCGGCCGGGGCGCGCGGTGGGCGCCGGCGCGGTTGCGTCCGGCTGCGTCAGCCTTGCCGTTCCGCGGCGTCGGGCTTTCGCGCCGCTGCCGCCGGGCGGAAATTCCGTGGCCGCCGCCCGCTCGCCCGCGCTACAGTCCGGCGAGCGGCGTGTCCTTGCCGGGCCGCCGCACAGGAAGCTCTCGCGAGGAGGAGGTGAAGACAGATGGCCGTCGTTGTGGTGGGCGCTGCCCGCAACCCGAAGTCCGTCCTCTCCACCTCCGTGGCCCCCGTCTGACGCGCAGCGGCACGCTTCGTCCGTGCGGTGCGCGCGGCACCGGGAGGGCCACCCTCACGTGAAGGGCAATCCCGTGAACAACTCGCTCAACTCACCGCGCCCACTTCGCAGTTCAGCCTCCACCGGCCCGGCCGACCGCGCCTCCGGCGACACCGCCCGCGCAGCCGCCTCCGCCGGCCCGCCCGCCCCGCACCCCCTCACCCGCTACGGGTGGGACTCCGACGTGGCCGACGCGTTCGCCCCCTACGACGGGCAGGGACTCGTGCCGGCCCGCGTCGTGCGCGTCGACCGCGGACGGTGCGACGCCGTCACCGCGGAGGACACCGTGCGCGCCGACACCGCGCCCGTGGCCACCGGCGATCCCACACGCACGATCTGCACCGGGGACTGGGCGGTGCTCCGTCCCGGGTCCGCCTCGGGCCTCGCGGAGGTCCGCGCCCTGCTGCCGCGGCGCACGGCCTTCCTCCGCTCGACCGCCACCAACCGCTCCGAGGGCCAGGTGCTGGCCGCCAACGTCGACCACGCCCTCATCGCGGTCTCCCTCGCCGCCGAGCTCGACCTCGCACGCGTCGAGCGCTTCACCGCCCTCGCATGGACGAGCGGGGCGCAGCCGCTGGTCGTCCTCACCAAGGCAGACCTCGTCGAGGACCCGGCGACGCTCGCCCAACTCACCGCCGACGCCGAGCAGTCGGCGCCGGGCGTGACGGTGCTGAGCGTCAGCGCCGCCACCGGGGACGGCCTGGACGTGCTGGCCGCGGTCGTCGCCGGCGGCACGTGCGTCCTCCTCGGCCAGTCGGGCGCCGGCAAGTCGACGCTGGCCAACGCGCTGCTCGGGGAGGAGGTGCAGGACGTCCGGGCGACCCGCGACAGCGACGGCAAGGGGCGGCACACCACGACGACGCGCGACCTGCTGCCGCTGCCCGAGGCGCGCGGCGGCGGCGTCCTCATCGACACCCCCGGGCTGCGCGGCGTCGGTCTGTGGGACGCGCACGAGGGAGTGGGCCGGGCCTTCGCGGAGATCGAGGCACTCGCCGAGGAGTGCCGCTTCCACGACTGCCGTCACGACAGCGAACCGGACTGCGCGGTCCTCGCCGCCGTCGAGGACGGCACCCTTCCGCACCGCCGTCTGGAGAGCTACCGCAAGCTGCTGCGCGAGAACACCCGCCTCGCGGCCCGCACGGACGCGCGGCTGAGAGCCGAGGAGAAGCAGCGCTTCAAGCAGATGTCGGCCCTGGGGCGGCACATGGCGGAGCGGAAGCGGGGGGTGCAGCGCAAGCCGTGACCGCGGGGGCATGGGAGGCGGTTGCTACCGTCCCCCCATGCCCCTCCCGCCCGGCGGCCCGCTCGACGGCCCCACCGCACGCGCCGGCTCCGGTACCGGCGGGACCGGAGGAGCCCGTACCCGGCGGACGCCGCGGTGAGCGCGTTCGGGCCGCGCGAGTTCCAGATGGTGCTGCTGCGCCGGATGGCCGACTTCCAGCAGGGCCTCGTCCAGGAGGCGCTCGTCGAACTGGGCGCCGGACGCGCGGAGATGAGGGAGGCGAACCGCCGCTGGCAGGCCATGCTGCGCGCGCCGGGCGGCCGGAGCGCCGCAGGGCGGTACCGCTCGGTGCTCGGCCCGCCGGCCGGGGCCGTCCACCGGAAGCTCGGCGATCTCGACTGCGAAGCCCTGACGTGGCGGCTGCCGCTCTGGCCCGGCCTCCGGTTCGAGGTGCTGAGCGTCCCAGGCGGCGGGGTCGTCACGGAGTTCCTGGTGCGGGCTCCCGGTGCCGCGCCGCCTCCGCTGCGCACCCTGGAGGACCTGACCCCGTGGTCCTGCACGGTCGACGAGGCCGCGCGCGCCTTCGCCCCGGCCCGGCCCCTGGAGGGTTCGGCGCCGAGCCGCTGGCGACTGGGCTTCACCGTCCGCGACGCGGCCGGCGTACGGCACGAAGTGATCGCCGAGTTCACCTGGGGGCTGCTGCAGCGGCTCCCCGAGGTGCGCGCCCTACCCGGCGGCCCGGAGCTGCCGTAGCCTGAACGCGTGAACTGGCGACATTGACCCTCACGGAATTCCAGAAGCACCGCGACGACGGCCCGGGCCCGGCCCCGGCGTTCCGCCGCGGTGGCGCGCCTTGCCCGCCGGCTGTGCGCCTACGCCTTCCTCGAAGACCTGATCCTGCTCTACCCGGTCTACGCGCTGCTCTTCGCCGAACACGGCCTGTCCACCGGCGAGATCTCCTCCCTCTTCATCATCTGGTCGTGCGTGACCTTCGTCCTGGAAGTGCCTTCCGGGATGTGGGCCGACCTCTTCTCACGGCGCCTGCTGGTCGTCCTCGCACCCCTGCTGACGGGTGCCGGGTTCGCACTGTGGACGTGGCTGCCCTCGTACCCGGCGTTCGCCTGCGGGTTCCTTCTGTGGGGTGCGGGCGGCTCGCTGTCCTCGGGCTCGCTGCAGGCCCTCGTCTACGAGGAGCTGGCCCGCCACGACGCGACGGCCTCGTACGCCCGGACCATGGGCCGCTCCCAGGCGATGGGCACCACCGCCATGATGGCGGCGACCGCACTGGCCGGACCGGTGCTCGGCGCGGGCGGCTACGAGGCCGTCGGGGCCGCGAGCGTCGTGGTCTGCCTGCTCGGCGCGGCCGTGGGCCTCACCCTGCCCGAGCCGCGGCGCGGCAGCCCGGGCGGAGCCGCTCCGGGAGAGGCCGAGCGGAGTGCGGGCGGTACGCCCGAGGGCGGGTTCGGCTCCGTACTCCGCGCCGGAGCCGCCGAACTGCGCGGCTCGCGCGCCGCTCTGCGCGCCGTGCTGCTGAGCTCCGCCGTCACGGGGGCGCTGATGATCGACGAGTACGTGCCGCTCCTCGTGGGGTCGATGGACGTCGCCGATTCGACGGTGCCCACGCTGATGCTGCTCGTCTCGGCGGGGGTCGCGGTGGGCGGCTGGTGCGCTGGCCGCGGTACGCCCCGGCTGCTGGGACCCGCGCTGGGTGTGGCGGCCCTGGCGCTGGCGGCGGGCTCGGTGAGCGGTCCCGCCGGAACGCCCCTGCTGGCCCTGGCGTTCGGGATCTTCCAGTGGGCGATGGTCACCTGCGACGCGCTGCTCCAGGACCGGGTGACCGACCGGGCACGCGCGACCGTCGCCTCCGTGGCGGGCTTCGGCGCCGAGGTGTTCTCGGTGCTGCTGTGCGCCGCCTACGGCCTGGGCTCCGGCCGCTGGGGGCACAGCACGCTGTTCGTGCTCGCCGCGGTCCCGTACCTGCTGATCGCGCTCGCTCTGCTGCGGCACGGCCGGAGACCGGACGCGGGGGGCGGGCCCGACAAGGGCGAGGGCGAGGAGGGCGAGGAGAAGGGGGTGGCCGGGCGCGGTCCCTTGGGTGAGGAGGCGCCCGAGGGGCGGTAGCGCTCCGGCGGTGACGTCCCACGGTGGCGTCCGGCAGCGACGACCGCCGGCGACGTGGGACGGCGACGTGGGACGGTGACCTGGGACGGTTACGTCCGAAATCCGCCAGTGGCGGACCCGGCAGCCGGAGCAGACTGGATGCCGTGATGACGGACGAGAGCAGGTACGAGGCCGTACGCAGCCGGGACGCCCGCTTCGACGGGGTCTTCTTCCTGGGCGTGCGCACGACCGGCATCTACTGCCGCCCGAGCTGCCCCGCGGTCACCCCGAAGCGGGAGAACGTGCGCTACTACCCCTCGGCGGCAGCGGCCCAGCGCGCGGGGTTCCGCGCCTGCCGCCGCTGCCGTCCCGACGCCGTGCCGGGCTCCGCCGAGTGGAACGTGCGCGCGGACCTGGTCGGGCGGGCGATGCGCATGATCGGGGACGGCGTCGTGGACCGCGAGGGCGTCTCGGGGCTCGCGCGCAGGCTCGGGTACAGCCCCCGCCAGGTGCAGAGGCAGCTGACCGCCGAGCTGGGCGCCGGCCCCGTGGCCCTCGCACGCGCCCAGCGGGCGCACACGGCGAGGGTGCTGCTGCAGACGACGTCCCTGGCGGTCACGGACATCGCGTTCGCCGCCGGGTTCGCGAGCGTCCGGCAGTTCAACGGCACGATGCGTGAGATCTACGCGCGCACGCCGGGGCAGCTGCGCAGCGCGGCCCCGCGCGGCGGGCACAGCCGGCGGCCGGCCGAGGAGGGCGCGGGCCGTCCCGCCACCACGGGCGTCGCCCTGCGGCTGGCGTACAGAGGGCCGTACGCGGCACGGGAGGTCTTCGACTTCCTGGAGTGCCGCGCCATCGCGGGAGTCGAGGAGACGGCAGGCGCTGCCGGGACCCGCACGTACCGGCGCACGCTGCGGCTGCCGTGCGGCACGGGCGTCGTCGAAGTGGACGAACACCACGCCGGGGACCGTCCGTCCGGGCGGGAGCCGGGCGCGCCGGGGGAGACGAGCGGATGGCTCGACTGCCGGCTCCACCTGGCCGACCTCCGGGACCTGACGACGGCGGTGCAGCGCGTGCGCCGGCTCTTCGACCTGGACGCCGATCCCCGCGCGGTGGCCGAACGGCTCGGTGCGGACGAGGTGTTGGGTGAGCTCGTCGCGCGGCGCCCCGGACTGCGGGCACCCGGCGCCGCCGACCCGCACGAGCTGGCCGTCCGCGCCGTCCTCGGCCAGCAGATCACCGTCGCGGCGGCGCGCACCCTCGCCGGACGGCTCGTCGCCGCGTACGGGAAGCCGCTGCCCGCGCCGGACGGAGGGCTCACCCACCTCTTCCCCGAGTCGGACCCGCTCGCGGAGGCACCGCTGAGCGAGCTGGGCATGCCGGAGCGCCGCCGCGCCACGATCCGTACGGTCGCCGCGGCGCTCGCCGACGGCACCGTGTCCCTGCACGCGGGCGCCGACCGCGACGAGGCGGAGCGGTCGCTGCTGGCCCTGCCCGGCATCGGGCCGTGGAGCGCGGGCTACATGCGTATGCGGGCGCTGGGCGACCCGGACGTCGTCCTGCCGGGGGACGTGGGAGTGCGGCACGGGCTCGCGCTCAGCGGCGCCGATACGACCCGGTCCGCGGAGTGGCGGCCGTGGCGCTCCTACGCCCTGCACCACCTGTGGCAGGTCGCCGCGGGCGGCGGGCGCTGAGCGGCGGGGCCGGCGGGTGGGGACGTGAGGCTCACCGCTCGTGAGGCTCGTCCCTCGTCACACCTCGTCGAGTCCCCAGCTGTGCACCCAGCGGGGGTGGACGCGGATCAGCTCGTCGCTCAGGCCGGGCGCCAGGTCGTGCGGCCCCGTCAGCAGCTCCGCCTCTCCCCGGATCTCGACCCCTCGCACCGTCCACGGGTCGGTGCTCACGACGTCGTCGACCACGAGCGCGAGCCGCGGATCGGCCAGCAGGTTGCGCCAGCGGCGGGTCCGGGCGAGGGCGACCCCGCCGGAGAGGACCGTCCCGTCGTCCTGGAGGAAGTACCCCACGGGGTTCACCTGCGGCTGGCCCGAGGGGTCGACCGTGGCCATGCGGCACAGCCGCCTGCCGGCGAGATAGTCGCGTTCGGCCTCGCCGAGGGACCGGCCGCGTGGTGAAGCGCTCATGCCGGAAGGCTCACACGCCGTGGACGCGCACGCACCGGGCGCCGGTCCGACCGGGCGGCCGGTGCGGGGCCGGGACGGGCGCCCGGGGAGGTCTTTCCCACCGCGAGTGCGGGCAACAATATGAGCATGACTCAGCAGGGGAGGCCTCGCGGACCGCACTCGGGCCGGCAGGACGACTGGTGGAGCCAGTTGTACGACCCGGGGTCACCGGACACCGGCCGCAGCGGCGCGGGCGACACCCTCGACGACCGCTACGCGTCCGTGCGGCGCACGATGGGCCCCACCACGGCACCACCCGCCGCGCCTACCACTGAGCCTCCCGCCGCGACCCCTCCCGCCACGCCCAGCACGCCCGCCACGGAGCCTCCCGCCACGCCCGCCACGGAGCAGGAGCCCACCGCGCCCGCGCCTCCCGTCGCGATGCCGGATTCCGCGGGGTCCGAGCCCGCCGAGACGGGGCGGCGTCCCGTCCGCGGGGGCGGGGAGCTGCCGGACGCGGGCGGCTCCGCGTCCGGTGAGGGCGTGCCCCGGCGTCCCGCGCACGTCGGTGAGCGGCCGCCGACGTACGAGGCGGAGCCCGCGACGTTCCCCGCCGCCGACCCCGCGGCACTGTCCGAACTCGTCCCCGACACGGTGCTGGACGGGGCGCACTACGGCGGACTCACCCTGCGTGCGGCGTCGTTGCGCGGTGACTCCGCCCGCCACCGCGGCGCGCTGCGGCGCGACGCCCTGCTGACCGCACGGTTCGGTTCGGGGGAGTCCGCCCTGCTGCTGGTCGCCGTCGCGGCGGGCGGCCGGGCGGCGACGGGCGGGCACAGGGCGGCACGCGAGATCTGCCAGTCCATGGGAGAGGTGGTGGGCCGCAGCCACGCACGCCTGGCCGAGGACATACGCGCCGACCGCCGCGATGCGCTCAAGCCCGGCCTGCAGCGGCTGACGGAACGCTGCTACGGCAAGCTGCGCGCGCAGGCGGCGGCGCTGGGCGTCCAGCCGGAGGAGTACACCGCCGATCTGCGCTGCCTGCTCCTGTCGGCCGATCCACGCTGCCGCACGCGGGTCTTCTTCGGCTGGGGGGACGCGGGACTCTTCCGGCTGCGCTCCGGGTCCTGGCGCGACCTGGAGGCCGGCCCGGGCGGCTCTGCCCTCCACCCCGGCGACCCCGCGGCGGACGACTCCGGGCAGGAGGCGGCCGCCTCCTCCGCCGGGCTCCTCGACCCCTCGGAGCTCGCCGACCTGGCCGCGCTGAGCGTCCCCTCCACGCAGCGCGTGCCCGTGCCGCCGCCCGCTCCCCGCCAGGACCCCGACGCGTTCCGGTTCCGCGCCGCGGAGGCGCGGCCGGGCGACGTCCTGCTGCTGTGCAGCCAGGGGCTCGCGGCTCCGCTGAGGGGTGAGCCCGCCTTCGCGCGGCAGCTGGCGGGTGCGTGGACGGACAAGCCCGAACCGCCGGGCCTGGCGGCGTTCTTGGCGGACGTCCAGCTCCGGGTACGGGGCTACGCGGACGACCGCACGGCCGTCGCCGTCTGGGAGGGCTGACCCGGCGCCGACCGGTACGACGGCAGGCCGGGCATGCCGCTTCCGAACACTGCGGCAGGTTCACCCGACCTGTTCGTGTCCGTCCGCACATGCGAATTACGCGCGCTCAATACTGCTCGGGGTGAGCCGGCACCCGGCCGGCCGTCGAGGAGAGGAGACGCGTATGAAGATGAACCGTGCGATCAGCGCAGGTGTGCTGGCCCTGGGGCTGCTGGCCGGCGGCGGATGGTCCGCGCAGGCGGAGCCGGTGAGCGCGCAGAAGCCGGCAGGCGGCGCGAAGATCCCGGGCTACGAGGTCGTCAGGCTGGAGAACCAGAACGTTCCCAACTTCCAGCGCCGCGTCGTCCGCTGCCCGAAGGGCAAGAAGGTCATCGGCGGCGGCGCCGAGGCGCGCGGCAACGAGGCGGTCCTGGTCGGCAGCTTCCCCACCGACGACAACCGCGGCTGGATCGGCCTGGGCCGGCAGCCCGGCAACCCCACCGTCGGCATCAGCGTGTTCGCGATCTGCGCCTACACCGGCCGCTGAGCGGCGTCCCCAGCCTGAACGCAGCGAACCCCGCTCCGGCCCTGAACGCACACGCACACGGACACCGGCCCGGCCTGCCCCCCAGGGGGACGGACCGGGCCGGTTCCGTTTTCGGGGTGGCCGGCGACAGCCGGGCGGGTCACCCGAACTGCCGCTCGATCTGGGAGAGTTTCTCCTCCAGCGAGTCGAGCCGCGGGCTCGCCGCCGCGACGGATGCGTCCAGGTCGCCGGCGCCGCCGCCCATTCCGCTCGCGGGCCGCGAACGCAACGGCAGCATCCCCGTACCGGCCTCGCCCACCGCCTGGGCCGGGACGACCGCCGCGGGCGCCGGAGCGTCCGCATCGGGGCGCCCCCGGCCACGTCCCCGCCACCGGTGCTGACGGTTCAGCGCCTTGACGCGGGCCCGGTCGAGCTTCTCCTGCTCGCGGCGGCGGAGACGTTCCTGCTCCTGCCGACGGCGCTCGTCACGGACCTCTTCCACCGCCTCGTCGAGCGTCCGTACGCCCTCGAGCAGCATCAGGGACCAGGCGCGGAAGGTCTCGCGTGGCGCCCGGAGCCAGCGCACCACGCGGATCTGCGGCAACGGCCTCGGAACGAGGCCCTGTTCGCGCAGGGCGGCCCGCCGTGTCTGCTTGAGCGCCCGGTCGAAGAGGATCGCTGCGGAGAGCGACATGCCGGCGAAGAACTCCGGCGCCCCGGCATGGCCGTCGCCCCGCGGCGCGTGAACCCAGTTGAACCACGCGGCAGCCCCCGCGAACGCCCAGACGAGCAGCCGCGACCCGAGGGACGCGTCCCCGTGGCTGGCCTCGCGCACCGCGATGACGGCCGAGAACATCGCCGCGCCGTCCAGCCCGAAGGGGACCAGGTACTCCCATCCGCCGGAGAGGCGCAGGTTCTGCCTTCCGAAGCCGACGAGGCCGTGGAAGGAGAGCGCCGCGGCGACCGCCGCGCAGCAGAACAGGAGCAGGTACGCGGCGGTGGCGTACAGGGTCTCCTTGCGTCTGCGCCGCTGCTCCATCTGCTCCCAGGAGTCGGCGTGTTCGTCGTCGCCGCCCTTCCTGCCCGTGGCCCGTGTCCGTGCGATCACCACTGCCGCCGCCAGGGCGCCGGCGAGCAGCACGGCGCTCGCCACCACCCAGCTCAGCGGTATGTCCGTCACTCTCATCGGTCTGCCCCTTGCCGCCCGGCACGGGCAGGCCGGTGGCCCGCCGGCGCCGTGCTCGCCTCGGCTGCTGCGTTGTCGCGGAGCATCCTGGCCCAGCGGAGGCCGCAGGAAGGCGAATTCGGTACAACTGGCCGCCAACGGGGGGCAGTCCGTATCGACAGGGGTGTTCTGTGTCGAACTGCTCAGCGATCGGGGGACAGGCGCGCGATCCGTTCCGCGTCGCACGTGCGGGGGCACGTCACACAGGTGTCCTCCGGGCGCAGCGTGTAGTAGAGGCAGCAGCTCGCCCGGTCCCGGGTGGTGAGCGACTCGCCCTTCGTGCCCGTGAGTTGACGGAAACCCGCGCTCTGCGCGTACGGGGTGGTGCCGCCGGGGAGGAGCACTCCGGCTTCGCGCATCGCGCGCTCCTCCTCGCCGAGCAGGTGCCCGAGATACCAGAGCCCCTCGGTGATCTCGTCGGTCGCCATGCCCCACAGCGCCCTGCTGCCGCGCCGCATCCTGGGGCGGAACGCCTCCAGCACGGGGGTGAGGTGCTCCGCGACGGCCGCGCGCACCTCGGCGCGCAGCGCCTCCTCGTCCGCCACGACGCGGGCGCCGGGCTCGCGCGCGGCGGGATCGCCCGGCAGGCAGGCGAACTCCTCGACACGGACGGAGAGTTCACCGAGCGTCCGCTGGAAGGAGACGGCCTCGACGGGGATCCGCGGCACCCGCCGGTGCAGGAACCAGGGCATCGTGACGAGAAGGCAGACGGGCCACGCGTAGCGGTGCAGCGCGAAGCTCGCGACGACGTCGGGCCGGGGCTCCTGCCCGTAGTCGCGCCGGGCCTGCTCCTCGTCCCAGGCGAGGAAGTTCTCGAATGTCGCCCCGCCTTCGGCCAGACAGGTGGCGCGGACCCAGCCGGCACCCGATTCCGGGGTACCGCCCCGGGGCACCTCGCGCACGCGCAGAGAGGGAAACACCTCGGTCAGGCGCGCGTAGGCCGCGGTGAGCGGCGAGGCGAGGGACGGCTCGGACGGGGCGGGGGCGACGGCGTGCAAGGGCATGGGCGGACCACCGAATCGAAGATCACCGGCAGGTTAGCCTTACCTTATCCGATGCCGCAGAGGTTTGATCTCGCGCCGGGTCCGCCTATGGTGCACAGCGAGACCTGGAGGGGCAGATGGAGCAGACCGGAGCGGATGCGCCCGAACAGGAGGGACGCACCGCACTCCACCCCCGCCTTTTGCCTCAGTCGCTTCCCGCGGGAGAGCAGCACCCCGCGGGGGCCGACGACGACCAGGGGGCACGGGGTGAGCATGTGCACAGCGAGCCCGCGGCACCGGGACGGACCAGCGTCCCGGTCGTCCCGCGGGCCCGGGGAACGTCGGGATCGCGCGACGCCGCACGGGCGGCGGGCGTGGGCGCCGCCGCGACCGCCATGGGCGCCGCGGGCCCGCGCCCGTCCGGCCGCGGCACGCCCGCGAGGGGTGCCGCGGGCGGGCGCGCCCCTGGCGGAGCGCCGAAGCAGCCGGAGCGCCACTCCGTACGCGCGCAGGTGCTCAACGCCCTGCGCGAGGCGCTGCTTTCGGGAGAGCTCGTCCCCGGCGAGGTCTACTCGGCACCGGCACTGGCGGAGCGGTTCGGTGTCTCCGCGACGCCGGTGAGGGAGGCCATGCAGCGGCTCGTCTGCGAGGGGGCCGTCGAGACGGTGCCCAACCGCGGTTTCCGCGTCGCCGTCTGCAGCGACCGTGACCTCGCCGAACTGGCGGAGATAAGAGCCCTGTTGGAGATCCCGTCGGTGCTGGAGGCGGCCCGCGCGATGCCGCCCGAGTGCTGGGAGCGGTTGCGCCCCTACGCCGACGAGGCGCTCCGCACGGCTCAGTGCGGCGACCGTACGGCTTACGCGGAGGCCGACAGCGCCTTCCACGGCGCTCTTCTGGAGCTGACGGGGAACCGCCAACTCGTCGCCGTCGCCGCGGACATACAGCGCCGCGCGCAGCGCCGCCCGGCTCCCGTCGCGCCGTCGACGTGCGCGGCGGAGCTGCTGGAGGACGCCTACGGGCACTTCGAGATGCTCGACGCCCTGCGGACGCGTGACCTGGCCACCGTCGAGAGGCTCATGCGCGAACACGTCGCGTGCTGAGGCGAGTTCGACCCGGCAGACGGCAGACGGCAGACGGCAGACGGCAAGCGGCGGGGAGACCTCCCTTGGGGGCGTCCCCGCCGCTCGCCGTCTGCCGTCTGCCGAAGTGCCGTCAGTCCGTGGTGAGTTGGTCCGCGAGCCAGACGGGGACCCCGTCCAGCAGGCGGAAGAAGCGGCGCGCCTCGGCACGGAGCCTCGCGGCCTCCGGCTCCGGTTCGACGTCCGCGAGGGCGGTGAGGGCCGGGGCCATTCCGACGAGGTAGCCGAGCTCCTCACGGAGCCGCAGCGACTCGCTGAACCCGTGCCGCGCCTCCGCCACTTCGCCGTCGCGCAGGGCGAGCCCCGCCAGGTGCCGCCAGGTGAAGGAGCACAGCAGATCGTCCTCCAGGGCCGTCGCGGCGGCGTGCGCACGCCGGTACGCGGCCAGAGCGGACTGCGGTGTGTCGCTCAGATGCTCGGCGAGGAGTCCGCGCCGGTAGTCCAGCATCGCCCTGCCACGGGCATCCGGCGGCAGCAGCGCGGCGGCCCTGCCGAGGGCGGCGCGTGCCTCGTCGGACCGGTCGCGTACGCCCAGCACCGTCGCGGTGTAGGCGAGTTGGCCCCGCTCGCAGGCGGCGGCGCCGCGCTCCTCGTCGTCCTGCGCCAGCGCCTCCGCCGCGCGCAGGGCCGCCTCGGCCGCGGCGAACCCCTCCGAGGTGAACATGCACCGCTCGACGAGCAGTGCCGCCCGGCGCAGGCAGGCCGCCGTCTCGGTCTCCGCGTAGGGGTCGAGCAGCGCGGCGGCGTCCTCCCAGCAGCCGCGGGAGCGCAGACGCCATACGGCGCGGTCCACCGGCGAGGCCATGCCGAGCCGCTCCGACGGTGCCCCACCGCCGAAGGCCGGTGACGGCTCGCCGCCCACGGGATCCAGCCGTACCGATCGAGACATGGCGGTTTCCGCCACAGTTGTCCTCCCAAGCGCGCCGTCGAGCTTCGAGCCGGATGTGAGCGCATCTCAGCACGGATGCGGGACCCGGCCAAGAGTGCGCTGTGAATCAGTTCACAAAGTTTTACTCGATGGCTTCCGGAGTCCGGCAGGCGCCCCCGTACTTGGGCTCCGACCTGCGGCGGCGGGGAGGGCACCGGCGGGCCGGGGCGCGGCTCACGCCTTCTTGCGCGCCTGCTTCTTCGCCTCCTGCTTGTACGCGCGGACCCTCTCCAGGGACTCCTGGCCGGTGATGTCCGCCGCCGAGCGGTGGGCGCCGCGCTCCCCGTACGCGCCGGCGGCCTCGCGCCAGCCTTCCGGAGTGACGCCCATCTGCTTGCCCAGCAGGGCCAGGAAGATCTGCGACTTCTGCTTGCCGTAGCCGGGCAGCGCGTTGAGGCGGTCCAGGACCTCCTTGCCGGTGGACGCGCCGCGCCACACGGCGCTCGCGTCGCCGTCGTAGTGGTCGACCAGGTACTGGCAGAGCTGCTGGACGCGCTTGGCCATGGAGCCGGGATAGCGGTGCACCGCCGGCTTCTGCGAGAGCAGCGCCGCGAACTCCTCCGGGTCGCGGGCGGCGATCGCGTGGGCGTCCAGATCGTCCTGGCCCATGCGCTGCGCGATGGTGTAAGGGCCGGTGAACGCCCACTCCATGGGCACCTGCTGGTCCAGGAGCATGCCCGTGAGGGCGGCCAGGGGACTGCGGCTGAGCAACTCGTCGGCTTCCGGCTGCTGGGCGAGCCGAAGGGTGATGTCCATGCCCCGATGATCGCGCTCCCGTGGGCGTACCGCACGTGCTTCGCCCGGGCGGAGGTGTCGGTATGATCCTCGGCGCGCTCAGCGGCGGAATCGGGGGGATGGGTGTGACGAGGACGGCCGACGGGTCGAGAGGTGGCATCGGCCGCGATTCGGCATGGCATCCCGCCGCGTTCACCGATGCCGTGACACCTCGTCCGGGATGCCCGGCCGTCACCTCTGGGGGGTCGGGCCGATGAATGACACCGGCACCCACGACGTCGAGGCCGCGCCCGCACCGCGGCGACCCTGGTGGCACTGGCGCCGCCTCACGCGTGGGCGCCTGCGTCCCGCTCTCGCCGCGGTCCTGGCGGGTGCGCTACTCGGCAGCCTGGGCACGGCGTGGCAGAGCGAGACCGGACCGTTCGCGGATGACCGGGCCTGCTGGGGTGCGCTGACGGAGAACGACGTCGCCGCCCTGTTCCGGGGGAAGACGGACATCGAGACCTCCGAGATACCCGTCACCGTGGACAGCATCGGCTCGGAGGGCCCGTCGGGACAGTGCCTTCTGCACTCACCGCGGGGACACCGGATCACGGTCCAGGTCCACAAGCTCGATGCCCGGTTCGCGGGCGCGGGGGACCAGTGGGCGGACGAGTTCCTCTCCGCGCGGATGACCCCGCTGGGCAGCGGGCTGCTGGGTATGGCCTCCGACACCCGGGCATGGGGCGCGATACCTGACTCATGCACCCGCCGGCCCGACAAGGAAGGTCCCGTCGTGATCGACATGGAGACCGGTTGGACCGTCTACGACGACGAAGTCGACGCCGCAGAGCGCGATCGGCTCGCCCGCGCCGTCGTCAGACTCCTCAACGGCTACATGCGCAGTGAGGGCTGCGAAGGATCCGTCCCCGACGGGGTGGACCGGATGCCGAAGCCGCCGCGCTTCAACGACGAGAGAGCGGACGCGATCTGCGGCATCGAAGGACTGCGTTCCACGGCCGTGCGCAAGACCTACCTGGACCGCCCGCTGGTGACGAGGGGCGAGGGCCCGGTACGCACCTGCGACCGGGACGTGCTCTTCGACCACCCCGGCCTCCGTCTGATGACCGTCGAGGATCCACGGCTGTCCGTGCTCTACGAGAGCCTGGCGTTCGACGGCGGCAAGGAGATCCGGACCGCGGAGGGCCACGGCTTCGTCCGTCGGGACCTCGGACTGTTCCAAGCCGAGTGCGAGACCGGTGACGTCACCTTCCTCGTCCGCGCACGCAACGGGCGCCATCCCGAGCAGATCCGATCCCTCCTCCCTCGCTACGTGGCGAAAGAAGCCGACCGCATCGGCTGCGGCCCGTTGCGCATCACCCTCACCGACTGAGCCGGCGCGACGGCCTCCCGCGCACCCGCCGCAGGCCGATGTCGCCGAGGCGCTGTACACAGCGGCCCTTTGGGGCACCCTGGTGAGGGTGGAGGGGCACAGCGCATGAGCACTCACCGGAGGAAGAAGGCGGGAGGCGCCGGGCGGGCCGGTAACGCCTTGAACCGCAAACTCCGCCCCCCGTCGCTGAACGGCGGCCGACGGGCCGAGCTCGTGATGTTCGCGCTGGTCGCGCTGACGATCATGATGATCGCGGCCTCCGTCGTCCAGCTGTCGTGAGGGCCGGCCGGCGGGAGCGCTGCCTGAGCCCCACGGCGCTCCGGTGCGGTCGCCGAGGGCTCGCGGGCCGGGGCTCCGCAGGGCTCCAACCACCTTGCCGCGGGCGGCCGTCGAGGGCCCGCGTGGACGTCCGCCGGCCCGCTCACGCCGCGCCGCGTCGAGCGCCGGCGACGTGCGGCCGATCGGCCTGACGTCCGGTTTCAGGTTCTCCGGCGCCGGGGACGGTGTGGACTCACCGCAGCCACCAAGCCCCGCGCCTCGACGGCGCGCGACGCGAAGCCGAGGTAGCCATGCGCTGGACACGTGCTCGACGGACAGCCGTATCGGTCGTTCTGGCCGGAGTGATCGCCGCCGCCTCGGCGGCCATGTCACCCGCCGGTGCGGACCCGCGGGACGATACCGGCCCGGCCCGGAAGGCGGCTGCGGAGAAACCCCGCCCGGCCGAGCCCCTGCCCCCTCGCCTTCCGCGCGACTTCCGGGGGAAGGGCAAGTGGATCGTCCGGGACCTCGGCATCACGGTGCCGTTCACCTGGGAGGGGCGGAACGGCGACAGCCAGATGGTCGCGGGCGGCCCGCAGTACCCGATCTGGTTCACGAACCTCATCTACCGGGGCTCGCTGTACACGCTGACGTACAAGTGGCCGAACCTGACCGACCATTCGTGCTCGCGCATCCCCGGCTTCGACCGGGAGACGCTGAACGAGGCGCTCGCGGGCTCCCGGTTCGTCGGACGGGAGACCCTCGACCTGAACGTGCCACGGCGCGTGAACCACTGGCGGGTCGGCGTGGTCGTGCCGCAGCGGCCTCCGGGCAAGTTCCTGCGGTTCCCGCTCGCGCTCGGCGACATCTACGTCGACGAGAAGAACAGGGGCACGTTCTGGCAGGTCCTGCAGTTCGGCGTGCAGAACCTCTACGACCCCGAGCTGGACGAGTGGCTGCGGATGGACACCTTCCAGCACAAGCCCGGAACGGTGACGCTTCCCCGGCGCTGCGCGTCCGCTTCGTGACCCGGGCGCCCCGCCCTGGAACGGAACCCTTCCCGGAACCGTGACGAAGCGGATCCGGAACCTCCCGCCGGACCACGCCTCCCGTGCCGTGAGCCCCGTCCTCCACAGCTGACGACAGCCCGGAGGACGGGGCTCACGGCGCTGCCGGACCGCCGCCCTCGACGAAGAGCAGCCGCCGGTCGAGTGCCGTGGTCCGCAGTGCGAGAGCCTCGGCGTACTCGGGGGAGGCGTACCAGCGACGCGCCGCCTCCATGTCGGGGAACTCCACGACGATCAGGCGGGCCTCCTCGGGCCAGTCGCCCTCGACGGCCTCCGGGTGCCGTCCCCGGGAGAGGTAGCGCCCGCCGTGCTTCTCGATGGAGGCGGAGGCGAGTCCGCGGTACGTCGCCGCCTGCTCCTCATCCAGCACGGTGACTTCGGAGACCACGTAGGCAGGCATGGACCTCGGATTCCTGTAGGTGCGGTTACGGGTCCGGCCGGGGCGGTCCCGGGGGGCGTGAGCCCGGCGGGCTCCGGAGGACCGGTCTTCCGCACCGGAGCCGACCGTGAGATCCGTCCAGCCGCGAGGGGCAACGATACAGATCGCCGGGTGGCGGTCCCGGGCCGCTCAGCTCAGGCGCAGCGCCAGGTAGAAGTCGAGCTTGTCCTCCAGCCGCGACAGGTCCCGTCCTGTGAGCTGCTCTATGCGGCCGATGCGGTAGCGGAGGGTGTTGACGTGCAGGTGGAGGCGGGTCGCGCAGCGCGTCCAGGAGCCGTCCGCGGCGAGGAACGCGGAGAGGGTCGGCAGGAGTTCGGCACGGTGGCGGCGGTCGTAGTCGTGCAGCGGAGCCAGCAGCCGAGCGGTGAAGGCCCGCCGGACGTCGTCCGGGACGAAGGGCAGCAGCAGGACGTGGGAGGCCAGCTCCTCGTGACCCGCAGCGCAGACGCGGCCCTCGCGGGCGGCCGCCACCCGGCGTGCGTGCCGGGCCTCTTCGACGGCTCCGTGCAGCCCTTCGGCGGAGTGCACCACGGCGCTGACGCCCAGCGTCAGCCGCCCGCCCCGGGCGAGGCCGCACTCCAGCGGTTCGCGCACCGCGGCCAGCAGGGTCTCCGCGCTGAGGCCGGGGTCCGGCCGAGCGGCGCCGGGGGCGTGCCCCTGCCCGCTCGGGGCGCCGGTGCCCGGGGGCCCGTCGCGGGTGCCGGAGAGCGACGGGAGGGGGACGAGGGCCACCGCTTCCCCGCATCGGTGCGTGACGGCGACCGTGTCGGCGGTCTCGCCGTCGTGGGAGGCGCCCGTGGTGCGGGGATCGAGCAGGATCTCCTCCAGCAGTGCCTGGCACCGCGCTCCCCGCACGGCCTCGGCCGCCTCGGTCGTCGTCCCTGCCGCGTCGGCCGTCGCCCCGGTCGCCTCGTACTCGTCGGCGGGCCGCTCCGCCGTCTCCTCCAGCCGGGCCACGACGACCTGCCAGTGGGGCGCGCTGCCCAGCCCGGGCAGCAGTACGGGGGCCGCGACGCGCAGCCGGGCGGCGATCTCCGCGGGACGGGCCCCGGCGTGCAGGAGCTCCAGCACCTCCATGGCGAGCCGGCGGCGGACCGTGCGCCCGGCGTCGCGGCGTTCGCGTTCGGCCGCTATCAGCTGCGTGACGCCCTGGAGGAGGTCGAGCCGCTCCGTCGGCCACTCGCCCGCGTCGTCCTCGACGGCGAGGAACCACTCGCCCAGTGACGGCTCCGCGAGGTCCGCCGAGTGGGGGCGGCCGGCGGAGGGGCTCCCCGCCGTGCTCCGCACGGGGAAGAGGGACCAGACGCCACCGGCGGCCTCCGCCCGGTACGGCCCGGGCCGTCCGCCGCGCGCGGCCGCGAGATGCTCCCCGGCCAGCCGCGCGCGTACGTCCGGCGGCAGGGCCGAGCGGCCCCCCGGGCCGTCTCCCGCGGCCGGGCCGTCCCCCGCGACGGCGCGGCCCGTCACGGACAGCACCCAGGCGCGCAGATCGAGGTCGGAGCCGAGCAGGTCGAGTACGGCGTCGGGCCCGCCTCCCGCGGGGCCGGGCGACATCATCCGGCGGTGCCGCTCCACCACGGCGGCCAGGTCGCCCGCCCGTTCGGTGGAGACATGCCGCAGCACGTGCTCGGTGACCGTGGCGAACGCGACGTCCTCGGTCACGGCGAAGAGCGGCATCCGGTGGCGTGCGCAGGCCTTCACGAGGTCTTCGGGCACGAGGCCCAGCTCGGCCTCGCCTGCCGCGAGCCCGGCCACCCCGGCCTCGGCGAGGACGCGCACGAACGGTTCGGAGTCCTCGGGGGAGCGGAACCACGCGAGGCCGGTCAGGACCAGTTCGTCCCCGGACAGGTAGCGGCCGGGATCGCGCAGGTCGGTCGTCATGACGCCTCGCACCGTACGGTCCAGCTCGTCCTCCCCGGTGAGGAGGCGCAGCCCGAGCGAGCCCGTCCCCAGGAGTGCGCGCAGCCGCATGGTCTTCGCCGCCGTTCGTCTCTAGCCGTCGGATGCCGCGAGTGTGCCGCTCACCGGCGTTCGTTCGAATCTACAAGAGGGAGCTTGCGAGGGGGCGAGTGCTTCATGGTTTCGGTGACTGCCGCCGACGGGACATGGATCTGTGTACTGGACCGGTATCGCCCGCCTCGTCACCGACCTGACGGCATCGAGCGCGCCCGGAAGCGAAGAGAAGCGAATAGAGAAGAGCTTATGGAGTTTCTGCGCCCCGCGAGTTGGCAGGAGGCGCTCGCCGCGAAGGCGGAGCACCCCTCCGCAGTCCCCATCGCCGGCGGCACCGACGTCATGGTCGAGATCAACTTCGACCAGCGCCGCCCCGGCTGGCTGATGGACCTCAACCGCGTCCCCGAGCTGCACGAATGGGAGACGGGAGAGGACAGCGTGCGGCTCGGTGCGAGCGTCCCCTACTCGCGGATCATCGAGAACCTGCGCGCGGAACTGCCGGGTCTGGCGCTGGCCGCGCACACCGTCGGTTCGCCGCAGATCCGCAACCGGGGGAGCGTCGGGGGGAATCTGGGCGCCGCGTCACCCGCGGGCGACTCGCACCCGCCGCTGCTGACGGCCGGCGCGGAGGTCGAGGCGGAGTCGGTGCGCGGTTCGCGCCGCATCCCCGTCGAGGAGTTCTTCACCGGCGTGAAGCGCAACGCCCTCGCCGAGGACGAGCTCATCAAGTACGTGCACATCAAGAAGGCGACGGGGCCGCAGCAGTTCTCGAAGATCGGCACGCGGAACGCGATGGTCATCGCGGTGTGCGGGTTCTCCGTGGCGCTGCACCCGGAGAGCCGCAGGGTGCGGGCGGCCGTAGGATCCGCGGCGCCCACCCCGTTCCGGGCGACGGAGGCGGAGGACTTCCTCAGCGCCGCGCTCGACGAGGAAGGGCTGTGGGACAGCGACCGCATCGTGCCGCCGTCCGTGGCGCGGAGGTTCGCCGAGCTGTGCTCGGCCGCCTGCAAGCCCATCGACGACGTACGCGGCAGTGCCGCCTACCGCAGGCACGCCGTGGGCGTCATGGCCCGGCGCACGCTGACCTGGGTCTGGGAGAGCTACCGCACCGGGGGCCGCGGCGGCGCCCGCAACGACGAGGGAGGCACCCGATGCGCGTGACGTTCACGGTCAACGGGCGGCGGCACGAGGCCGACGACGTGTGGGAAGGCGAGTCGCTGCTGTACGTCCTGCGCGAGCGCATGGGCCTGCCCGGCTCGAAGAACGCCTGCGAGCAGGGCGAATGCGGTTCGTGCACGGTCCGCCTCGACGGCGAGTCCGTCTGCGCGTGCCTCGTGGCCGCCGGCCAGGTCGAGGGGCGCGAGGTCGTCACCGTCGAGGGCCTCGCCGACCTCGCCAGGCAGCGCGGCGGGGACCCCTCCGAGGGCGCCGTCGACGCCGGCCTCTCTCCGGTGCAGAAGGCGTTCGTCGACGCGGGCGCGGTGCAGTGCGGGTTCTGCACGCCCGGCCTGCTCGTCGCCGCCGACGAACTCATCGAACGCAACGCGAGCCCGTCCGACGCCGACATCCGCGAAGCCCTCTCGGGAAACCTGTGCCGGTGCACCGGCTACGAGACGATCCTCGACGCCGTGCGCCTGGCGGCGGCCCGGACCGGCCAGCCGGCCGGCGCGGGAGCACCGGACGCGGGACCGGACGCGGGCACGTCACAGGGAGGAGCGATCTGAGATGGCCGATGCGACCCGACTCCCCACCACCATCACCCAGGTCTCCCAGGGAACCGCCGCGAAGGGCGGCATCGGGGAGTCCACCCTGCGGCCGGACGGCACGCTGAAGGTCACCGGCGAGTTCGCCTACGCCTCCGACCTGTGGCACGAGGACATGCTGTGGGGCTGCACGCTGCGCAGCCCGTACGCGCACGCCGAGATCCGCTCCGTGGACGTCTCGGAGGCCCTGAGGATCCCCGGCGTCCGCAGCGTGATGACGCACGACGACCTGCCCGCCGCCACGCACTACGGACTGGAGATCCAGGACCAGCCCGTGCTGGCGAAGGACCGGGTCCGCTACCACGGCGAGGCCGTCGCCATCGTCGCGGCCGACCATCCGGAGACCGCCCGCCGCGCCGCGGCGAAGATCCGCGTGGACTACGCCGAACTCCCGCCCGTGTACGACGAGGAGAGCGCCACGCGCGAGGGCGCCCCCCTGCTGCACCCCGGGCGCAACGACCACCATTCCGGGCACGTCGCGCACCCCAACATCCTGCACAGGCAGCCCATCGTGCGCGGCGACGTGGCCGCGGCGAAGGCCGAGGCGGACGTCGTCGTGCGCAACGACTACGAGGTCGGCATGCAGGACCAGGCGTTCCTCGGGCCCGAGTCGGGCCTCGCGGTGCCGGCCGAGGACGGCGGCGTCGACCTGTACATCGCCACGCAGTGGCTGCACGTCGACCGGGACCAGCTGGCGCCGGTGCTGGGCCTCCCCGCCGAGAAGGTCCGCCTGACGCTCTCGGGAGTCGGCGGCGCGTTCGGCGCGCGCGAGGACCTGTCGATGCAGGCGCACGCGTGCCTGCTGGCGATGGCCACCGGCAGGCCCGTGAAGATCGTCTACAACCGCTACGAGTCCTTCTTCGGGCACGTGCACCGCCACCCCGCGAAGCTCACCTACGAGCACGGGGCCACCCGCGACGGCAAGCTGCTGTACGCGACGTGCCGCATCGTGCTCGACGGCGGCGCGTACGCCTCGTCCTCGCCCGCCGTCGTCGGCAACGCCGCCTCGCTCGGCATCGGCCCCTACGAGGTCGACAACGTCGAGGTCGAGGCGCTGGCCCTCTACACCAACAACCCGCCGTGCGGCGCGATGCGCGGGTTCGGCGCCGTGCAGGCCTGCTTCGCCTACGAGGCGCAGATGGACGCCCTCGCCGAAGCCCTCGGGATGGACCCCGTGGAGCTGCGGCAGAGGAACGCCATGTCGCAGGGCTCGGTGCTGCCCACCGGCCAGGAGGTCGACGCGCCCGCCCCGGTCGCGGAGATCCTTCGCAGGGTCAAGGAGCGTCCGATGCCTCCGCAGCGGCAGTGGGAGAGCTCCGCTTCCGAGGGGGCCGGCACGGGCGTCGACGTAAGGGCGCTGCCGGGCGGACTGTCGAACACCACGCACGGCGAGGGCGTCGTGCGCGGTGTCGGGTACGCGGTCGGCATCAAGAACGTCGGCTTCTCCGAGGGCTTCGACGACTACTCGACGGCCAGGGTGCGCGTCGAGGTCGTCGGAGGCGAGGCCGTCGCGCTCGTGCACACGGCCATGGCCGAGGTCGGGCAGGGCGGCGTCACCGTGCACGCGCAGATCGCCCGCACCGAACTGGGCGTCTCCCGTGTGACCATCCACCCCGCCGACACCCAGGTGGGCTCCGCCGGTTCGACGTCCGCGTCGCGGCAGACGTACATGACCGGCGGCGCCGTGAAAAAGGCGTGCGAGTCCGTGCGCGAGAAGGTCCTCCGGCTGGGCCGGGAGAAGTTCGCGGGCGGCCATCCGGCATGGACGGAGGGCGCGGAACTCCGGTTCGAGGACGGCAAGATCGTCACCGCGGGCGGTGAGGCCGTCGCGGCCCTGGCCGACGTGCTGGAGGACGAGGCCGTCGAGGACGAGGTCGTCTTCAGGCACCGCCCGACCGAGCCGTTCGACCTCAAGACGGGGCAGGGCTTCGGGCACGTCCAGTACTCGTTCGCCGCGCACCGGGCCGTCGTCGAGGTCGACGTCGAGCTCGGCCTCGTCAAGGTCGTCGAACTGGCCTGCGCGCAGGACGTCGGCAAGGCGCTCAACCCGCTGGCGACCGTCGGCCAGATCCAGGGCGGCACTACGCAGGGGCTGGGCCTCGCCGTCATGGAGGAGATCCTCGTCGACCCCGACGGCAAGGTGCGCAACCCGTCCTTCACCGACTATCTGATCCCCACCATCCTCGACACCCCGGCGATCCCGGTGGATGTCCTGGAACTCGCCGACGAGCACGCCCCCTACGGGCTGCGCGGAGTCGGTGAGGCGCCGACGCTCTCCTCCACACCGGCAGTCGTCGCCGCCATCCGGAACGCGACGGGGCTCGCCCTGCGGCGGGTCCCGGTACGTCCGGAACATCTGACCGGCACGGGTACGGGCGCGGGTACGGGCGCGGACGCCTGACGCGTCCCCGGGGCCCCGCGGACAGCCGGGGCCCCAGGGACGCCCGTCCGCCCGTCCGCCCGCCCGTCCACCACCAGTCCTTCCGGTCACGTCTCATCCTCGTCTCGGGCCGTCCCCCGGGTCGTGCATTCCCCATGCCCCGCGGCGCCTCGGCGCCGCGGGCCGCACCGACACGCTTGGGAGAGCGCACATGACCCACTCCACGTCACCGTCCCCGTCCCAGACCCCACCGCGGCAGCGGGCGCACGAGGCGGACACGGATCCGTCCCGGCCGTCCCGGCGGCGCTCGTGGCCCGACCGGTACTTCCGCATCTCGGAGCGGGGATCGACCCTCGCCCGCGAGGTGCGCGGAGGCGTCACGACCTTCATGGCGATGGCCTACATCGTCCTGCTCAACCCGGTGATCCTCTCCGTCCCCGACGCGCAGGGCGCCACCCTCGACCCAGGCCAGACCGCCACCGCCACGGCCTTCGCGGCCGCCGCGACCACCCTGGTGATGGGTGTGGCCGGCAACGTCCCGCTCGCCCTGGCCGCGGGGCTGAGCGTCTCCGCGGTGCTGGCGTTCCAGGTGGCGCCCCAGATGACGTGGCCGAACGCGTTCGGCATGTGCGTCGTCTACGGGGCGGTCATCATCGTGCTCGTCGTGACGGGGCTGCGGCGCCTCATCATGGACGCCATCCCGCAGGCCATGAAGCACGCCATCACCATGGGCATCGGCCTGTTCGTCACCCTCATCGGCTGCGTGCAGGCCGGCTTCGTGACGAGCATGCCCGGGCCCGGCGGCGTCGCCGGCGCCAAGCCGGTGCAGCTCGGCACCCACGACATGCTCACCGGCTGGCCGGTGCTGTGCTTCTCCGTCACCGTGCTGCTGGTCTTCGCCCTCCAGGTACGGCGCGTGCCCGGCGCCATCCTCATCGGCATCGTCGGCGGCACCGTCGTGGCGGGCCTCGTGCACCGCCTCGCCGGACTGGACAGGAAGGACTGGGGCGGCCGGAACGCCCCGGAGATCTCGGGAAGCGTCGTGAGCACCCCGGACTTCGGCCTCTTCGGGAAGGTGTCCTTCGACGGGATCGCGGACGTCGGAGCCGTCACGGTCGGCGTCATCGTCTTCACGCTGGTGCTGGCGGGCTTCTTCGACGCCATCGGCACCGTCATCGGGATCGGGCAGCAGGCCGGCCTCGCCGACAGCGAGGGGCGGATGCCCGGCCTGAACAGGGCCCTGGCCATCGACGGAGCGGGCGGTGTCGCCGGGGGCATAGCCGGGGCGTCCGGCCAGACCGTCTTCGTGGAGTCGACGGCGGGGGTCGGCGACGGCGCACGTACGGGCCTGGCCAGCGTCGTGACCGGGCTCGGGTTCTCCCTGTGCCTGTTCTTCACGCCGCTGGCGCAGGTCATCCCGACGCAGGTCGCGGCGGCGGCGCTCGTCGTGATCGGCGCGATGATGATGAGCAACGCACGGCACGTCGACTGGAGCGAACCGGCGACCACGGTCCCCGTCTTCCTGACGATGGTGCTGATGCCCTTCACCTACTCCATCACCGCCGGCATCGCCGCGGGCACCATCTCCTACGTGCTGATCAAGGCGGCACAGGGAAGGTGGCGCGACCCCGGGCTGTTGATGTGGGTACTGGCGGGCGTCTTCCTGCTCTACTTCGCGCTCAGCCCGGTCGAGGGATGGCTGGGCGTGAAATAGGCGACGGGCACAGCCCCCGGCGCCGGGACGTCCCCCTCGGCGGCCGTGCCGCCGCCGGACGTAGGCTCGCAGGAGCGCCCTGTGAGCGTCCCCCCGAGGAGCCCCCCGATGCTGGATCTCGCCGCTGAACTGCACCGCTGGTGCCAGGAGGAGCGGGACTTCGCCGTCGCCACGGTGGTCGCCGTGAGCGGCAGCGCGCCCCGCAGTCCCGGTGCGGCGCTCGCCGTCGACGCCGACGGCGAAGCCGTGGGCAGCGTCTCCGGGGGATGCGTGGAGGGCGCGGTCTACGACCTCTGCCGCGATTCGATGGACACCGGCCGCACCGTGCTCGAACGCTTCGGGTACAGCGACGACGACGCCTTCGCCGTGGGCCTCACCTGCGGCGGCGTCATCGACATCCTCGTCACGCCCGTCCCGCGCGATTCGGCACGGCGCGCCCTCTACGCGGAGGCGCTGGCGGCCGCTGCGCGCGGCGAGTCCGTCGCGCTCACCCGCGTCGTCGAAGGACCGCAGGAACTGCTGGGCGGTGCGCTGTACGTACCCGCCGAGGGAGACGGCGCCGGCAGCCTCGGCGGCGCCGGCGCCCTGGACGCGGGGGCGCTCGCGGAGACCCGCGCCCTGCTGGCGGCGGGCCGCACCGCGACCGTCGAGACGGGCGCCGGGACCGGGGGCCCTCCCGGAGCCGGGGCCCGCGGCGCCGCGGGCGGCGACGGCGACCCGGAGTGCGGCCCCCCGGTCACGCTCCTGGTCGAGTCCAGCGCGCCGCCGCCGCGGATGCTGGTCTTCGGGGCGATCGACTTCGCCGGCGCGCTCGCCACGACCGGCTCCTTCCTCGGCTACCGGGTCACCGTCTGCGACGCCCGCCCCGTCTTCGCGACGCCCGCGCGCTTCCCCGACGCCGACGAGGTCGTCGTCGAATGGCCGCACCGCTACCTCGACTCCCAGCAGCTCGACGCCCGCACCGTGGTGTGCGTGCTCACCCACGACGCCAAGTTCGACGTGCCGCTGCTGGAACGGGCGCTGAGGCTGCCCATCGCCTACGTCGGCGCCATGGGCTCCCGCCGTACCCATCTCGCCCGCCTGGAGCAGCTCCGCGAGGCGGGACTCGGCGACGCCGAACTGGCGCGCCTGCACTCGCCGATCGGGCTCGACCTCGGCGCGCGTACGCCGGAGGAGACGGCGCTGTCCATCGCGGCCGAGATCGTGGCGGTCCGCCACGGCGGCACCGGCGTCCCCCTCACCGGCGCGCACACCCCGATCCACCGGGACACGGCGCCGCTCGTCCACTGACCGCCGCGGCGGAGGCGCCGGCCCCGTCAGGGCCTGTCACCGGTCGCGGGGGCGGGCCTGCCGTGGAGCGCGGCGTGGTTCCCGGCTCCGCCGGGTGAGGGGATGACGGCGGCGGGGTGGCCGTCGAGCAGGGCGAGTGCGATCGGCGTGAGGGCGTGGCGGACCGTGTTGCACTCCCTGGTGCTGGTGATGAGGTGGGAGTCGCGGAGTACCGCGGCGTGTTCGCTGGCGGACGAGAGCGAGACGCCGGCCCTCCGGGCCAGTTCGGTGGTGGTGCAGTTGCCGCCCACGGATTGGAGGACGGCGGCTCTGGTGTGTCCGAGAAGCCGGGCGAGGTGCTCGCCGGCCGCCCGATCGGCGGTGCGGCGGCGGTGCCGGACGGTGTTCCGCGCGGGGTAGACGAGGGTCGGGGGAAGGGCGGGGTCGGCCAGGGCGACGGGTGTGCGCCGGCAGAAGTAGGAGGGGACCAGCAGCAGGCCCCGTCCGTCCAGGTGGAGGTCCTTGTCGGCGGGGTAGTCGCATTCGAGCACCGGGGGCTGCCAGCGGATGCCTGGTCCGAAGGTCTGCAGCATCGCCGCCGTGCCGCTGTACCACTGGACCCGTGCCCGCCATGCCCGGTCGGCCTCGGTGCCGGACCGGACGCCGTGCCAGGAGGCGCCGAGCGCGACACGGCGGAAGTCGCGGAGCGCGGCGCCCAGTCGGCGCATCACCGGCGCGGAGCCTTCGGCCACGGAACGGGCCCAGGGGCACGGCGGTCTCTCCAGACCCAACCGCTCCATCTGGCCGCGCAGTTGACGGCGCGGCGTGCCGAGCAGCCCGTCCAGCCCCGCTTCGAAACCTTCCGAGCCCTGGGGCGGCGTGAGGAAATCCGGGAAGTAGCCGCGGCTCGGCACCAGGGGCAGCAGCAGCCTCAGCGACGGGGCGGCGTGCCGCAGTACGTGTCCGCGCCAGTCGGCGAGCGCGGGTTCCCGGTCCGGTGCCTGGAGCCGATGCAGGCTCAGGACGGACTCCCAGAGCGGATCCGGTCCGTCGGCGACCCTCGTACGGGCCATGTCTCCGGCAGTGAAATGCACACGCAGCATGAATTCCCCCGATGTACCAAGCGCGTTCCGCAGCCCGTCGGAGCGGACGCCGACGGCTGTGATCGACCTTGCTGTCCCGACTTGTCCCAGAGCAAGCGGAAAGCGGCAGTTGGGACAACGGGACACCGGAACCGCCGTGAGCTGCTAATTTCCATCGGTATGGGACGGTGCGGGGGCAGCGCCCGCGCAAGGGGGAAACCGCGGGAGGGGCGTGCGCGATGCGAACGGGGCGCGGAGCTGTACCCGGCCCACCGGGCCTGGGGGAGGCGCTGGCGGCGCTCAAGCAGCGCAGCGGGCGCAGTTACGCGGCGCTGGCGCACCGCACCGGCCTCAGCCGGTCCACGCTCCACCGCTACTGCCAGGGCGCCACCGTGCCGGGAACCTTCGGGGCGGTGGAGTGCATCGCCCGGGCCTGCTCCGCGAACGACGAGGAAGTCGACGGCCTGTACCGGCTCTGGCGGTGCGCCGTCGCCGACCAGGGGCAGGAGCAGGAGCCCGAATCGGAGCCGGAGCCCGAGCCGGAGCCGGAGCCCGAGCCGGAGCCGGGTGACGAGCGGGATGCCGGTGAGCGGGACCAGGTCCGGCAGCAGGAGCGGCGCACTCCACCGGGGGGCGGAGCCGAGGAGACCTCCCCCGTGCCCGCGGTGGACGGGGCGGACCGGAACGCGGCGCCGGGAGGAAGCGCCGGACTTCCCCTCCTGGCCCAGGCGTTACGCGCCCGGCTGCGTCTGCGCGCGGCCGCGCTCGTGACCGTGCTGACCGTGCTCTTCCTCGTCGTCACCGCCTCCTACCTGGACGGTCCCGGCGGAGGGCAGGACGACGGCACCGTCGCGGGGTCGGCGCGCACCGCGGACGGGCAGAAGCTGGTGGGTCCGGAGTGGTCCGTCGCGCCCGATCCGGTGCCGGCGGAGTTCTTCGGCCTCACGCTCAACACCGACACCGGACGCATGCCGGGCTTCCGGACCGGCGCCGTACGGATGTGGGACAGCGAGACGCGCTGGGGCGGGATCGAACCAAGGCGCCGTCACTACGACTGGTCGACCTCGGACCGGATGGTGGCCGGCGCCGAACGGGCGGGGCACCCGGTGCTCTTCACTCTTTCAGGTACGCCGCTGTGGGCGGCCTCCCCGGACAGCGGCAAGGGGGCGTATCCCGACTCGCTCGCCGCGCCTCCGGAAGACCTCAAGGACTGGGACCGTTTCGTCGGAGCGGTCGCCGAGCGCTACCGGGGCCGCGTCGAGTCCTATGAGCTGTGGGACTATCCGAGCCACCCGCTGCACTACTCGGGAAGCATTTCGACGCTGGCCGAGATGGTGAAGCGTGCCTCCAGGACCATCCGGCGCGCCGACCCCGCCGCCCTGATCGCCTGCCCGTCGTTCGGCGGGCTGTGGACGGCTGAAGGGCGCGAGCGGCTGCGGGAGTTCGCGCGGTCCGGGGCGTACGACAGCTGCGACGCCGCAGCGGTGAAGCTGCCTCCCCGCAGGGCGACCGGGCGTCCCGAGGAGATGATCGGACTCGCGGACGACGTGCACGACCTGCTCTACGAGCAGGGAGTCGGCGGCGTCCCCCTCTGGAACACCGGCACGGACAGGGACATCGCCGTGTCCGAGCCGCTCGACGCCCGCCGCGCGCGCGACTACGCGGTGCGGTTCTACCTGTCGGGGCTCTACAGCTGGTACCACGGCGTCCGCCGGATGTACTTCTACAGCTGGGGAAGCACCCACGTCCCCCTCGTGGCCCAGCCAGTCGGCGGCCGTCCCACCGAGGCGGGGCGGCGGATGGGCCGGATCGCGCGTTGGCTCGGCGGGACGCGGATCACCGCATGCGGCAGGGGCGGGCAGATGGGGATCGCGGAGGACGCGTACACCTGCCGGTTCGAACGCGGGGGCAGCCCCGTCCACGTCTTCTGGACCACCCGGGGGCACGCCCGCGTCACCCTCGCGAAGGGCGCGCACCGCCTGCGTCACATGGACGGCAGGACGGTACGCGCCCGGGCCGGTGAGCGGATCAGCTTCGGCGAGGAGCCGGTGCTGGTCGAACACCGCGCGGAGTGAGCCTCGCCGGGGTCAGCAGTTGACCCACTTGTGGGACGAGAGCTTGTTGTTGTAGGTGGAGCTCAGCTTGTTGATGTAGTGGCCGTCCTTCAGGCAGAACGTGGGCCTGTTCGAGTACTTGTTGTAGAACGGGGCGTTGTAGAAGCGGACGTCGGAGAGGCTTCCGCTGAACCCCTTGTTCAGGACGGAACTCGAACGGTTGTTGGCGCCCTTGCAGTCTCCGCCTTCCGTGTAGTCCTGGTCGTTGTCGTCGTCGGCGCAGATCGGCGAACCGTGGCAGTAGTACGTGGCGTACACGTACGCGTTGCCGTTCCTTCCCGGTGCCTTGCTCTTGCAGTTCGCCTGCGCGGCCCCGATGTCGCGCACGGTGCTCTGCTCCGCGGAGGTCCCGCTCGGTGTGGAGGCGGTGGCGGATGCCGCCGCGGCGGTGATCATTCCGCCGGCGAGTACCGCCGAGGCGGCCGTGGCCAGCAAGAGGTGTGTTTTGCGCATGGTTGCTTCTCCCCCTGAGTGGTGGTGACTGCGTGTGCGTTGTTGCTGCTGCTCCGGCCGGTTCGGCCGGAGCCGGCCGCGGGAGACGGAACGCTGACCGTTCACATCTCGGGCGCGGCGTTCTGGGTGCCCCCTCGGACGAGGTCCCGGGCACGCTTCAGCGCGGACAGCCGCATCTTGTTGCGGGTGTCGATCTCAGCCCCGTAGCTGTCGCGGACGACGTGGTCGTACTTCCGCGTGAGAGCACGCACCGTCGCCGAGAGAGGGGTGCTGCGGGCGCAGACTGCCTCGCTCACCGCGAGCCGGGTCTCGATCCGGTGTGCCTCGTGCGCGCTCTTTCCCTCCAGGGCCGGTCCGAGGGCCTTCTGCAGATGGAGGGGGTTTCTGTACGGCAGGCCCTTTCCCCTCATGCAGGCCGACCACTGCCCGACGGCCGCCCGGAACCGCGCATCCCGGCGGATGTCGCCGCTGTGGTCCGGGAGGTTGGCGCTGACCGTGCTCACCCGGAACCATTCGCGGAAGTCGCCGTAGAGCTTGCCCTGGGCCCAGGCCAGGCAGCCCGTGCGGTTCTGGGCGATGTCGGCGCCGTTCGGTGCCGTCACCTCCAGGGCCCGGGTGCCGTCGCCCGTCCTCGCTGCCTCGTAGGCGCGCTGCCGCCGCACCGGAAGACGGTTCGCGTACTGGGCGTTGGGGTTGCTCTTCTGCTCCCGCGCCGCCTTCCGCTGGAGGTCGCCGCCGTATCCGTGCCCGCGGGCCCAGGCCACGTCGTCGACGACGTAGGGGAAGTCCTTCAGTTCGTCCGGCGAGGGGGGGAGCGGCGGGCCAGTACTCGAAGCCCCGCCGCTCCATACAGCGCCCGACGAGTTCCTCCTCGGCCGTGGCCAGCAGCGCCCGCTCGGAGTGAGTGACATCCCGGGCACCACCCTGCTGCCCGGGGCCGTTCGCCCTCTGTCCTCCGCATGACGCCGCGGCGGTCAGTAACACGCCCCCCAGCGCGACCGCCGTGACCCAGGCCCCTGTGGTTCTCGTGAGCACCGCGTCCCTCCGTTCCCCCGTTCACAGGTGAGTCTGCGTGCTGGGCCCGGGAGCTCACCAGGTGTTACGGACGAGGCCGAAAGACGCAGGCGCCAGGGGGAGGGGCGTCTCCGCCAGTGGGCCATCTCGCCAGGGGCGGACATGTGCGCGGAGCGAGCGCCGGTGTGGGACCGGTGCGCCCGGTGAGTGCGCGTGGCGAGTGCCCCTGGCGAGGCGTGCGGGGACGCCCCGTGGCGTCAGGAGGGGGCGCCCCTCATCGCCGCCGCCCAGCCTCCCTGGACCATCGTCTGGAAGTACCACTCGCCGCCCTGCTTGACGAGGACGTCCGCGTAGCGCATCCGCCGGCTCTGCCCCCCGGCCGTCATGGTGGAGTCGGTGAAGACGAGCGCGAGGCTGGCGGTGAGAAAGTGCGGCGTGCGCCGGGACTCGAAGTGCACGTCTCCGCCGCCCGGTTCCCCCATGACGTCCGACATGGTGCGCACGTACTCCTCCCGGCTCCACTGCCCGGTCCAGCCGGTGCCGGGCCCGGCGTCGTCGGTCACGAGGTTCAGCGGGAAGAGCGCCATGGACGCCATGGCTTCGACGTCCGCGTTCGCGGCGTGGGCGTCGTACTTCGCGAACCACGCCTCCACCTCGCGGTGGTCCTCTTCGCTCGGCGTGTAAGGGGCGTTCTCCTCCACGGAGTCCTCCTGGCGGGATTGACTGATCAAATTTGACTAATGCTGCGGAGTCCTCTTCCCGGCCGCCGCCCGGGCAAACCCCGGAGCGGCGAGGTGCTGCGCCGTCAGAAGAGCTTGATGTCCGCGAGCACGGCCAGATGGTCGGAGCCGGGCATCTCCACGAAGCGGGCCTCGACCGCCGTCAGCGGGTCGCTGACCAGGACGTGGTCGATCTGGGCACCCATCGGCCGGGCCCTGTTGTCCGGCCAGGTCGGGGTCCGTGACTGCCCCGTGAGCCGTGCGGCGTCGTTCATGCCGGTGTGCAGGATGTCGCGGAAGGCGGCGTGGTCCTGCGAGGCGTTGAAGTCGCCCGCCATGATGGTCGGCGTCGACCCGCGCGAAGCGCCGAACGCCCGCAGCCTGCCGAGCTCCGCACGCCAGGACCGCAGCGCCTCGGGCGTGGGCGGCATCGGGTGGACGACCTGCACCTGCACCCGTTCCCCCGAGATGTCGGCGACCGCGCCCGGCATGCCGAGGCGGCCCTCCAGGGTGCTCGGCTCCTCCAGCGGATAGACGCTCAGCAGCGCCGAGCCGGAGGCGCCCGTCCCGCCGACGATGTGGCGGTAGGGGTACGCGTCGAGCATCGCCGGGGTGTTGAGCTCCGCCGCGCAGCGGGCATCGCACTCCTGGACCGAGGCGATCTGCGGACGCTCCCTGCGCAGGGTCTTCATTAGACCGTCGGTCGCGTCGCCGAGGTGGATGTTGGCGGTCAGCACCCGGAAGCGTGCCTTGCCGGTGCGCTGCGCGGCGCCCTCAGGGGCGTCCGGCCCCTCGGGGAGGGTGAACCCCACGGTCGCCATCAGCACGGCGATGGACCACACCGCCAGCAGGCCGCGGCGTGCGAGCACCGAGTACAGCAGCCCCAGCCAGCCCGGCACCAGGAACCACGGCAGGAAGGCGAGGAGTTGGGCGATGGGCGTGGGTCCGTCATGGTCCATGCCGCGGTAGGCCAGCGGCACGCTCAGCACCGCGAGGACGAGGCCGACGAAGACAGAGAAGGTGTGCTTGCGCGGAGGACGCGGCGGGCGGCCGCGCGCGCTGCGTTCGGTGCGGGGCCGCGTGGTCCGTTCGGTGGGCTGGAGCGGATGCCCCGTCACCGTGCCACGGCCGTCCCGCTTGTCGCGATGGTACCGGTCCCCCGTCAACACCCTCCCGATACTGCACCATCGGTGCCGCGCGGGGGCGCGGGTGCGCCCGATCTTCGCGACGTCCGCGCACTTCCCGACGAGACCTGACGGTCCTCGTCGCGCGGTGGTCAAGAGCGCCGCCGCCGACACCCGTGCCTTCCGCGCCGCACCGGCACTCACGGTGACGGCGCCGTCACCCCACCGATGAGTTCCGTCCGCAGCGGCTGTCTGTACTCGGTGCTCCCGGACGGCGGGAGCGCGACCGACGAGCCGGGAGGACGGCCATGAAGTACATGATCATCATTCAGGGGACGCAGGCGGACTACGACGCGATGGGCGGCACGTCCGTCCCGGGGGAGCCGGCGTGGACGAAGCAGGACGTGCAGGCCATGGTCGGCTTCATGCAGAAGCTGAACGAGGACCTCGCCGCGTCCGGTGAACTCGTCGACGGCCAGGGGCTGACGGCGCCCTCGGACGGGGGTCTCGTTACCGCGGGCGAGGACGGGCGGCCGGTCGTCTCCAAGGACGGATACGGGGTCGAGGAGCCGGTCATCGCCGGGTTCTGGGTGCTGGAGTGCAAGGACTTCGAGCGGGCGGCGCAGATCGCCGCGCACATCCACCAGTGCCCGGTCCCGGAGGGTGCGACGAACCCGCCCGTCATCGTCCGCCCGATCGGGGACGAGCCTCCGGTGGCCTAGACCACGCGGCGCCGTACCCGCCACACCACCACACCGATCAGGATCGCAGCGACGGCGACGAACAGGGTCGCCTCGACGAGCTGGAACGACCAGAACCGGTCGGCCGGGTGGTAGACCTTGAACTGCTGGATGTCCCGTGCGTGCAGGAACTGGTTGAGGTTGGTGCCTGCCCGGTTGGCGGCGGCCTCCAGGTCGTAGTACTCGGTCAGGCTCAGCCTGCGCCCAGTGGCGTCTGCATGGCCCTGTTCGATCACCCAGTCAGCGAAGCCGGATATGGGCCGGTGCCCCGCCTGGCCCTCCGAGCCGCCGACGGGGACCGGCTCCCTGGTGGTGAGCGGCGTGGCGTACGCGGGACGGGCCAGCAGCGCCACCGACATCCGGGTGGCGAGGAACGCCCCGAACGCGACGCCGAACGCGGGCAGGCTGCGCCGCAGGATCGCCCCGGCGGCGGTGGCGAGGCCGAACGCGAACAGCGCGTAGGCCACCGGAACAAGTCCCTCCAGATCGAAGGCGTCGTACTGGAACCGCCCTTCCCACGCGTCGAACGGCTGGCGGAACCAGGTGAGCACCGCGGTGAACATCCCGGTGAGCGCGACGGTGACGCCGGCCAGTGCCGCGAGCTTGGCCGCCAACCAGCGCATCCGCGGCACGGCTTGCGTCCAGGCGAGCTGCCAGGTGCCGTCCTCCAGTTCACGCGCGAGCAGTGGCGCACCGAGGAACGCACCGATGACGACGGGGACCAGATAGAAGGCCGCCAGGAGGTTCTCGACGTACCCGTACTCCTCGTCGAGCCGACGGAAGGAGGCCTCGCAGGCGTCGTTGATACCGGCTTCTCCCGCACACCGGGCGGGACCGCCGGGGAACAGGTCGTGGGCCTGTGTCCCGAGTATGAGCAGGGCAACGCCGAACATGCCGACAAGCAGACCCAGGACGCATACCTCGGTCCGGTGCTGGCGCCAGATCAACCACGTCATGCCGCCCTCCCCGACGCGACCGCGGCGCTCGGCTCGGACGGCCGGCGCAGGTACGCCAGCACCAGCTCCTCCAGCGCGATCGGCTGGGCCTGCCACCCGGGCGCGGCCGGGATCGCGCCGTCGCGTACCAGCAGGGTCGTGTGCCGGTCGCTGTGGACGGCCTCCACGACGGCGCCGGCCCGGTCGGCGTCGGTGGCCGTGCGCGGACCGACGAGCAGCCGATGCTCGGCGAGGAGGGTGTCGATGTCCCCGGTGAGCGTGACCCGGCCGTGGTTGAGCACGATCAAGTGGTCGCAGACGCGCTCCAACTCGTGCACGACGTGGGAGGAGAACAGGACGGTCACCCCGCCCTCGGCCACCGCGCCCATGAGGACCTGCAAGAACTCGTGCCGAGCCAGCGGGTCGAGGCTGGCCACCGGCTCGTCGAGGACGAGCAGGTCCGGCCGCTTCGCCAGGGCCAGAGCCAACGCGACCTGGGCCTGCTGCCCGCCGGAGAGCGTGCCGGCCCTGCGGTCGAGCGGGATGCCCAACTTCGCCAGTCGGCGCTCGGCCAGCCCCTGGTCGAACCGCAGGTTGCAGGCCCGGCCGAAACGGAGCATCTCGGCGACGGTGAAGCGCTTGTACAGCGGGTGGTCCTGTGCCAGGAACCCGACCCGGGCCAGAGTTTGCGAGGTGCTGGCGGTGACGTCGTGGCCGAGGACCTCCACCGTGCCGGTGCTCGGTGCCAGCAACCCGACGACCAGGCGCAGCAGCGTGGTCTTGCCCGCGCCGTTCGGCCCGACCAGGGCGATCACGCCGCCCGCCGGCAGGGCCAGGGTGCAGTCGCGCAGCGCCCAGCCCTTCCGGTACCGCTTGCCCACACCGTCGGTGCGCACCGCGAACTCGGTCGCTGTCATGCCACGTCCTCATTCCTCGTCTGCTGATGGACGGAAGTAAGAAGCGCGTTGACCGCCTGCTCGTCGAGGCCGGCCGCGTAGGCGCGGCGCAGCCAGGCCGCCAGGCCGCGGCGCAGTGACGTGTACGTCGATGCCGACATCACGGCCGACTGCTGTTCATTGACGAACGTGCCCTGGCCGGGCCGGCCGGCGACCAGGTTCTCCTGCTCCATCTGCCGGTACGCCTTGGCGACGGTGTTCGGATTGATCGCCAGGTCCTCGGCCACCTCGCGGATGAGCGGGAGGCGGTCACCGGGTTGGAGAAAGCCCAGCAGCACCGCCTGGCGGACCTGCTGAACGAGTTGCAGGTACGGCGGCACGCCGGAGTGGGTGTCGAGCCGGAAGACGAACACGTTAGCCCCTTACTGCTTTACTAGTATCGTAGTTAAGCAGTAGCCGGTGCTCAAGAGGGTCGACGCACGACCGCGGCACCAGATCCGGGCACAGGCCTCACCCGTCCGTCGGCGCGAACTCGCAAGGGCACGTCCTGGATGCTCGCCGATCCGCGGATCTCCGAACGAGAGGCCCTATCCGTCCGGCTCCAGCAGATAGCGGGGCGGCACCCGGTCCGCGAGCCATACGCCGTTGCTGCTGAGCCGGAACGAGTGCCCGTCCCGGTACATCGCCTCCGCCTCCACCGTGAGCACCACCGGACGGCCGCGGCGTGCGCCTACGCGCGCGGCGGTCTCCCGGTCGGGGGAGAGGTGGACGGCGTGCCGGCTCATGGCGCGCAGCCCCTCCGCGCGGATCGCGGGCAGGAAGCGGCCGACCGTCCCGTGGTAGAGCCGTGCGGGCGGCCTGCGGACGGGCAGATCCAGGTCCACGGGGACCGAATGTCCCTGGTTGGCGCGGATGAGCCCGTCCTCGACGGCGAAGCGCTGCTTGTCGCTCGTCGCGACGACCTCCTCCAACTCGGCGCGGGTGAAGGGGAATCCGTGGGCCCCGGCGGCCCGGACCAGCTCCTCCACGTCCACCCGGCCGTGTGCGTCCAGGGTGATGCCGATGCGGTGCGGCTCGTGCCGCAGATGCCGGGAGAGGAACTTGGAGATCTTCACGCTCCGGTTCTTCGTGAGTTTCGTTTCCACGGCTCCAAGAGTGGCGTGCCGGCGGGCCGGAAGCACCCGGATTTCGGGCCTCCGGGTACGGGTGGTGCGGCGTGCACGCCGTGGCCTGCGCGGTTCGGCCGGTGCGGCGTGCGCTCCGGGGTGGAACAAGAGCGGCAAGAAGGAGCGGAACGAGGAGAAGAACGAGCAGCAGAACGAGGAGCGGAAAAAGAGCCTGAGAAAAAGTGCCGCGTCGATGTCGAGAATCCGCGCCCGGCTCCGTCCCAGTAGTGGACGCGGCCACAATGGCCGCTCAGCACAGAGGAGAAGCAGCGATGCCCAAGTACCTGATGCTCAAGCACTACCGCGGCGCCCCGGCCCCCGTGAACGACGTGCCCATGGACCGGTGGACGCCGGAGGAGATCTCGGCCCACGTGCAGTACATGAACGACTTCGCGCGCCGGCTCGAGGAGTCCGGCGAGTTCGTCGACGCTCAGGCCCTCTCCCCCGAGGGGACGTTCGTCCGGTACGACGGGGAGGGGCGCCCGCCGGTCACCGACGGCCCGTTCGCGGAGACCAAGGACCTCATCGCGGGCTGGATGGTGATCGACGTCGACAGCCACGAGCGCGCCGTCGAGCTGGCCGGGGAGCTGTCGGCCGCGCCCGGGGCGGGCGGGAAGCCGATCCACGAGTGGCTGGAGCTGCGTCCGTTCATGACGGAGCCGCCCACCGTCACGGAATGACCCCGCCGCGATGACGCCGCCGATGGACGAGACGCTGCTGCGGAGTCTCACGCCCGGCGTGCTCGCGATCCTCGTCCGCCGCGGAGCCGACTTCGCGGCGGCCGAGGACGCCGTTCAGGAGGCACTGGTCGAAGCGCTCCGTGTCTGGCCGCGGGACTCCTCGCCGGATGCGCCGGGCGGGGAGCGCGTGCGCGACCCGAAGGGCTGGCTGGTCGCCGTGGCCTGGCGCAAGTTCCTCGACGCGACCCGGGCGGACGCCGCCCGCCGCCGGCGGGAGGACCTGGTCGCCGTCGAGCCGCCGCCCGGGCCCGCGTCCGGGCTGGACGACACGCTCTGGCTCTACTTCCTGTGCGCACATCCCTCGTTGACGCCGCCGTCCGCCGTCGCGCTCACCCTCCGTGCCGTCGGCGGGCTGACGACCCGCCAGATCGCCCAGGCCTACCTGGTGCCGGAGGCGACGATGGCGCAGCGCATCAGCAGGGCGAAGCGCACCGTCGCCGCCGCCGGGCCCCTCCCAGCCGAGGGGGCCCGGCCCGGCGACGTCGGCACCGTGCTGCGGGTCCTGTATCTCGTCTTCAACGAGGGCTACTCCGGCGACGTCGACCTCGCCGCCGAGGCCATCCGCCTCACCCGGCAGCTCGCGGCCGCCGTCGACCACCCCGAGGTGGCGGGGCTGCTGGCCCTCATGCTGCTGCACCACGCGCGCCGGGCCGCACGGACCGCGTCCGACGGCAGCCTCGTGCCGCTCGCCGAGCAGGACCGCCGCCGCTGGGACACGGACGTGATCGCGGAGGGCATCGCGATCCTGCAGGCCGCCCTCGCCCGGGACAGGCTGGGCGAGTACCAGGCGCAGGCGGCCATCGCGGCACTCCACGCGGACGCGCCCTCCGCCGAGGAGACGGACTGGGTGCAGATCGTCGAGTGGTACGACGAACTGCTGGCCCTGACCGGCAGCCCGGTCGTACGGCTCAACCGCGCCGTGGCCGTCTGCGAGGCGGACGGTCCGCGCGCCGGTCTCGCGGCGCTCGCGGCGCTGGACGACGACACCGCGGGCTCCGCGGATTCCCCGGGAGGCAGCCGGCCGCTGCCCCGCCGCGACGCGGTGGCGGCATACCTCCATGAGCGCGACGGGAACCTGGCGACGGCGGCGAGGCTGTATGCCGAGGCCGCCCGGCTGGCCCCAGACCTCGCCGAGCGCGATCACCTGACGCGTCAGGCCGCCCGCCTCAACGCACGCCTGAAAGGCTGACGGGCCGGGCGGGCGGGCGGGACGCGCGGCGGCGGGCGTAGCGAACGCCCGTGCCCGCGCTGCCCGTTCACTTGTCGGCCGGGGTCACCGGGGGGCCGCGGTCCGGGAGGCAGGAGGAGACGTGCTCCGCCGTCGCCCGTGCCCAGGAGCCGGTGGTTACCCAGCCCAGCACGCCCACGGCCGCCCCGCAGCCGGTGATGATCCACCAGCCGGCGGCGTCCGCTCCGGCCGCGGCGGCGACGCCGATGACGGCGACCCCCAGGGCCGATCCGACCTGGCGGCTGGTGGAGGCGATGCTGGCGGCCAGACCCGCCCGTGAGCGCGGCATCCCCGAGACGGCGGCGTTGGTGATGGGGGCGTTGACCAGGCCGAAGCCGATGCCGAACAGCACGTAGGAGACGAGGAGCAGCGTGCCGGAGTCCTCCGCGCGGAAACCCGCGAGGAGCACGCCGCTCGCCGTCATGAAGACCCCCGCCAGCAGCAGCGGCACCCGTGCGCCGCGTACGGCGACGAGATGCCCGGACAGCGGTGCGAAGACAGCCGTCATCGCCGCCATGGGCAGCAGGTGGAGGCCCGCCTCGAAAGCGGACAGGCCCCGGTCGTTCTGGAGGTGGAGGGTGCTGAGGAAGAGGAACCCGGCCAGCGCGCCGAACGAGGTGACGGCGGTGACGGTCGCGCCGCTGAACGGGACGCTTCGGAAGAAGCGCAGCTCCAGCAGCGGCTCCGCGCGCCGTCGCTCCCACAGCACGAGTGCGGCCAGCGAGCAGGCGCACGCCCCGAAGCACGCCAGGATCAGCGGCGAGGTCCATGCCGCTCCGCCGCCCGTCCCGCTCGCGCCGGACGCGCCGCCCTCGATGATGCCGAAGGTCAGGGAGCCCAGCGTCGCCATCACCAGCAACTGGCCGACGGGATCGAGCCTGCGCGGCCGGGGTGCCCGGGACTCCGGCACGAAGAGTGCGGTCAGCAGCAGCGCCGCCAGGCCGATGGGGATGTTGAGCCAGAAGATCCACCGCCAGCCTGCCCAGGTGACCAGCGCACCGCCCAGCAGCGGCCCGGCCGCCATGGAGATGCCGACGACGCCGCCCCACACGCCGATGGCGCGGGCCCGCTCGCGCGGCTCCGGGAAGGTGTTGGTGATGATCGACATGGCGACGGGGTTGAGCATCGAGCCGCCGATCGCCTGCAGCGCGCGGAAGGCGATGAGCCAGCCCAGCCCCGGCGCGAGGGCGCACAGCAGCGACCCGGCCGTGAAGAGGACGAGCCCGGTCTGGAAGACGCGCCGCCGTCCCACCCTGTCGGCCGTCGATCCGGAGAGCATCAGGAACGAGGCGAGCACGAGCGTGTACGCGTCGAGAGTCCACTGCAGGCCGGACACGGACGCGTTCAGGTCCCGCTGAAGCGAGGGCAGCGCGACGTTGAGCGCGGTGTTGTCGAGGCTGACGATCAGCAGGCTCATGCAGCAGATCGCCAGCACCAGCAGGCGCCGTGGCCGGGCTTCGCCCTTCTCGTCGGGGGAGGCGGTGGACATCCCTCCAGCATCCATGTCCGCTGCACGGACTGCTGCTCGGGGGTGGTGTGACGTCCGCCCGGTGACTGAGGATGACGGGCAGCGCGAACGGACGGCCGGTCCGGCGGCGCGAGCGGGAAGTATGTACCGGCAGTGTGAAACGGCGGTGTGGCCGGCGCGTCGAGCGAGGGGCACACCGCGGCATCCGAGGAGTGACGATGACGGCCACCGAGTCCGCCAGCCCCACCGACGCCTTCCGCGCGGCCCGTGACGCGCTGTTGCGGAACCGGACCGACTACGACGGCGCCCGTGCGGAGTTCGAGTGGCCCCGTCCCGCGCACTTCAACTGGGCCCTCGACTGGTTCGACGCCGTCGCGCGCGACAGGGCCGACCGCACCGCCCTGCACATCGTCGAGGAGGACGGCAGCTCCGCCCGCTACTCCTTCGGCGAGATGCGCGCCCGCTCCGACAGGGTGGCCAACTGGCTGCGTTCGCGGGGAGTCGCACCGGGCCACCGCGTCATCCTGATGCTGGGCAACCAGGTCGAACTGTGGGAGACGCTGCTCGCCTGCATGAAGCTGCGCGCCGTCGTCATCCCCGCGACGCCGCTGCTCGGCCCCGGTGACCTGGCGGACCGCGTCGAGCGCGGCGAGGCCCGGCACGTGGTCGTACGGGCGGAGGACGCCCCGAAGTTCGCGACGGTCGCGGGCGACTACACGCGCATCGGCGTCGGTGGCGGCGGCGGGCTGCCCGAGGGATGGCTCGCGTACGAGGACGCCTACGGCGCGTCCGCCGACTACGAACCCGAGGGCCCCACGCGCGGCGACGACACGTTGCTGCTCTACTTCACCTCGGGGACGACCGCGCAGCCGAAGCTGGTGGAGCACACCCATCTCTCCTACCCGGTCGGCCATCTGGCCACGATGTACTGGATCGGCCTGCAGCCGGGTGATGTGCATCTGAACATCTCCTCGCCGGGTTGGGCCAAGCACGCGTGGTCCAACGTCTTTGCTCCGTGGAACGCCGAGGCGACGATCTTCATCTACAACTACTCGCGCTTCGACGCGGAGCGGCTGCTGGCCGAGATCGAGGCGGCGGGCGTCACGAGCTTCTGCGCCCCGCCCACCGTGTGGCGGATGCTGATCCAGGCCGACCTGAGCCGGCTGCGGGCGGTGCCGCGCGAGGTGGTGGCCGCCGGGGAGCCCCTCAACCCCGAGGTCATCGAGCACGTGCGCCGCGCCTGGGGCACGAGCATCCGCGACGGCTTCGGCCAGACGGAGACGGCGGTCCAGGTCGCCAACTCCCCGGGGCAGCAGCTCAAGCCGGGCTCGATGGGACGGCCCATGCCCGGCTTCGAGGTGACGCTGCTCGACCCCGTCACCGGCCGGCCCGGCGTCGAGGAGGGCGAGATCTGCCTCGACCTCTCGCACCGCCCCGTCGGGCTGATGACCGGCTACCGGGGGAACGAGGAGCGGACGGCCGAGGCCATGGCGGACGGCTACTACCGCACCGGCGACATCGGCAGCCGTGACGAGGACGGCTACATCACCTACGTCGGCCGCTCCGACGACGTCTTCAAGGCGAGCGACTACAAGATCTCCCCGTTCGAGCTGGAGAGCGCCCTGCTGGAGCACGAGGCCGTGGCGGAGGCCGCGGTCGTGCCCTCGCCCGACCCGGTGCGGCTGGCGGTGCCCAAGGCGTACGTGGTGCTCGCCTCGGGATGGGAGCCCGGGCCGGAGACCGCGAAGACGCTCTTCGCGCATTCCCGGGAGACGCTCGCGCCCTACAAGCGGGTCCGGGTCATCGAGTTCGCGGAGCTGCCCAAGACGATCTCCGGCAAGATCCGGCGCGTCGAGCTGCGGGCGCACGCCGCCGGGGAGCCCGGCGAGGAGTACCGCGAGGAACGCTGAGCGGGGGGCGGGCCCGGCCCGCGCCGGTCGCCGTCAGGGGCGGCCGGCCGCGGCGCTCCGCTCGGGCGACGCGGGTTCGCCTGCGGTGCCGGTGCCTGCCTCCGGGCCGGTGCCTGTGCCGGTGTGCAGGATGCCCGCGGCGGCCGCACCGACGGCGCACAGCGCCACCGGCAGGAGCAGCACGAGGTTGAGCGGGGCGACGTGGGTGAGCGCCCCGATGAGGGCGGGCCCGGCGAGCATCCCGAGGTAGCCCAGGCCGGCGACGCGGGAGACGTTCGTCGCCGCGGTCTCGGGTTCGGCGTGCCCGGCGGCGCTGAAGAGCTGGGGGACGCAGCCGGAGAGCCCGAGACCGAACAGCCCCCATCCGGCGAGCGCGGCGGCGGTCCACGGCGACAGCGCCGCCGTGCCGAGGCCGGCCGCCGCGACGGCCGAGCCGTAGCGCAGTACGGCGACGGCTCCGAAGCGGCCGGCGATCCGGTCGGCCAGCAGCCGGCCCGCCGTCATCGCCGTGGCGAAGGCGCCGTAGGCGAGGGCGGCAGTGGCGGCGGGTGCGTCGAGGGAGTCGCGGAGGTGCAGCGTCGACCAGTCGTTGGCCACTCCCTCGCAGAGCATCAGTATCAGGGCGAGGACGGCCAGCGCCCACGTCCGGGCGGGCGTCCGGGGCCGGCGCCGCCGGCCTTCCGCGGATTTCGGCGCGCTCCCGGAACGCGGTGTCCGCAGCAGCGCGGGCGCCGCGAGCAGACCGGCCGCCGTCCCCAGCGCGGCGACCACGCCGAGCGTGACTTCCGGGGGGTGGCCCCGGCTGAGGGTCTGCGCGCAGACCAGGGCGGCGAGCACGCCGCCGATCGAGAAGACGGCGTGGAAGGCCGACATGACGGGGCGCCGGTAGGCGCGTTCGACGTGGACCGCGTGCGCGTTCATGGCGACGTCCAGGCAGCCGTTGCCGAACCCGAGGACCACCAGTGCGCCGCCCAGGGCGACGGCTCCGGTCGCGAGGCCGGGCAGGGCGAGCGCCGCGCTGCACAGGACCGCCCCGGCGGGCACGGCGGTACGCAGGCCGAGGCGGTCGGTGAAGGGCCCGGCGAGCTGCATGCCGGCGAAGGCTCCCGCGCCGAGGAGCAGCAGCAGCCAGCCGAGCCCGGCGTGGCTGACCCCTACCCGGTTCTCGATCACCGGGATGTGGACCACCCACATCCCCATGATGAAGCCGTTGAGGCCGAAGTAGAGGAAGGTGGCCCAGCGGGCGAGACGAAGCGAACGTGCCATGGGGCGAACATACATAACAGAATCCATGTGTGTAACTGGCGTTCCGAACAAGGCTGTTGTTCACTACGGGCCATGGTGAGCACAGACCGGCTGAAGCGGATAGCGGACGCCGTACGGGCCGCGGGCAGCATGGGAGTGGCCGAACTGGCCGAGCTGACAGGGGCATCGGAGATGACCGTCCGCCGCGACCTCGAGGTGCTGGCCGGACAGGGGGTCCTCGAGCGCTACCGCGGCGGAGCGCGTTCCCTGCTGCTGCGCGGCCAGGAGCCGCCGTTCGCGCTGCGGGCCGCCGAAGGCGGGGAGGCGAAGCGGCGCATCGCCGAGGAGGTCTCCCGCCTGATCGCCGACGGCGAGTCCGTCGTACTCGACAGCGGTACCACCTGCCTGGAGGTGGCCCGCGTCCTCCGCGACCGCCGCGTGACCGTGATGCCGCTGTCCCTGCACGCCGTCAACGCGCTCACCGGCGGGCCCCAGGTGACGCTGCTGGTGCCGGGAGGCCTGCCGCGTCCGGGCGAACTCGCCCTGACCGGTCCGCTGGCCACGGCCTCTCTCGCGTCGCTGCGCTTCGACACCGCTGTCGTCGGCTGCTGCGGACTGACCGCCGACGACGGTCTGACGGCCTACGACCTGGCCGACGCGGAGGTCAAGCGTGCGGCGATCGCCTCGGCCCGCAGGGTCGTCGCCGTGGCCGAGGCCTCCAAGTTCTCCCGCACGGCTCTGGCCCTCGTCGCGCCGGCCTCCGCCCTGCACGCCGTCGTCACCGACGCGGCCGCCCCCGAGGAGGCGACTGCCGCGCTGGCCGCGGCGGGAGCCGTCGTCCGGAGGGCGTGATCGCGGGTGGGCGCGGCGCCGAGCGGTCCGGTCCTCCCGGCCCGCCGGTCCGCCCGCGTGCGGGCGGACGGGGTCCGTCCCGGCCTCAGCACACCGAGCGGATGAGGTCGTCCGCCGGGTCGTTGACGGCCTGGGGCATGCCCGTCAGGTCGAGGACGAACAGGGCGACGCCGAGGGAGTCCGCGCGCATCCGGGCCTCCCGCGTGTAGCCGGCGAGGGAGAAACAGGCCGTGCCCGCCTCCTCGTTGAGGCCGTTGAGCCAGAGCGTCTCGACGTCGCCGAAGCCCGTCGGATCGGTCGAGGGGTCGACGTGCGCCACGATGCCGCCGCCGCGCAGGTCCACCCCTGAGGCGGCGCGCTTCTCCGTGACGCGTACGGCGTCGAAGCCCAGCCACCGCAGGTACTGTGCGGCGGCCGTACGGGCGTCCTGCGCGGTGCGGATGGTGACGGGCTGGAAGCTGGGCCGCGTCCTGGACGGCCTCTTGCCGGCGCACTCCTCCAGGGCGCCGGTCGCGGTGGCCTCCGAGGTGCGGCCCGCCGTGCCGGAGGTGGACGCGGGCGGTACGCGGGAGGCGTCCTGGGCCTCGGGCGCGGTGGGTCCGGGCGCACCGGCGCCGCCGTGCTCCGCGTACGGGGCCACCGGCAGCCGCAGCAACGTCCCGCAGCCGCAGCCCAGTTCGGGCTGCGGCCACTGGACCGACGTGCCGCAGGCGGAACACCCCACCTCGACCCAGGAGTCGTCCCAGGTGCGGTGGTGCACCTGCGTGGGAGGGACGTCCGGCCGCAGTGGCAGCACGACGGGCGCGCCGCAGTCGCACTGGTAGACCGGCGGGGTGTAGGTGTGCTCGCGGCGGCACTCCGGGCAGCACACGGGCACGCTTTCTGCCATCTCTTCGGCTCCAGCGGAGGGTCGGGGAGACGAGTCGGTCCTCGCCGCGTCGCCGGGGGCGGCGCGGCGCAGCTCATATCGTCCCTGAAAGTGCGTGATTTCCGAAGAGGAAGGCGGGAGAAAGACGGAGGACCGGGCGCCGTCCGCGGAGCGTCAAGTGCCGTTCCGCAGGCGTCAGTCGGCGGGTTCGAACTCCTTCACGGCGTCGATGTCCGGGCCGTGCGGCGTGTTGGCCTCCCGCTCGATCATGATCTCCACCAGGACCGGCCGCGAGGTGGCGGCGGCCTCCTTGCGCGCCCACTGGAGCGCGGGGGAGATCTCCTCCGGGTCCCACACGCGCCGGCCCGAACAGCCGTACGCCTCCATGATCTTGACGTTGTCGGTGCCGAACTCGTCGTAATGGATGTCGACCTGGTAGTTCATTCCGAACCCGATCTCGGCCTGCCTGATGAGCCCCAGGTACTCGTTGTTGAGCATCACCAGCACGTACGGCACGTCGTACTGCGCCGCCACGGCAAGTTCCTCCACGAGGTACTGGAAGCCGTAGTCGCCCACGACGCCCACGACTTCGGCGTCCGGCCTGCCCATGCCCTCCAGTGCCTTCTTCACGCCGATGGCCGCGGGCACCTCCCAGCCGAGGGGGCCCGCCTGGCCGCAGATCTGGTAGTGGCGCGGCAGGTACGCCTTCTGGTGCTGGCCGCCCCAGATCTGGTAGAGCCCGATGGCGGTGACGAAGTAGGTGTCCTCGTCGAAGACTTCGTTGATCTCCTTGTAGACGCGGGGCGCCTTCACCGGCGTCGAGTCGAAGTCCTCCCGGCGCACGAGGGTCCGCTTCAGCTCCTTGCACCGGCCGACCCAGCCCTCGACGTCCGCAGAGGCCCCCCGCTTGCGGGCCTCGGAGAGCAGGGCGGCGAGGAAGAGACCGGCGTCGGAGACGATGCCGAGGTCGGGTTCGAAGACCTTCCCGATCTGGCCGGGTTCGATGTCGACGTGCACGAAGGTGCGTTCACCCCGGTAGACGCCGATGTCCGCACCCGTGTGCCGGTCGCCGAAGCGGGCGCCGACGGCCAGTACGAAGTCGGCCTCCAGGAACGAGGCGTTGGCGTACCGCTGCGAGGTCTGGATGCCGGTGGTGCCCAGGTTGAGTTCGTGGTCGTCCTCGATGACGCCCTTGCCCATCAGCGTCACCTGGAAGGGCACGCGCAGCTCCTCCACGAGTTCGCGCAGCTCGGCCCCCGCGTCGGCCAGGATGACGCCGCCGCCGGCCAGGATCAGCGGCCGCTCGGCCGCCAGCAGCATGTCCAACGCCCGTTCCACGCGCGGCGGATGGGGCTCGACGGCGGGGACGGGGAGCCTGGCGTCGATCTCCGCGTCGTAGGTGATCTCCCGCTTCGCGATGTCCAGCGGCAGGTCGATGAGGACCGGTCCGGGCCGTCCGGCGCGGGCGATCCGGAAGGCTTCGCGGAAGACCCAGGGGATCTGCGCCGCCTCCTTGATCTGCACCGCCCATTTGGTGACGGGCCTGGCGATCTCGACGATGTCGACCGCCTGGAAGGCCTCCTGGTGGAGCTTGGGCGAGACCGCCTGCCCCGTCAGGCAGACCATGGGGATCGAGTCCGCCTGCGCCGTGTAGAGGCCGGTGACGAGATTGGTGGCGCCCGGCCCCGAAGTGGCGATGGCGACACCGGTCTTGCCGTTCGTACGGGCCCAGCCGTCGGCCATGTGGGCGGCGCCCTCTTCGTGGCGGACGGTCAAGTGCTGTATGCGGCCGTCCACTTCCATCGCCTTGTACAGCGGGAGGATCGCGGCGCCGGGGCAGCCGAAGGCGATGTCCACGCCCTCGTCGACCATGATGGAGACCGCGGCGTTCATGGCGGGCATCCTGCTGGGGGCCATGGCTCAGTCCTCCGTCTTCTCGCCCGACAGGCGCCGCACGCCGCGCACGAGGGCCGAGTGGTCGAGCCCTCCGTCGCCCTGCTGCCGCAGCGCGCCGACGAGTTGGGCCAGCAGCGCTCCGGCGGGCACGGCGGCGCCGACGCCGCGCGCGGCGTCGGTGACGATGCCCATGTCCTTGTGGTGCAGGTCGACCTTGAAGCCGGGTCGGAAGTCGCCCGCGAGGATGCTCTCCTTCTTGCGGGTGAGCACCGTGGAGCCCGCGAGGCCCCCGTTCAGCACGTCGAGCGCGGCGGCCAGGTCGGCACCCGACTTCTCCAGGAAGACCACGGCCTCCGCGACGGCCTGGATGTTGACGGCGACGATCAGCTGGTTGGCGGCCTTCACCGTCTGCCCCGAGCCGTGCGGCCCGCACAGCACGATCGTCCTGCCGAGCGTCTCCAGGACGGGAGCGGCCGCCTCGAACGTCTCGCGCTCACCGCCCACCATGATGGACAGCACGCCCTCCACCGCTCCGGCCTCGCCCCCGGAGACCGGGGCGTCGAGCACCTGGACTCCCTTGGCGGCGGCGGCTTCCGCCACATCCACGGAGGTCTGCGGGGTGATCGAGGACATGTCGATGAGGAGGCCGCCGGAGGGGATGTGCTCCAGGACGCCGCCCTCGTTCAGGACCACCTCCTCGACCTGCGGGGAGGCGGGGACCATGGTGATGACGACGTCGGCGTTGCGCACCGCCTCCGGAACGGAGGAGGCGGCCTCGGCTCCGTCCGCGGCGACGGCCTTCACCCGCGCCGGGTCGAGGTCGAAGGCCGTGACGCGGTAGCCGGCGGCCAGCAGGTTGCGCACCATGGGCGTGCCCATGATGCCGAGTCCGATGAAGCCGATCTTCGTGCGCTCCGCGGTGTGCGGTGCGGTGGCGGTGGCGGGCATGCGTGACTGCCTTTCGGTGTCGCGGGCGGCGGAGACGGAAACGGAGACTGGGGCGGGGGTGACGGGGCACGGGACGACGGGGCGGCGGGGCGGCGGGCCGAGGTGGCGGCGGGCCCGTCAGGCGGGGCGCAGGGCGCGCGGCAGCCAGTCGAAGGCGGCTTCGCTCGGCCGGTCACCCGGCTTGTACTCCAGGCCGACGAGGCCCTCGTAGCCGGCGGCGGTGAGGCGGCCGAGCAGATCGGCGAAGTCCAGCTCTCCCGTGCCGGGGGCGCCCCGGCCCGGGCTGTCGGCGATCTGCACGTGTGCGGTCCGCTCCGTGCAGGCGTCGATCACCTTGTGCAGGTCCTCGCCGTTCATGGCCAGGTGGTAGAGGTCCATCAGGAACTTCGCGTTGCCCAGCCCCGTGGCCGCGTCGACCGCGTCGGCGACCTCGACGGCCTTGGGCGCGCTGACGATCGGGCAGCCGGGCGACTCGACGGCGTTGAGCGCTTCGACGAGCAGCACGGCACCGGCGTCGTGAGCGGCGCGGGCTGCCAGCGTCAGGTTCTCCAGGGCGAGTTGATCCTGCTCCGCCGGATCGGCGCCCGGGACCCGGTTGCCGTACAGGGCGTTCAGCGCCGTGCATCCCGTGGACTGCGCGAATTCGGCGGCCACTTCGACGTTGCGGCGGAACTTCTCCGACTCCTCGCCCGGCACCGACAGCGCTCCCCGGTCCGGGCCGGGGAGCCGGCCCGCGTAGAAGTTCAGCCCGGTCAGGCGGGTGCCGGCGTCGGTCAACGCCCGGCGCAGCGCGTCCAGTTCGGACTTCGGCGGGACGGGGGCGTCCGGCCACGGCCACCACAGCTCGACCGCCGTGAAGCCGGCGGCCGCGGCCGCGGCGGGTCGCCGCAGCAGCGGCAGTTCGGTGAAGAGGATCGAGAGGTTGACCGTGAAGCGGTGCTCCGTGCCGCTCAGGGCGGGGGAGCGGGCGGGATCGGGGGCCACGGTGATCGCCTTCTTTCGTGAGTCCCGGGGTGCGCGTCGTTCCGAGGAGGGCGGCTGCTCGTCTTCCGCATTGTGAAAGTACGTTTCTACTTCATGGAAGACTGCTCTCGGGTCCCGGAACCTGTCAAGGGGTCTGCGCTTCTCCGGGCGTGCTCGGAGCGCGCCCGTCCGGCCGCTCCGCGTGCCCGGCCTCGCCTTCCGATGGCTGGGATGCGGCGGGTTCGCGTAGGTTGGCCGTGTGCGATTGCGAGTTGAGTTCACGACCGAGCCCTTCGATCTGGACGAGGCCCCGGATCACGCACTGGTGGCCCGCCAGGTCGTGCAGACGGCGCAGCTCGATTCGGTGGACGTCGGCCCGTTCGGCAACACCGCCGAAGGGGCGGCCGAGCAGGTGCTGAGCGTGGTCGATTCCCTGCTCCGCGAGTCCCTGGAGGCCGGGGCCACACGCATCTCGCTGCAGGTCAACGTCGTCGACGACAGCGTCGGCGGCACCGCCCCGTCCGGCGGCACTCCCTCCGACGGCCCCCGGGGCAGTGCGTGAGCGGCGGCGAGCAGGACAGGTTCGCCGCGGCGGTCAAGCCCCTCGTCGACGCGATGGGCGGAGAGATGATCGCCCCCGAGGAGGCGCGGGGCGACGACGTCGTGCTCGCCTGGGAGGGGCGGGACGTCCTCGCCGTCCGGCTGCCACACCTCTCGGACTCGCTCGACCACATCCTGGCCGAGCTGGAGCGCCGCCACGGCATGCCGCTGGCCCAGCTCGACCGCAAGACGAAGCAGTCGGTGGTGCGCCTGCTGGAGACCCGCGGCGCGTTCTCCGTGCGGCACGGCGTGGAGACCGTGGCCGGCGCCCTCGGCGTCAGCCGGTTCACGGTCTACAACTACATCAACTCCCAGGAGGAGAAGCGCGCTGAGAAGCGCCGCGACGAAGGGTGACGCGCCGCGTCCCAACTGGGCAGGAAGCCCGAGCCCGGGATCTCGCCCGGAGCCGTCCGACCGTTGCTGCCTGACTGCTACTGGCTGACCGTTGCGGTCCGAGCGTCCTGCGGCTGCGGCCTGAAGGGCGGCGCCCGTGCCTGCCTGCCGGGAACCGCCCGGCGGCGGTGTCCTGCGGTCGGGTTTCGGCAACTCGCCGTCCATAGCGAGCACTTGAGCATGACTGCTCGTCAGGGTGCGGACGGCGGAGGGCCGTTGCTCCTCCGGTGCCTCTTCGATCGCTTCCGGTCCGTCCACGGGCAGCTCGCCCGTGTGAGTGCCCGGACGGTCCCTCCCGTCCCGGAGTTTGTTATGGCATGCTCATGCCGCCCCCCACAATCGAAGGAAGCTGACATGCGAAGACGAGTTTTCGCCGGTGCGCTGGCGCTCACCGCCACCGGTGCCACGCTGCTCTCGACCGGCACCGCCCAGGCGCGCGGCGGCAGTCAGGTCGCCCCGATCCCCCCGAGCCCCGCGCACCCCGACGGCATCCAGGTCGCCACCGAGGTCGTCCGCGGGCACCGCAGCAAGTTCCCGGTGCTGCGCACCAAGGAGGTGCACGCCAACGGCGAGCACGTCCTGTCGGTGGAGTACCAGGTCCAGGAGACCGGCTACTGGTGCGGCCCCGCGGCCACCCGTATCGCGCTCTCCGCCCGGGTCGCCCCTCCCAGCCAGGCGACCCTGGCGGCGGAGCTCGGCACCCACACGGGAGGCACCGACCACATCGGCCAGGTCACCACGGTGCTGAACTCGCGTATCGACGCCGGCGAGTACTTCACCCGCGAGATGCCCAACGACCCGCCCACCCAGGCCCAGAAGGACCTGCTGTGGTCGGACGTCGTCGCCGACATCGACAACAACTACGCGATCGTCGCCAACATCGTCGCGCCGCCCGGCAACCAGCCGCCCGGCTACCCCTCGGACCAGACCGTCTACCACTACTTCGCCGTGATCGGTTACGACACCGACCACAACACGGTGCTCATCGCCGACTCGGCCTCCTTCAACGGCTACCAGATCTACTGGCTGAACTTCTCCCAACTGGCCAGTCTGATCCCGCCGAAGGGCTACTCGGCCTGAACCCGCGCGGCCACGCGCACAGCCTCGGCACCACCGCCGGGTGAACCTCGCCCTTCCCCGCCGCCGGCCAGGCGGTCGGGGACGGGCGGCAAGGCGAGGTGCGGCGGCGGTCAGCGCGGATTCCGGAGCGGCTCCTCCGGCCGTGCCGGGCGGGCGAGTCCGGGCTCCGCTCTGCGTCCGGGCTCTGCTCTGGGTCCGGGCTCCGCCGTGGGCACGGACTCCGACGTGCGCCCGGCCCGCGGCGCCTCGGTGCCCGTGGTACCTGCCGCGTGATCGCAAGGGAGTTCCGTACGCCGCTGCCCGGACGGCTCCCCGGACGGCTCCTTGCGCGGAGGTGCCGAAGGGGCGCGACCCCCGGAGTCTTCCGGCGCGTACAGCCACGTCATCCGCGGTTGCACCAGCGGCCTCGCGAGGCGTCGCACCGGAGGCGAGGCCAGCGCCGCGGCAAGGACGCAGCCGAAGGCGGCGACGGCGAGCTGCTCGTACCAGGGGCCGACCCACCCCAGCCCCACGAAGTGGAACAGGGCGCGCAGTACGAGGGGATGGAGCAGGTAGATGAAGAGGCCGCCCGCGCCCAGGTACGTCACCACCGGCAGCCGCCGTCCGGGCATCAGCCGGATGAAGCTCAGCGCGATCAGCATCCCGCACACGAGCACGGCCCCGCGCGGGCCCCACGCCCACACGGGCGCGAAGGACACGGTCTGCGCGTAGGAGGCCTGCATGCCCAGCCAGCTCGTGTCGATGCCGTACCGGAGGGGATAGGCCGCAGCCGCGGTCGCCGCGAGCACCAGGACGGCGGCCCCGCGGCTCCAGCGTGCTCGCAGCCACTGGTCCGCCAGGCCCCGGCGCAACTGCCAGCCGAGGACGAAGAAGGGCAGGAAGGCGACCGTACGGGAGGCGGAGAAGAGGCGGGTGAAGTCGTCGAGGTAGCCGACGGCCAAGGCGGCCGCCATCGCGGTCAGCAGCGGGTACCGCAGCACGGCGAGATACGGCAGCAGCATCCGCCACATGAACAGCGACAGCAGGAACCACAGCCCCCACGCGGGCTGCGAGGTGAAGAACTTCCAGTGCCCCTCCAGGAGCCGGATCTGCAGCGTGTGCAGCAGCCCGATGAGCAGGTACGGCGCGAGTACCGCTTCCGAGAGCTGCCGCAGCTCTCGGCGGCCGAGCGGCCCGGCGCTGCTGAAGTAGCCCGCCACGATGACGAATACGGGGACGCGCAGCGCCCAGCTCGCGATGTACAGCCAGCGCAGCCCGTCGAGGTGGCCGAGCGGTTCGACGACGTGCCCGACGAGGACGAGCGTCCCGGAGGCGAAGCGGACGTTGTCCCAGTGCGGGTCGCGCGCCGTCCGGGGGCGCGCCGCGGTGCCTTCCGGACCGCCGGCGGGAGCGGCCGCGCGCCGCTTCCGTGCCCTGCCCGTGTCTCCCCGTGCGACGACGGTCCCCTTCCCGTGTTCCCCCGGCGCTCTGCCGCGCTCCCCGGCGCTCCCGTAGGCGTTGCGTCCCGACCTTAGGAGCCCCGTCTCCGCTGGTATGACCGCCGGATGAGCCGAGGATGAACGGAACCTCTCGGGCCGGTGCCGCAAGTCGCAGCCGGTGCGGGGCTGTTGGGCGTCGCGGGGGAGAGCGGTGCCTGAACTCGACGAGGGCCGGGGCGGCTTGGCCGACGGCGCTCGCCGCGTGATCGGGCCGCTCGGGCGGCGGCTGGTGGGGAAACCGCGGATCTACTCAGGGGTAGGCAGGCGTCGACTCTTGCTATAAGGTCTGTCAGCAAGACGCTGTTACCGACAGTAATAGCAGTAGAGGACGAGGTACTTCACGGACCCGACTCGAGGAGTCCCACCATGGCCATCAGCATCTCGCGCCCGGAGACCACGAGCCCCACGCCGGAGGACGGCATCGCGCGGCGGCTGCTCGACTCGTCCGCGCAGCTCTCCTACGACCCGCTCACCGAGGTCGACTGGGAGACCCCGCTGGACGAGGGTTTCCACGGCGCCAGCCCGGAGTGGAGCACCCTCTACGGCACGGCGTACTGGAACGAACTGACCGACGCCCAGCGCAAGGCGCTGACCCGGCAGGAGGCCGCCTCGGTGGCCAGCACCGGCATCTGGTTCGAGATGATCCTTCAGCAGATGGTGCTGCGGGACCTCTACGCGAAGGACCCGACCAGCGACACCTTCCAGTGGGCGCTCACCGAGATCGCCGACGAGTGCCGCCACTCGATCATGTTCGCCCGGGGTGCCAAGAAGCTCCGGGCGCCGGCCTACCGCCCGCACCGGGTGGCGATCGAACTCGGCCGGCTCTTCAAGACCGTGGCGTTCGGCGAGGCGGCGTACGCGGCGATCCTGGTCGCCGAGGAGGTCCTCGACGTCATGCAGCGCGACTGGATGCGCGACGAACGGGTCGTGCCGTTCGTCCGCACCATCAACAACATCCATGTCGTCGAGGAATCACGGCACATGAAGTTCGCCCGCGAAGAGACGCGCAAGCACCTCGCGCGCGCCGGACGGGTGCGTCGTCACATCCACTCCGTCCTGATCGCCGTGGCCGCCTACACCATCGTCACCAGCATGGTGAGCCGGAAGGTCTACGCGAACGCCGGACTGGACGAGAAGCGCGCCCTCCGCGAGGCGAAGGCCAACGAGCACCACAAGTCGATGATGCGCTCCAGCTGTTCGGGCCTGATGGAGTTCCTGACGTCGGTCGGGTTGCTCACCAGGCCCGCGCTGTTCTTCTACAAGCGCGCCGACCTGATCTGACGGCCGCTGACGACGCCAGGCGAGAAACGACATGGCCTACGCGATCACCCAGACCTGCTGCAACGACGCCACCTGCGTGTCCGTCTGCCCGGTCAACTGCATCCGGCCCACGCCCGGGGAGCGGGACTTCGGCAGCACGGAGATGCTGCACATCGACCCGAACACCTGCATCGACTGCGGTGCCTGCGCCGACGCCTGCCCGGTGGACGCCGTCTTCCCGGTCGACAGCCTGACCGCCGGACAGCGGGAGTACGCCGACATCAACGCGGCCTACTTCGAGCCCGGCGGGAGCGAGTCGCGGGCGGAGAGGGATGCGGAGACCAAGGCGCCCGAGACGGACGGCCCCGGACCGAACTTCCACGCCTGGGGCGAGCCGGTCTTCGAACGCGTCCTGCCGCCGGACTTCGGGCCGCTGCGGGTCGCGATCGTCGGCACCGGGCCGGCGGGCATGTACGCCGCCGAGGACCTGCTGCTGCACACCCGGGCCGAAGTGACGCTCGTCGACCGGCTCCCGGCCGCCGGCGGTCTCATCCGGTACGGCGTGGCCCCGGACCACCCGTCGACGAAGAAGGCCGGCGACACTTTCGCCCGCTTCCACACGCATCCCCGCGTGCGGATGCACCTCGGCCTCGACGTGGGCGGGGACGTCACGGCAGAGGAACTCGCCGCCCACCACGACGCGGTGATCTACGCGGTCGGGGCCGCCGCCGACCGGCGGCTGGGGATCCCCGGCGAGGACCGGACGGGCAGCGTCGCCGCGACCACCGTCGTCGCCTGGTACAACGCGCACCCGGAGGTCGCGCCGGACGCCGTCGACCTCTCGGCGGAACGAGTCGTCGTGATCGGCAACGGCAACGTCGCCCTCGACGTCGCCCGCATCCTGGTCTCCGACCCGGAGACGCTCGCCGGCACCGGGATCGCGGACCACGCGCTGGCGGAGCTGCGCCGCAGCAAGGTGCGCGAGGTGGTGCTGCTCGGGCGCCGCGGCCCGGAAGACGCGGCGTACACCCGATCCGAACTGCTCGCTCTGCGGCACCTCCCCGGGGTGGACCTGGTCGTGGACGGCCACGATCCGCGCGTCGGCGCGGTGATCGACGCCGCCGGGCCGAAGGACAAGGCGTCGGTACTGCGGGGCGTGGCGCGGGAGACCGTCGACTGGTCCGTGCCCCCGGATGCGGCAGGTCCGCGGCGCCGCATCGTGTTCCGCTTCCTCTCCGCGCCCACGGAGGTGTGCGGGGACGAGCACGTCCGTGCCGTGCGTGCCACCGGCGGTAACGGCGAACTGGAGATCCCGGCCGGTACGGCCCTGCGGGCGATCGGCTACCGCGGAGTGCCCCAGGCCGGGCTGCCGTTCGACGAGGAGACCGGGACCGTCCGGCACGAGAGCGGCCGGGTGGCAGGCAGGGCCGGGACGTACGTGGTGGGCTGGATCAAACGCGGGCCCTCGGGCGGGATCGGCGCCAACCGCGCCTGCGCGGCCGAGACGGTCGGCGCCCTGCTGGCCGACGCGGTCGCGGGCGCACTGCCCGCGCCGACGGGCGGGCCGAAGGCGTTCCACCGCCTCGCACGCCGCCGCCGGCGCCGCCGCTGACCGCACTCGGGCCGGGTCTCCTTCCGCGGCGGCCGGGCGGTGCGGCGGGGCGCCGGGCGACAGCAAACTTCAACAAACTGTTGACGATGGACGCCGCGGGGTCTTAGCTGTTCCCAGCCGGAGAGCAGCACCGCTTCGGAGGCCCCCGGAGGTCCCTCAGTGTCAGCTACCCCCGCAGCACCAGGTCTGACCTGGCTGAACTCGTCCGCCGAGAGCGATGCCCGCGCAGCGCTCCGGTCCGTCTGCACCGCGCGTTCCTGGATCGGGACGGTGCTCGCCCGCCGCCCGTACGCCGGCACGGAGGATCTGCTCGCCGCGAGCGACGACGCGACGGGTGCGCTCGACGCCGACGGCCTCGCGGAGGCGATGGCGGGCCATCCCCCGATCGGCCGTCCCGAACCCGGGGACGCGACCTCCGCACGGGAGCAGCGGGGCATGGCGGGGGCGCCGGAGGAGCTGAAGGAGGAGATGCTCCAGCTGAACCTCGCCTACCAGGAGAAGTTCGGGCACGTCTTCCTCATCTGCGCCACGGGCCTGACGGCGCAGCAGATGCGGGACGCCGCCCGCTCACGGCTGGCCAACTCCCCGGAAGCGGAACGCGAGAACGTACGAACCGAACTGACGAAGATCAACAGGATCCGCCTGAGCGGACTCGCGGAGAGGGAACCCCAGCGAGCATGAGCAAGGCAGACACGACCACGGCCTCGGTCTCCACGCACATCCTGGACACCAGCGCCGGCCGCCCCGCCCGGGACGTCGCCGTCGAGCTGTCGGTGCGTACGGGGCGGGACGCCGAGTGGAGCGCGCACGCCGCGTCCCGTACGGACGGCGACGGACGCTGCAAGGACCTTCCGGCGCTTCCCGAGGGCGCCACACACGCGCGGCTCACCTTCGAGGTGGAGCCCTACCTGCGGAGCAAGGGGAGCGACGGCGGTCCGCACAGCTTCTTCCCCGAGGTGACGGTGGTCTTCGCCGTCGCCGCGGGCGAGCACTATCACGTGCCGCTGCTGCTCAACCCGTTCGGCTACTCCGTATACCGAGGGAGCTGACAGCGATATGGCAAGCCCGATCACGGTTCTCGGCCAGAACCAGTACGGCAAGGCGGAGAACCGCGTCGTCAAGATCACCAGGGACGGCGGGACCCACCACATCAAGGACCTCAACGTCTCCGTCGCCCTCAGCGGCGACCTGGACGAGGTGCACTACTCCGGTTCCAACGCGCACGTCCTGCCGACGGACACCACGAAGAACACGGTCTTCGCCTTCGCCAAGGAGCACGGCATCCGGACGGCCGAGCAGTTCGGCATCGCGCTGGCCCGGCACTTCGTGGACAGCACCGAGCCCATCACCACGGCGCGTATCCGCATCGAGGAGTACGCGTGGGACCGCATCGCCACCTCCGGCGGCGACGCCCCGCACTCCTTCGTGCGCAACGGAGGTGAGATCCGCACCGCGCAGATCACCTACGACAGCCGGGGCGGCGGAAGCCTCCAGGTGCTCGGCGGGCTCAAGGGCCTGACCGTCCTCAACTCCACCGACTCGGAGTTCTGGGGATACATCAAGGACAAGTACACGACGCTCAAAGAGGACTACGACCGCATCCTCGCCACAGAGGTCAGCGCCGTGTGGCGGCACAACTGGAGCGGCGAGGGCACACCGCCCGACTGGGACGAGTCCTACGGCGGCATCCGGACGCTCCTGCTGCGGGCCTTCGCCGAGACCTACTCCCTCTCCCTGCAGCAGACGCTCTACGAGATGGGGTCCCGAGTCATCGAAGGGCGGGACGAGTTGGACGAGATCCGCTTCTCCATGCCCAACAAGCACCACTTCAAGGCGGACTTGGAGGTCTTCGGCATCAAGAACGAGGCCGCCGACGGAGCCGTCTACCTCGCCGCCGACCGCCCGTACGGGCTCATCGAGGCGACCGTCCTGCGGGACGGAGCCCAGGCGCGGATACCGGTGGACATGACCAACCTCTGAGCCCGGCAGGAGAGTTGAGCGCCGGGTGCGATCGCAGCACCCGGCTCCCCGCTCCTCCCGGTCCGCCCTCCCCGATCGTCACGCGACCCGCATCCGAGGACGTACACATGGCCGACACGGCAGGCACGACCGAGCGCGTAGTCATCGAGAACTGCGCCGTCGCAACCGTCGACGCGCACGACACCGAACACGCCGCGGGCCACGTGGTCGTCGCGGGGAACCGGATCGAATCCGTCGGCGCCGGAGCTCCGCCCGAGGGCCTGACAGGTGTCGTGCGGCGCGTCGACGGGACGGGACACCTCGTCACGCCGGGACTCGTCAACACCCACCACCACTTCTACCAGTGGCTCACCCGCGGCCTGGCGCAGGACGCCAACCTCTTCGACTGGCTCGTCGCCCTCTACCCCACCTGGGCGCGCATCGACGAGGAGATGGTCTACGCCGCGGCCCGGGGCTCGCTCGGCATGATGGCGCGCGGCGGCGTCACCACCGCCATGGACCACCACTACGTCTTCCCGCGCGGCGCGGGCGACCTGCTCGGCGCCGAGATCCGCGCCGCACGCGAACTGGGTGTCCGCTTCAACCCGACCCGCGGGTCCATGGACCTGGGGGAGTCCGACGGCGGGCTCCCGCCCGACTTCGCGGTGGAGACCACCGACGACGCGCTCGCCGCCACCGAGGAGGCGGTCGACACCTACCACGACCCCTCGTTCGACTCCATGCTGCGCATCGGCGTCGCCCCCTGCTCGCCCTTCTCCGTCACCACCGAACTGCTGCGCCAGGCCGCCGAGTTGGCCCGACGCAAGGGCGTACGGCTGCATACGCACGGTTCGGAGACCGTGGAGGAGGAGAAGTTCTGCCACGAGCGGTTCGGCATGGGCCCCACCGACTACCTCGAATCGGTGGGCTGGCTGGGCGACGACGTCTGGATGGCGCACTGCGTGCACATGAACGACTCCGACATCGCCGCCTTCGCCCGCACCGGCACGGGCGTCGCCCACTGCCCGTCGTCCAACGCCCGGCTCGCCGCGGGCATCGCCCGGGTCCCGGACATGCTCGCGGCCGGCGTCCCCGTCGGGCTCGGCGTGGACGGCACGGCCTCCAACGAGTCCGGCGAACTCCACACCGAACTGCGCAACGCGCTCCTGCTCAACCGGCTCGGCCCCCACAAGGAGAAGGCGCTCACCGCACGCCAGGCGCTGCGTCTGGGCACCTACGGCGGAGCGCAGGTCCTCGGCAGGGAGGCGGAGATCGGCTCCCTGGAGCCCGGGAAGCTCGCCGACCTCGTGCTGTGGCGCCTGGACGGCATCGGGCACTCCTCGATCGCCGACCCCGTCGCCGCGCTCGTACTCGGCGCGGCGGCCCCGGTCACGCTCTCCCTCGTCAACGGCCGCCCCGTCGCCGAGGACGGCCGGCTCACCAACGCCGACGAGGACGCCGTGGCCCGCCACGCCCGCGACCAGGCACGCCGCCTCTCCCACATCGCGGCCGGCGGCGCCTGAACCCGCTGCGCTCCGGTACGACACCACAAGAACTCCGGCCGGGAGGGACGGCTCCCGGCCGGGCCAGCGACACCACCGCCGTTCCCGGGACGTGGCCCAACCCCCTCACGTCCCGGGACGGTCCGGCACCCCGGGCGGTACGGCGCACGCGAACAACCGCATGACCGTGACCTCATCGACAGATGGCCGCATCGACCGATCGCCAGGAGGCCCCGCCGTGGCCGAGAAGCCCAGGTCCAGTGACCGGAACAGCACGCAGCCGGACAGCGCGAACACACCGGCGCACGAAGACAGGCACCCCGTCGACCAGACGCTGCCGCCCCTCAGACTCGTCACCACCGGGCTGCAGCACGTCGCGGCCATGTACGCGGGCGTGGTGGCTCCCCCGCTCATCATCGGAGCGGCAGTCGGCCTCTCCGTCACCGAACTGACCTTCCTCACCGGCGCGAGCCTCTTCCTCGCGGGCGTCGCGACCCTGCTGCAGACGGTCGGCGTGTGGAAGATCGGCGCCCGGCTGCCCTTCGTCAACGGCGTGACGTTCGCGTCCGTCGCCCCGATGCTCGCCATCAACAAGTCGGAGGGGCCCGACGACGCGCTGCCGGTCATCTTCGGCGCCTGCATGGTGGCGGCGGCGCTGGGCTTCGTCGTCGCCCCGTACTTCGGCAAGCTCGTGCGCTTCTTCCCGCCGGTGGTCACCGGCACCGTCATCACCCTCATCGGCGTCTCGCTGATGCCGGTCGCCTTCAACTGGGCGCAGGGCGGCGACCCGGCGGCGCCCTCGTTCGGCGCGGCGAAGAACATCGCCATGGCGGGGCTGACCCTCCTCGTCGTGGTGCTGCTGAGGCGCTTCACGCGCGGCTTCGTCAAGCAGATCGCCGTACTGATCGGCCTGGCCGTGGGGACGCTGATCGCGATACCCGTCGGGCTGACGGACTTCGGCGCGCTGAAGTCGGCCGGACTGGTCGGCTTCCCCACGCCGTTCCACTTCGGGGCGCCGCAGTTCGCCGTGGCCGCGATCGTCTCGATGTGCGTCGTCATGCTCGTCTCGATGACGGAGTCCACCGCCGACATGCTGGCGCTGGGCGAGATCGTGGAGCGCCCGGCCGACGAGAAGACCATCGCGGCCGGGCTCCGGGCCGACACCCTGGGCTCCTTCGTCAGCCCCTTCTTCAACGGCTTCCTCGCGACGGCCTTCGCCCAGAACATCGGCCTCGTCGCGATGACGAAGATCCGCAGCCGCTGGGTGGTCGCGGCGGGCGGCGGCATCCTGATCCTGCTGGGCCTCTGCCCGGCGGCGGCCGCACTCATCGCCACCGTGCCGCAGCCGGTGCTGGGCGGGGCGGGCGTCGTGCTCTTCGGCTCCGTCGCGGCGAGCGGCATCCGCACCCTCGCCAGGGCGGACCTCGGCAACGACGACAACATCGTGATCGTCGCGGTGTCCCTCGCGGTGGGGCTCGTCCCGGTCGCCGCGCCGGACTTCTACCACGTGCTTCCCGGCAGCGCCCGCATCATCCTCGACTCGGGCATCTCCACGGGCTGCGCGACGGCGGTCCTGCTCAACCTGGTCTTCCACCACTGGCGGAGCTCGCGCCGCGCGGACGGCACCCGCGGTCCTGCGGAGGAGGGGCCGGCCGGAGAGGGCCGGACGGACCCGGCCTCGGGAAGGTGACCAGGGCTTGTGTTGCGGATCTCGGCGGGCCCGCCGAGATCCGCAACACAAGCCCTACCGCGCCCCGCTTGCCGACCGCAGGTAGCGGACCGCGATGCGTTTCGTCCGCTCGGGAGACCCGTGAAGGCGGTGCACGACCAGGCGGCCCCCGTCGGTGAACGCCCCCGCGAAAACGGAGGAGTTGAGCGTCGCGCCGTCGTGCCAGAGCAGCCGGCCGCTGCGCTGCCAGCTGCCGGCGGGGTCGCCCAGGGCGCGGTCGACGACGAGTTGCTGCACCAGCGAGTCGACAGCCCGGGGCGTGGCCCACATGCCGGCGGCCGGCAGCACGGCGCCGTCCGTCGTCCAGAGCCTCCTCGGACGCCCGAACAGGCCGGTGGGGACGAGGCGCCGGCCGGCGGGGGGTGTCACGGCGAAGCCGTCGCCGAGACCCAGCGGGTCCAGTACGTGCGTGCGGACCACGTCCTCGAACAACGGCCCTGCCGCTGCGGACAGCACCGCCCCGAGCACGGCGTAACCCAGGTTGGAGTACACCTCTTCACTGCCCGGCGGAGCGACAGCGATCTCGTCCAGCCGTGTCAGGAGATCGCGCAACGCGGCATGGGTGAACGTCAGATACGGGTCGGAGTCCAGCGGGCCGGGAGGCAGGCGCGGCAGTCCGGAGGTGTGGTTCACCAGGTGCCGCAGCGTGATGCCGGTGCCCCGTGGAGCGCCCACCCAGCGCTCCACGGGATCGTCCAGGCCGAGTACGCCGCCGTCGGCCAGCCGGGCCAGCGCCGTTCCCGTCAGCACCTTCGTGAGCGAACCGATCTCCACGAAGGCGTCCGGATCGTGGCCGTGGCGGGCCTGCGGCTCGCAGACGTCGGCACTGCCCAGCACGCACTGCGGCACGGGAAACCTCATGCTTCCCCCTCTCCGCCTGCCCGGTGCCGGAACACGAACCAGCTCACCGCGTAGGCCGCGGTCTCGAACGCGGCGAGCACCCACGACACGTGGACGACCGTGTCCGGCCCCGCGCCGTAGAACCGAGCGACGGCCACCCACACCAGCACAGAAACGACGACCGTGAAGAGACAGGAGATGACGTATTCGCGGAAGCTTCCGGGGCGGCGCGGAAAGAAGTTCGTCAGGAATTCGGCGAGGACCATCATGCCGGCGTCTCGTTTCCGCTCGCGGACCGCTTCGGCGGGAAGGCCGTGTCCCGCGCTCTCAAGCCGGAGAGCGAAGCTCCGGCCCGGCGCACGAAGGCCGCGGTCCTGTCGATCTCTTTGCTGAGGAAGATCATGTCGCAGGCGATCATGGTGAGGGCAAAGCTGGTCAGGCCCATGAGCAGCGCGATCGACAGATGGAAGCAGATCGACAGCAGGGCTGCCCAGGGGCGGAGCCGCGAATTGAGCACGCCCAGCGGGAAGTACACGAGGAACAGCGTGGCCGAATACGTGCCGAGGTAGACGAGTAGTTCATTGCTGTAGACGTGCTCCGAGACGCCTGGCCAAGTGAATTCGGGAACCCTGAGGATGTAGAAGAGGGCTGTCCCGTCCTGCCACATCGGCCCCTGCACCTTGTACAGGCCGCTCACCACGTAGATGAGGCACATCTGCGTGGCGATCGCCCCGACTCCCAGGGTGTGCAGGGGCCTTGAGAGGCTCCGGGCCCATTCGGGAAGACGGCTGGAGAGCCTGGCCGCGGTGCCCGTCGATACCGAGAAGCGGTCGTAGCAGCGTGTCAGCATGAGCATGGGAATGACGAGGTACGCGAGGTTGTCGCCACCGTCAATCAGGGCAGTCTGCCGCTGGTAGACGGACCAGAGGAACACCCAGTGCACGGCGAGTCCGAGCCGCCCGCCGAAACCGATCAGAACGGAGAAGGCCGCCAGCGCCCCCAGATGGAAGACGGCTTCGGACCACAGCGGTGAGTCGCTCCACGAGTAGATGCTGAAGGCGCCCGATTCGGCCAGCTGCTCGACGAAGACGTGGTGCGGAAGCACCCCGTCGGGGCCGAACAGGTAGCTGCGGTCCTTGTACTGACTTATGTAGTACATGAAGCCGACGAACCCAATGAGGACCCGAGCCGCCGATACTCCAGCGGTGCTGGAGGGACGGTCGGCGACCCGGTCGAGGGAAGCGATCGCGCTGCTGATCACAGACTCTCGACCTCCCGCCAGGGGAAGTCCTCGACGGAGACCTTTCCGCTGTCCGCGGGCTGATCACGCCTGGACCAAGGGGGGAGTTCGTGCACGTACATGCGCACCTGCACCGCGTGCGGCCGGTCACCGCCGCACGCGTGGGGAAGCTCGTCTGAGGCGTACCGCGATAGGAAATCGACGGCCTCGTCGCGAGAGGCCTTCTCGTGCGGCATGAGAGGGGGGAGCGGCTTCTTGTCGTTCTGCGCCTTCTCGCGGTACCGCTCCATCACCTCGTCGGTGTTGTGGATCTGCTGCAGTGAATTGGTCACGAGCCGCGACATCCGCGACGGGAAGAATCGGCTCTCCTGAACTCTCTCGATGTGCTGGGAAGTGACGTCGTAATAGCGCGTGACGGTGCCGCTTCCGCACTTGACACGAGCCAGGACCCCCTGGTCGTCCGAGAGCGGAACAGGGGCGAACAGCAGCCAGTTCTGTGTGAAGTAGGGTTCCAGATACTCGTTGACCGGGCCGTGATAACGCAGCTTCGCCGGGCTCAGCGGCGCCTGGGAGAGTGCCGCCAGCATGAAATGGGAGCCCAGGAGGGCGGCGCCGAGGATCAGCGCCACCCTCCTGATGTTCCGGATCATCCGCGTCACCGGTCGAATACTGCTTCCGCCGACGTGCCCTGCGGCTCGGACACGTTCGAAGGCTTGACGCCGAAAAGGCTGCCGATCAGGGAATTGTTGCTCGCCCCGGACCCTGCAGCGGCCCGAGCGTGCACGGCTGCCTTTCCGGCCGCCTTGCCTGCGGCTTTGGCGGCCTTCGCCGCCACGCTTCCCACGACCTTGGGCGACTGCTCACCAGGTGCCGGTGAGCCGGCCGACGCCGCGGTAGCGGCCTTCGTCTCCGCCGGTGCCGCAGCCTGCGCGGACCCCTGGGTGGCTACCAGGAGAGCCGCGCCTCCCAGCGCTGCCCCGGCGACAGCGGCCACTGTTCTTTTCTTCATCAGATCCCCCTGAGTATCTAAGGTTTGACTCGTCTCCGCGCCGGCATCCGTTCGGGGACGGTCATCGCTGCGACGAATGGTGCCGCCCCCGTCCTTCCCCGTGCCGTGGTCGCAGAAGTGAGCGGTGAGGTCTCTCCGCCCGGTTCATGGCACCTCGCGGTGGCGTGAACCGAACCCGATCGAGCGGGTTCACGAAAAGATCTTCACACACGTTCCAGGCCGAGGGAAATCACGTTTCCCGGCGGTGACTTGTAATGGGCGGCTTAGACGGCAGCATTCGGACGGGGAGGATCGCGTTCCGATTCCGGTTGCCCCGTGTGCTGGCTCTATGTGTCGGGGATCCGTGATTCTGTGACGCTCATTACAGGAAAGATCAAGCCCCGGTGGTGTCATTTCCGGGTCTTCTTCATGCACTGCTCTCGGCGGCTCCGTTTCGTTGAAAATGAGACGGAGTCGCCGTCCAGAAAATCAAGGAATAAACTTCCTCTCGGGATTGCGGAGTTACTTCTCGGAAAGTGCCCGCCGTCACCCCCTCCGCAGCCGCACCTCGTGCAGCGCGTCCGCCACCTCGCGCGGGTCCAGGGGGCCCATGTGCGGGGCCGACGGGAAGTCGCGGACGCGGAACCGGTTGCCCGGAGTGGCTTCGTCCGCCTCCGCGATCATGCGGTCCTGGAGTTCGGGCGTGACCAGGCGGTCCCGGCCCATGCGCAGGTAGGTGCGGGGGATGCGGCCCCAGGTGCCGGCTCCGCCCACGGCCCGTCCGCCGTAGGCCCGCACGCACTCGTCGGTCTGCATCGCGTTCAGCACCCTGCGGAACGCCGTGTCCGGGTAGCCGGCGCAGATCATCTCCTTGAAGACGGCCAGATCCCTCGGCCTGCCCGTACGCCAGTTGAGGCGCACCACGCCCAACTGCTCGGGGTCGCCGATCACCTGGTCGTCCGGGCTGATGGCCCCGGCCCCTTCCGGGGAGGACATGCAGGCTTCGAGCGTCGGCATCGCGCGGCTCGGGCAGAAGGCCGCGAAGTAGCAGATGTGGTCGAGGAGTTGGGGCACCGCGTCGGCGACGCGGTTCACGCTGGTGCCGCCCATGCTGTGCCCGACGAGGACCACGGGGCCGTAGCGGGCCGCCGTGCGCACGTGCCGCTCGACGCGGTGCGCGTAGTCGTCGAGAGTCAGCCCGGCCAGCGGTGAGGGCTCGGTCGCCAGCGCGTCCAGGTCCTGCCGCTGGTACGCCGAGGGCACGAACGCCTCGTTCCCGTGCCACGGCAGGTCCACCGTCACCGCGCGGTGCCCGCGCCGCTGCAACTCGCCCGCGACGCCCGTGAGATGAACCCCCGCGCTGTGGGTGCCGTGCACGAGGAGGTACGTACGGGGGCCGACCGCGCCCGGCCTCCGTCCCGCTTCCCGTGCGGCGGCGGCACCGGTCCCCGCCGTCGTCGCCAGCGCTGTCCCGGCGGCGGTCAGGCCCAGCGTGCGCAGCACACTGCGCCGCGCTCTTCCGTGCTCCGCGGTTGCGCGCTTCTGCTTCGTCATGACGTCGAAGCTACGAGCGTCCGGTGAGGCGGAACATGCGCCTGAGCCCCCGAGCCGGGGTGCGCTTCGCACCACCCGGGCGGGGCGTCTGCCGCCACCTCCTGCCGTCGGCGCGCTCCGCCGGGCCGGCGACGCCGTGTGCGGTCCGCCGAGCAGGGCTCCGGCTGCTGCTCCAGGCCAGCCGTCGGCCACCGGCCCGGAGCGAGACCGTCGAGAGCCTGAGCGACGAACAGTTGCTCGACTTCCGACCGGAAGGGGTCGGTAGCGGATGAGCGCCCCCGCAACCGCAGGGACCGCGAACTCGGCCGCGCCGCACGGGAGTCGGCTTCCGAGGGGCCGGAGCCCCTGCCGGGGCCCTTCCCAGCCTTCCCCAAAGCTCCGGCGAGCCGCTCCCGCCGTTGACCGGACGGGGGGTCAGGATGGTGGCTCTACGACTTGGGAGGGTGAGCACTTGTACTTCCGCGATCTGCCACCGACAGCCGCCTGGCAACACCTCGACGCCCGCACCGGCTTCGAGGTCGTCTACTTCGAGACCCTCAGCGACGGCCTGCGCGTCCACGGCTGCACGACCGCCTTGGAGGAGGGCCAGACGTGGATCGTCGGCTACATGCTCGAAGTCGACCACGGGTGGCACACGCGCCTCGCCCGCGTCTCCAGCCGGTCGGCCCTCGGCCACCGCAAGACGTCGCTCGCCGTCGACAGCGCCGGCCGCTGGCGGGTCGACGGGCAGGCTGCGCCGCACCTGGACGGGTGCCGGGACGTCGACCTGGAGGCCTCCGCGATGACCAACGCCCTTCCCGTGCACCGGCTTCGGCTGGCGGTCGGTGCGAAAGCGGACGCCCCGGCGGCCTACGTACGGGCAACGGACCTGTCCGTGGAGCGACTTGACCAGACGTACGCGCGGGCCAATGACGAGACGGGCCGTCAGCGCTACGACTACGCCGCGCCCGTCTTCGAGGTCGACTGCCGCCTCGTCTTCGACACCTCCGGCCTCGTCCTCGACTACCCGGGGATCGCCGTCCGCGCCGGCTGAGGCCGCGGAGCCGATCCCCCCTCGCACGGATCCGCTGCCCGCCCGCTCTTGGGCGGGCGGGATCCGGACGACCTTCGGTTTCCGCGGGTAAGAGCGAACCGGAGGCCGCTGAAACAATTCTGTGAAAAACTCCGGATAACGTTGTTCGCAACAGCGGTGCGCTCTGCGTCATTTCATGACCGGACCGCAGAACCGGCGGAGAACATTCCGCCCGGTTTGCTGAGGAACCGATGCACTGGCCGGTTGCCTGGCGGTGAATCCCGATTGCAGGAAATGGAGCAGCGGCCTCCTTTTGTTAGGGCCGTCACATTCCCTCTCCGCAGGCCGGGAAACATCCCTGAAACAAATCCCTCCGTCTATGGTCATGACCGGCAGGCGGCGAGCGCCCCGGGGGATATCCACGCCATTCTTGAGCGCTGCGCCGTCACGCCGTGACCATCGATCATTTCTGGTAGGGAAGTCCATGTCTTTCAGGCTGAAGAACATAGCCGCGGCCTGCGTGCCCTTGGCTCTTTTCGCGGTGACCGCCTGCGGTGCGGAAGGGGGGAACGCCGAGGCGAAGCCGGACGGTTCCGCCGCGGCCTCGGAGGGCAACTCGTCCGAGGAGCCGGGGGATTCGGAGAACCCGGCGGACTCCGGCGGCGGCAAGGCATCGTCGGGCAAGGGTTCGTCCGGCGCGGGCTCGGCAGGCGGATCGGCCGGCGCCCCGGCGGCCGGTGCGGCGGGAGGCGGCGGTGCGGGCGGCGCGGCGCCGGCCTGCTCGTCGAAGAACTCGCGCATGCACTTCGAGCCGAATCAGGGAATCCCGCAGGGCGACCTCACGCTCAAGAACACCGGAAAGGGCTCCTGCGCGATCTCCGGATTCCCGAAGGTGTCCGTCGTCCACACCAACGAGGGTGGCGGCACCGCACTGCGCCTCAACGAGGGTCAGAAGAACCAGGGTTCGCCGGAATCACACGTCCTGAAACCGGGCGAAGCCATTTCCTCGCATTTCAATTTCAAGCCGGTGAAGGCATGTGACACGCCGCCGCGGACCGTGAACGTGGATCTCAACATTCCGTCGGGCGACTGGAGTCTGAAGGTTCCCGACGACCACCGGACTTTCCTCATGTGTGAAGGGCCGATCACGGTGAGCACCTGGCAGCGGGCGGTCCGGTAGCGGCACGGAGCCCCCGCCCGCCGATACGGAACCCACCGCCCCGGTACGGAGCCCACCGCCCCCGTGGAGAACCGGGGGCGGTGACGGGTCTCCGCCCGGTCACGCCGACGTGGTGCCGGCGTAGGACAGGAACGTGCTCCAGGCGTCGGGGGAGAGGTTGAGTTCCGGTCCGTGAGGGGTTTTCGAGTCTCGGAGGAGGACGGATTCGGGGAGTGTGGCGACCTCTACGCAGTCGTCGCCCTCCGAACCGCTGTAGCTGCTCTTGAACCAGGCGGGCTCGTTCGTGCTCATGGCGTCCCTCGCATTCGTCTCAACAGGCTCGTGGAAAACCGGGGGCGGTGACGGGTCTCCGCCCCCGGTCACGCTGACGTGATGCCGGCGTAGGACAGGAACGTGCTCCAGGCATCGGGGGAGAGGTTCAGTTCCGGTCCGTCATGGACTTTCGAGTCTCGGACGTGGACGGATTCGGGCAGTGTGGCGACCTCTACACAGCTGTCGCCCTGTGAGCCGCTGTAGCTGCTCTTGAACCAGGCGGGCTCGTTCGTGCTCATAGCGTCCCTCGCATTCGCCTCAGCAGGCTCGCGGAGTCCTCAGGGGTGAGAGCCTGTGAACGCATCCTGGCATACCGCTGGAACAGCACACTCACGTCTTTGGCGCTCGGGATCAGCTGGCCGGTCTCCTGGCCTTCCGTGTAGCCGAGCCACTGGTTGTCCGCGGTCTCCAGAAGCTGCATCGGTCCGTCGTGCCCGGCATGCCAGGGCTGCCGCAGAGGCATCAGCTGCAGCTCGACGTTCCACAGTCCCGCGACCTCCAAAAGATTGTCGATGAGGGCCTCCGTCGCCTCGGCTCCGCCCGTCCCGCGCTCGATCAGTGCCTGCTCGACGATGAAGCTGAACGCGATGGGCCGGTCCCGGCGCAGGAGCCGCTGGCGTTCCAGACGTGCGGCGACGCGCTGCCGCACCTCCTCCGCGGAAGGCGGCGGCGGGACGCTCAGCGTGACGGCCCGTGCATACGCCTCGGTCTGCAACAGCCCGGGGATCACACGGCATTCGTAGGTGCACAGGCTCACCGCGTCCTCCTCCAGCCGCGCCCACTCACGGAACCAGGACGCCAGCCCCGGCCGCCGCACGGCATGCTGAGCGGCGGCCCGCAACGCGCCGAAGGCGTCCAGGAGTTCCTCCGCGCGTTCCACGAAGTCCCCCGGCGGCAGCCTCCGCCCCTGCTCCACGGAGGCGATGGTCTGCGCCGAGTACCGTACGCGCGTGGCCAGTTCGTCCTGCGTGAGCCGCGCACGCCTGCGGAACGCCTTGAGCACCGCCCCGAACGCCTTGAGGCCGTCCGAGCCCTCCGGTTCTCCGTTGGTCCCGCTCGCCGCGTTGGCACTCCCCGTCATGTCCGGCCACCTCCGTTGCCCGTGAACCGCGCCCGACTCAGAGGGCAATGCTCACGCTCGGTGATGCGCCCGTCCACGGGGAGTGCCCGTACGCGCCCCGGCGTACGGGTGTGAGTGCTGGTCAGAACCGCCGGGACGGCAGGGAGTCGGCGCATGGCGAACCACCCGCCGGTCGGAACCGCCGTCACCGTACGTGTGTTCGTGCAGGGGCCGGAGGGGCCAAATCGGCAGGCATCGCAGCCGAGTTGGAGCACCGGCGCCGTACCGGGTTCACCGGGCGATGCGTGTCAGAAAGAATCGCCGCAGCCCGTCCGGGTGGGATTGCGCCTCCCGGGACCGCGCGACCAACTCGCGGATTCCTTGTTCGTCGGCGCCGTGGGCGTTCGTCGGGATCCTTGGAGGGGAGGGCGGAGTTCGTGGTGTCCATGCGGGGGAGTCGATTTCTTCAACTTGAGTCGAAGTCAACTCGTCCCGCTGACGAGGCAGCCGGTCTCACCTCAGGTGACGGGCGAAGAACCGGCCGGCGTCATCCCCCTCGAACTGCGGGACGCCGGTGTGCCCGCCCATGTTGGCGTGCAGCGTCTTCTCCGCGGAGCCGAAGGCGTCGAACAGGTCCAGGGCGAGCTGCCGGTCGTTCCCTTCGTCGTCCCACTGCAGCAGGACATGCAGCGGAACGGTGACCTGGCGGGCCTCTTCGAACATGGCGCGGGGCACGTAGCTCCCGGCGAACAGAAGGGCGGCCGCGATACGCGGTTCGACCACCGCCATCCGGATGCCGATGGCGATCACCCCTCCCGAGTACCCCACCGGGCCGCAGATTCCGGGCAGCGTGAGGAGGGCGTCCAGGACGGCCCGCCACTCCGGGACCGCCTTGTCGACAAGAGGGAGGACGAGCCGTTCGACGATCGCGTCGTCGACGGGCTCTCCGGCCTTCAGTGCCCGGCGCAGGCCGGTGCGTGCCTCCTCGGCGGCGGGGGAACGGGGCCGGGTACCGCTGCCGGGGAGCTCGATGGTGGCCGCGGCGAAGCCCTCCGCCACGGAGCGCCGGGCTCGTGCCGCCAGCCGGGGGTACATGCGGTGCACTCCGCCCGGGTGGCCGAGGAGGATCAGCGGGGCAGGTTCGGACGCGTCCTCAGGCGTCCAGAGGATGCCGGGGATCTCACCGAGCGTGAATTCGCGTTCGAGGACCCCGCGTTCGAGGACACCGCCGTCGAGGCGCTGTTCGGAGGTGAATCGCATGGTCGTGCCTTTCGGGAGTGCTCAGAGCGGCGCTCCCGGACGACCTATCGCCCGACCGTGACCCCGAAGGGGAGCACCCATGTCGGTACAGCGTTCACGGGTACCACCTCCTCGTCGTCTCGCACGGCCTCCGAAAGATGTAGCAGAGGGGGCCGTGGGGCTGCCAACGGGTTTTCCCGCAGGCTGCGTTGCCGTCCTCCCCGTGCCTGCGGGGGAGCACGATCGCGAGCTGTGTGCGGCGGTCACACCGGCAGCGTTGCGGGGCCGCACCGGAATCGGCCCGATACGGCCCCGCTGGCACACGCAGAACGGCGCACCCGCGCCGGTCCGGCTCAGAGCAGTTCGTACGCCGGAAGTGTCAGGAACTCCTCGTACTTCTCGTCGAGGGCGACGCGCAGCAGCAGGTCGTGGGCCCGCTGCCACTCGCCCGCGGCGAAGTCCTCCTCGCCCAGCTCCTCGCGCAGCGCGGCCAGGTCCTCCTCCGCGACGCGGCGCACCAGGTCCGGCGTGACGCGCTGGGCGCCCTCCGGGGTGTCGTCCAGTACGACGCCGGCGTTGATCCACTGCCAGATCTGGGAGCGGGAGATCTCGGCGGTGGCCGCGTCCTCCATCAGGCCGAAGATCGCGACGGCGCCCATGCCGCGCAGCCACGCCTCGATGTAGCGGGTGCCGACCTGGACGGCGTTGCGCAGTCCCGCGTAGGTCGGCTTCGCCTCCGTGGAGTCCACGGCGAGCAACTCCTCGGCGCTGACGCTCACTTCGTCGCGCAGCCGGTCCTTCTGGTGGGGACGGTCGCCGAGGACCGCGTCGAAGGACTCCTGTGCCACCGGCACGAGGTCGGGGTGCGCGACCCAGGACCCGTCGAACCCGTCGGCCGCCTCGCGGTCCTTGTCGGCGCGCACCTTGCCCAGAGCCTGCTCGTTGGCCTCGGGGTCGCGGCGGTTGGGGATGAAGGCCGCCATGCCGCCGATGGCGTGGGCGCCGCGCTTGTGGCAGGTGCGGACGAGCAGTTCGGTGTAGGCCCGCATGAACGGTGCCGTCATCGTCACCGAGTTGCGATCGGGGAGGACGAACTTGGTGCCCGCGTCACGGAAGTTCTTCACGATGGAGAACAGGTAGTCCCAGCGGCCCGCGTTCAACCCCGAGGCGTGGTCGCGGAGTTCGTAGAGGATCTCCTCCATCTCGTACGCCGCGGTGATCGTCTCGATGAGGACGGTGGCGCGCACCGTGCCCTGGGGGATTCCGCGGTAGTCCTGGGCGAAGACGAAGATCTCGTTCCACAGCCGGGCCTCGAGGTGGGATTCGAGCTTGGGCAGGTAGAAGTACGGCCCCTTGCCCAGGTCGAGGAGGCGCTGCGCGTTGTGGAAGAAGTACAGGCCGAAGTCGACGAGGGCGCCCGGCACGGCTTCCCCGTCGACGCGCAGGTGCCGCTCGTCCAGGTGCCAGCCGCGCGGCCGCATGACGACGGCGGGCATCTTCTCGGCGGGGCCCAACTCGTAGGACTTGCCGGACTTCTCGTCGGTGAAGTCGATGCGGCGCTCGAACGCGTCCATGAGGTTGATCTGTCCGCCGACGACGTTCTGCCACGTCGGGGCGGAGGCGTCCTCGAAGTCCGCGAGCCACACCTTGGCGCCGGAGTTGCACGCGTTGACGGTCATCTTGCGGTCGGTCGGGCCGGTGATCTCCACGCGCCGGTCCTGGAGGGCGTCGGGGCAGGGTGCCACCTGCCAGTCGCCGTCGCGGACGTGCGCCGTGCTGGGGAGGAAGTCGAGGGCGGAGGTCCGCGCGATGTCGGCCCGGCGCGCGGCGCGTTGGGTCAGCAGCTCGTTGCGGCTGGGCGTGAAGCGGCGGTGCAGCGCGGCCAGGAAGTCCAGCGCCTCGCCGGTCAGCACCTCGTCCTGGCGCTCCACGGGCGCCGCTCCGGCGATCTCGACCGGGGAAGGCAGGGAGGCGGGCATGGGGGTCACTCTCCTTCATGCGTGCGGCACGGAGTGCCGCTGGCCGAGCGGGGCTCGCGGTTCGCCTTCGGCGGGCACGGTCCGGCTCGGGGGAAGCTTCTGAACAGTGGAGACTAGTTTCCTCATGGTGGAATAGGCAAGGGTCTGTTGACGTCGAGACATCTCTCACTCGTTCGCCGTGAGCGCCTGATGGCTCGCCGTGCCACGAACGGGCCGGCGGCCGTCACCGCTGGTTCGCGCGGCGGCGGCCGACCGCTCGGCGGGCAGCCCGGCCGGTACTGCCGGACGGGGCGCAGGTGCTTCCGGACGAGTCGCCGGGGCGCCGGTGGGATGCCGGACTCCGGTGGGTTGCTGGGTTCCGCGCTTCCGGTCGGCGAAACCCGCGGGCCGTCCAGGGCGAGGCGTGCCCGCCGCACCGCTCGCGGCGTCAACTGCCGTACGCACGCAGCCGCTCCAGGTCGGCCGGGGTGTCGATGTCCGCGGGGTCCGCGATGTCGCCGCACTCGACCAGTTCGATCTCGCCGGCCCGCTCGCGAAGGTAGCCCCGCGCCCCCTGGTCGCCTTCCGCGCGGTCGGTCACCCCCTGCCAGTGGCCGGACCCGAAGAGCACCGGATGGCCGCGCCGTCCCCCGTACGAGGCAGCCACGAGGGAGGCGGGGGAGTCGCAGGCCGCCCGCACCCGTGCCACCGCCTCGGCTCCGATCCCCGGCTGGTCGACGAGCGCCACCAGCGCGGCGTCCGTGCCGGTGCCGGTGAGGGAGGCGAGACCCACTCGCAGGGACGAGCCCATGCCCGACTCCCACTCGGTGTTGTCGAGCACCACGCAGCCGGTCAACTCGGCGCGGGCGCGGACCACTTGGGCGGCCGCGCCCAGTACCACGTGCACCGGTGAGCAACCGCCCGCGCGCAGGGCCGCGACGGCGTGCTCCACCAGCGGCCGTCCGGCGAGGTGGAGGAGCGCCTTCGGGCGGCCGCCGAGCCGCCGCCCGCCTCCGGCCGCGAGCAGCAGCCCCGCGACGGCGGGGCGCGGCGGTCCGTCCGCGGCCTCTCCCGGGGCGGTCGTGTCCATGGCGTCCTTCTTTCCGGCTTCCTGCGGCCTGTTCCCGGCCCGGCACCCGTGCCTGCCGAACCGTGCTCCGCAGACTGTGCTCCGCCGACCGTAGTAGACGTGGCCCATCGCCCTGCATATCCCGCGATTCGGTACGAGAGGCCCGCGGCGGTGTGAACGAGGCGGATCGGCCGTCAATTTCGCCCTCCGTGTGGCGCGATGAGCGGAGAGTGGCGTTTACTTGGCTCCAGCCGCTCGCGTAGTTCTCGTGGGGAGAGCGAACGGCACCATCTCTGTGGGGGAGAACTGTGGTGCGAAGCGACGCTGTGGGGCAGCGCTCAGCAACGGTCACGGACAGCGGCGCGGATCCGCGCGTCGCCGGGCTGAGCAAGGCCGTGGTCCGGCTGAGGTCCGAACTCGACGCCTACCCTGTCCAGTTGAGAGACCGTCATGCGGCTGAGGACGCCCTGGACGTGCTGGAGGAAGAGGTCGAGGCGGGCGCGCCCGCGGCGGACGTGCTGCGTCACTCGCTGCTGCTGATCGTCGCGGCGGTGGGTTCCGTGTCCGCGCTCTCGGAAGCGATGACGAGCTTGCGGCAGGCGATCGAACTCTTCGGCGATCCCGCGCAGTTCCGCCGCGTCAACTGAGCCGGCCCGGTCGACTGAGCGGACCCGCCCGGCCCGCATGGCCTGTACTGCCGGTACGGCCTGTGCCGCCGGTACGGGCCGTGCGGCCGCTCAGCCGCCGCTTCCCGTGCTGGCGAGCGCTTTCGAGAGCTGCTGTGCGACTTCCTGCATCAGCGGTACGAACTTGTCGGTCGCCGCCTCCGTCACCCGGCCCGCCGGGCCCGAGATGGAGATCGCCGCGGCGGTGGGTGCGTCGGGCACGGCGACGGCGATGCAGCGCACTCCGAGCTCCTGCTCGTTGTCGTCCATCGCGTAGCCCACCTCGCGGACGTGGTCCAGCGCCTCCAGGAAGCCTTCCGGGGTGGTGATGGTCCGCTCCGTGGCGGCGGGCATGCCCGTCCGCTCCAGCAGCCGCCGCACCTCGCCGGCCGGGGTGCCGGCGAGCAGCGCCTTGCCCACGCCGGTGGAGTGCGGCAGTACGCGCCGCCCGACTTCGGTGAACATCCGCATCGAGTGGCGTGAGGGGACCTGCGCCACGTACACGACCTGATCGCCGTCCAGGAGCGCCATGTTGGCCGTCTCGCCGGTCTCCTCGGCGAGGCGCGCGAGGTAGGGGCGCGCCCAGGTGCCCAGGAGCCGCGACGAGCTCTCGCCGAGGCGGATGAGGCGCGGGCCCAGGGCGTAGCGCCGGTTGGGGTGCTGCCGTACGTAGCCGCAGGAGACGAGGGTGCGCATCAGCCGGTGGATGGTGGGCAGCGGCAGGCCGCTGCTGGCCGACAGTTCGCTGAGCCCTACCTCGCCGCCGGCGTCGGCCATCCGCTCCAGCAGGTCGAAGGCGCGCTCCAGCGACTGGACGCCGCCGGCGGCGACGGGTGCTGCGCCGCGGGGGGCGGCTGCGGGATCTCGCTCGGCGGACGGCGGCACGTCGCGTTCCTTTCCTGCGGGTGAGGCGCATGCTACCTGCGCGCATCCGTGCGCCAGGCGGGCGGCGCCAGGGGCACGCATCCCCACTGATTCTGTATTGCGAAAGCATACTTCCGTAAAGCGGAAGTAGCCACTGCCGTGTGTCTTGACGGGTGCGGGGATCGCCAAGAAGATCTCAATCAACAGAATGTTGAAAAGGAGGGGTGTGCAGTGTCCGTGCCCGACTCCGGAGCCGGTGTGCGACTCGTGCTGCGCTCGACGCGCGTCGTCACACCCGAGGGTACGCGGCCGGCGTCGGTCCTCGTCGCGGACGGCCGGATCGCCTCCGTGGAGGCCCACGACGCCGAACTCCCCGGCGGCGCACGACTGGTGGACGTGGGCGACGACGTCCTGCTCCCGGGGCTCGTGGACACCCACGTGCACGTCAACGATCCCGGACGCACCGAGTGGGAGGGCTTCCTCACCGCGACGCGGGCCGCCGCGGCCGGCGGTGTCACCACGCTGCTCGACATGCCGCTGAACTCGCTGCCCCCCACCACGACCGTCGCCAATCTGCGGGTCAAGCAGGACGTGGCCCGCGGCAAGGCGCACGTCGACACGGGTTTCTGGGGCGGCGCGATCCCCGGGAACGTCCCCGACCTGCGGCCCCTGCACGAGGCGGGCGTCTTCGGTTTCAAGTGCTTCCTCTCGCCCTCGGGCGTCGAGGAGTTCCCGGAGCTGGACGCGTCCCGGCTGGCCGCCGCCGCGGCCGAGATCGCTGGCTTCGGCGGCCTGCTGATCGTGCACGCCGAGGACCCCGCACACCTGGCCCCGCAGCGTGGCGGACGTGCCTACGCCGACTTCCTCGCCTCCCGCCCCCGCGCGGCGGAGAACGACGCCATCGCCCGACTCGTCGCCCTCGCCCGCGAGTTGGACGCGCGGGTGCACGTGCTGCATCTGTCCTCGTCCGACGCCCTGCCGCTCATCGCGGAGGCCCGCAGCGAGGGCGTACGGCTGAGCGTCGAGACCTGCCCCCACTTCCTCACGCTCACCGCCGAGGAAGTCCCGGACGGGGCGACCGAGTTCAAGTGCTGCCCGCCCATCCGCGAGCGGGCGAACCAGGACGCGCTGTGGCAGGGCCTGGCGGACGGCGTCATCGACTGCGTCGTCAGCGACCACTCGCCCTGCACGCCCGAGTTGAAGGACGGCGACTTCGGCACGGCATGGGGCGGCATCTCCTCCCTCCAGCTCGGGCTGCCCGCCGTGTGGACGGAGGCCCGCAGGCGCGGCCACACCCTGGAGGACGTCGCGCGGTGGATGTCGGCGGGGCCCGCGCGGCTCGCCGGGCTGCACGGCCGCAAGGGCGCCGTCGCGCCGGGGCACGACGCCGACTTCGCCGTCCTCGATCCGGACGCCGCCTTCACCGTCGACCCGGCGCGGTTGCAGCACCGCAACCCCGTCACCGCGTACGCCGGAAGCACGCTGCGCGGCGCCGTGCGGTCGACCTGGCTGCGCGGGGAGCAGATCGCCGACCACGGACGCCCACTGCAGCAGACCGGACAACTCATCGAGAGGCCCACCGCATGACCTCAACGCGCCCGGCAGCCGCCGCTCCCGCGCCCTTCACGGGGGACGCGCAGCCCTACCAGGGCGGCGACCCCTACGCCGACTACCGCACCACCGGCTTCCCCTTCACCGATCTCCCCGACCTCGCCGACAGGCGCCTCGGGGCAGGCGTGATCGCGGCGAACGACGAGTTCTTCGCCGAGCGGGAGAACCTCCTCAAGCCGGAGCCCGCCGAGTTCGAGCCGGGCCGCTTCGGCCACAAGGGCAAGATCATGGACGGCTGGGAGACGCGGCGCCGGCGCGGCGCCGGCGCGGACGCCCCGCATCCCGCCGCCGCCGACCACGACTGGGCGCTGGTGCGGCTCGGAGCCCCGGGCGTCGTGCGGGGCATCGTCGTCGACACCGCGCACTTCCGGGGCAACTACCCGCGCGCCGTGTCCGTCGAGGGTGCCTGTGTGGACGGCGCGCCCTCACCCGAGGACCTCCTCGCCGGCGAGGCCGAGTGGACGACGCTCGTCCCCCGGACCGACATCGGCGGGCACGCGGCCAACGGCTTCGCCGTCCAGGAGCAGCGGCGCTTCACGCATCTGCGCGTCAACCAGCATCCCGACGGCGGCATCGCCAGGCTCCGCGTCCACGGCGAAGTCGTCCCCGATCCGCGGTGGTTGAAGGCGCTGGGCACCTTCGACGTCGTCGCCCTGGAGAACGGCGGCGCCGTGCAGGACGCCTCCGACCGGTTCTACTCGCCGCCCACCAACACCATCCTGCCGGGCCGTTCGCGCCAGATGGACGACGGCTGGGAGACGCGCAGACGGCGCGACACGGGCAACGACTGGATCCGCTACGCGCTGGCGGCGCAGTCCCGCATCCGCGCCGTCGAGATCGACACCGGGTACCTGAAGGGCAACTCGGCGGGCTGGGCGGCGCTCTGGGGACGCGACGGGGAGATCGGCGCCTGGCTGGAGCTGCTGCCGCGCACCCGGCTGGAGCCGGACACGCCGCACCGGTTCCTGCTCGGGGAGGAAGGCCCGGCCGTGACGCACGTACGCCTCGACATCTTCCCCGACGGCGGCATCGCCCGCCTGCGGCTGCACGGTTCACCGACGCCGGAGGGGCTCCGGGGGCTGGAGGAGCGGTACGACCGACTGGGAGGGGCCTGACAGCCGTCCGGGCGGGGCGGGCGCACGCCTGACCCCGCGCCATGTGTTCGCCGCGTCCGGCGCGCTGTCCGGAAGGCGTCCCCGCCCTGGGCGGGAAGCTTGCCGAACGGGGGGAGCCGGCCGCCCCCTCGGTGAACTGACGGAAAAAAGCCCTCACTTGGCGTTGACATGTCATCTACGCGCGTCAGCATGGGAGGTATGAGATTCCCCCCACGAATCGCGCGCATCAGCGCCCTCAGTGCCCTGTCCCTCTCCCTCCTCGTCGGCGGTCCCGCGGCGTTCGCCCAGGCGACGGCGACCGACTCCGCCCCCAAGGCCTCGGCACCCGCCGCGGTCGCGCCCGCAGAGGTCGGTGACATCTGCGAGTCGAAGCTGCCGGCCGAGGCCCACGAGACGCTCGACCTCATCGAGCAGGGCGGGCCCTACCCGTACCCGCAGGACGGAACCGTCTTCCAGAACCGGGAAGGCATCCTCCCCGACCAGGATGAGGGCTACTACCACGAGTACACCGTGGAGACGCCCGGCTCGGACGACCGCGGAGCCAAGCGCATCGTGACCGGCGAGGAGGACAAGGAGGACTACTTCACAGAGGACCACTACGAGTCCTTCGACCTGGTCGACTACACCTGCTGACGCCCGGGGCGGGTGGCGGCGCACGCGCCGGCGCCCGCCCGTCCGGACGCCGCGGCGGCGCCGTCCGGACGGCTGTGCCCGAAGACGTCACATGAACGACCGCTGACCGCCTGCCCGGCCTGGGGCCCCCACTCCCGGGCCGGGCAGTGCTGTGCCGTCCTGAGCGGCAAATTCCCGGCAGGGCCGAGCCCTTCGACGCGTCCGCGTGGCCGGACGTGTGCGAGGGGCGGACACGGAGCGTGACCGCCGGCGGATCCGGCGCTCGGTGCCCGTGGCGCCATCTGGTCAATCTCATCGCGGCCGTACCGCCCCGTACCCGGGTCCGGACGGGGCGCGCCCCGGGGTGCGCCAAGGCCGTCCACCGTTCCGCGTGCCGTCCCCGTGCGTGCGACCACCGCCGGCTGCGGCCGCTCGCCGAGGAGCCTGTGACCTGGCCGGACGCGGGTCCGGGGGCATCGCGGGGCCGTGCGGGTCCGGCAGTCGCGGCGAGGCGGGCGGCCGACGGCGAGCGAGCCGGCGCGGAGACGGGACGCGGGCGCCCCGTGCGGCGCCGGGCAGCGGCACCCGCCCTTCGGTGCGGCAGGAAGTGGGCCCCCGGGGGTGGCATTGTCCGTCTGAGCGGGTAACGTTCTCCACAGAGAGTGATGCCATGGTGGCAGATGTGGGGAGAAACCGGTGGTAAACGGGCCAGAGGCGGTTACCTGCGGTGAGGCGATGCTGCTCATGCTCGCCGAACCCGGGATGCCCCTGGACCGCGCTGTCTCCTTCCGGCGCTCCGTCGCGGGTGCCGAGTCCAACGTCGCCCAGGGGCTGGCCCGCCTCGGCCACTGGACACGCTGGATCGGCCGCGTCGGGGACGACCCCGCGGGCGAGGCCGTGCTGCGCGAGCTGCGTGCGGACGGAGTGGACGTCTCCGGGGCCGAGATGGATCCCCGGGCGCCCACGGGCCTGCTCCTTCGCGACAGCCATCCGCAGCGTGCGATCGACGTGCAGTACTACCGCTCGGGTTCCGCGGCCTCGCTGCTCTCGCCCGAACACATCCGCGTGGAGGCGCTGGAGGGCGCCCGCGTGGTGCACGTATCGGGTATCACCCCGATGCTGTCCGAATCGGCCGCCCGCGCCACCCGGGCGCTGATCGAGCGCGCCCGGCAGGTCGGCGCGGCCGTCTCCTTCGACCCCAACGTCCGGCGCAAGCTCGGCACCGACCACGACTGGATCCGCGTGGCCGGCCCGCTGCTGCGCGAGGCGGACATGGTCCTCGCCGGCGAGGACGAGCTGGAACTGCTCCTCGGCGGAGGCTTCGAGGAATCCGCGAAGGCGCTGCTGACGATGGGCCGCGCCGAGACGGTCGTGGTCAAGCGCCGCGACCACTCTGCGGTCGCCGTCGACGCGAAGGGCCGGTACGCCAGGGCGCCGTTCAGCGTCCCCGTCGTCGACCCGGTCGGCGCCGGCGACGCGTTCGCGGCGGGCTGGCTGTCCGCGTGGCTGCGCGACGCGGGACCCGAGCGGGCCCTGGCCGAAGCGGCCTGCGTGGCGTCGCTCGTCGTGCAGGCCCCCGCCGACACCGACGGCCTTCCCACCGCGGCCGCCCGCGACCGGGCGCTCGCGGCGTACGTCCAGGGCACCGACTCCGTACACCGCTGACACCCCCCGCCGTGCTGCCCCCGGGCAGCTCGGAGTTACCTTCGTGCACAGCACAACTACACAGGAACAGCGCACAGTTCACGGGAAATCCGCAGAGCGGCACTTCGTACATGTACCGCATCGCACCGTGGCCCGCGCCGCGGCCCGACCGCGCGGACGCCGGACCAGAGCCCGACACGAAGAGAGGCGGCGACTGCCGTGTACCGATGGGAGATCACTCGGGCTGCCCTTGAGCAGCGCGTCTTCGCCATCGTCCGCAGCGACAGCTACGAGCGCGTCACGGCGACCGCCGACACTCTCCTCGGTGCGGGCATCACCAGTCTCGAGATCTCGCTGACCTCGCCGCACGCGCTGGAGGCGGTCTCCACACTGCGCCGCGAGACGGACGACGACATGGTCATCGGTGCGGGCACCGTCCTGGACGGGGCGTCCGCCCGCGCGGCGGTGGACGCCGGTGCCCGCTTCCTCGTCTCGCCGTCCCTGGACGAGGAGGTCATCCGCACCGGGCACCGCTACGGGCTGCCCGTCTTCCCGGGGATCGCCACTCCCAGCGAGGCGGTACGCGCGATGGAGCTCGGAGCGGACGCCCTCAAGCTCTTCCCCGCCTCCGCCTACCGGCCGGGCTGGGTGCGGGACGTGCGGGCGGCGCTGCCCCAGGCGGCGCTGCTCCCCACGGGCGGCGTCACCGTGGAGAACGCACCGGAGTGGATCGCCGCCGGAGCGGTGGCGTGCGGCATGGGATCGGCGCTCTCCGCGGGCGACCGGGAAGCGGTCTCGAAGCGCGTCACCGAACTGCTGCAGCGGCTCGCGGACGCGGCTCCTGCGACCTCCCGCAGAGAGAGACCCTGAAGTCACCCGCCCCGGCTGCGAGTTCGGGCCGCGGGGCGGGGCTCCCGGCACGTCAGGCGGTCCGGCTCGCCACGCGAAAGGCGGCCCGGCCCCTTGCGGCCGGCCGCAACTCCGCCACATGCGCCGTGACGTGAGCCGCCCCGACGTCCGCCGCGCGGCACGGCCCGCATGTTCCGCCTCACATGCCTCCGCAACCCCCACCCCACCCGCACAACATGAACCTACGCTAAGGCGGATGAGGATCAGCGAGTGCCGGGAAGAGGACGTCGTGCTGCTGGACAAGCACATGCCGTGCCCCGGGTCGACGTCGCTCCACGGTCCTCGCTTCGCCCGGCACGACGCGGGTGCCAGTACGTTCCTCATCGCCTGGCGGGACCGGTTGCCGGTGGGCAGCTGCGAAGTGCTCTGGGAGGGCTGCGAGGCGCCGGAGGTGCGCGCCGTCCACGAGAACTGCCCCGAGATCCAGGGGCTCGGCAACTGGCCGGGCACGCTGCGCGCCCAGTCCGTGGGCACCGCCCTCATCCAGGCCGCCGAAGGCCGTGTGCGCGACCGGCAGTGCTCCTGCGTCGGCCTGGGCGTGGAGAAGAACAACCCGCGCACCGCAGACCTTTACAAGCGGCTCGGCTACACGCCGTCCACGCCCTACCTGGACTGCGGCGTCTACCGCGACGGCACGGGCGTCTTCCACCGCGTCGCCGACGCGTGCACGTTCATGGTGAAGTACCTCTGAGCCGTACGGGCAGCAGCTCCGGGCGCTTGGCCGAGCGGCCGTCGCCGGAGGACCGGCCGAGCATGCGCCGCGCGAGCCACGGCCCGAGGAAGGACGCCGCCCACCGCAGTTCGCCCGCCGCGGCACGCCACCCGGCGGGAACCGCCGCGGACGGACCGGGGAGCGGCCGGGTCCAGGAGTCGTCGCTGCCGGGCAGCTCCAGCGCGTGGGCCACCGCTGCGGCGATGCGTTCGTGGCCCAGTGGGCCGGCGTGCAGCCGGTCCGGACTCCAGAGCCGGGGATCGGTGACCACCCGGTGGTGCGACGTCTCGACGACGGTGACGCCGTGCCGTCGCGCGGCCAGCCGTATGCGGTCGTTCAGGGCCCCGACGCGGGGGCCGAGGGGGCGGGCGAGCGGGGTGATGCGGGCGAGGTCGGGGAAGGTGAGCGTCGCGACGCGGGCTCCCCGGGCGGTGAGCGCGGCGTACATCGCCTCCAGGTGCCCGGCGACCTCGTCGGCGTCGAACCTGGGGCGCAGCAGGTCGTTCATCCCGGCGACGACCGTGGCCAGCCCGGGCCGCAGTTCGAGCGCCGGGGCGAGCTGCCCTTCGCGGACCTGCCCGGCGGTCCTGCCCCGTACGGCGAGGTTGGCGTAGTGCGTGCCCGAGTGGTGCGTCGCGAGCTGCTCGGCGAGGCGGTCGGCCCACCCGCGCAGGCCCGCGGCCTCGTCGCCGTCGCCGAGGCCCTCGGTCTGGCTGTCGCCGAGGGCGACGTAGCGAAGAACCTCAAGACCGGACACGGGCGGCCTCCGACGCGTGCGCTCTCTCCCGCAGGACCTGCGCGGTCTGCCGGCACCAGTCGCGGTTCCCGCGCTCGAACTCCAGGCCGCGACGGCAGGTCAGATACGGGCCGATCCGCTCCCCGTGCCTGAGGAACTCGTCCTCCCCGCGTCCGTCGCGCATCTTCCGCAGCAGCGCCTCGAACAGCGCTGCCTTGGCCTCGGCGAACTCGGCCCGTTCGGTGAGCTGCTCGATGAGCGGGCCGGTGGAGACGCTGTCGGCGGCCTGCACCTTGACCAGGAGGTCGTCCCGGATGAACGAGGGCTTGGCGGCGGCCGACGCGAAGTTCTCCAGCTCGGCCAGCCCGGCGTCGGTGACCCGGAAGAGCCGCTTGTTGGGCCGCGCGTCCTGCACGACCTCGCGGCCCGCGATCATGCCGTTCCTCTCCAGTCCGGACAGCTCCGTGTAGAGCTGCTGGGGGAGGGCGTGCCAGAAGTTGGCCACGCCCATGTCGAAAGCCTTCGCCAGCTGGTAGCCGCTCAACTCCCCGTCGAGCAGGGCCGCCAGCACGGCGTGACGCAATGCCACTGGCCCGTCTCCTCTCCTGCGCCTGTGCCCACCGGGGGCGTTTCCGGCCACTCGATGCGGCTCCGTGCCCGGACGCTGGTCACCCGGACCTCCGCCATGATACTCAAGAAAGTGACTATTCATATTCTTGAGTAGGGCCCGGGCGGGGTCGCCGCATCCGGGACCCGTCGCCGGACGACAAGGGAGTGCCCCATGGCCGCAGCGAACCGATTCCGCACCGCCGTCGACAACCGCGATCTCGCCGCGCTGGAAGGCCTGTTGACGGAGGACGTCCGGCTCTACAGCCCGGTCACGTTCGAACCGTTCGCGGGCAGGCACGCTGTGCTGGGCCTCTTCGGCGTTCTCCTGCGCACCTTCGAGGACTTCCGCTACATCGGTGAACTGGACGGAGCCGCGGAGACGGCCTCGGACGCCGTCGAGACCCCGTCGGCGGCCCTGGTCTTCCGCTCGACGGTGAACGGACGGCAGATCCACGGCGTCGACCTGCTCCACCTCGACCAGGACGAGCGGATCAGGGAGATCACCGTCATGGTCCGCCCGCAGTCCGCCGTGCAGACGCTGGGCGAGGCGGTCCTCGCGGGCCTCGTCGCCGACGGGCAGCTCCCCGGGGCCGCGTCCGCGTGAGGCGCACGTCGGGCCCCCGGCCGCCCGGCCGCCCGGCCATGTTGCCGAGTAGCCGATGACGGCCTGAGGCGCCCGGCTCACGTCCGTCGAAGTCCGTGTCCGGGTACGGGACTTGGCCTGCGCCGACGGGAACCGCGTGTCGGCGGCGGGCTCTACCATGGCGCCCTACGCTCGCCTCGACGACCGCCGGCGAAGGAGTGCTGTGTCCGTCAAAGACCTGGACCGGTTGGAGATGGAGTGGCGGCGGCGGATGCCCCAGCACGCCGCAGGCGGCCGCTACTCGGTGGCGGGTTTCCACTATCAGTTCCTGTCCACCCTGCTTCGCACAGTTCGGCGTTTCATCGCGGACAAGGGCCGTACGACGGCGCCGGTGATCGCGGAGTGTCTCTCCGACATCCTCTCCGTCGAGGACAACGCCGTCGTGGTGATCCAGGTGAAGCGACGGCTCACTCCGAAGACCGTGAGGGATGCCCTGCGCGAACTCCGTGCCATCCACGAACTCGCGTCGTCCTTCCCTGCACTGCAACCGCACCTGCGTTTCGAGATCCAGGCGGCGAAGTCCGAAGTCGCGGACGTCCAGGGGGTTTTCGACACGTGGTGCGCCAAGGCGGGGGAAGACGTCGAGGACTTCATCAGCCGGGTCAGTGTGTCCACGGTCGCCGATGCGGGTGGAGAGCTCTTCGCGCTGCTCCACCAGGAGCTGAAGGCCGCGGACCCGGTCGGTCGGGCGCATCAGTGGCTGGCGAGCCTGGTCGAGGCCAGCGAGAGCGACGAGGGGTTCTCCCTCGCCGCCAGGGCCATCTGGAACGATCTCGTCACCCTGCACGCCGAGAGGAACTTCCGGGGTGACGGAATCCTGCTCTGGCGCGACGAGCACGTGCCGCCGAGCACTGTCAGCCAAGGGGACTTCCTGACCGGGCAGCAGCCGATGCTCCACCACCTCCGGCAGGGGTTCTTCGCCGAGCGGCCCAAGGCGCTCGAAAAGGCGGAGCGGGACTTCCTCGACTGGATCGACTCCCGGCCGGCGTTCGCCGACAAGACCGTCAGGCTGCCGGTGTTCTGGATCGGTGGCAGGTCCGGAGTGGGGAAGAGCGTCCTGCTCCTCCAGCTCCTCTCGCGGTTGCACGCCGACGGCGTCGCCCGGATCCTCTGGCTGGCCAACAACCCGCAGAGCATGGCCGGTTCGATCGAATGGGCCCGGCAGGCCGCCGAGACCGCACAGGAATCCGACCGGGTCTGGGTCATCGCGATCGACGATCCCTACCTGGTGGGATCCTCCGCAGAAGCCACGGCGCACTGGCGGGAGGCCCTGGACAGGATCGAGGATCTGCGGCAGGAGGGCGAGGGCGACCGGGTTCCGTTGATCGTCTGCTGCGGCCCCACGGAACAGGCCGCCCGGCTGGAGGACGACTTCCCGGATGACGTCGCGCTCACCCAGAGCATCGTCGACAACGAGTCCCGGGCCGACTACGAGCAACTCCGCAGCTGGTTCACACAGCGCACAGGTGACACTCCGCCCCCGGTCGACGAAGGCAACCTCCTGCTGGTTCAGCTCTTCTTCGAGTGGTTCCACGGCCAGTCGCTGTCGTCCTTCGCGCTGCGCTTCAGAGAACGTCTCAACGTCATGGATCCGTCGGGGCGGATCGTCGACGCGGTCACGCGTCTCCTGACCCTCAACCGGCTGTACACCGGCTACCCGGTCAGTGCTTTCGAGGAGCTCCTCAACCCGGCCCAGCGGGACGCGCTCGAGACCCTCCAGAAGGAGGAGCACCTGGAGTCCCGCGGTATCGGAGCACGGCAGGACATCTGGGTCGCACACCCGCATCTGTCCAACATCATCTATGAGACGTGGTTCCCCGCACACAGCAGTCGCCGTCAGCGGATCGATCATTTACGCCAAGTGATCGCGGACTGCGACGAGTACGGCGTGGACACCTCGTCACGGATGTCGCCGTTGTGGGCGCTCTCCCGGGTAGTCAAGGACAGAACGGGCGAGTTGAGCGCCCGAGTCGATTCGGGCGATCTCTCGGAGCTGCTAGAGAAGACCTACGCCCGCATTGCCGACGGCGACGTACCGATGCGGCTCTCCGACCTTCCGGTCTGGATCGAGTTCTCCAGCCTTCGGCCTGACCGCACATGGTCCCCCCACCCGGTGGAGACCGCGATCGAGTTCCTCGACGACGCCCCGACCACAGCCACGGGTCTGCGACTTACCTGCCACAAGCTGCTCCAGCACGCGTCGATGCGGGCGGGGGTCGGCGACGCCGTCATCCGGCTCCTGGAAACCGCCACCCACTGGCGGGAGTGGGTGCCGGTGGCACTGGACGCGTTGAGTCGGCTCGAAGATCCCCGGCTGGACACGATCGTGGAGAGCTGGGTCGAGAGCTGGACCGAAAGCCGTCAGGGCGACATGGCCACTCCCGCGAACGCTGTCGGTGAGTTGCTCGAACGCGCACTGCAACGACCGACCGCGAGCGGGCGGTTGGCGACCGTCGCCGGGTCGCTGCTTCCCCGCGCGCCCTGCTCGCTGCACTGGGGCGACGTGGCGATCGAGCTGCACCGACGCCATCCCGACGCCCATCTCCCGCAGGTGATGTCGTGGCTGCGAACGTACGCGAAACGCAGCGAGGCGGTGTACCTGCTCAACGAGTTGCTCACATCCGGCAACGGGGGCGGCGTCCGTGACGAGGTCGTGCGGCTAGCAGTGCAGTGGTCGGCCTCCTACCACCGCAGACCACCGGCGAACTTCGTCCTCGAACCGCTTCTGAAGATGCTGCCGTCGAACGTCGAGGTGGCGCGCTGGGCCAAGAGCTGGCTCAAGGTCGGTATGGGCGACCAGGGCCATGTGATCCAGCTACTGGTCCGCCAGCACGGAGAGATCGCTCTGGGCGTCGAGTGGCTGCGGACCACCTCGATGAGCCACCCGTCATGGACCTTCGTCTTCACCGATGCGTTCGATGCCGACGCCGGCGACCGGGATCTCGTCCTCCAGGGACTCATCTGGCTGGAGGAGCAGTTCGACCACTCCGGCTGGCCGATCGTGTGGGAACCCCTCTGGGAGGCCGGCCACCATGCTCATTGGCTCACCTCCCTCGCTCTTTCCTGGCTCGCCGAGCATCCGGAGCACGGCTCCTGGTCGCATGTCTGGGAGTATCTCTGGCGGGCCGGGAAGCACAGAAGAGAGCTGACCGTCCAGGGTCTCGCTTGGCTGGAGCCGCGAATCGACGACCCCGGGTGGACATTCGTCTGGAAACCCCTCTGGGAAACCGGCACCGGTGGTGACCAGCAGGTCGCCATCGATACCGACCTGCTCGCGGTTCTCGCCCTCCAGTGGATCTCCGGCCATCTCGACGGGTATTACCGGCGTCAGATCTGGGACGCGCTGTGGAACCAGAACCCCTCGACGCAGAAAGCCGTCCTGAATTGGGTGAAGAAGGTCCCGGAGCAGGCCGTACGGGAACACTTCTGCTCTCTCATCTTCCTGTGCGGCGGCTCGTCCCGCGAGATCCGTGCGATGGGGGTGGAGCCACTGGCGCTCGTCGAATCGGGACGGGCCGGCTGGGCCTCCGGGTGGATGAGGCTCTGGCGTGAGGGATACGACCGGGAGAAGATGCGGACCGTCGGCCTCTCCTGTCTGCGTGACGTCCCCGACTCCGCCGGCCTGTCCAGGTATCTGAAGTGGGCGGAGGTCTGGAGAGCGCTCTGGGTCGGGAGCCACACGCCACAGGTCCGGGGCGAGCTGTCGGACCTGGCGCTGCGGTGGCTCACCGCGGCGCCTCTCATGAAGCAGTGGAAGGACGTCTTCCACGAGCTGAGAACGGAAGGGGCGAAGGACGACCAGCTGCATGAGCTGGCCATGAGGCGACTCGCCGGCCTGGAACCGGATGATTCCCACTGGGGATACCTCTGGAGCAGCGCCTGGCGGCACGGGTCCGACCGGGGCGAGCTCCGCCGGTCGGCGGTGGACTGGCTGAGGGCCATGCCTCAGGCGGACAGCTGGAAACACGTCTGGTTCAAGCTGTGGGAGGACGGCGACGGCCTCGAAGAACTGTGGGATCTGGGTATGTGGTATCTGCGTACCGAGGTCACGAGACGAGGCTGGGAGTACGTCTGGTATCCGCTCTGGGAGACCGGGGAGCGCCGGGAGGAGTTGGGGGATGTCGCCGAAGTCTGGTTGTCGGTCACCCCGCGGCACAGAAGCTCATGGGGGCGCGTCCACGCCATGCAGCGGAACTCTCTCGGCAGCCGACGGGATCTCGAGAGTTGAGTCCCGCGCCTTCGGAGTGGCGACTCCACCGGCGCCGCCGACTCGCCGCGGAGCGCCCCCGACGCCGTGCAGTCCGCTCGCGTCAGCAGTCAGCAGTCAGCAGTCAGCAGTCAGCAGTCAGCCGCGCAGACGATGGGCGGGGCGGTCCCCGCGGGCCTCGTCGCTGACGGGCGGCTCCCCGGGGCCGCGCCTGCGTGAGGCGCACGTCGGGCCCCCGGCCGCCCGGCCGGTGGGTCACCTGCGGACCGGAAGGTGAGGACCATGTTCGACGAAGCCCTCGACTCCTGGCGGGAGTGGCAGCGGAGCCCCTGGGGCCGGCTCCGTTACAGCGTCGCGGAGTCCAACCTCCGCCGGTGGCTCGCGCCGCTGGGTGACGGCCCGCTCACGGTGCTCGACCTGGCCGGCGCCGACGGCGGCGACGCCCTGCGCCTCGCGGCGCTCGGCCACCGGGTGACCGTCGCGGACTTCTCGCCCGGCATGCTCGCCGCGGCTCGCGAGCGTGCGCGCGAAGCCGGGCTGGAGGAGCGGCTGGTCACCGTCGAAGCGGACGTCTTCGACCTCCCGGCGGCGGTGACCGCCGACCGGTACGACGCCGTCCTGTGCCACAACCTCCTGCAGTACCAGGACGATCCGCTGCCCGCACTGCGCACGGCGACGGGCCTCGTACGCGCCGGCGGTGTCGTTTCCGTCATGGCGATCAACCGCCACTCCGTGCCGCTGGGTCTGGCCGTACGCCGGCTCGACCCGGCGGCGGCCCTCGCCGCGCTCGGCGGGCGCACGGCACCGGGTCACACCTTCGACGCCGAACTGACCCTCTACACGGCAGAGGAACTGACGCCGCTGCTGGCCGAGTTGGGCTGCGAGGACATCGAGCACTGCGGGATCCGCACCGTCCAGGACCACATCGTCGACGACGCCCGGAAGCACGAACCGGACTTCTACGCCGCGCTGGAGGCCCTGGAGCTGGCGCTGACCGGCCGCCACCCCTACCCGCACACGGCGAGGATCCTCCATCTGCTCGCGCGGGCGGGCGGCCGGCGGGGCCGCCGGTCCGCGTGAGCAGAACCCTCCGCGCACGGGCGCCGTCGCGCCGGGAATCGCGTTGTCCCGGCCCGCGAGGCGGGCTACGTTGACCGGGTGACTGCCGGGTCGGCCATGCGCCGAGCACGAGTGGGGTTCCCGGTCTCGCCGTGAGCGCGAGGCGGGCCAGAGGCCCGCCGGTCCTCCGCGTCTTGCCTCCCGCACCCCGCTGGAAGACCCCAGCGGGGGTGCCGTTCCATCGGATCCCAAGACCTGGAGACACACGCATGCCTGACGATCAGCAGCAACCGCCCCACGGACCCGGCCCGGCCACGACCGCGGTCCAGCTCGACCACACGGCCGTCTACGCCCGGGACCGGCGCCTGTCCGCCGAATTCATCGCCGGTGTCCTCGGACTGGAGGTCGGTGCCCCGTTCGGGCCGTTCCTGCCCGTGGACCTCGGTAACGGCGTGACCCTCGACTACTACGAGAAGAGGGACGAGCCGGTCCAGCCGCAGCACTACGCGTTCCTCGTGCCCGACGAGCAGTTCGACTCGATGATCGCCCGCCTGGAGGCGTCCCGTACCACCTACTACGCCGACCCCGGCCACACCGAACCCGGCGCCATCAACCGCCTGTTCGGGGGCCGGGGCGCGTACTTCGACGATCCGGACGGTCACAACATGGAGATCATGACCCGTCCGTACGTCCGCCCCTGAGGGACCGTCGCCCGCGGTGCGCCGGTCCGCTCACCGGACCGGCGGCCCGGGCGGCGGCCCTTCAGGGCCGTACTCTCCATGCGCCGCCGGACTCCCCGCGCGGTGCGGCCCGTCGGGCGCCGTGTGCGTCAGCTGCCGAAATCCGTCATCGCCACGGGACGTCCCTCGCGCCGCGAGCGCTCGCACGCTTCCGCGATACGCAGCGCCGCCAGCGCCTCGTAACCGTCGCAGGGGTTGGGCGCCTCGCCCCGCACCGCCTGTACGAAAGCGGTCAGTTCGGCCTCGTAGGCGGGTGCGAAACGCTCCAGGAAGCCCGGCCAGGGCGTGCCCCGGGAGGTGTCCGCCGCCGGCTCCAGGGAGGTGAGGGGCGTGCGGGCGTCGAGCCCGACGGCCACCTGGTCCTTCTCGCCCGCGAGTTCCATGCGCACGTCGTAGCCCGCCCCGTTGACGCGGGTCGCGGTCGCCGTGCACAGCGTCCCGTCGTCCAGGGTGAGGACGGCGGCGGCGGTGTCGACGTCGTCGGCTTCGCGGAACATCGCGGGACCGGCGTCGGAGCCCGCCGCGTACACGGAGACGACCTCGCGCCCCGTGACCCACCGCAGCACGTCGAAGTCGTGGACCAGGCAGTCCCGGTACAGGCCACCGGAGAGCGGCAGGTAGGCGGCCGGGGGCGGGGCCGGGTCGGAGGTCATGGCGCGCACCGTGTGCAGCCGCCCGAGGCTGCCCGAGCGCACTGCCTCGCGCGCGGCGGCGTAGCCGGCGTCGAAGCGGCGCATGAAGCCGATCTGCAGGAGGCTGCCCGCCTCCTCGACGGTGCGCAGCGCCTCCATGGTGCCGGGCAGGTCGAGGGCGATGGGCTTCTCGCAGAAGACGGGCAGGCCGTGCTCCGCGGCCTCGCGGATGAGCCCCGCGTGCGAGGCCGTCGCGGAGGCGATGACGACGGCGTCGATGCCGTGGGTCAGCAGGAGCTCGGTGGGGGACGGCACGGACGTCGCGCCGAGTCCGGCCGCCACCTCGGCGGCGCGGGCGGCGTCCGCGTCGGTGAGGAGTACCTCCGTCACTCCGGGGGCCGCGGTGAGGGTGCGGGCGTGGAAGGTGCCGATACGGCCGGTGCCGATGAGTCCGATGCGCATGGGGACACGTTGGCCGGTGCGCTCAAGTGCTGTCAACACTTTGTCCTGACAATTGCGGCACCGCACAGGGGAGCCATGAAGTAGCTGTGCGCTTTGTCCGGACAACCAGACTTACGCCTTCCGGTGGGCCGCCCCGCGCACTACGCTCCACCCGTGGCCAAGAATGATCCCGTCGACCTCGAGTTCAGCGTCGACCGCGGCAGCCCGGTCCCTCTGTACTTCCAGCTCGCCCAGCAACTGGAAGCCGCCATCGAACGCGGCCGGCTCTCCCCCGGAAGCCTCCTCGGCAACGAGATCGAGCTGGCGGGGCGGCTCGGACTGTCCCGGCCCACGGTGCGTCAGGCGATCCAGTCGCTCGTCGACAAGGGCCTGCTCGTGCGGAGGCGCGGCATCGGCACCCAGGTCGTGCACAGCCAGGTGCGCCGCCCACTGGAGCTGAGCAGTCTCTACGACGACCTGGAGGCCGCCGGGCAGCGGCCGGCGACGCAGGTGCTGCACTACGGGACGGAGGCGGCCGGCCCCGAGGTCGCCGCCGCGCTGGCCGTCCCCGAAGGCGGCGACGTGTGCCGGGTGGAGCGGCTGCGGCTGACCCATGGCGAGCCCATGGCCTACCTGCGCAACCACCTCCCCAGCGACCTGCTTCCCGGGGACACCCGCGCGGAGCTGGAGTCCACGGGGCTCTACCGGCTCATGCGCGGCGCCGGTATCACCCTGCACAGCGCGCGGCAGTCGGTGGGGGCGCGCGTCGCCACCGCCGAGGAGGCGAAGCTGCTGGGGGAGGAGGCCGGTGCACCGCTGCTGACCATGGAACGCACCACGTTCGACGACACCGGGCGTCCCGTGGAGTACGCCGCGCACCTCTACCGGGCCTCGCGCTACGCCTTCGAGTTCCAGCTCCTCGTCCGGTCGTGACCGAGCCGTCGTGACCGAGCGGTCGTGACCGGTCGGCGTGACCGGAGCAGCCCGGGTCCGCGTCCGCCTCCGTCCGGCCTGAACCGCGCCGCGCCCTCGCCTGCGGCTCACAGGTGCCTTACCTGCGCCCTCACCTGCGCATCGACCGCGTCAGGTCCGCGCCAGGTTCCGCGCCGGGCCCGCGCCAGGTTCCGCGCCGGGCCCCGTCCCGTGTTCCGCCGCGACCCTCGCACGGTTTGTTCGGACAAACTGTCGTGGAGAATGTTCGGACAAAGTATTGACGCCCCGCTCCGACCACGGCTAGAACTCCGCTCATGGTCCTTCGGCGTAGAGCACGTAGAGCAACAACGGTGGCGATAGCCCTGACGAGCGCGGCGCTCCTGGCCGCCGGCTGCAGCAGTTCCGGCGGCAAGGGCTCCGAGGAGAAGGCGGACGGGGCCGGCGGCGGCAAAGGCGTCAACACCCCCCGGATGACTGTCGCGATGGTGAGCCACTCCGGGGAGGGCGACACCTTCTGGGACATCGTGCAGAGCGGAGCGAAGGACGCGGCCCGCAAGGACAACGTCCAGTTCGACTATTCGCACGACGACGAGGCGGGGCGGCAGGCGCAGCTCGTGCAGTCGGCCGTCGACAAGAAGGTCGACGGGCTGATCGTCACGCTCGCCAAGCCCGACGCGATGAAGGGCGTGCTGAAGAAGGCCGCCAAGGCCGGCATCCCGGTCATCACCATCAACTCCGGCGGCGAGTTCTCCAAGGAGATGGGCGCGCTCTCGCACATCGGGCAGGACGAGTCGATCGCCGGTGAGGCCGTCGGTGACGAGCTGAACAAGCGGGACCGCAAGAAGGCCCTGTGCGTCATCCACGAGCAGGGCAACGTCTCCCTCGAGGACCGCTGCGCGGGCGCGAAGAAGACCTTCGACGGGGACATGTCGACGCTCAACGTCGACGGCACGAACATGCCGGACGTGCAGTCCTCCGTCGAGGCCAAGCTGCAGTCCGACTCGGACATCGACACCGTCCTCACCCTCGGCGCCCCGTTCGCGGCGACGTCCGCGAAGGCGAAGGAGAAGGCCGGCAGCGACGCGGAGATCGACACCTTCGACCTCAACGCGCAGGTCGTGAAGGGCCTGAAGGACAAGAGCTTCGGCTTCGCGGTGGACCAGCAGCCCTACCTCCAGGGCTACGAGGCCGTCGACGCCCTGTGGCTGCACGCGTACAACGCCAACGAGCTGGGCGGCGGCAAGCCCGTGCTGACCGGTCCGCAGATCGTCACGGAGAAGGACGTGCCGAGGCTGGAGAAGTACACCGAGCGCGGCACCCGGTGACAGGACGCCGCGGGGGGAGTGCCGATACTGGCGCGGGGATCCGCGCCGGTGCCGGCTGCCGCCGCGGCGACCCGGAAGAACAGCGCCACCCGTACCGAGAGGTCAGCAGCACGTGTCCAGGCTGGAGAGGTTCCGCGGTAACCGCACAGGAGCGCGCGCCGGGCGAGCCGCCGTGGCGGGGCTCCTCGCGGCGGCGATCCCGCTCGCGGGGTGCAGCAGCACCGGCGGCAAGCGGGCCGAGGAGGAGCGCAACGCCGCCGTCGGAGGCGAGGCCGCCGTCGGTACGCCCCGCTGGAAGATCGCGATGGTGAGCCACTCCGGGGAGGGCGACACCTTCTGGGACATCGTGCAGAGCGGAGCTGAGGACGCGGCCCGCAAGGACAACATCGAGTTCCTCTACTCCCACGACAAGGAAGCGGGGCGGCAGGCGCAGCTCGTGCAGTCGGCCGTCGACAAGAAGGTCGACGGGCTGATCGTCTCCCTCGCCAAGCCCGACGCGATGAAGGGCGTGCTGAAGAAGGCGGACAAGGCCGGGATTCCCGTCGTCACCGTCAACTCCGGCCAGGACGAGTCCCGCAAGCTCGGCGCGCTCGCCCACATCGGGCAGGACGAGGTGCTGGCCGGCGAGGCCGTCGGCAGGGAGCTGAACGACCGCGGCCGCAAGAAGGCTGTCTGCGTTCTGCACGAGCAGGGCAACGTCGGCCACGAAGAGCGCTGCCGCGGCGTCCGCGAGACCTTCGACGGCAAGGTGCGCAACCTGCACGTCGACGGGACGAACATGCCCTCGGTCGAGTCGTCGCTGGAGGCCGAACTCCAGTCCGACCGCGGGATCGACTCCGTCGTCACGCTGGGCGCGCCCTTCGCGCCGACCGCCGTGAAGGCCGCCGAGGGGGCGGGCAGCAAGGCGGAGATCGACACCTTCGACCTCAACGACCAGGTGGTCACTGGCCTCGAGGACGGCTCTCTCGGCTTCGCCGTGGACCAGCAGCCCTACCTCCAGGGCTACGAGGCCGTCGACCTGCTGTGGCTGCACCGCTACAACGCCGACATGCTGGGCGGCGGCAAGCCCGTGCTGACCGGCCCGCAGATCCTCACCAAGAAGGACGCACCGACCTTGCAGAAGTACACGAAGCGGGGAACGCGATGACGGCTACACCCACTCCGACACCCACACCGGAGCCCGCCGGGACGGCGCGGTCCGAAGAACAGGAGAAGGACAGGACCGACGAACGCCTGGTGCACCGCTCACTGCTGAGCCGGCTGCTGGGACGGCCCGAACTCGGCGCCGTGGTGGGCGCCGTGGCCGTCTTCGTCTTCTTCTCCTTCGCCGCCGAGAGCTTCCTGCGGGCCTCCAGCCTCTCCACGGTCCTCTACGCCTCCTCCACCATCGGGATCATGGCGGTGCCGGTGGCGCTGCTGATGATCGGCGGCGAGTTCGACCTGTCGACGGGCGTGATGGTCACGTCCTCGTCCCTGATCTCGTCGATGTTCAGCTACCAGATGACGGCCAACGTGTGGGTCGGCGTCGGGGTGTCGCTGCTGCTCACGCTCGGCATCGGCTTCTTCAACGGCTACCTGCTGGTGCGGACGAAGCTGCCGAGCTTCATCATCACGCTCGGCACGTTCCTGATGCTCACCGGGCTCAACCTGGGCCTGACGAAGCTCATCAGCGGCACCGTCTCCACCAAGGGCATCGGCGACATGGAGGGCTTCACCTCCGCCCAGGCGCTCTTCGCCTCGGAGCTGTCGGTGGGCTCCGTCCAGATCCAGATCACCGTCGTGTGGTGGCTCGCCCTGGTGGCCGTCGCCACCTGGATCCTGCTGCGCACCCGCGCCGGCAACTGGATCTTCGCCGTGGGCGGCGGGCAGGACACCGCGCGGGCGGTCGGCGTTCCCGTCGCCCGTACGAAGATCTGCCTCTACCTCGGAGTCGCGCTGGGCGCGTGGATCTCGGGTCAGCATCTGCTGTTCAACTACGACGTCGTCCAGTCCGGCGAGGGCGTCGGCAACGAGCTGATCTACATCGCCGCCGCCGTCATCGGCGGCTGCCTCCTCACCGGCGGCTACGGCTCGGCGGTCGGTGCGGCGGTCGGCGCGCTCATCTTCGGCATGACGAGCAAGGGCATCGTCTACGCCCAGTGGGAGCCCGACTGGTTCAAGTTCTTCCTGGGGGCGATGCTCTTGATCGCGACCCTGCTGAACGCGTACATACGCAAGCGGGCGGAGGCCAACCGATGACCGCGGAGAAGACCACAGGCAAGGACACGGCGGAGCAGGCCGGCGGGGCCGTGGAGGACGCCGCGGCGGAGGGCGCCCCCCTGGTCGAGCTGTCGGACGTCAGCAAGCTCTACGGCAACATCCGCGCCCTGGAGGGCGTCTCCCTCCCGGTGCACGCCGGCCGCATCACCTGCGTGCTCGGCGACAACGGCGCGGGCAAGTCCACCCTCATCAAGATCATCGCCGGGCTGCACCAGCACGACTCCGGCAGCTTCCGCATCAACGGCGAGGAGACCCGGCTCGGCTCCCCCCGCGAAGCCCTGGACCGCGGTATCGCGACCGTCTACCAGGACCTCGCCGTCGTCCCGCTGATGCCCGTGTGGCGCAACTTCTTCCTCGGCTCCGAACCGGTCAAGGGCCGCGGCCCCTTCTCCCGGCTCGACGTGGACCGTATGCGCCGCACCACGCACAGCGAGCTGCTGCGCATGGGCATCGACCTGCGGGACGTCGACCAGCCCATCGGCACCCTCTCCGGCGGTGAGCGGCAGTGCGTCGCCATCGCCCGCGCCGTGTACTTCGGCGCGAAGGTGCTGGTGCTGGACGAGCCGACGGCCGCGCTCGGCGTCAAGCAGTCGGGTGTCGTACTGAAGTACGTCGCGGCCGCACGTGACGCGGGCCTCGGTGTCGTCCTCATCACGCACAACCCGCACCACGCGTACCTCGTCGGGGACCGTTTCGTGCTGCTCAAGCGGGGCGCCATGGCGGGCAGCCACCGCAAGGAGGAGCTTGCCCTGGACGAGCTGACGCGCCAGATGTCCGGCGGCAGCGAGCTGGAGCAGCTCTCCCACGAGCTGGAGCGCGCCCCCGTACCGCAGCACCTGGAGTGAGGGCGTGCGGCACCGCGCGGGCTTCGGCCCGCTCGCGCGGTGCCGCACGGTGCGACTGTGCGGCGGGGCCTCGCGGTAAGGCAGAATCGGCCACGTGGGCGGGGGAGCGTCCACCCGTGACCGAGCAGTCAGCACCGTGCGAACACGAAAGGCCGCGCCGTGAGCATGTACCGAGAACGGGCGGACCGGGACCGTGTCTACAGGCGCACCGCACCCAGTGCCAGCGTGCTGCGGACCGTCAGCACCCGGGAACGGCGCTCTCACCTCTCCGCCCCCCGGGTGCCCACCGTCGGTATCGACATCGGCGGGACGAAGGTGATGGCGGGCGTCGTCGACGCCGACGGCAACATCCTGGAGCAGGTGCGCACCGAGACTCCGGAGAAGTCCAAGAGCCCCAAGGTCGTCGAGGACACCATCGCCGAGCTCGTGCTCGACCTCTCCGACCGGCACGACGTGCACGCCGTGGGCATCGGCGCCGCCGGCTGGGTCGACGCCGACCGCTCCCGCGTCCTGTTCGCCCCGCACCTCGCATGGCGGGACGAGCCCCTCAAGGACGCCCTCACCGCCCGTCTCGCGGTGCCGGTCATGGTGGACAACGACGCCAACACCGCCGCGTGGGGCGAGTGGCGCTTCGGCGCCGGCCGCGGCGAGGACCACCTCGTGATGATCACGCTCGGCACGGGCATCGGGGGCGCCATCCTGGAGGACGGCGGGGTCAAGCGCGGCAAGTACGGCGTGGCCGGCGAGTTCGGCCACATGCAGGTGGTGCCGGGCGGCCACCGCTGCCCCTGCGGCAACCGCGGCTGCTGGGAGCAGTACAGCTCCGGGAACGCCCTGGTGAGGGAGGCCCGGGAGCTCGCCGCGGCCGAGTCGCCCGTCGCGTACGGCATCATCGACCGCGTCGCCGGCCAGATCGCCGACATCACCGGCCCGCTGATCACCGAGCTGGCCCGCGACGGCGACGCCATGTGCACGGAGCTGCTGCAGGACATCGGCCACTGGCTGGGCGTGGGCATCGCCAACCTGGCCGCCGCGCTCGACCCGGGCGGCTTCGTCATCGGCGGAGGCGTCAGCGCCGCCGACGAGCTCCTCATCGACCCCGCGCGGGACGCCTTCCGCCGCCACCTCACCGGCCGCGGCTACCGGCCGGAGGCCACCATCGCCAAGGCGCAGCTCGGCCCCGAGGCAGGTATGGTCGGCGCCGCCGACCTGGCGCGCCTCGTCGCACGCCGCTTCCGCCGCGCCAACAGGCGCCGCCTGGAGAGGTACGAGCGCTACGAACGCGCCGCGGACAACCTGCGCCGGGCGGTGGGCCAGTGACCACCACGTCCACCGCATCCACCGCGTCCAATGCATCCACCGCGTCCACTGCATCCACGACGAACGACGACTCCCAGGCCGGTTCCCCCATGGACACCACGCCCGCGAACGTACGCCCCGCACAGCGGCCGCCGCACCGCCCACGGCACCGGCTGCTGACGCTCCTCATCGTCGTGCTGCTCATCGCCGTCCCCGGCGGCTATCTGGTCAGGTCCGCCTTCCAGAGCCGCGACAGCGGCGAGGACAAGCAGCGCAAGGCCGCGGCCACCAACCTCACCTACGGCTGGCCGAGCAAGGTCCAGCGCAACGTCTATGACGTGCCGCTGCCCGCGCAGTCCAGCCACCACGCCTTCTACGAGGACAACTCGTGGAAGACCAGCTCCCTGTACGTGCAGTTCCGCACGTCGCAGAAGCGGCTGGACGACTTCCTCGAGGACGTGGGAACGGACCGCGCCGCCCTGAAGAAGGGCGAGGTCACGATCGGCGAGAAGCACGCGGACCACGTCGGCTGGGACTTCAACCGGGAGGACCGCGACTGGGCGGGCACGACATACCGGCAGAAGCAGGGCCGTCCCACGGTGTCGATCACCGTGGACCGCACGCACGAGAGCCGGCCCCGTGTGTATGTCGTGTCCACCGTGAAGTTCTGATGTGCAGAGCGACGACCCCCGGGCCGGGCTCCGGGATCCCCTGGGTAGCGTGAACACGTGAGCGAAGAGCAGAACGCCCTTATGTTGCAGCACCGCCTCGACGGCCCCGACGACGCGCCAGTGCTCGTGCTGGGGCCCGCCCTCGGCACGACCTGGCACATGTGGGACCGCCAGATCCCCGAACTCTCCCGCAACTGGCGCGTCCTGCGGTTCGACCTGCCCGGCCACGGCGGCGCCCCCGCACGCTCGGCCGACTCCGCGAAGGTCCTGGCGGAGCGCCTTCTCGCCACTCTGGACTCGCTCGGCGTCAACCGCTTCGGCTACGTCGGCTGCTCGATTGGCGGCGCCGTCGGCATCCAGCTCGGCCTCCAGGCGCGGGACCGGGTCTCCTCCCTCGCCCTCGTCTCCGCCTCGCCGCGCTTCGGTACCGCGGACGCCTGGCGGCAGCGCGGCGTCGTCGTCCGCACGAACGGGCTCGATCCGATCGCGCGCTCCACTCCCGACCGCTGGTTCACGCCCGGCTTCGTCGCCGCGCAGCCGGCGATCGTCGAGTGGGCCGTGCAGATGGTCCGCACCACCGACCCCGGCTGCTACATAGCGGCCTGCGAGGTGCTCGCCGCCTTCGACGTCCGCCAGGACCTGGGACGCATCGGCGTCCCGACGCTGGTGATGGCGGGAGCGGAGGACCAGGCGACGCCGCCCGCCGACGCCCGCGCGCTGGTGGCCGGCATTCCGGACGCGCGCCTCGCGATAGTGCCCGGCGCCTCCCACCTGACGCCCGTCGAGCAGCCCGGGGCCGTCACGGAGCTGCTCATCAGGCACTTCACGACCAGCTGGCAGGAGTCGCCCGCCGGCCCGCCCGCGCCCGCCCCCGTCATCACCCCCACTCCGGCACGTCCCGTCGGGGCGATCGCGGAGCTGGAGTCGGCCGCGCAGATCGCGGGCCGCAACGACCCGTACGACGCGGGAATGAAGGTGCGCCGCGAGGTGCTCGGCGACGCCCACGTCGACCGCGCGACGGAGAACGCGGACGCGTTCACGCAGGACTTCCAGGACTTCGCGACCCGCTATGCCTGGGGCGAGGTGTGGACCCGGCCGGGCCTGGACCGCCGCACCCGTTCCGTCGTCACGCTGACGGCGCTCGTCGCGCGGGGCCACTTCGACGAGCTGGCGTTCCACGTCCGTGCCGCACTGCGCAACGGCCTGACACCGGAGGAGATCAAGGAGGTCCTCCTCCAGACCGCCGTGTACGCCGGTGTTCCCGCCGCGAACTCGGCCTTCGCCGTCGCCCAGGGGATCATCCGCGAGGAGACCACCCCGGAGGACTGACGTCCGCGCACGGCCCGGCCCCCGGCCGGAGCGCCGGAACGGGGCTCCCGGGCACAATGGCCCCATGAAGCTGATCAAGAAGGGCCACTCCTGCGTACGGCTCGAGAAGGACGGGCGCGCCCTCGTGATCGACCCCGGCGGCTTCAGCGAGGACGACGCCGCGGTCGGGGCCGACGCACTGCTCGTCACCCACGAACACCCCGACCACTTCGACGAGGGGCGGCTCCGGGCCGCCATGGAGGCCAATCCGGCGGCCCGCATCTGGACGCTCCGCGGCGTCGCGGACCGGATCTCCACGGCCTTCCCCGGCAGGGTGCACACCGTCGGCGAGGGGGACGCGTTCGACGCGGCCGGCTTCGAGGTCGAGGTGCACGGCCAGCTCCACGCCGTCATCCACCCCGACATCCCGCGCATCGCCAACTCCGGCTACCTCGTGGACGGTTCGCTCTTCCACCCCGGGGACGCCCTGACCGTGCCGGGCCGCTCCGTCGACACCCTGCTGCTGCCGGTCCACGCTCCGTGGAGCAAGGTCTCCGAAGTCATCGACTACGTGCGCGAGGTCGCTCCGCGCAGGGCCTTCGACGTCCACGACGGGCTCCTCGCCGACCGGGCCCGCCCCGTGTACGACCGGCTCATCGGGGACCTGGGCGGCGTCACCCACAGCCGGCTCACCCCCGGCGAGAGTGTCGGTGTCGCGCGGTAGATTCACACGTATGCGTATCGCCACCTGGAACGTCAATTCCGTCAGCGCCCGGCTGCCGAGGCTGCTGGCCTGGCTGGAGTCCGCCCGCCCCGACGTGGTGTGCCTGCAGGAGCTGAAGTGCTCCGCCGAGGCGTTCCCCTCCGAGGAGATCTCGGCGCTGGGGTACGAGGCCCTCGTCAACGGGGACGGCAGGTGGAACGGCGTCGCGGTGCTCTCCCGGGTGGGCCTGAGCGACACGGTCCTCGGCCTGCCCGAGGGGCCGCTCTTCGACGGCGGGGACGAGTCCCGTGCCGCCGCGGCGACCTGCGGCGGCGTGCGGGTGTGGTCGGTCTACGTGCCCAACGGCCGCGAGGTCGGGCACCCGCACTACGCCTACAAGCTGGAGTGGCTGGAGGCCCTGCGCCGTACCGCGCTGAAGGAGGCCCCGGGGTCCCTGCCCTACGCGATACTGGGCGACTACAACATCGCGCCGGCCGACGAGGACGTCTACGACCGCGCGGCTTTCGAGGGCTCGACGCATGTGACGGAGCCGGAACGCGCCGCGCTGAAGGCCCTGCGCGACACCGGCCTCAGCGACGTGGTGCCCAGGCCGCTGAAGTACGACCACCCCTTCACGTACTGGGACTACCGGCAGCTGTGCTTCCCCAAGAACAGGGGCATGCGCATCGACCTGGTCTACGGCAACGAGCCGTTCGCGGCGGCAGTGAAGGACGCCTACGTGGACCGTGAGGAGCGCAAGGGGAAGGGCGCCTCCGACCACGCGCCCGTCGTGGTCGACCTGGAACTCTGACCCCGCGGCCTGCCCGTACGCCCTCCGCCGGAGCGGCCGCCCGCCGTGCGGGCGGCGCCGGTGGCCGGTTCCCCAGCAGGGGGACGTGTGCCTCAATGGCTTGAAATGTGCCACAGGCGCTCTTGCGCTCTCCCGCGTCACGCGTATCAATAGCAACGCGTGAATTGACGAGCTGTCACCGTGAAGCCCAGGGATGCCGCCTGCCGCGGATCGTGCGCGTTCCTGGTCGCCACAAGCACGCACCGCACCCCCCACACGCTCACGCGCGCCAGACGTGGCGCACCGATGCGGTGGTCAGGCTTTTCCCCCACGAGCTGGAAGGCGATCCCATGGGACGCAGCAGGAAAGTTCTAGGAACGGCACTGGGCACGGCAGCACTGACGGCATGCGCGCTGGCGTTCGCGCCCGGCGCGCTGGCGGTCGACCCGACCACGGCCACGGTCACGGCCGACTGCGGCAGCGCCGGCTCCGGCGATGCCACGCTCACCGCGACACAGGACGGCACGGCCGCGACGATCACGCTCTCCTCGTCCGCGGTGAAGGCCCCGATCGACGTGGGGGCCGGCTCCGTCGAGACGGAGCTGACCCTCACGAAGAACGGCAGCGACACCGCGACCTTCAAGGGCAACTCCAACCCGGCGATGTCGGCCGGCGACGACGTCAACTCCGGTCCCCTGGACGGCACGGTGGCCGCCGGCGACGTGATGGAGGCGAAGTCGGTGAAGCTGGTCATCTTCGGGACGATCACGGTGAACTGCGAGGCGACGTCCCCGCAGGACCCGGGTCCGTTCACCTTCTGACAACCGTGTGACGAGCGGGGCGGTGCCTGTGCGCCGCCCCGCTCCGCGGTGTCCGCGGCGCCGCGGGTGGGACACGACCTCCGCGAAGCAGGCGGGCGCGGCGGCGCCCAGCCCGTGCACGCGGACACGCGGCGGATGCCGTCCCGGCAGTTCCGTCCAGCGCATCCGGTCGCCCCCGGGCTGTACCCGCGGCCCAGGAAAGGGCGGCGGGCAGGTGCAGGACCGCCCGCCGTCCTTCCGCGGCTGCCGGGCCGGGGCGTTCGCCACCGCCCCCGAGCCCGTTACGGCACCAGCTTCCTCAGCTCCACCGAGTCGGCCATCGCCTTCAACCCGGCGTCCCCCGGGTGCAGATGGTCGCCGCTGTCGTACGCGGGCAGCATCCGCTGCGGCCGCGCCGGATCCCGCACCACGGCGTCGAAGTCCAGCACGGCGTCGTACACGCCCCCGTTGTGGCGGACGAACTCGTTGACGGCGGTGCGTCTGGCCTCGACCTCCGGTGAGCAGTCCTTGTAGCCCTCACACGGCGTCAGCGTTGCGCCGACGACGCGCAGTCCGCGCTCGCGTGCCCGCTGCGCGAACGTCTTGAGCCCGGCGACGACGTCCTCCGCGGAGGCACCCCACCGCACGTCGTTGATGCCTTCGAGGACCACCACCGTGTGCGCGTTCGTCTGGGCCAGCACGTCGCGCTCCAGCCGGTGCAGGGCGCTGACACCACCGGTGTCGTCGCTGACACCGTCGCCCGGGTAGCGGTCGGAGAGGACGCGGTTGGCGGAGATGCCCTGGTTGAGGACGCCGTAGCGGGGCACGTCGTCCTGGGCGCGCAACCGCTGCGAGAGGACGTCCGGCCACCGCCTGTTGGCGTCCTGCGTGGAGCGCACACCGTCGGTGATGGAGTCGCCGAAGGTGACGACGGAGCCGGGGCCTTCCCCTACGCCTTCGGCGCGGGGAGACCCCATCCGCACGTCCACCCCCGTCAGGAACGGCCACGCCTCCAACGACCCCGTGAACGCGGCGCCTTCCTCGTCTCCCGTACGGTCGCCGCTGCCCGCGCCGCTGACGTACGAGCGCTGGATCGCCTCGCTGTGCACGGGCGCGGCGGCGACGGGGCCGGGCAGGTGGATGCTCACGAGCAGGTTGGCGCCGGGCGGCACGCGGAAGCCCACGGGGTCGCTGACCGCCTCCGCCCCGGCGGGCATCACGACGCCGTCCCGCCCGTCGAAGCGCAGCGGCACGGGCCTTCCGCGTCCCGAGGCGCCCTCTCGCTGCACGACCACCGAGGCGCTTCCGATCTCCACCGGGGCCGAGGCGAAGGTGTTGGCCAGCCGGATGCGGGCCCGCGACCCGCCGGCGGAGCTGTGCACCACCAGTCGCAGCGTCTGGTCCTGCCACGGCCCGACGGCCGCGTAGCCGGAGCTGCTCGCCGACCAGCTTCCCGTCCACGAGGACTCCTCGCGGCGCACGGCCGCGGAGAAGACGTGCAGGTCCGACTGTGGACCGGCGTCGTCGGGGAGCGTCACGGAGCGGATCTGCCGGCCGGGGTCGGCTGGCACGGTCACCGCGTAGAGGCGGGCCTTCTCGGCGAGCTGCCCGCCCTCACGGGTGTTGACGTGCGGCAGGGCGACGGCCTTCTCGGCGAGCGGCCCCGCGCGCCAGTCCGGAGCGGTGAGGGTGTACGGGCTGCTGGTGCCGTCCCAGTAGTGCACGGTGCCGCTGCCCGTCACGCCGCCGCCCGGCCTCCCGTCGGCCGAGGTCCCCGCCACCAGGAGGGAGACGGCGTTGCCCGATCCGCGTACCCGTACGTGCTGACCGTCGGCGCGCACGTTGTCGGGGCTGCCGGGAGCGGTGCGGGGCCACCGCAGCGAAGCGGAGTCGAGGTCGAGCCGGCGGCCCGGCTGCCAGCCTGCGGCCCGCAGGTCCTGCGCGGAGAGGGAGTTGCCCGCTCCGTCGAAGTCGGCGTCACCCGGGTGCGCGTCGTCGCTGACGGCCCGGTTGTCGAAGAGCCGCTCCAGGGGGAGCGGCTCGGTGGTCGTGGTGCGGTCTTCTGCCACGGCGACCGCGGGGAGGCCCGCGACGCTCGTCAGGATCATGAGGGGGACACTCCACAGACGTCTGCGCACGCCGACTGGTCCTCTCTGGCGTCTCGGGCCCTGCCGTGCGGATCTCCGCGGACCCGCGGCGACCCCGACGGCACGTCCCAGTGGCTTCCGGCTTCAACACCCTTTCGTCGCGCCTTGATTCGACCCAGGCCCGGTGAAGGTAGAGAGGCGGCAAAGCGTCGTCAAGGTGTCCAGTCGGACACACGGCGTTTTTTCCGTACCCCTGCACGTGCACAGCGTGCCTGTGGTGCTCCCGCATCAGGGGATGCCACCCTGACCCGTATGAACATCCCCTTCCTGGACAACTGGCGTAAGAGGCACGGTGCGGCATCGGACACGCCCGTCTCCGACACCGCGTCCAGCGACCCCGAGGGCGTCGCGCAACTGCTCTCGGAGTGCGAGCTGCTGCGGGGGCTGGCGGGGCGCGAAGGAGTGCAACTCGACGATTCCGCGGAGTCGTTGGCCGAGCTGGACCAGATGCTGCCCCGCTGGCGGGAGGACCCGGAGGTGTCGCCGTGGCTCGGCAGCGACGCCGGTCTCTACCTGGGCACCGTCATCGTCCGCACGGTGCCGGGCGCGGCCTGGTGGTTCGGCTCGGGCGGCGAGCCGGTCGTGCAACTGCCCTCGGGGCGCCGCCTGGACGTCCTGGAGGAGGGCACCGCGTGGGCGGAGACGGGCACGCCGGAGCTGTCGCAGCTCTACGCGGAGTTCTCCGAGCGGTGAGTCTGAGTCTCAGGCGGACGTGGCCGGCGAGCTGGTGGCGGCGCGGGTGACGTCGGCGACGAGTTCGACGACGTCCGGGCCGTACGCCTGGGAGTTGACCACCCGCAGCAGCAGGCAGAAGTCCCCCCGCGTCCCGTACTTGCGCATCAGCCGTGTGTGGTGCCGGGCGAGGTAGCGGGCAGCCGCCTGGTTGGTTATCGAACGCTGGCCGCAGAAGAGGAAGACGGGACGCGTCTCCGCGTCCTGCCCGGCGGTGAGCCGAGCGAGCAGTACGTGCTCGCGGGTGCCGCGCTCCATCAGGTGACGCTCGCCGCCCACCGTGAAGGCCGCCTGGTCCGGACCGCGTTCCGCGTCCTGGTTGATGTCCACGCCCGGCAGTAGCGACTGGAGGTGGGCGGCCGTCCGCCGGTTCGAGGTGGGGCCACCTATGCAGAACTCGGTGCGCTCTCCGAAGCCCTGCTGCGCGGCGTCGTGCGGTACGACGTCCGCCCGCGCACCGCAGTCCTTGATCAGGGCGGAGAGCTCCAGGAGGGCGAAGACGTCGTTGCGCGCGACGGCCCACTCGCTCGTCGCCGGGTCGCGGTTGACCACGAGCTTGCACTCGGAGTGGTGCGGGAGGCCGAAGAAGCGCTGCGTGCGGCGGAGCCTGCGCCGCCACAGGTAGGTACGGGCGAACCAGCCCAGAGCGGCCGTGACGCCCGCCGCCAGCACACCGAGCACGATCTCCCGGAGGTTGTCCGTCATGGGGCGGCAGCGTACATCCGCGACCGATGCGGTCGTACGGGTACGTCCCGGGGTCGCGGGGAGGGGAGCGCCGGAGCGAAGCCCGTACCGATGCTGACGTGCACACGTCCGGCAGCTAGTCTTCGCTGACCAATCCCGTCAGGAGGTGTCCATGCGGCGCATGACCAACCGCCGTTCCGCCAGACTGCTCGCCCTGATCACCGCGACGGCGGCCATCGGCACAGTAGGTGCCGTTCTCGCGCCCGCCGGAGCCGGGACGACGGACGGCTCGGCGCAACCGAAGAAGGAGCCGGTGGCCGTCGGCCACGGCGGCGCCGTCTCCAGCGTGGACCCCGACGCCTCGGCGGCCGGGATCAAGGTGCTCAAGAAGGGCGGCAACGCGGTGGACGCGGCCGTCGCCACCGCTGCGGCGCTCGGCGTCACCGAGCCGTACTCGGCGGGCGTCGGCGGAGGCGGCTACTTCGTGTCCTACGACGCGGCGAGCGGCAAGGTGCGCACGCTCGACGGCCGCGAGACCGCCCCCGCGAGCGCGGACGAGAAGCTCTTCCAGGAGGACGGCGAGGCGCTGCCGTTCGACGAGGTCGTCACCAGCGGCCTGAGCGTCGGCACCCCCGGCACGCCCGCCACCTGGGAGAAGGCCCTCGACAAGTGGGGCTCGAAGTCGATGCGCGACGTCCTCTCGCCCGCGGAGCGGCTCGCCCGCAAGGGATTCGAGGTGGACGAGACGTTCCGTCAGCAGACCGCCGACAACGAGGAGCGCTTCCGCAACTTCCCCGACACCGTCGACCTGTTCATGCCGGGCGGCAAGCTGCCCGAGGTGGGTTCGACGATGCGCAACCCGGACCTGGCGCGCACCTACAAGACGATGGGCCGCGAGGGCGCGGACGCGCTCTACGAGGGGCCGGTCGCCGAGGACATCGTCGACACCGTCCGGAAGCCGCCGGTCGGCCAGGACGTGAAGAAGAAGATCCGCAGCGGTGACCTCACGGCCGAGGACCTGAAGGCGTACAAGGTCAAGAAGCAGGCCCCGTCCCGCACCGGGTACCGCGGCCTCGACGTCTTCGGCATGGCCCCCTCCTCGTCGGGCGGTACGACGGTGGGCGAGGCGCTGAACATCCTCGAAGGCGGCGACCTCGGCAAGCTGAGCAAGAAGGAGCTGCTGCACCGCTACATCGAGGCGAGCCGCGTCGCGTTCGCCGACCGCGGGCGCTGGGTCGGCGACCCGGCGGCCGAGGACGTGCCGACGAAGGAGCTGCTCTCCCAGCGCTTCGCCGACTCCCGCGCCTGCCTCATCAAGGACGACGAGGTGCTCAAGAGCCCCGTCGCGCCCGGCGATCCGCGTGACCCCTCCGACTGCGGCAGCGGCGACAAGGCCACCCGCACCCCCTACGAGGGGGAGAGCACCACGCACCTGACGACGGCCGACAAGTGGGGCAACGTCGTCGCCTACACCCTGACGATCGAGCAGACCGGCGGCAGCGGCATCACCGTGCCCGGCCGGGGCTTCCTCCTCAACAACGAGCTGACGGACTTCTCGTTCGAGCCGGTCGACCCGGACGTCCACGACCCGAACCTGCCCGGACCGGGCAAGCGGCCGCGCTCGTCCATGTCGCCGACGATCGTGCTGGACGAGGGCAAGCCCGCCTTCGCCCTCGGTTCACCGGGCGGCGCGACCATCATCACGACCGTGCTCCAGACCATGATCAACCACGTGGACCGCGGCATGCCGCTGGACAAGGCGCTGAACGCGCCGCGCGCAAGCCAGCGCAACGCGGCGAAGACCGAGATCGAGCCGAAGCTCTACGGGAGCGACGTGCGGCCCGAACTCGAGGAGCTGGGCCACGCGTTCACGAAGATCCCGGAGCTGGGCGCGGCGACGGCCGTGCAGCCGCTGCCGGACGGACGCTGGCTCGCGGCAGCCGAGAAGGAGCGCCGCGGCGGCGGCTCGGCGATGGTGGTGCGTCCTTCGAAGAAGTAACAGGACGGAACACGGAGGAAGTCGGACTGCGCCGCGTGCGGAACACCGCCCGCGGCGCAGCCGTGTGCACACGGCCGTGCGCGGCGCGGCCCCGGCAGGGCGAAGAGGGGTACCGGGCGGCCCGGCGCCGGTGGGCCGTCGCGCACTGCCGCGCAGGCCACGCGGTCTTGACACGGGCCGGAAACAAGATCGATCGAGCGACCTAACGTCGATGCCCTTGCCACCGTGCGTGACGGGACCTACGGTCACATTCTCACGTGGATCTACGCGTGTCGCATTGCCCTGACCTCCCTCCCAAAGGAGCTGCTCATGACCGATGTTGTGCGCGCCGCACTCGTACAGGCGACGTGGACCGGCGACACCGAGTCGATGATCGAGAAGCACGAGCAGCACGCGCGGGAGGCCGCCAGGCAGGGGGCCAAGGTGATCGGCTTCCAGGAGGTCTTCAACGCCCCGTACTTCTGCCAGGTCCAGGACGCCGAGCACTACAAGTGGGCGGAGTCCGTGCCGGACGGGCCGACGGTGCGGCGGATGCAGGAGCTCGCCCGTGAGACCGGCATGGTGATCGTGGTGCCCGTCTTCGAGAAGGAGCAGTCGGGCTTCTACTTCAACACCGCCGCCGTCATCGACGCCGACGGCTCGTACCTCGGCAAGTACCGCAAGCACCACATCCCCCAGGTCAAGGGCTTCTGGGAGAAGTTCTACTTCAAGCCGGGGAACCTGGGCTGGCCGGTCTTCGACACGGCGGTCGGCAAGGTCGGCGTCTACATCTGCTACGACCGGCACTTCCCGGAGGGGTGGCGGGCCCTCGGCCTGGCCGGGGCCCACCTCGTCTACAACCCGTCGGCCACCCACCGCGGCCTGTCCTCCTACCTCTGGCAGCTCGAACAGCCCGCGGCGGCCGTCGCGAACGAGTACTTCGTCGCGGCCATCAACCGCGTCGGCCAGGAGGAGTACGGCGACAACGACTTCTACGGCACCAGCTACTTCGTCGACCCGCGCGGCCAGTTCGTCGGGGACGTCGCGAGCGACAAGGAAGAGGAACTCGTCGTCCGCGACCTGGACTTCGGCATGATCGACGAAGTCCGCGAGCAGTGGGCCTTCTACCGCGACCGCCGCCCCGACGCCTACGACGGGCTGGTGCAGCCCTGATGACCACCGCGGACCACGACCCGGCTGGTTCGCCGAAGGTGCTCCACAACCGCCACCGCGCCGTGCTGCCCGACTGGCTCGCGCTCTACTACGACGAGCCGATCGAGATCACCCACGGCGAGGGGCGGCACGTCTGGGACAGCGAGGGCAAGCGCTACCTCGACTTCTTCGGCGGCATCCTCACCACCATGACGGCGCACGCGCTGCCCGAGGTCACCAAGGCCGTCAGCGAGCAGGCGCAGCGCATCCTGCACACCTCCAGCCTCTATCTGGACCGCCCCATGGTGGAGTTGGCGGAACGGATCGCCGCGGTGTCCGGAATCCCGGACGCCCGCGTCTTCTTCACCACGTCCGGTACGGAGGCCAACGACACCGCCCTGCTGCTGGCCACCACCTACCGCCGCTCCAACCAGATCGTGGCGCTGCGCAACAGCTACCACGGGCGGTCGTTCTCGGCGGTCGGCATCACCGGGAACCGCTCCTGGTCGCCCACGTCCCTCTCGCCGCTCCAGACGCTGTACGTGCACGGTGGCGTGCGGACCCGGGGGCCGTTCGCCGAGCTGGACGACGCCGCGTTCGTCGACGCCTGCACCGAGGACCTGGCCGACATGCTCGGACAGGCCGGGGGCGACGTGGCCGCCCTGATCGCCGAACCCGTGCAGGGCGTGGGCGGGTTCACGTCCGGCCCCGACGGGCTCCTCGCCGCCTTCCGCGAAGTGCTGCGCGAGCGCGGCGCCCTGTGGATCAGCGACGAGGTGCAGACGGGCTGGGGCCGCACCGGCGAGCACTTCTGGGGCTGGCAGGCACACGCGCAGGCGGGGCCGCCCGACATCCTCACCTTCGCCAAGGGCATCGGCAACGGAATGTCGATCGGCGGCGTCGTCGCCCGCGCCGAAGTCATGAACTGCCTCCCGGCCAACTCGATCTCCACCTTCGGCGGCAGCCCCGTGACCATGGCCGCCGGCAACGCCAACCTCAACTACCTGCTGGAGCACGACCTCCAGGGCAACGCGCGCCGGGTCGGCGGGCTGCTGCTGGAGCGGCTGCGGGCGGCGGCGGCCGGCCTGGGCGTCGTACGCGAGGTGCGCGGCAGGGGCCTGATGGCCGGTGTCGAACTCGTACGTCACGGCACCGACGAGCCGTGGCCGGAGGCCGCCTCACTGGTGCAGGAACTGGCCCGCGAGAGAGGGCTGCTCATCGGCAAGGGGGGCGGCCACTCCACCAGCAGCGTGCTGCGGGTCGCGCCGCCGCTGACGCTGACCGTCGCGGAGGCGGAGGAGGGCGCCGAGATCCTGGAGCACGCGTTGCGCACGGCAGACACTCAGCTGGAGGGGAAGAACCCGCAATGACGCACACCCGTACGGCAGTTCGCGGCGGTCTCGTGATCACGGCAGCCGACGAGACGCACGCCGACATCCTGATCGAGGACGGCCGCGTCGTCGCGGTCGCCGCGAGCGGCAGCACCGTCGCCGAGAGCTGGAACGCGGAGCGCACCATCGACGCCTCCGGCAAGTACGTCGTCCCGGGCGGCGTCGACGCGCACACCCACATGGACTTCCCCTTCGGAGGCACCTTCTCCTCCGACGACTTCGCGTCGGGCACCCGGGCGGCGGCGTGGGGCGGCACCACCACCATCGTCGACTTCGCCGTGCAGACCAAGGGCCAGGCCCTGCGCGAGGGGCTGGACCGCTGGCACGCCAAGGCCGACGCCCAGTGCTCCGTGGACTACGCGTTCCACATGATCCTCTCCGACGTCAACGAGGGCACCCTCAAGGAGATGGACATACTGGTGGAGGAGGGCATCACCTCCTTCAAGATGTTCATGGCCTACCCGGGCGTCTTCTACAGCGACGACGGGCAGATCCTCCGCGCCATGCAGCGCACCGCCTCCAACGGGGCCCTGACGATGATGCACGCCGAGAACGGCATCGCCATCGACGTCCTCGTCGAACAGGCCCTGGCCGCCGGCCGTACCGACCCCCGCTACCACGGAGAGGTGCGCAAGGCGCTGCTGGAGGCCGAGGCCACGCACCGCGCCATCCAGCTGGCCCGCGTGGCGGGTTCGCCGCTCTACGTCGTGCACGTGTCCGCGGAGGAGGCCGTCGCCGAGCTGGCGACCGCACGCGACAAGGGCCTGCCCGTCTTCGGGGAGACCTGCCCGCAGTACCTCTTCCTCTCCACGGACAACCTCGCGGAGCCCGACTTCGGCGGCGCCAAATACGTCTGCTCCACGCCGCTGCGGCCCAAGGAGCACCAGGCCGCCCTGTGGCGGGGCCTGCGCACCGACGACCTCCAGGTGGTCTCGACCGACCACTGCCCGTTCTGCTTCGTCGGACAGAAGGAGCTGGGCCGGGGCGACTTCTCGAAGATCCCCAACGGCATGCCCGGTGTGGAGCACCGCATGGACCTGCTGCACCAGGCGGTCCTCGACGGCCACATCTCCCGGCGCCGCTGGATCGAGCTGGCCTGCGCCACACCGGCCCGCATGTTCGGGCTCTACCCCAAGAAGGGGACCCTGCAGCCCGGCTCGGACGCCGACGTCGTCATCTACGACCCGCAGGCACGGCAGACCCTGTCCGCCGAGACGCACCACATGAACGTCGACTACTCGGCGTACGAGGGCAAGCAGATCACCGGGCAGGTGGAGACGGTGCTCTCGCGCGGCGAGACCGTCATCGACCGCCGTACGTACGCGGGACGGGCCGGGCACGGCCAGTACACGCCCCGCGGTCTGTGCCAACTCCTGGACTGAGCACGGCGGCCGGACAACAAAACACCGAAAGGACCCTGGCATGGACTTCGGACTCGTACTGCAGACTGACCCACCCGGCTCCCGGACCGTCGGCCTCATGCGCCGCGCCGAACGCAACGGCTTCCGCTACGGGTGGACGTTCGACTCGGCGGTGCTCTGGCAGGAGCCGTACGTCATCCACAGCCGCGTGCTGGAGCACACCGAGAAGCTGATCGTCGGTCCCATGGTGACCAACCCCGGCACCCGCTCGTGGGAGGTCACCGCCTCGACGTTCGCCACGCTCAACGAGATGTACGGCAACCGCACCGTCTGCGGCATCGGCCGCGGCGACTCGGCGATGCGCGTGGCCGGGCGGAAGCCGAACACCCTCGCCCGCCTCAGCGAGGCGATGTCCGTCATCCGCGACCTGGCCGAGGGCCGCGAGGCCGTCCTCGACGGCACGCCCGTACGGCTGCCGTGGGTGCGCGACAGCAAGCTGCCGGTGTGGATGGGGGCGTACGGGCCGAAGGCGCTGGCCATGGCCGGCCGCGAGGCGGACGGCTTCATCCTGCAGCTCGCCGACCCGTATCTCACGGAGTACATGGTCAAGGCGGTGCGCGTCGCCGCCGTCGAGGCCGGGCGCGACCCCGACGAGGTCACGATCTGCGTCGCCGCACCCGCCTACGTCGGGGACGACCTCGCGCACGCCCGCGAGCAGTGCCGCTGGTTCGGCGGCATGGTCGGCAACCACGTGGCCGACCTCGTCGAACGCTACGGAGAGAACTCCGACCTCGTCCCCACCGCGCTGACCGACTACATCAAGGCCCGCCAGGGCTACGACTACTCGCACCACGGCCGCGCCGGGAACCCGGACACCGCCTTCGTGCCCGACGAAGTCGTCGACCGCTTCTGCCTGCTGGGCCCGGCGGAGGCGCACGTGCAGCGGCTGAAGGAGCTCCGCGACCTGGGCGTCGACCAGTTCGCGGTGTACGCGATGCACGACGCCACGGAGTCCACCATCGACGCCTACGGGAGCGAGATCATCCCCGCACTCGGCGCCGGGTCCTGACGGGCCCGGCCCCCCGGTGCCGGGCACCGGGAGCGCAGCACCACACGCGACACCCACTGGACCGACCCAGCAGAAGAGGTGTGTGCACATGACCGGGACCGCTCCAGCCGCCGCACCGGGACCGCAGAGCGCTCCCGGTGACGGCCCGGCGGGCGACCAGATCACCCACGCCGACGGCCGGGTGGAGCTCGCCGAGGGCGCCATACCCGACGGAGGCCGGTACACCAACGACGACCTCAGACCGGTGCCGCTCGCCCAACGGCGCTGGACCACCTACAACTTCGCCGCCGTGTGGATCGGCATGGCGCACAACATCCCGTCCTGGCTGCTCGCCTCGGGGCTCGTGGCGCTCGGCATGGACTGGAAGCAGGCCGTGTTCACCATCGCCCTGGCGAACGTGATCGTGCTGCTGCCCATGCTGCTGACCGGTCACGCCGGGCCCAAGTACGGCATCCCCTTCCCCGTGTTCGCCCGCGCCTCCTTCGGTGTGCGCGGAGCCAACCTGCCGGCGATGATCCGCGCCGCCGTGGCCTGCTGCTGGTTCGGCATCCAGACGTGGATCGGGGGGCAGGGCATCTTCATCCTGCTGGGGAAGATGTTCGGAGGCTGGAAGGACGCGGCGCAGATCGGCGGGCAGCCGTGGACGCTGTGGGTCTGCTTCGTGCTGTTCTGGGCGCTCGAACTGGCCATCATCTACCGGGGGATGGAGGCGCTGCGCCGCTTCGAGAACTGGGCGGCGCCCTTCGTCATCGTCGGCGCGTTCGTCCTGCTGATCTGGATGGCGGTCAAGGCGGGAGGCTTCGGGCCGCTCCTCGACCAGCCCTCCGAGCTGGGCTGGGGCGCCGAGTTCTGGCCGGTCTTCTTCCCGGCCCTCATGGGCATGATCGCCTTCTGGTCCACCCTGTCGCTCAACATCCCCGACTTCACCCGCTTCGGCGCCGGCCAGCGCGCCCAGGTGTGGGGCCAGTCGCTGGGACTGCCGACGACCATGACGCTCTTCGCGCTGCTGTCGGTCTTCGTCACCGCCGGCTCCCAGGCCGTGTACGGGGCGACGATCTGGGACCCGGTCGAGCTCGCCGCCAAGACGGACAACGTCTTCGGCCTGCTGTTCGCCCTGATCACCGTGCTCGTGGCGACGATCTCGGTGAACATCGCCGCGAACGTCGTCTCACCCGCCTACGACCTGGCGAACCTCGCCCCGAGGTTCATCAGCTTCCGTACGGGCGCGCTCGTCACGGGCGTCGTGGGCGTCGTCATCATGCCGTGGAAGCTGACCGAGACGCCCGAGCTGTACATCTACACGTGGCTGGGCACCGTCGGCGGGCTGCTCGGCACCGTCGCGGGCATCCTCATCGCCGACTACTGGCTGCTGCGGCGGACCCGGCTGCTGGTCGCGGACCTCTACCGCGAGGGCGGCTCCTACTGGTACGGCTCCGGCTGGAACTGGCGGGCGCTGGCGGCGTTCGCCGCGGGCGGTCTGCTGGCGGTCGGCGGCTCCTGGTCGGCGCCCGGCAAGGGGCCCTTCCCCGCCGACGGGCTGATCCCCCTCCTGAAGCCGCTCGCCGACTACGGCTGGGCCGTCGGCATGGCCAGTTCGCTGCTGCTGTACGTGGCGCTGACGCGGGCCGTGCCGCCGCAGAGCCCCGTGGCGGAACCGCCGGACGGCTCCGTGGCGGAGCCGCAGCGACCCGCGGCCGGCGAGGGCGCGGCGGGCGGGCGGTAGGACGCCCGAGCCGCCGCGGCTCTTCACAGCTCCGCGTCGAGGGGCAGCCGGTTCACGCCGGGGAGGTACTCGTCGAGTTCCCCCGGCGTGAACCGTGCCATGCCCACCACGTGCCAGAACTCGCCCGCCACGTCGCCCTCGTACTTGTAGCCGCCCGACGGGGTCAGCGCCGCCCAGCCGTGGGGCACCCCTATGAGCGTCCCCCGCAGTTCCGGCTCGTCCGAGCCGGCCGGCACGGACCACAGGCGCACGGTGCCGTCCTCGCCGCCGCTGGCGAGCATCGACCCGTCGGGGCTGAAGGCGAGGGCGAGGACGCGCCCGGTGTGGTCGTCCAGCCGCGCCGTCTGCACGCCACGACCGGTGTGCCACAGGCGGATCGCGCGGTCGTCGCCCGCCGTCGCCAGCAGCGGACGCGACGGATGGGACGCCGCCGCCCACAGCCGGCCCCTGTGGCCGCGCAGCACGTGCAGCGGCTCGCCGCCGCGCCAGATCACGGCCGTGCCGTCCCAGGAGGCGCTGACCACGACGCGTCCACCGGCCGCGTCTCCGGCCGGTCCCTCCGCGTCTCCGGCGCCGAAGGTCACCGAGTACACGCGGTCGGTGTGGCCCTCCAGCTCGGTGACGAGTTCGCCCGTGCGGGGGTCGTAGAGCCTGACGAGGCTGTCGTCGCAGCCGGTGGCGAGCAGCGCGCCGTCCTCGCGGAACGCGATGGAACGCACCCGGCCGCGGTGCTGCGTCAGCGTGGCCACGTGGGCGCCGGTGCTGCGCCACCACAGCCGTACGGTGTCGTCGTCGTTGGCGGTCGCGAGCAGGTTGCCGTCCGCGCTGAAGGCCTCGGCCCAGGTGTGCTCCGTCTCGACGTCCATCTCCCGCAGGTACTCGCCGGTGCCGGCGTGCCACAGGTAGACGTCGCCGTCGTTGCTGGCGGTGCCGAGCAGGGGCGCCGCGGGGCTGAAGACGGCGGAGACCAACCGGTCGCCGCGGCCGGAGAGTTCGGCGGTGCGGCGGCCGGTGCGCGCGTCCCACATCCGTACCGTCCCGTCGTTGCCGCTGGCGGCGAGCCGGGTGCCGTCGGCGCTGAAGCCGAGGGTGTTGACGCGGCGGCCGTGGCCCCGCAGGATGCGCTTCCCGCCGCCCGTCTCGGCGTCCCAGATCTGCGCGCCGCCGTCGGTGCCGACGGTGAGCAGCTGCCTGTCGTGCGGGCGGAACGAGCACGCCCAGGCCGATCCGCGGTGCTCGACCGGTTGCTGGGGGAGCAGGGACACCGAGTGCCGCTCCCCGCCCGCCCTTCCGGACGCGAAGCGCCACATCCGCACGGTGCCGTCGCTGTCGCACGCGGCGAGCAGCCGGCCCTCGTCGCCGAAGAGCACCTGGTAGACGCTGCCCGGGCAGCGCTCCAGCGTTCCGGCGGCGTGGCCGGCGACCGGGTCCCACAGCCGCACGCCGCCGTCGGTGTCACCGCTGACGAGGAGGCCGCCTGCGGGATGGAAGTCCAGGGTGTACACGCGTCCGGTGTGGCCGGGCAGTTCGTGCAGGAGGTTTCCGCCGGCGGCGTTCCACACGCGTACGGTGCCGTGCCCGTCCGCCCCCTGGTCCCCGGTGGCCAGCAGCGTGCCGTCGGGGCTGAAGCGGGCCCGGTAGACGGCCCCACGGTGACCCTCCAGCACCGCCCTGCACGTTCCGGTCCGGGTGTCCCAGAGGCGCAGCGAGGCGCCCGCGTCGCCGGTGGCGAGGGTCTCGCCGTCCGGGCTGAACACGGCGGTGTAGACGGGGGCCGTGTGGTCCGGCAGCCGGTGCAGGGCTTCGCCCGTGGCGGTGTCCCAGAGGGTGACGAGCCCTTCGGCGTCCCCGGTGGCCAGCAGCCGCCCGGCCGCGTCCAGGGAGACGGGCCAGACACCGCCGGGGTGGACCTCCAGCCGGTGCCGGCAGCGCCCCGAGACCGGGTCCCACAGGCGCACGGTGCCGTCCGCGCTCCCCGTGGCGAGCACCGTGGAACGGAACTTGACGGCGTACACGCGGTCCTGGTGGCCGTGGAGCGTGCGCAGCGCCCTTCCGGTGTCGGCGGCGCAGACCAGCACGCCGCCGTCCTCGCTGCCGACGGCGAGGAGTTCGCCGTCGGGGCTGTAGGAGATGGGCTCGGGCAGACGGCTCGTCCGCATGTCGAAGCCGTAGGGGACGCCGACCGCCGAAGGGCGCAGCCCCGCCTCGACGGGCATGTCGGGGGCGATCGCGGCGGCGGCGAGTTCGGGTGCGGCGCGCACGCCGCCGTCGGCCACCGGGTCGATGAGCGCGGCACGGTTCCAGCGGCTGCCGGTGAGGCGGGCGCCGCGCAGCACGGTCCGGGTGAGCCCGGCCCTGCGCAGGTCGGCGCCGGACAGGTCGGCGCCCGTCAGGTCGGCGCGGTCCAGGCGGGCGCCGGCCAGGCGTGCGTCCCGCAGGACGGCGCCGGCGAGGTTGCTGCCCACCAGGCGGGCGTCGGTGAGGTCGGCTCCGGTGAGGTCCACACCGGAGAAGTCCCGTGCCGACAGGTCCTCGCCCACGAGGCGCGCACCGCGCAGATCGGCGTCCGCGGGCACCCGCAGCCGGTCGATGACGCGTACGGCGTTGGCCCGCGCGGCCTCGCTCGTGTCCGGGCCGGGCGTGTTGAGCACGTCGCGGACCCAGGCGGTGACCAGGTCGTGGTCGGCCAGGTCGCAGAAGAACTCGACGGCGAGCTGGCTGAGGGGCCGCGCGGAGAGCAACGCCGCCTCGCCGCGGCCGAGTTGGGCCGCTGCCTCACGGGCGACCAGCCATTCGACGACGGAGCCGTGGATGAAGTGGAAGAGCCCTTCCTCCGTACGCGCCAGCAGGCTTCCCGCACCCACCGCCTGGGCGCTCTCGGGCACCGACAGCGAGCCGCTGCCGGCGAGTCCGCCCAGCGTCTCCGCCACGGTGTCCGTCAGCTCGTCCAGCCGCAGGGCGCTCCTGCCGCTCTCCCAGAGGCGCTGCGCGAGGGCGGTGACGGCCGCCCACAGGTGCTCCTGGCGCAGCCCGGGCGCGGCGCCGGGGCCGCCCTGGGCGCGGTTCTCCTCGAAGGAGAGCCACGCGGTGAAGACGTCCTCGTAGAGCCCGGCGGCGCTCAGCGCCCGCCCCGCTCCGGCCACCGCCCGCAGCTGGTCGGGGTGGAGGTCGGCGACGAAGCTCAGCAGCCGCGGGTTGCGGCACAGCGCCAGCAGGTCGGGGATGTTCTCCAGCTGCTGGAAGCGCTGCCCTGCCACGGCCTCGTCGCCGTAGCGGTTGACCAGGTAGGCGCGGATCTGCGCCGGCAGGAAGCCCTCGATGGACAGTATCCGCCGCTGCGGCAGCATCCCCACCCGTTCGCCGAGCGCCGTCAGGATCTGCGCCTGGGACTTGAAGTGCTGGGTGCGGCTGCTGACGACGATCTTCGCGTTGTCGACGGAGGCGTCCAGCAGCACCTGCAGGTGGTCGGCGGCGCGGTCGTAGCTGACGCGGTTGACCAACTCGTCGAAGCCGTCGAAGAGGAGCACGACCCGCCCCTGCTTGAGCATGTAGCGCAGCGCCCGCAGGTCGATGGTGTCCACGTCGTGGCCCGCGAGGTGCGCCGCGACGAGCCCTTCGAGGCTGTGCGCCCGGTCGAGGGTGCTCAGCGGGATCAGCAACGGCGTGAGGTGGGGGAGCTGTTCGGGGATGCGCCTGGCCAACTCCCGCAGGGCGAAGGTCTTTCCGTGGCCGAAGTCGCCGAGCAGCAGCAGGAAGCGGCCGTGGTCGGCCTCCAGCAGCTCCAGCATCTTCTCGACGAGGCCGTCGCGTTCCTCGCCGTCGGGGCGTTCGGCCTCCCGGTAGCGCTGGGGCAGGTAGAGGCCGGGGGAGTAGCGCTCGTCGGCGGCGAGGGCGGCGCTCTGGGCCGCGACGTAGGCGCGCAGGTCCAGCAGGCCCTGGAACTCCAGGAAGCTGCGGACCCGGATACCCCTGCGGCCCGCCCGCTCCCGCAGGGCCCTCCCCGGCGACGGGCCCTCGTGGACCACCTCGGCCTCGAAGCCGATGTCGGTGGCGTGGGCCTGCGCGGTGAACCGGTCGAGTTCGTCCTCCGTGGGCGTGCCGGGGTGCACGGCGATGCGCTGCTGCCGCACGACGCCCTCTTCGTGCCAGGTGGCCATGATCTGCGCCATGTCGCCGGCGGCGCGTGCGGGCACGTCCCGCAGCCGGACGTTCTCCCAGCGGGCCAGGCAGACTTCCCGGACCCGCTCGGCGAGCGAGCCCGCCGGATCGTCGACGGGCCGGTTGTCCTCGTCCTGCGTTCCCGCGGGGGTGCCCGCGTGCTCCCCGGGAGGGGCGAACACGCGGTGGGCCCTGGGCCAGCCAGCGGTGAACCGGGCGGGCCCGCCGGTTCCCGTGTCGCTCCAGCGCGTGACGCCGTCGGCGGCGATGTGCAGCAGCTCGCAGCGGCCGGGCGCCGCGGAACCGAACAGCGGCAACTCGCCTGCCGGCGTGTCCAGCCGGGCGTGCGCGGGCTCCGCCGCCGTGGTGCGCGGACCGCCGGCCGGGCCGTGCAGGACGAGGTGGAGACGGCGGCCGGGGAGGCGGGCGAAGGTGTCGGCGTCGCGGAGCGGGCCCGGGCCGCCCGGCGCGTCCCCCGGGCGGGGGCGGGCCGGGGCGAGGGGGTGGCGGAGCACGCCGATGCGCAGCCAGCCCTCCTCCTCGTACGTGCGCAGTGTCTCGCTGAACCAGGTGCTCTGGTCGCGGCCGAGGAAGCCGTACTGGTCGTCCGGCCGGTGGCTGTAGGCGATGGAGGAGTTGAACCCGGCGACGACGGTGTGCAGTTCGGGCACGGGGAAGAGCGTCCAGGGCTGGTCGCTCTCGAAGACGGTGTCCATGCCCTGGTAGAGGTCGCGGAAGAGCCTCGTGTAGTGCCGCCACTTGGGCCAGTACGGCGGCTGCGGCGGCACCTCGTCGGCCTCGCAAGTGTGGAAATAGCCTAAGCAGGCGGCCTGGCTGACGTCCTGCGTGCCCGGCACGGCCACCACCCGCTGCGGCGGCAGGTCGAGTTGGGAGCGCAGCCCCGTCAGGAACCCGAGCGCCTGGTCGCACTCGCGGGGGCTTCCGGACGCCGTCAGGTCCCCGCTGACGACCAGCAGGTCCGGCGCCGGCGCACCGTCGTCCTTCAGCTCGACGAGGCTGCTCCAGATCTTGCGGCGCAGCTCGTCCGGCTCCCGCCCGCGGCCGAAGTTGGGCCCTGCCACGTGCAGTACGGTCACCGCGCCCTGCGACCGGGCCGCCTCCGGCGACTGCGGATACGACGGTGCACGGGACGGACGGCGGCGCCCCGGCCACCCCGTGCGGCCGAGCGGACGCGGGCCGGCGTCCTGAGCGTCGTGGTGACCCGCCGCGTCGCGGGGGCCGGGCAGCGCGGCGGGTGCGCCGCCGCCCGGGTAGCCGGGGCGCGAGCCGGGGCGGGCGTGGCCCTCCAGGGCCTGCCCGACGCGGGTGAGCAGCAGGCCGCGGGCCGCCGCGGCGTCGGAGACGCCCACGAGATCGACGTAGGTGATGGTGGCGAGCAGCCCCTCGACGGGAATGTCCTCGACCCGGACCGTCAGCAACTTCCGCTCAGGCGCCTCCGGTTCGGCACGCAGCGCCGCCTGCCACTCCATGCGGCCGTACGTGGAGCGCTCGTAGTGGCGGGAGAGCACCGCGATGACGGCGGCCGACTCGCTGACGCCGCGGTCCATGAAGTCGATGAAGTTGGTGCCGGGGACGAAGTCCCAGGCCTGGATGGCCGTGCGGTACCCCGCCTCTTCCAGGGTCCACGCGATCCACGAGGCCCACTGCTCGTCCGCCGGGGAGTAGCTGATGAAGAAGTCCAGATTCCGCGTCTGCCCCAGCAGTTCCCCGTTGGTCACCATGCACCCATCGTAGGAGTTCGCCCGGACACCGGCGGTCTTCACCCTGTGTGCGATTCTGTACACCGTGCGGATCCTGAAGCGATTGCATCCTCTGGACTGGCTCGCTTGCGGCCTGCTGCTGTGCGGTCTGGCCCTCGTCGCGGCGGGCGTCCTGCCCTCGGAGGCGGCAGAGTCCGCCATGAAGCGCATCGGACCGCTGCTCGTCTTCCTGGCCACCGTGATCGTGATGGCCGAACTGACGGGCAAAGCCGAGGTGTTCGACGCCGTCGCCGCCTGGGTGGCCCGCGCCGGGAGGGGCAGTTACGCCGCCCTCTTCGGGCTCTGCGTGCTCTTCGCCTCGGTCGTCACCATCACGCTCAACCTCGACACCACGGCGGTCCTCCTCACGCCGGTGATGCTCGCCCTCGCCGCCCGCGTGGGGATCGCCGCCGTGCCGCTCGCCATGACGACCGTCTGGCTGTCGAACACGGCGAGCCTGCTGCTTCCCGTGTCGAACCTGACGAACCTGCTGGCCGCGAACCGGGTGGCGCTCTCGCCGCTGGAGATGGCCGCCACCATGTGGGCGCCCCAACTGGCCGCCGTCCTGGTGACGATGGCGTGCCTGTGGGGTTTCTACTGGCGGCGCGGACGGCGTGGCGCCGGCTCCTACACTCCGCCGGCCCCGCCGCGTCCCGCGGACCCCGTCCTCTTCCGCGTGTGCGCGGTGACGTGCGCGGCCTTCCTGCTGGCGCTGCTCGTGGCGGAGGTCCCGCTGTGGGCCGCCTCCCTCACCGCGGCCGTGGTCGTCGTCGCCGCCTTCGCCGTCCGGCGCAGGGAGGTCCTGCGGCCGTCGCTGGTGCCGTGGCGGCTGCTGGTCCTCGTCCCGGGCATGTTCCTCGTCGTGGAGGCCGTCAACATCCACGGGCTGCACGAGCTGCTGACGGCGACGATCGGCTCCGACGGCGGGCTGCTCGGCATGCTGCGCTCCGCCGGAGTGGGCGCGGGTCTGTCCAACGTGCTCAACAACCTGCCCGTCTACCTGGCGGGGGAGTCCGCCGTTCCCGTCGGCAGCCAGGACCAGCTCCTGGCGCTGCTGATCGGCACCAACGTGGGCCCCGTCGTCACCCCTTGGGCGTCCCTGGCGACCCTGCTGTGGTTCGAGCGCTGCCGCTGGCACGGCACGAGCATCCCCCTCGGCCGCTTCGTGGGCACCGGGCTGGTCCTGTCGGTGACGGCCACGCTGGCGGCGACCGCGACGCTGGCGGCCGTCTGAGGAGCGTCCTGAACCACCGGACTACCGGTGGGCGCCCGGCAGTTCAGGCCGCGTCACCGGGCCCCGCGGCACCGGCCACCGCGTCCAGGAGATACGGGAGCACTTCCGGGCGGGCCGCGACGAAGCTGCGCTCCGAGTCCGGCCCGGTGAAGCCCACTTGGAACGGCCCGCCCGTCAGCGTACGGAAGACGGCGCCCGCTTCGGACGCCAGCAGCGCCCCCGCGGGGAAGTCGACCGCCTCCGCGCAGTAGCCCACGAAGCCGTCGATCGTGCCGCGTGCCAGCATGCTCCAGCCCAGCAGCGGTGCCCACAACTGAAGTACGCGGCGCGAGCGCAGCTCCAGCGCGCCCCTCAGCTCCCGTGCCGTGGAGTCCTTCCGGCCCACCGCGTGTCCCTGCGTCCAGGCGACCACCGGTCCCGCGTCGGGCACACCGCCGGGCGGCCCGGGCAGCGGAACCTCGCCGGAGTACGCGCCCCGGCCGGCGACGGCACTCCAGGTGCGGCCGGTGACGGGCTCGTGGACGACTCCGAGCACCGGCTCGCCCGCCACGCACAGCCCGAGCCCCACCGCGTAGGCGGTCAGCCCCACCGCGACGTTGTTGCTGCCGTCCAGCGGGTCGACGAGCCAGGTGCGCCGGCCGACCGCGTCGAAGAGCCCCGCCTCCTCCGAGAGGATCCGGTCGTGGGGGAAGTGGGTCTGCAGACGGGCCAGTATGAGCTTCTCGGAGGACAGGTCGAGGTCGGTGACGACGTCCCCGTCGCCTCCCTTGCTGCGCACCGTGTACGCCTGCTCGAAGCGCTCGCGCAGCATCGCCCCGGCTTCCTCGGCGGCTGCGACGGCGACCCGCCGCTCCAGCGAGTACGCTCCGCCGCCGGCCGTGGGGCCGCTTCCGCCCGTACCGGCGCCCCTCCCGCCGCCGCGGTCCTCGCCCTCGTCAGCCGGCCGGTTCGCCATGGACCCTCCTGAGCGCCGTACGCACAGTCCGTTCGGTGTGTGTGGCACCGCACAGCCGCCGCACCGTGCGGTGCCCGCCGCCGTGCACCGGTCCGAGGACCAGATCGGTGTGCCCCGGCAGCGACCTGCCCAGGACGAGCGTCGCCGCGGGCTCGTCCCGTGCGACGACCGTGGAGTGGAACTCGCCCGGCGGCAGCGTGTAGGTCTCCCCGGTGCCGCTGGTCTCCTCGGGCCCGGGCAGGCACTCCACGAGCCGTGCCGTCGGCCGCAGTTCGTCCACGCCGGCGGGATCGCTGTGGACCTCGAACACGCGGTGCGTGGGCTCGGACGTCGCGTCCTCCACCCGCACGGGCACGTTGGACACCCGTCCGTACAGGACGTGGCTCATCAACTCCCAGCTGTGCGCGTGCATCTGAGTGTCGGCAGGGGATGCCGCGCCGGTGCCCTGCTCGAAGAGATGCACGCAGACGCCCCGCGCGCCGTCCCGCACGAGCGGCAGGCAGAGAAAGCCCAGCGGATGCTCCACGGCGCGCAACTCCCGCTCGCCGGAGGCGATCTCCTCCAGGACGCCCGTGACGGCCTGCCTCGGCCCGTCCGGCGCACCGTCCTCCCGGAGCACATGTGCGAACTCGTCGTAGTCCATGGCCTCCGAGACGTTCACCTCCGGTACGGATCCTCCGCGTGCAGTGCCTTGTCGATGATCTCGCCGATGTCGCCATCGGTGAAGACCGCGGGCAGATCCAGGGCCAAATGGGCGAAAACGGCCCGCACTTCGTCGACCGTGGGCTCCTCGCTCAGCGGCGGCAGGCCGTGCAGCTCCAGCCGGCGGGCCTGCTCCCGGCTCTGGTGCAGCTCGGTGACGTAGTAGTCGTAGAGCGGCTGGTCCTTCCGCACCAGGATGTTCACCCGGTTCGGGTCGTCCTGCGTGATCACAAGGCACGAATCGGACAGGTCGAAGCGGAGGGTGGGCACGCCGAGCGAGAGGTGGACGCTGATGTCCAGCGTGTCGAGGCGCTGTTTGAACCAGCAGGCCGCCAGGACGGTCGCGTAGGACTCCTTGCGCGTCCGGGCCGTGGTCCACGCGTCGGCGGCGGCCACGTTGCGCTGGCGGGCGAAGGTGTGACGGAAGCGCGCGTAGGCCGAACAGGTCTGCTCGTCCCCGGGGTTGATGATGTCGATCTTGAGGGTGAGCGGCGTCCGCTGCCGGGTCGCCGTCTCCACGCAGCGCGGCAGCGTCACGGCCCGCAGGTAGGTGCCGGTGCCGCCCTTGAAGTACCAGCGGCTGGTCTCCTCGCGCGCCTTCGTGAGCGCCTCGCCGACCTCCCCGCCGGACAGCGACCGGACCATCGCCACGTCCTGCAGGGCCCGTTCGGTGCCGGCGGCGACCTCCTTGATGTCGGACCTGCGGCGGATGCGCTCCGTCATCGAGCCGACAGCCAGGGCGCCGAGCACCAGCAGCGTGGCACCGGACGACACGTCGTCGCTGACGACATCGCCGAAGACGTCCAGCAGACCGATCGTCAGACCGAGCCCGACGGCGATGACGACGTCCAGGTTCCTGATCACCCAGCCGATGCCGCTCTCCAGGCGCCCTGCACGCTGTGCCACGAAACCACCCCTCCCCGTGATGACCAGCATCGTAGGAGGCGCGGCGACCCGCTCGCCAGGCGGGCCCGTCGGGCGGCGCATCGCCGCCGGTGTCACCTCAGCCGGAACATGCTCCGCAGCTCGCCCAGCCGCAGCAGGCGGACCGCTCCCAGGTACGCCCCCGCCAGCACGACGACTCCCGCGGCCACCTCCAGGGCGGAGGCCGCCACACCGCTGACCGGCAGGTACGCGCAGCCCCGTGCGGCCGCCCAGCCGAACCCGCCGGCCACGGTTCCCGCGATCACCAGCTTGGTGTAGGCACGGCGCACCTCACCGCCGTCGAGACGCTCGCCGAGCCTGCGGCGGAGCAGCCAGGAGGCGAGGACGAGGCCCGCCGCGTACGCGAGCGTGTACGAGGCGGCCATTCCCGTCACCGCCCAGCGTGCGGGCAGCAGCAGATGGCACGCGGTGGCCAGCGCGATGTTCACCGCCGCGGTCCAGGCGGCGACGGCGAACGGCGTACGGGTGTCCTCGAAGGCGTAGAACCCGCGCAGCAGCAGGTACTGGGCGGCGAACGGGACGAGGCCCGGGCCGAACGCCTGCAGCATGTGCCCCAGCGGCCGCGCCGACGCGGCGTCGGCGGCCCCGTGGGCGAACAGCAACTCCGCGATGTGCGGCCCCAGTACGAGGAACAGGCATCCCGCGGGCACGATGAAGGCACCGGTGACCCGCAGCGCCCTGGAGAGGTCCGCGCGCAGGTCGCCGACGCGGTTCTCCGCCGCCGCCCGGCTCATCCGCGGCAGCAGCGCGGTGACGAGCGAGACGGTGACGATCGACTGCGGCAGTATCCAGATCGTCTGCGCGTAGGTGTAGGCGGAGTATCCGACGCCCGCCTCGGGGAGCGCCTGGTCGGCGGCGTTGGCGTAGTTGGTCACCACGGCCAGGGCCACCTGGTTCACCAGGACGAACAGCAGGGTCCACTTGGCGGCGTGGAAGCTCTTGCCCAGTCCGGTGTTCCGCCATCCGAAGCGCGGACGGAAGCGGAAACCGGCGGCGCGCAGGAACGGCAGCAGCGACAGCGCCTGCAGCGCGATGCCGCTCGTCGTGCCGATGCCCAGCAGCCGCACCTGCGCGGCGGTGACGTCCTCCACCTGCGCGGGAAGCGTCATCAGGCTCAGGTAGGCGCCGAACATGGCGATGAGCACGAGGTTGTTGAGGACCGGCGTCCACATCATGGCGCCGAACTTCTCGCGGGCGTTGAGGACTTGGCCGAGTATGCCGAACAGCCCGTAGAAGAAGATCTGCGGCAGCAGGAATCGTGCGAAGACCACGGTCAGCTCGAACGCCTCGTGCGCGGCCGGGGTGTCGCGCATGTACAGGCCGACGATGTAGGGCGCCGCCCACACGGCCAGCGCCGTCCCCGCGGCGAGCAGGCACAGCACGAACGTCACGAGCCGCTGCTCGAAGGCGCGTCCTCCGTCGGGGTCGTGCGTCCGCGCCCGCACGAGCTGCGGCACCAGCACCGCGTTGAGCGTTCCGCCCACGAGCAGCATGTACAGGCTCGTCGGGATCGTGTTCGCCGTGTTGTACGTACTCGCCAGCAACCCGTTGCCCAGCGCCGCTGCCTGGAGCAGCTGACGGAACAGGCCCGTGGCCCGCGAGGCCACGGTGCCCACGGCCATCAGCAGCGAGGAGCGGGCCAGGCTTCTGCCGCTCGCGTGCCCCTCGCCGGTTCGGGGCTCCTCGCCGCGTTTCCCGTCGGCAGTTCCGGTGCCCGCCGGTGTCGTCCCCGCCCCTTCAGCCATCGGGCCAATCTAGAACAGGGCGCGGCGCCTGCCGGGCGCGGCTCGGTACGGGCACTCCGCAGGCCGCCCCGCCCCCGGTTCGTCGCGCTGCCGCGAGCGGTTTCGTCGCCCTGCCCGGCCGCGGAACCCGGCGCCTGCGGCGGTGTCAAGGGCGGGGTCAAGACCTGGGCGCCCAGGGGGAGTTCGCAGTAGAACTTCTTCGTCAGGGGGCGCACGAACGGGGCGCCCGTCCCCACCGAGGCGAGGTGTCGCGCCCGATGAACCGCAGTACGGGATATCTACTGGCGGGCCTGGCCTCCGCGATCGGCGCGGGCCTGCTGCACAACCGCTGGTCCGGTCGCGGGGAACACCTCCACGCCACGGTCTTCAGCGAGCCCGGCTACAGGGGCCGCACCCGGTACCTGACGTGGACCGGCGGCAAGCCGAAGGTCGTCCCGCTCCGCAAGGCCGGGTTGCCGCGCGTCGGCTCGATCAAGATCGAGCGATCGGTGTACCGCTTCCGGCCCGCTGTGCGGCTGCCGAACCTGCCCCTCCTGTGGTACGCCCTCACCGAGCCCTCGGACCCCGAGGATCCCGAGGAAAACCTGCTGGGCCTCATCGCCCTGAACGAGCTCGCGAGCACGTTCTCGGCGGGCTACCGGGAGCCTGTCCGCCCGTCCGCGGCGCGGTCGGGCGTCCGGCTCCGGGCCGGACACCCCGGCGCCGTGGCGCCCGCGCGCGGCCGCCGTGCCCGCTCCGGCAGGACGGCTCCCGGCACGGCTGCTTCCGGCAAGGGGGCGGCTTCGGGCGCCGAGCCCTGGCACGACGTCCTGGCCGACACGTCCGACCTCGCCTCGTGGGGCACCCGCGTCCGCTACCTCGAACTCGGCTATCTCCGCGGTCGCTTCAGCCGGTGAGGCGGCCGCCGGGCCGGTCAGGCGGGGCCCAGCTCCTCCAAGAGCCGCGGCAGGGCCTCGCCGATCGGCTCGCGCACGACCTCGTCAGCCATCCCGTCGTACGGCGTGGGCTCCGCGTTGACGATGACGAGGCGCGCCCCGTGCTCGACGGCGATCTCCGCCAGCGAGGCGGCGGGCTGCACCTGGAGCGACGTGCCGACGGCCAGGAACACGTCGCACGCCTTGGCCACGCCCACCGCCTGGCCGAGGACTTCGGGATCGAGGGCCTGCCCGAACATGACGGTCGCCGACTTGAGGATGCCGCTGCACTCGGCGCACTCCGGGTCGTCCTCGCCCGCCTCCACCCGCCGCAGCGCCTCCTCCATGGGCGAGGAGGCTCCGCACTGCGTGCAGACCACCGTGCGTGAACTGCCGTGCAGCTCCAGCACCTTGCGGTCGGGGAGTCCGGCGAGCTGGTGCAGTCCGTCCACGTTCTGGGTGATGACGCGCACGGGCCTGCCCGACTGCTCGAACCGCGCCACCGCCTCGTGCGCGGCGTTCGGGCGGGCCTTCCAGGCCGGGCTGTCGCGGCGCATCAGCCAGGAGCGGCGCCGGATGTCCGGATCGGTCATGTAGTAGTCGTACGTGACCAGCTTCTCGGCGTCCGGGTCCTTGCGCCACAGCCCCTGCGGGCCGCGGTAGTCGGGGATTCCGGAGTCGGTGGAGATGCCCGCGCCGCTGAGGATCGCCACGAGGGGGCCGTGCCGCGAACGGTGGCCGTCCCCGCGCCGGGGGTCGGGGGAGTGCCGGTCCGGTGTGGGTCCGGGGGAGGTCGCCATGCCCGCCAAGGGTAGTCAGACGCAGCGGAACGCAGGTCACACCGGGTTGTTCCGCCGTCCGCCGCGCCGATCCGGGTGATCGTCCAGTCTTCAAGCAAGCCCTTGCCAGGTCGGTGTATACGACATACTGTCGCCCGCGTCCTGCCGTTTCCGCTGAGAGGTGGGCCGTCATGCGCCGTCGCGTACCGCTCCCCACGCGTGCCGCGGCCCTCACCGCCGCCGTGGCACTCGGCGCCACGGGGTGCGCTTCGCTGACGACGTCGGCGACCGAGGTCGGCGGAGTCCGCATGAGCGACGACCGGCCCGTCCGGGACGGCGGCACGCTCACCGTCGCCCTCAAGTCCGACCCGGACAAGCTCGATCCGAGCCTCGGCAGCACCCTTGTCGGACGCACCGTCTTCGCCGCGATGTGCCAGAAGCTCTACGACACCGACGCGGACAACCGCATCAGGCCCCAACTCGCCGCCGGGATGCCGGAGGTGAGCGACCGCGGGAAGCGCGTCGTGCTGACCGTCCGCCGCGACGCCCGCTTCAGCGACGGTACGCGCATGGACGCCGAGGCCGTCGCGACGTCCCTCAAGCGCCACCGCGACCTGCCCGCCTCCGCGCGCGCCAGCGAACTCGAACCCGTCGAGAGCATCGGGACGCTGGACGGCAACCGCGTCGAACTGCGCCTGAAGGAGCCGTACGAGCCGCTGCTCGGCGCGCTCGCCGACCGTTCGGGGATGGTCATGTCCCCCAGGGCGCTGAAGAAGTACGGGGAGGACTTCGCGACCCACCCGTCGTGCGTCGGGCCGTTCCGCTTCAAGGACCGCGTGACGGGCGACCGGATCGTGCTGGAGAAGGACCCGCACTACTACGCGGCGAAGGACGTCCACCTGGAGAAGGTCGTCTACCGCACCATCATCGACGGCAACGTCCGCCTGGCGAACCTGCGTTCAGGCGACGCGCAGGTCAGCGACCAGACCGCGCCGCTGGAGGTGCAGAGCGCGCTCACGGACGACACCTTGCAGCTCTTCAACTCGCCGACCCTCGGCTACCAGGGGCTCACGGTGAACATCGGAAACTCCCGCGGCCTGGGAAAGCCGCCCGGCAAGGTGGGCGGCGCCCTGGCCCGCGACAAGCGCGTGCGCGAGGCCTTCGCCCTCTCCCTGGACAGGCGGCTCATCAACAAGATCGTCTTCCAGGGCATGTACGACACGGCCTGCGGCCCCGTGGCGCCCTCCAGCGAACTGGGCACGAGGACACGCTGCCCCGGACGCGACCTCGAACGCGCCCGCCGGCTCCTCGAAGAGGCGGGGGAGAAGGGCAGGGTCCCCGTCGAACTGACCATCTCCAACACCGTGGAGGACATGCGACTGGGCCAGGTCGTACAGGCCATGGCGAAGGACGCAGGCTTCCAAGTGCGTCTGAGGCCCACCGAGTTCACGACGCTCCTCGAACACGCCGACAAGGGCGACTTCGAGGCGGTCTCCGTCGGCTGGTCCGGGCGGCTCGACCCGGCGGGCAACATCGACGCCTTCGCCGGCACCCTCGGCTCCGAGAACCGCTCCGGCATCTCCGACGAACGGATCGACGGGCTCATCGAGGACGGACGGCGCACCTCCGACCCCGCCGAGCGCAAGAAGATCTACCGGGACCTCACCGAGGCCGTGAACGGCCAGTTCGGACTGATCTACCTCTACCGGCAGCGCAACTACGTCGTCGCCACCGAGGACGTGGCCGGTCTGCGCGTCTACGGCGACGGGCTGATACGCGTCGAGAACGCCGGCTACGGCGGCGGGACGGAGGCGGGGGACCGATGACCCGGTATCTGCTGCGCCGCCTCGGCCAGTCGGCGCTGACGCTGGTCATGGTGAGCATCGTCGTCTTCGCCGGAGTGCGGGCCATGCCCGGCGACACCGCGAGGGCCCTGGCAGGGGAGGAGACCACGCCCGAGGCGCTCGACGCGATCCGCCGCCAGTACGGGCTGGACCAGAACATCGCCGTGCAGTACGCCCGTTACGTCGAGAACGCCGTCAGCGGCGACCTCGGCACCTCCGCCCGCACCGGGCTCCCCGTCACCGACGGCATCTTCGACGCCCTTCCCGTCACGCTCGAACTGGCCTTCCTCTCCCTGCTGCTGGCCGTCGTCGTCGGCATCGGCGCCGGCGTCACCGCGGCCGTGCGCAGGGGGCAGCCCGCGGAGTGGATCGCCAACACCGTTGCGCTGCTGGGACTTTCGGTGCCCAACTTCTGGCTCGGCATCCTGCTCATCCTCGCCTTCGCCATCGCCGTGCCCGTCTTCGCCGCGTCCGGCTTCGTGCCCTTCGGCGAGGACCCGCTGGAGAACCTCCGCCGGATGGTGCTCCCCGTCGTCGTCCTGGGCAGCGGCCTGGCGGCCGTCGTGATGCGCCAGACGCGGGCGGCGATGCTGGAGTCGCTGTCCGCGGACTACGTGCGCACCGCCCGCGCCAAGGGCCTCGCGCCCCACCAGGTCGTCGGAGGGCACGCCCTGCGGAACTCGCTCGTCACCGTCGTCACCGTCCTCGGCCTCCAGCTCGGCCACCTCATCTCGGGAGCCGTCGTCACGGAGCAGATCTTCGTCCTCCCCGGTTTCGGCAAGCTGATGATCGACGCCGTCTTCACCCGCGACTACGCCATGGTCCAGGGAGTCGTCCTCTTCACGGCCACCGGCTACATCCTGGTCAACCTCGCCGTCGACCTCCTCTACTCCGTCATCGATCCGCGGATCCGGCTCGGAGGTGCCCAGTGAGCACGGACGCCGTCCACAGCGGAACGGCCCACGGGCCGGCCGGAGCCGACGCCGCCGGACCGGGCGGCCCCGAGGACGACCGGGCCACGGCCCCCGAACGCCGCCGCCCCGGCCTCCTGCGCCGGCTGCGGCGCAACAGGCTCGCGTTCACCGGCGCCGTCATCGCGGCCCTCTTCGTCCTGGCCGCGCTGGCAGCCCCGCTCATCTCGCCGTACGACCCCGCGCGAGCCGACTTCGGCTCCGCCCTCGCCCCGCCCGGCTGGAGCCACTGGCTGGGCACCGACGACCTCGGCCGCGACCAGCTCTCCCGCGTCGTCCACGGCGCCCGCGCCTCGATGCAGGTCGGCGTGCTGGCGGTGGCGCTGGCCTTCCTGGCGGGCGTGCCGCTCGGCCTGATCGCGGGCTACTACGAGAGGTTCGCCGACCCGCTGGTCTCCCGCATCACCGACACCCTGCTGGCCTTCCCGTTCCTGGTGCTGGCCGTCGGGCTGGCCGCCGTGCTCGGCCCGTCGCTGCTCAACGCCACCGTCGCCATCGGCGTCTCCCTCGTCCCGCAGGTCATTCGGGTCACGCGCGCCGAGACGCTGCGCCTGAAGCACCTCGACTACGTGGGAGCCGCGGTCGCCAGCGGCGGCGGCGACGGCGTCGTCCTCGTCCGCCACATCCTCCCCAATGCCGCCTCCGCACTGCTCGTGCAGGCCACGGTCGGCGTCCCTACGGCCATCATCGGCGAGGCGCTGCTGAGCTTCCTCGGGCTGGGTGTCCAGCCGCCCGACCCCTCACTGGGGGTGATGCTCTCCAGCGCGCAGCCCTACATCGCCGCCGCACCCTGGACGGCCGTCTTCCCCGGCCTCGCCATCGTCGTGGCGACGCTGGCCTTCAACCTCTTCGGCGACGGGCTGCGCGACGTACTCGACCCGAGAGGGGCGACCCGGTGAACGACCCGGTGAACGACACCGCCGGCAGCACGTCCGTGCTGCGCGTACGGGACCTGTCCGTCTCCTTCCGCGGCGAGGAGGGCGGGGAGGCCGACGTACACGCCGTGGACGGCGTCAGCTTCGACGTCGCACCCGGCGAAGTCCTCGCCGTCGTAGGCGAGTCGGGGTGCGGGAAGTCGGTGACGTCCCTCGCGGTCATGGGCCTGCTGCCCCCGGCGGCCCGCGTCGGAGGCTCCGTGACCCTCCGCGGAAGGGAACTCGCGGGCGCGGACGAGAAGGAGCTGCGGTCCGTACGGGGCAGCGAGATGTCGATGGTCTTCCAGGAGCCCATGACGTCGCTCAACCCGGTGCTCACGGTGGGACGCCAGATCGGCGAAGTGCTCCGCCGCCACCAGGGGCTGGGCAGGCGCGAGGCGCGGCAGCGTTCCGCCGAACTGCTGGAGACGGTGGGCATACCGGACCCGCGTCGGCGCGTCCACGAGTACCCGCACCAGCTCTCGGGCGGCATGCGCCAGCGCGTCATGCTCGCCATCGCCGTCGCCTGCGACCCGGCCGTACTGATCGCGGACGAGCCCACCACGGCGCTCGACGTGACCGTCCAGGCCGGTGTGCTGGACGTGCTCGGCGCGCTCAGGGAACGGCTCGGCACGGCGGTCGTGCTGATCACCCACGACCTGGGCGTCGTCGCGCACACCGCGGACCGCGTCCTGGTGATGTACGCGGGCCGTGCCGTCGAACACGCCCCCGTCGAGGACCTGTTCGCTGCGCCCCGGCATCCCTACACCCGCGGCCTGCTCGACGCCGTGCCCCGGCCCGGCGGCCGGGCGGCCGCCCTCGCCGAGGGCAGGCGCCCGAGGCTGCGGGAGATACCCGGGCTCGTCCCCGGCCTGGAGACCCAGCCGGACCGCTGCACGTTCGCCCCGCGCTGCCCGCACGCGGACGCCCTGTGCACGTCGCGGCGGCCCCTGCTGGAGACGCCGGCGTGGCCCGGCGGCGGGCGGCGGGAAGCTCCGCACACCGCGGCCTGCTGGCATCCCCTCGACGTCGCGGGCGCACCGGCCGAAGCCACCGAGGAGGCGGCACCGTGACCTCCCAGCACACCGGGGGCGGCAGGCCTCCCGCTCTCGAAGTACGCGGCCTCGTACGCCACTTCCCCGGTCCCGGCCGCAGCACCGTGCGCGCCGTCGACGGGGTCTCCCTCACCGTCGGACGCGGCGAAGTCGTCGGTCTCGTGGGGGAGTCGGGGTCCGGCAAGTCGACCGTCGGGCAGTGCGTCGTCCGCCTCGACGAACCCACCGGGGGGACGGTCCGCATCGGGGGCGTGGACGTCACGCGGCTCTCCCGTCGCCGGCTGCGTCCCCTGCGCAAGGACTTCCACCTCGTCTACCAGGACCCTTCCGCGTCGCTGGACCCGAGGATGAGCGTCGCCCGCATCGTCGCCGAGCCGCTGGTGCTGCACCGCCTGGCGAGAGGCGACGTGCTGCGCAGCAGGGTGGCGGAGCTGCTGGAGCAGGTGGGGCTCCGGCCCGAGCTGGCGGAACGACGCCCGCACGAACTCTCGGGCGGCCAGCGGCAGAGGGTCTCCATCGCCCGCGCGCTCGCCGTCGATCCGCTGCTCCTCGTGGCGGACGAACCGACCTCCGCCCTGGACGTCTCGGTGCAGGCGTCCGTGCTGAACCTGCTCGCGGACCTCCAGCGGGACCGCGGCTTCGGCTGCCTGTTCATCACCCACGACCTGGCGGCCGTGGAGTTCCTCGCCGACCGGATCGCCGTGATGTACCTGGGCGAGATCGTCGAACAGGCCCCCGCCGCCGAGCTGTTCGCCGCTCCCAAGCACCCGTACACCCAGGCCCTGCTCTCGGCCGTCCCCGTCCCCGACCCGGCGGTGAGGCGAGCGCGCGGGGGTTCCCCCGCCGAAGGCAGGGGGAGGATCGTCCTCCACGGCGACCTGCCCAGCCCCGTCTTCCCCAGGACGTCCTCGGGCCACGCGGTCGGCTACTGCCGCTTCCACACCCGCTGCCCGCTCGCCGTCGAACGCTGCCGCACGGAGGCCCCTGAGCACCGCACCCTTCCGGGCGGCGGCCGGCAGGTCGCCTGCCACCTCGTCGAGGACGACGGCACCGCACCGGACGCCGCCCGGCCGCGTCCGCGCACAATCGACCCGCAAGTCCCGGCACAGCCCTCTCCCGGCACCACCGACGTCGACAGGAAGCCGTAACGCCCGTGTTCACCACCCGACCCACCCTCCAAGGCACCTTCGGCATGGCCTCCTCCACCCACTGGATCGCCTCGCAGACGGCGATGGCCGTACTCGAGGACGGCGGCAACGCCTACGACGCCGCCGTCGCCGCGGGCTTCGTCCTCCAGGTCGTCGAGCCGCATCTGAACGGTCCCGCCGGTGAGGTGCCGCTCATCGTCGCTCCCGCCGAGGGTCCCGTGCGGGTGCTGTGCGGGCAGGGCGTCGCACCGGGCGGCGCGACCATCGGGCACTACAGGTCCCTCGGTCTCGAACTCGTCCCCGGCACGGGCCCGCTGGCCGCCGCGGTCCCCGGCGCGTTCGACGCCTGGATGACGCTGCTGCGCGACCACGGCACCCTCTCCCTGGAGAGGGTCCTGGACTACGCGATCGGCTACGCGGAACGCGGCCACCCCGCCGTCGAACGCGTCGGCGAGACGGTGGAGACCGTGCGGGAGCTCTTCGAGACGGAATGGACGACCTCGGCGGCCCTCTACCTGCCCGGCGGACGTCCGCCCGCTCCGGGCCGCCTGCTGAGGAACCCGGCGCTCGCGGCCACCTGGCGCCGCCTGCTCGCCGAAGCGGCGGCGGCCGGCCCCGGCCGCGAGCAGCGCATCGAGGCCGCCCGCCGCGTGTGGCGTGAGGGCTTCGTCGCCGAAGCGCTGCTGGCCGCCTCCGCACGCCCCACCACGGACACCTCGGGCGAGCGGCACACCGGGACCCTCACGGGGGACGACCTGGCGGGCTGGGAGGCCACGTACGAGGACCCCGTCACCTACGAGTGGAACGGCTGGACCGTCTGCAAGGCCGCCGCCTGGTCGCAGGGCCCGAGCATGCTGCAGCAGCTCGCGCTGCTGCCCGGACTGACCGCCTCCGACGTCGAGTTCGGCGACGGTTCCGGCGAGGACGGCGCGGCGGGCGGCGGCTTCCGCGACCCCGCGTTCGTCCACCGCCTCATCGAGGGCACGAAGCTCGCCATGGCCGACCGGGAGGCGTGGTACGGCGACGCGGAGGGCGCCGGCTCCGTCCCCGTGGAGACGCTGCTCTCGGACGGCTACAACGAAGGCCGCCGCGCCCTGGTCGGCGACACCGCGTCCCGTGAGCTGCGGCCCGGCAGCCCCGGCGGACGGTCGCCGCGTCTCGCGGCGCACGCCGCCGAGGTCGCACGGGGCCGCGACGCCTTCCGGATGGCGGGCGGGCCGGGCGGCGCCGGCGCGGCGGGAGCGGGCGAGCCGACGGTCGCCAGGGACGGCGCGACCCGCGGCGACACCTGCCACCTCGACGTCGTCGACCGGTGGGGCAACATGGTCAGCGCCACCCCCAGCGGCGGCTGGCTGCACTCCAACCCCGTCATACCCGAACTGGGCTTCCCGCTCGGCACCCGGCTCCAGATGACGTGGCTGGAGCCCGGCCTGCCCAACTCGCTCACCCCCGGCCGCCGCCCCCGCACCACCCTGACGCCCTCCCTCGCCCTGCGCGGCGGCGTCCCCGTGCTCGCCTTCGGCACCCCCGGAGGGGACCAGCAGGACCAGTGGCAGACGCACTTCTTCCTCGCCGCCGCGCTGCGCCCCCGCGTGCGCGGCGGGCTCGACCTCCAGGGAGCCGTGGACGCCCCCAACTGGCACACCGAGAGCTTCCCCGGCTCGTTCTTCCCGCGCGCGATGCGGCCGGGCAGCGTCACCGTGGAGTCCCGCGCCGGACGCCGGATGACCGACGGCCTCAGGGCGCGCGGACACGACGTCGAGGAGGGACCCGCATGGTCGGAGGGCAGGCTGTGCGCCGTGGCGCGCGATCCGGAGACGGGCGTACTGAGCGCCGCCGCGAACCCGCGCGGCATGCAGGGCTACGCGGTGGGCCGGTGACGCCCGTGCCCGGTACCACTCCCACACCCGCGGCACCGGCGACGGCACCGCACGTGCTTCCATTGAGCGCATGATCGACGATGAGCTGGCCGCAGCGGTCGAAGGAGCCATCCGGCGGACGGTCGCCGAGGAGGTGATGCCGCGGTGGCGGCAGCTCTCCGACGACGACGTGGTGCAGAAGAGCGGCCCGCACGACCTCGTCACCGTCGCCGACCAGCGCGCCGAGGAGAGCCTCAGCCGCACGCTGGCGGCGCTGCTCCCCGGCTCCGTCGTCGTCGGCGAGGAGGCGGTGCACGCCAAGCCCGCCGTCTACGAGGCGCTCCACGGCGAGGCCCCCGTCTGGATCGTCGACCCCATCGACGGCACGCGGCAGTTCGTCCGCGGGCACGAGGGCTTCTGCACCCTCGTCGCCCTGGCCCGCTACGGCGAGATCCTCGCCTCGTGGACGTACGTCCCCGTGCCCGGCGAGATGGCCGTCGCCCGGCACAGGGGAGGCGCGCTGCTCAACGGCGAGGCCCTCGTCGCCGGGCGCCCCGAGGACGGCAGGACCCTCGAAGTGGCCACCTCCCACCCGGACTTCACCACGGAGGCGCAGAAGCACGCGCTGCTCGGGCTGCGCACCGAAGGCGTCTCACCGCGCCCCTGCGGCTCGGCGGGAGTGGAGTACCTGAGCGTCGCCCGCGGCACGCTCGACGCCGTCGCCTTCAGCTGGGAGGCGGCGTGGGACCACGCCGCGGGGCTGCTGCTCGTCTCCGAGGCCGGAGGCGCCAACTCCACGCTCGACGGGGAGCCGTTCCGGCTCGCGGGCGGCAACGCTCTTCCCTTCACCGCGGCGCGGGACGCGGGCACCGCGCGGCGTATGGTGGGGCTGCTGCGCGCCGGCAGCTGACCGTCGGCGACCGACCTCAAAGGCGAGGGGAGAGCCGCCAGTGCCATCGATCCGTGACGCGGTCGTCGTCGGAGCCGGACCCAACGGACTGACCGCGGCGGTCGAACTCGCCCGCCGCGGCTTCTCCGTCGAGGTGTTCGAGGCCAGGGACACCGTCGGCGGCGGGGCGCGCACCGAGGAGCTCACCCTCCCCGGCTTCCGGCACGACCCCTGCTCGGCGGTCCACCCCACCGGCGCCAACTCGCCCGCCTTCAACCGGATGCCGCTGCACGAGTACGGGCTGGAGTGGCTCCACCCCGAGCTGTGCCTGGCCAACCCCTTCCCCGACGGCACGTCGGCCGTGCTCTCCCGCTCGGTCACCGAGACGGCGCTGTCGCTCGGGCCGCGGGACGCCGGCACCTACCGCCGGATGGTGGAGCCCTTCCTCGAACGGTGGGAGGAGCTGGCCGAGGACTTCATGGGCATGGGCTCCTGGTTCAACGGCCGCCTCCCCCGGAACCCGGTGCTGCTCGCGCGGTTCGGGCTGCAGGCGCTCCAGCCGATCAGCTGGCTCAACCGGCGCTTCCGGGACGAGAAGGCGCGGGCCCTGATGGCGGGAATGGGCGCGCACGTCATCGCGCCGTTCAGCACACCCGGCGTGAGCGGTGCGGCTCTGTGCTTCGCCCTCTCCGCGCACGGGCAGGGCTGGCCCCTCGCACGCGGCGGCTCCCAGGCCGTCTCCGACGCGCTCGCCGGGTACCTGCGCGCGAACGGCGGCGTGATCCACACGGGCACCGAGGTCAAGCGCCTCGACGAACTGCCGCCCGCCAGGGCCTACATCTTCGACACCTCGCCGAGGGCGCTGACCCGGATCGCCGGCCTGGGCAACGCCTATGACGGCTTCCGCTACGGCGCGAGCGTCTTCAAGATCGACTACGCGCTGGACGGCCCGGTGCCCTGGACGTCACCGGAGGCACGCCGCGCGGGCGCCGTGCACATCGGGCCGACGGCCGGGGCGATGGGCACGGCCCTCAAGGACGCCGTCTCCGGGCGGGCCCCCGAGCGGCCGTTCCTGATCACCGCGCAGCCCACCCTCGTCGATCCGGGCCGCGCCCCCGAGGGCAAGCACGTCTTCTGGGCGTACGGCCACGTCCCGAACGGCTGGGAAGGCGACGCGACGGACGCCGTGGAGCGCCAACTGGAGCGGTTCGCACCGGGATTCCGCGATCTGGTGCTGGCGCGCGCCACGGCCGGCCCGCCCCAGCTCGCCGCCCGCAACGCCAACTACGTCGGCGGCGACTTCGCGGCGGGCGCCGTCGACGGCCTGCAGTTCCTGATCCGCCCGAAGCTGACGACGCTCCCGTACGGCACGGCGCACCCGGCGGTGTTCATCTGCTCGTCCTCCACGCCGCCCGGCCCGGGAGTGCACGGCATGTCCGGCCACCACGCGGCACGCGCCGTCTGGCGGCGGCTGCGCCGGCAGGACTGACGGGCCCCGCCCGTCCTGCGGGGTCCGGCGGGCCCCGCCCGGAGCCGCGCACCGGCCGGCGCTGGCGGGCGGCGGATTCGCGGCAGTTGACGTTTGCACGGCCCATGGTGGGCAGGGGTCACAGCCGGATAGGGTCGCCTCGGCGCGACTGCCTGTTCGAAAGCGAAAGAGACCCAGGGGCAGAAAATGACGACGACGGCGCGCGTACTGATCGCCGCGGACAAGTTCAAGGGCTCACTGACGGCCGTCGAGGTCGCTGAGCGCATCACAGCCGGGATCAGGCGGGTCCGCCCGGAGACGAGCGTGGAGTCGCTGCCCGTCGCCGACGGCGGCGACGGCACCGTGGCCGCGGCGGTCGCGGCCGGCTTCGAGCGGCACGAGGTGGAGGTGACCGGCCCGCTCGGCGCGCCGGTCACCGCCGCGTTCGCTCTGCGCGGCGACACCGCCGTGGTCGAGATGGCCGAGGCGTCCGGCCTCCAGCTCATGCCGCCCACCGTGTACGCGCCGCTGACGGCCACCACGCGCGGCACCGGCGAACTGCTGCTCGCCGCTGTCGACGCGGGGGCCCGTACCGTCGTCCTCGGCGTCGGCGGATCCGCCACGACGGACGGCGGAGCCGGCATGCTCGAAGCGCTCGGCGCCCGCTTCCTCGACGAGGACGGCGACCAGATCCCCCACGGGGGAGGGCCGCTGGTGGAGATGGTCTCGGCGGACCTGTCCGGCGTCGACGAGCGGTTCGCCGACATCGAGGTCGTCCTCGCGAGCGACGTCGACAACCCCCTGACAGGGCCGAAGGGCGCCGCCTCCGTCTACGGCCCGCAGAAGGGCGCCGGGGAGCAGGACGTGAACGTCCTCGACGCGGCACTCACCCACTTCGTGAAGGTCATGGGCGAGTCGGTCGGCCCGAGGGCGGCCGAGACGGCCGACGCCCCCGGCGCCGGAGCGGCGGGCGGCATCGGCTACGGCGCGCTCGTCGGCCTCAACGCGACGTTCCGTCCCGGCATCGACGTGCTCCTCGAGGTGCTCGGCTTCGCCTCGGCCCTGGAGCGCGCGGACCTCGTCGTCACGGGGGAGGGGTCGCTGGACGCCCAGACGCTGCACGGCAAGGCCCCGGCAGGGGTCGCCGCGGCGGCGCGCAAGCAGGGCAAGCCCGTGCTGGGCGTGTGCGGGCAGCTGAAGCTGGACGGCAAGGCCCTCAAGGGCGCCGGGTTCGAGCGCGTCTACGCCCTGACGGACGTGGAGAAGGACACCGGGCGCTGCATGTCCGAGGCGGGCCCCCTGCTGGAGAAGCTGGCCGAGCGCCTGGCGGAGGAACGCCTCTGACCGCGGGCCGGACGGTTCGACCCGGCTGTCCGGCCCTCCGGCCCTCCGGCTGTCCGGCGCCGTGTGCGGGGGACGGCGCCCCGTCATCACATGAGAGGGCCCGGCCGCGGAATGCGGCCGGGCCCTCTCATGCGCGGTTTTCTGCTCGGCGTCAGCCCTGCGCTGCTGTGCGCGCCTCGCGGCGGTTGTCGCGGAAGGTGTGCACGCGGCGTGCCGTCGCGAACAGCGGGATGACGGCGCCCAGTACGACCTGGAGCGCGCAGCCGGTCTGCATGAGCAGTTCGCCGCCCGGCGCGTCGAACGCCCAGGCCGCCAGCAGGCCCATGCTCGCCATGATCCACGCGAGCATCGCCACCGCGAGCCGTCCGCGCGGCTTGGGGTACTCGACGCGGCTCACCATCAGCCACGCGACGCCCATGATGGCCAGCAGCGTCGGCACGAACGGCAGCTCCAGCAGGACGATCGACACGACCGTCAGGGCGCCGAACGGCCCCGGCATGCCCTGGAACATCCCGTCCCGCATGGGCACGCACGAGAACCGGGCAAGCCGCAGCACCACCGCCAGCAGCACCACGACCGCGGCGACGACGGAGACGTGCTGGTTCGCGTCGTTGGCGACCATGCCCCACGTGGCGACGAAGTAGGCGGGCGCCAGCCCGAAGCTGATGAGGTCGGAGAGGTTGTCCAGCTCCGCACCCATGGCCGAGCTGCGCAGCTTCCGCGCGACCAGCCCGTCGAAGAGATCGAAGACCGAGGCCAGCAGCATCAGCATCACGGCTGTCGCCGCGCTGTGCCGGGCCATGCCGCCGTCCTCGCTGCCCGTCAGATGCGGGATGAGGACGCCGGTGGTCGTGAAGTACACCGCCATGAAGCCGCAGGTGGCGTTGCCGAGGGTGAGGGTGTCCGCTATCGACAGCCGCGTCGACAGCGGCATCTCGTCGTCCTCTTCGGCCTCGGCGACCCAGGCGGCAGCCTGTGTGTCGGGATCAATCACGGTCAAGGCGAGTCACCCCCGCGGTAGTGGCCTGGCCGACCTCGACGCCGGCCTCGACCCCTTCAGGCAGGTAGACGTCGACCCGGGAGCCGAAGCGGATGAGTCCGATCCGGTCGCCCTGCTCGACCTTGCAGCCCTGCGGCACGTAGGGAACGATCCGGCGGGCCACGGCACCGGCGATCTGCACCATCTCCACGTCGCCGATCTCGGTGTCGAAGTGCCACACGACGCGCTCGTTGTTCTCGCTCTCCTTGTTGAAAGCGGGGACGTAGCCGCCGGGGATGTGCTCCACGGACGAGATGGTGCCCGCGAGCGGGGCGCGGTTGACGTGCACGTTCAAGGGGCTCATGAAGACGGCGACGCGGGTGCGGCCGTCGTGCCACGGCATGATGCTCTGCACCACACCGTCTGCGGGGGAGATCACACGGCCCTCGGCGATCTCACGCTCCGGGTCGCGGAAGAACCACAGCATGCCCGCCGCGAGTGCGGTCGCGGGCACGGCGACCGCGGCCGCTCTCTTGGAGCGGCGCGCCCGCAGAAGGCTGACGGCAGCGGTCGCGACTGTCGGCAGAAGCCACGGCGACGCTCCGCGCGCGATGCGGACTCGGCCGCTGGGTGCAGAGGATGGGCTGTGGGGCATGTATGACCTTCGTAGCGGAGGGAGCCGCGGCTGCAGAAGGGGGACGGCGGCTTTCCGGGATGGTATCGGTTACCGGTGGCAACTGGCCAAGCCAGTACGCCAGTCCGTCTCCGAATTCCCTGTGCGGGATGCCGTCCCGTGCGGCAGGAAGGCATCCCGAAAAGGGACATTCACCCCTGGAAGCGGTACTCCTCCAGCAGGCGGCGGCCTACGATCATTTTCTGGATCTCGGCAGTTCCTTCACCGATCAAGAGCATCGGCGCCTCGCGGTAGAGCCGCTCGATCTCGTACTCCTTCGAGAAACCGTACCCGCCGTGGATGCGAAATGCGTCCTCCACGACCTCCTTGCAGTACTCCGAGGCGAGGTATTTGGCCATTCCGGCCTCGAGGTCGTTGCGCTCACCGGCGTCCTTCTTGCGGGCCGCGCCGACCATCAGGGCGTGCGCTGCCTCCACCTTGGTGGCCATCTCGGCCAGCCGGAACTGGATGGCCTGGTGCTGCGCGATGGGCTTTCCGAAAGTGTGCCGTTGCTGTGCGTAGCCGATGCCCAGCTCGAACGCACGCTGCGCCACTCCGCAGCCACGCGCCGCGACGTTGACGCGGCCGACCTCGACGCCGTCCATCATTTGGTAGAAGCCGCGGCCGGTGGTACCGCCGAGCACCCGGTCCGCGGGGATCCTCAGGTCCTGCATGACGAGTTCGGTCGTGTCGACGCCCTTGTAGCCCATCTTCTCGATCTTGCCGGGGATCGTGAGACCGGGCCTGACCTCGCCGAATCCGGGCTCCTTCTCCACCAGGAACGTCGTCATCGACTTGTGGGGCGCCGTGCCCTCGGGGACGTCCTCGTCCGTACGGCACAGCACGGCGACGAGCGTGGAGGAACCGCCGTTCGTCAGCCACATCTTCTGGCCGTTGAGGACGAAGTCGCCGTCGGGGGAGTCCCCGTCGCGCACGCCCTTGGAGGTGATGGCCGCCACGTCGGAGCCGAGGCCCGGTTCCGACATCGAGAACGCGCCCCGGACCTCGCCGGTGGCCATCCTGGGCAGGAAGTGGTCCTTCTGCTCCTGGGTGCCGTGCTGCTTGAGCATGTACGCGACGATGAAGTGGGTGTTGATGATGCCCGAGACGCTCATCCACCCCCGGGCGATCTCCTCGACGCACAGCGCGTACGTGAGAAGGGACTCACCGAGCCCGCCGTACTCCTCGGGGATCATCAGCCCGAAGAGGCCGAGCTCCTTGAGCCCTTCGACGATCTCCGTGGGGTACTCGTCCCGGTGCTCCAGCTCGGTGGCGACCGGGAGGATCTCCTTGTCGACGAAGCTGCGGACGGTGGCGAGTATCTCCTGCTGGATCTCGGTGAGACCTTCGGTCTGGGCGAGGCGTCCCATCTCACTTCCCTCCCTTGTCCGGGGATTCACGCAGTTCGGGGCGGCCCGGCTGCTCCCCGCCGCGTGCCTCGATGTACGCCTCCGTGGGGACCATCACCTTGCGGCGGAAGACGCACACGAGCGTGCCGTCCTGGTTGTAGCCCTTGGTCTCGACGTGGACGACCCCGCGGTCGCTCTTGGACTTCGAGGGGGTCTTGTCGAGGACGGTCGTCTCCCCGTAGACCGTGTCGCCGTGGAAGGTCGGCGCGACGTGCTTGAGCGACGAGACCTCCAGGTTGGCGATGGCCTTCCCGGAGACGTCCGGAACGGACATGCCCAGGAGCAGCGAGTAGACGTAGTTGCCCACCACCACGTTCCGGCCGAAGTCGGTCGTGCTCTCCGCGTAGTTGGAGTCCATGTGGAGCGGGTGGTGGTTCATGGTGAGCAGGCAGAACAGGTGGTCGTCGTACTCGGTGACCGTCTTGCCCGGCCAGTGCTTGTAGACGTCCCCGACGGTGAACTCTTCGTAGGTGCGGCCGAACTGCATCCCGCTCACGCCTCCGGGGCTTCGAAGGACTTCGTGCGCGCCATGCCCGCGGCACGCCCCTTGCCCGCGATGACGAGCGCCATCTTCCGGCTCGCCTCGTCGATCATCTCGTCGCCGAGCATGGCGGAGCCCTTCTTGCCGCCCTTCTCGGACGTGAAGTACTCGTAGGCGTCGAGGATCATCTCCGCGTGGTCGTAGTCGTCCTGCGAGGGGGAGAAGATCTCGTTGGACGCCTCGACCTGGCTCGGGTGCAGCACCCACTTGCCGTCGAAGCCGATGGCCGCGGCACGGCCGGCCACCTCGCGGAAGCCGTCCAGGTTCTTGATCATCAGGTAGGGGCCGTCGATCGCCTGGAGGTCGTGGGTCCGGGCGGCCATGAGGATGCGCATGAGGATGTAGTGGTACGCGTCGGCGGGGTAGCCGGGCGGCTGCTCGCCCACGACAAGGGACTTCATGTTGATCGAGGCCATGAAGTCGGCCGGGCCGAAGACGATCGTCTCCATGCGCGGCGAGGCGGCCGCGATCTCGTCGACGTTCACCAGGCCCTTGGCGTTCTCGATCTGCGCCTCGATGCCGATGCGGCCGACCTCGAAGCCCATCGTCGTCTCGATCTGCGTGAGCAGCATGTCCAGGGCGTGCACCTGCTGGGCGTCCTGGACCTTCGGCAGCATGATGCAGTCGAGGTTGTGGCCGGCGCCCTCCACGACCGTGATGACGTCGCGGTAGGTCCAGTGCGTCGTCCAGTCGTTGACGCGCACGACGCGGGTCTTGCCGCTCCAGTCGCCCTCGTTGAGGAACTTCACGATCGTGTGCCGCGCCCCCTCCTTGGCCAGCGGGGCGCAGGCGTCCTCCAGGTCGAGGAAGACCTGGTCGGCCGGAAGGCCCTGCGCCTTCTCCAGGAAGCGGGGGTTGCTCCCGGGCACGGCGAGACAGGAGCGCCGCGGGCGGAGGCGGGAAGCCGGGGTGGCGTCCGGCGACGGGGCTGTCATGCGGGGACCTCCAGGGGGTCGAGCTTGTTCGCTGTGCGGATTTCGTTGACGATACGGCCGATGATCTCCGTGATCCCGAAGTCCTTCGGGGTGAAGACCGCGGCGACTCCGGCCGCGCGCAGGTCTGCCGCGTCGGCGGAGGGGATGATGCCGCCGACGATGACGGGGACGTCGTGCGCGCCCGCGTCGCGCAGGCGCTCCAGCACGTCCGGTACGAGTTCGGCGTGCGAGCCGGAGAGGATGGACAGGCCGACGCAGTGGACGTCCTCGGCGACGGCCGCCGCCGAGATCTGCTCCGGAGTGAGCCTGATGCCCTGGTAGATCACCTCGAAGCCCGCGTCGCGGGCCCGCACGGCGATCTGCTCGGCACCGTTGCTGTGCCCGTCCAGGCCGGGCTTGCCGACCAGCAACCGGAGCTTTCCGGCGCCCAGTTCGCGAGCCGTGTGCTCCACGCGGCGCCGCACGTCCGCGAGGGCGGAGCCCTCCTCGGACGGCACCGCCACGGGGGCGCTGCTCACGCCCGTCGGCGCACGGAACTCGCCGAAGACCTCGCGGAGCGCACCCGCCCATTCGCCGGTGGTGACACCGGCGCGGGCGCACTCCAGCGTGGCCTCCATGAGGTTGGCGTCGCCGGCCGCGGCGTCCTTGAGCCGCCGCAGCGCGTCGGCGGCGGACTCGCCGGGCGGGCACCGCCTCGCGTCGCGGACCTTGCGCCAGTGCCTGACGGCTTCGGTGACCTGGGCCTCCGTGGCCGGGTCGACCGTCTGGACGGCGGTGTCCAGGTCGGCGGTGAGGGGGTTCGGCTCGGTCGACTCGTAGCAGTTGACGCCGACGATCTTCTCCTCGCCGGACTCGATGCGCCCGCGGCGCTCGGCGTGCGAGGAGACCAGCTGCGACTTCAGGTAGCCCGATTCGACCGCGGCCATCGCGCCGCCCAGCCGCTCGATGTTCTCCATCTCGGCGAGGGACGCCTCGACCAGCTCCGCGACCTTCCCCTCGATGACGGACGAGCCCGCGAAGATGTCGTCGTACTCCAGCAGGTCGCTCTCCAGGGCCAGTACCTGCTGGATGCGCAGCGACCACTGCTGGTCCCACGGCCGGGGCAGGCCCAGGGCCTCGTTCCAGGCGGGCAGTTGCACGGCACGGGCGCGGGCGTCCTTGGAGAGGGTCACCGCGAGCATCTCCAGCACGATGCGCTGGACGTTGTTCTCCGGCTGGGCCTCGGTCAGACCGAGGGAGTTGACCTGTACGCCGTAGCGGAACCGGCGCTGCCGGGGGTTCTCGATCCCGTACCGCTCCCGGGTGACGCGGTCCCAGAGGCGCGTGAAGGCGCGCATCTTGCACATCTCCTCGACGAAGCGGACGCCCGCGTTGACGAAGAACGAGATCCGTGCGACGACATCGCCCATCCGTTCGGGCGGCACCTGCCCTGAGTCGCGCACGGCGTCCAGCACGGCCACGGCCGTGCTCATGGCGTACGCGATCTCCTGGACGGGCGTGGCCCCGGCCTCCTGAAGGTGGTAGCTGCAGATGTTGATCGGGTTCCACTTGGGGATGTGGTTCACCGTGTAGGCGATCATGTCCGTCGTGAGCCGGAGCGAGGGCCCCGGCGGGAAGACGTGCGTGCCCCGCGAGAGGTACTCCTTGACGATGTCGTTCTGCGTCGTCCCCTGGAGCTTGGAGACGTCCGCGCCGTGCTCCTCCGCGACGACCTGGTAGAGCGCCAGCAGCCACATGGCCGTGGCGTTGATCGTCATGGACGTGTTCATCTGCTCCAGCGGGATGTCCTCGAACAGCCGCCGCATGTCGCCGACATGGGAGACCGGCACGCCGACGCGGCCGACCTCGCCGCGTGCCAGCACGTGGTCGGGGTCGTAGCCGGTCTGCGTGGGCAGGTCGAAGGCGACGGAGAGGCCCGTCTGGCCCTTCGCGAGGTTGCGCCGGTACAGCTCGTTGGACGCCTCAGCGGTGGAGTGCCCGGCATAGGTGCGCATGAGCCACGGCCGGTCCTTCCTGCCGGGCCCGCCGCGCCCCGCGGGCGCGGCGGGTGCGGCGCGTTCCCCTGCGTTCGTCATGACGGGTCACGCCGCCTTGCCGGTGGTGCGGTGGCCCTGCCCCGCTTCGGCGTCCCGGAAGAGGTTGATGGCGTCGAGGTGCTTGGCGCGTTTCGCCTCGTCGCGGACGCCGAGTCCCTCTTCGGGGGCCAGCGCGAGGACGCCGACCTTGCCCTGGTGGAGGTTGCGGTGCACGTCGTACGCGGCCTGGCCGGTCTCCTCCAGGCTGTACGTCTTCGACAGCGTGGGGTGGATCTTGCCCTTGGCGATGAGGCGGTTGGCCTCCCACGCTTCGCGGTAGTTGGCGAAGTGGGAGCCGACGATGCGCTTGAGCGACATCCACAGGTACCGGTTGTCGTAGCTGTGCTCGTAGCCGGAGGTGGAGGCGCAGGTGACGATGGTGCCGCCCTTGCGGGTGACGTAGACGCTGGCGCCGAAGGTCTCGCGGCCGGGGTGTTCGAAGACGATGTCGACGTCCTCGCCGCCGGTGAGTTCGCGGATGCGCTTTCCGAAGCGCTTCCACTCCCGCGGGTCCTGGTGGTGCTCGTCCTTCCAGAAGCGGTAGTCCTCGGCGTTGCGGTCGATGATCGCTTCTGCGCCCATGCGGCGGCAGATGTCGGCCTTGGCGTCGCTGGAGACGACGCAGATGGGGTTGGCGCCTCCCGCGAGCGCGAACTGGGTGGCGTAGGAGCCCAGTCCGCCGCTGGCACCCCAGATGAGGACGTTGTCGCCCTGCTTCATGCCGGCGCCGTTGCGGGAGACGAGCTGCCGGTAGGCGGTGGAGTTGACCAGGCCGGGGGCGGCGGCCTCCTCCCAGCTGAGGTGGTCGGGCTTGGGCATGAGCTGGTTGGACTTGACCAGCGCGATCTCCGCCAGGCCGCCGAAGTTGGTCTCGAAGCCCCAGATGCGCTGTTCGGGGTCGAGCATGGTGTCGTCGTGTCCGTCGGCTGATTCCAGTTCGACGGAGAGGCAGTGCGCGACGACCTCGTCGCCGGGCTTCCAGGAGTTCACGCCCGCGCCGGTGCGCAGGACGACACCGGACAGGTCGGAGCCGATGACGTGGTACGGCAGGTCGTGGCGCTTGGTCAGCGGTGAGAGCCGTCCGTAGCGCTCCAGGAACCCGAACGTCGACATCGGCTCGAACAGCGAGGTCCACACCGAGTTGTAGTTGACGGAGGACGCCATCACGGCCACCAGGGCCTCCCCGGGCCCCAGTTCGGGCACGGGCACCTCGTCGAGGTGGAGCGACTTGCGCGGGTCCTTCTCCCGGGAGGAGAGGCCGTCGAACATCCCGGCTTCGTCCTTGTGGACGGTCACCCCGCGGTACGACTCGGGGAGGGGCAGCTCGGCGAAGTCTTCGGGCTTTGTGTCTGACGCGAGGATCGCGTCGAGGATCTTGTTCACGGTATTGCCTCCGGCGAAGCGCGAGGAAGGAGACGCTTGAGGGTCGTCGGGTTTGAGGCAGAGCCGTCGGTTCGGCGGGTTTGTTGCTGTCGGCAGCGCTGGTGAGCGCGGGGTCGCCTGTGACGCAGGCGTCCGGGCACACGGCTGTGGTGCCGTCGGGACAGCGCCCGGACTCGCACCAAGGTATGACACCCAGTGCCAGCACACAAGACACTGCGTGCCAAAAATTCCTCTCATCTGTCACCGGTGCCCGCACGCATGAGCACGCGGTCGCTGCCCGCGCACCGGAGGGAGTGCGGGCAACGGCGGGTGAAGGAGGCCCGCCGGGTCAACTCCCCGCGGCGCGGGGGGAGTCGGGCATGCCGGACGGAGGTGCGGCATACGCGCCGGCGGCCGGAACGCCTGGGGCGGAACGCGCGGACCGGTGTGAACAGGCCAATCTGAGAGGAGTGCCGCAGAACGCCGCCCGGTGCCGTGGACGGCTCCGGAGAGTCAGGTGCGCAGTGCCCGCTCGATCGTGTCCATGATCTCGCCGAGAGGGGCGTCCGTACGCGCGACCGTGACCAGGACCTCGTCCTGCCGGACCGTTTCGGCTCCCGCCGCGCTCCTCGAGCCCAGGCCGCCCGGACCCGAAGTCTCCGGCGCGGACAGCCTGTTGGCCCCGAACCCCGTGCCGAAGGTCTTCCGCACGATCGCGAACGCGTGGTCCAGCTGCGCCTCGACGTCCCCCACCCCGCCGTTGCGCAGCCAGCGCCGCAGCACGTGGTTGTGCGCCGTGACGACCGCGGACGCGGCGACCTCCGCGAGCAGCGGTTCGTCGAAGTCGCTCACGCCGTCGCGGTGCGCCGCCTCGTCGAAGTGGCCGAGGAGGTAGCGCGTGAACAGCCGCTCGTAGCGCGCGACGGACGCGATCTCCCGCTCGCGCAGCGCGGGGACCTCGCGGGTGAGCTTGTACCGCTCGACGCTGCCCTTGGGCGAGGCCGCGTACATCCGCATGACCTCTTTGATGCCCCGGCAGACGGTGTCCAGCGGGTTCTCGTGCGCCGGCGCGGCCTCCAGCACGGCCTGGGCCCTGACGAGGGTGTCGTCGTGGTCGGGGAAGATCGCCTCTTCCTTGGCCCGGAAGTGCCGGAAGAAGGTGCGCCTGGCGACGCCCGCCGTGGCGGCGATCTCGTCGACCGTGGTGGCCTCGTACCCCTTCGTCGCGAAGAGTTCCATCGCCGCGGCCGCCAACTCGCGGCGCATCCTGAGGCGCTGGGAGGACGCGGTGTGCGAACGGGAAGGCTTGGCCGAGTCTGACATGTGGGGAACGTTACACGCCGTGACGGACTCGGGGGGCGGGCTGCCGGAAGGCTCCAGCAGCCCGCCCCACCCCTCGCTCTGCCTCACCGGCGCTTCCGCTCCACCGGTGCCCTGTCCACGGGGGTTCTCACCGCCGCGCGTATTCGCGGAAGCCACGTCCCGTCTTGCGGCCCAGGCACCCCGCGGCCACCAGGTGTTCCAGCAGCGGCGCCGGCGCCAGGCCCGGATCGCGGAACTCCCGGTGCAGCACCTGCTCGATGGCGAGGGAGACGTCGAGCCCGACCACGTCGAGCAGTTCGAAGGGCCCCATGGGGTAGCCGCCGCCCAGCCGCATCGCGGCGTCGATGTCGTCGAGCGAGGCGTAGTGCTGCTCGACCATCTTCACCGCGTTGTTCAGGTACGGGAAGAGCAGGGCGTTGACGATGAATCCGGCGCGGTCGCCGCAGTCCACGGGGTGCTTGCGCACTGCCCGGGCCACCGCGCGCACGGTGGCGTGCGCCTCGTCCCCGGTGAGGACCGTGCGGACGACCTCGACGAGCTTCATCGCGGGCGCGGGATTGAAGAAGTGCATGCCGATGACGTCCTCGGGGCGCGAGGTGGCGCGTGCGCAGGCCACCACGGGCAGGGAGGACGTGGTCGTGGCCAGCACGGCGCCCGGCTTGCAGACGCCGTCCAGGGACGCGAAGAGCCGCCGCTTGACCTCCAGGTCCTCGGCCACCGCCTCGACCGCCAGGTCGACGCCGGACAGCGCGTCCAGAGAGCCGGCCGGAGTGATACGTGCGAGGGCTGCGTCCCGCGCCTCCTCGGTCATCCGGCCCTTCTTCACCGCACGGTCGAAGGAGGCCGCGATGCGGGCCTTCGCGCTCTGCGCCTTCTCCTCGCCGCGCGCCGCGAGGACCGTCTCGTAGCCGGCCTTGGCGAACACCTCGGCGATGCCGCTCGCCATGGTGCCGGAGCCCGCGACGCCCACCGAGGAGACGGGGCGCCCCTGCTCCGGCCCTGCGTCGGCGTCCGGCGTCTCGGCGTCGGCGAGGGTGACCGACGAGCCCGGCGCCTCGTAGGTGTAGAAGCCGCGGCCCGCCTTCTGGCCGGTCAGCCCCGCGTCGCTGAGCTGGCGCAGGATGGGGGCGGGGGCGTGCAGGCGGTCGTGGGAGTCGGCGTACATCGCGTCCAGGACGGTGCGTGCCGTGTCGATGCCGATGAGGTCGAGCAGCGCCAGCGGGCCCATGGGGAGGCCGCAGCCGAGGCGCATCGCGTCGTCGATGTCCTCCCGGCTCGCGTAGCAGGACTCGTACATCGCGGCCGCCTGGTTGAGGTAGCCGAACAGCAGGCCGTCGGCCACGAATCCGGGGCGGTCGCCCACCGCGACGGGCTCCTTGCCCAGATCGCGGGCCAGCCCGGTCACGGCGGTGACGGCCTCCGGCGAGGTGAGCACCGATGAGACGACCTCGACGAGCTTCATCTTCTTGGCGGGGTGGAAGAAGTGCAGGCCCAGCACCCGCTCGGGCCGGTCGGAGTCGGCCGCGAGCCGTGTGACGGACAGGGCGTTGGTCCCGGTCGCGAGGATCGTGTCCGGCTTCACGACGGTGTCGAGGGCGGCGAAGACCTGGCACTTGGTGTCGTAGTCCTCGGGCACCACCTCGATGACCAGGTCCGCCTCGGCGGCGGCACGCAGGTCGGAGAAGGTGCGGAACCGGGCGAGCGCGTCCCGCCGTTCGTCCTCGGTCATGCGCTCGCGCTGCACGGCGCGTGCGGTGGAGGCTTCGAAGGAGGCGACGGCGTGCCGGGCGGCGGCGTCGCTGATGTCGATGCCGACGACCTCACGGCCGGAACGGGCGAGCACGTCGGCGATGCCGGTGCCCATGGTGCCGAGGCCGACGACGGCGATGGTGTGCAGAGGCGGACGGTCCATCACGGGACTCCAGGGGTGACGACTGACGGTGAGGGTGGGCCGGCCGTCCGCCGGAACAGGTGAACTCCTCGGCGGGCACGGCCGGTTCAGCTGATGGCCGGTTCAGCTCGGTGCGCGGCATCGGCGCACGCGCTGGGAGAGCTGCGATGAGAGGATGAGCGAAGGCGGAACCAGCCCGGTCCCAGGGGCTGTTCCGTACTCAGCGGTGCTGCCCGGGCAGTGCCGCGGCGTACACCGCGGACCCGGACCCCCGCCGAACCGACTCGAACTCCGGCGGCTGCGTCACCAGGCCGCCTGAGCGGGGGTGCCGCTCTGACGAGCAGCTTAACTCGTGGGTAACCAATGCGCCAGGGGTATGGCACTTCCAGGGCTGTGGGACGGACCACGTGGGGGAGGGAGCGCGGAAGTGGGCGACGCATTCCGTTCGTTGACCGATCGCGTACGGGCCGAGGCGGACCCGGCGGAGTACGAGCGACTCGTACGGCTCGCGAAGGAGGGCACACCGGCGGCGCGCGACGAACTCGCAGCCGTCCTCGCGGAGAGCCAACGTCCGCTGTGGGCGCGGGAGGTGGCGGCGTTCGCCCTCGGCACGGCCGGGGACCGGCGTGCCTTCGAGACGCTGATCTTCATGCTGAACTACCGCGACCCCGTGCGCTGCGCCACCGCCGCCCACGCCCTGGCGCGCCTGCGCGACCCCCGGACAGCCCGCGCCGCGGCGGCGCTCGCGACGAACGAACTGCGCACCGGATACGCCCTGCACGCCGTACGGCTGCTCACCGCGTTACGCGCCCCTGAGTCGGTCCCCACGCTGATCTCCGTCCTGCAGCGCCTGCTGATGGGGCCGGTGCACTACTGGCCGATCGCCGAGGCGTGCGTCCAGGGGCTCGGCGCGCTCGGCGACCGGCGCGCGGTGGCCGTTCTGGGGGCCGCCGCCGAACACCACCGCCTGTCCCCCTCGGCGAAGGCGGCCCTGGCCCGGATACCCGCGACACCCCGCCGGGCCCGCAAGCGCTCGGTCAGACCGCACCCTTGAGCAGCGGCCGGGCGTAGCGCACCACGGTGACGCGCGTCCCCGCCACGCCGTCCAGGCTCTCCGCGTCCCCGGAGGTGTCGCGGGTGAAGCCTGCCCGTTCGTAGAAGCGGCGCGCCCTGGCGTTGCCGTCGATGACCCACAGCAGGATCCGGGCAGCGCCCGAGGCGGCGGCCCGCGCGAGGCAGGCACCCGCCAGCAGCCGGCCGACCCCGGTGCCGACGACCTCGGGGCGCACGTAGAGCGCGTACAGCTCGGCGTCGTCCGACGACCCTCCCCGCGCGTGGGGCCCCCTCGGGGCGGTACGGGCCGAGGGCCGCCCAGCCGGCGATGCCGCCGTCTTCCGCCTCCGCGACGAGGTTCACGACGGTGCCGTCCGCGGCGGCGAACATGCGCCGCCGTGCCGCCGCGTCCTCCGCGACGGACATGGACGACAGGTACGCGGCGGGCAGCAGCCCGGCCGCCTCTCACCCCCCTTTTCCCGGTGGCGGCTCTCCGCGGCGCCCCGCCGGCACCGCGGGTGATCGGCCCGGTGGCGGAATCCGGACAGAAGGTGTCGTGTTTCCAGGTGACGATGTGCGTATGACTCTCAGCTGGGCGGACTTCCACGCCGCCGAACCCGAATTCGCCGACGCCGTCCGGGAACGCTTCGGACGCTTCCGCCACCACGTCCTCGCGACGCTCCGCGCCGACGGATCGCCGAGGCTGACGGGCCTGGAGGGGGACTTCCGCACCGATGAGCTGTGGCTGGGGATGATGTACGGCTCGCTCAAGGCGCGGGATCTGCGCCGCGATCCGCGCTTCTCCCTGTACGCCAATCCCGGCCCGGGCAGCGACATGGCGGGCGGCGACGTGCGGGTCTCCGGCCGCGCCGTGGAGGTCACGGACCCGGGCGGGCTGGCACGTTACGCGGCCGGGTCGCCCGAGGGCGGCACACCCGGGCGCTTCCACCTCTTCCGCGCGGAGGTGGCGGAGGCCGTGCGCATCCATGTGGAGGACCCGTACATCATCTTCGAGGTCTGGCACCCGGGGAGGCGGCTGCGCACGGTCCGGCGGAGGGACGAGGACAGCACCCTGTACGAGGACGCCTGAGCCGTACGTGGCGGCTGTGACCGGTACGAGGCGTCCGGTCACAGCCGCCACGTCGGCGTGATCGCGAACGCCTCGACCTCCAGGTAGAGCTCGGGGTGCACGAGCGAGTAGACCTGCACGGCGGTGCAGGCGGGCGGCCTGTCGGGGTTGATGCAGGCGTCGCGCGCCTCCCGTACGGCGGGCATGACGCGCATGTCGGTGACGAAGAAGGTGAACTTCACGACGTCGTCGAAGGTGGCGCCGGCCTCGTTGAGGCAGCGGCGTACGTTCGCGAAGACCTGCCGGGCCTGTGCCATCGGGTCGTTGAGCCCGACGACCTCGCCGTTCTCATCGAGCGAGAGCTGTCCGGAGACGGCGACGAAGCGGCCCTCCCCCCAGACGACGTGGCTGTAGCCGTACGCAGGTGCGATGCCGGCCGGGGTCTTGATGTGCGTGAGTTCGGGCATGACGCGGATGCTGGTTCATAAAGATCGTCGGCGCCACCGCTTTGTGAAGTTCCTGTGGTCCGGTTTTCACAGCAGCGTCAACTGGGTGCACTCCGGCGGCTCGGGCTCCGGTTCCCGGTCGGGGTGGACCTCGACGCGGCGGTGCCTGCCGGGTGCGCTGGGGCCGATGCCGTACTCCGCGGCCAGTTCGTGCACCTGGCGGGTGATGCGGCGCTGGTACCACTTCGGCGCGTAGGCGCTGTTCTCGTACAGCGCCTCGTAGTGGCGGACGAGGTGCGGGTGGTGCCGGGCGAGCCAGCTCATGTACCACTCCCGCGCGCCCGGGCGCAGGTGCAGGGCGAGCGGGGTCACGGAGGTGGCGCCCGCGGCGGCTATCGCGCGGACAGTGGTGCGGAGTTGGGCCGGGGAGTCCCCGAGGAAGGGGATGACGGGAGCCATCAGGACGCCGCACGGGATGCCCTGCCCGCTGAGCGTGCGCACGACGTCGAGACGGCGGTCCGGGGCGGGGGTCCCGGGTTCGACGGTGCGCCACAGCTCCTCGTCGGTGAAGCCGACGGAGACCGAGATCCCCACGTCCGTGACGGCGGCGGCCGAGCGCAGCAGGTCGAGGTCGCGGAGGATGAGCGTGCCCTTGGTGAGGATGGAGAAGGGGTTGGCGTAGTCGCGCAGCGCGGTGATGATCCCCGGCATCAGGCGGTAGCGGCCCTCGGCGCGCTGGTAGCAGTCGACGTTGGTGCCCATCGCGATGTGCTCGCCCTGCCAGCGGGGTGCGCCCAGTTCGCGGCGGAGCAGGTCCGGGGCGTTGACCTTCACGACGATCTGCGAGTCGAAGCCTGCCCCGGTGTCGAGGTCGAGGTACCGGTGGGTTCCGCGTGCGAAGCAGTACACGCACGCGTGCGAGCAGCCCCGGTACGGGTTGACGGTCCATTCGAACGGCATGCGCGACGCCCCGGGCACCCGGTTGACGATTGAGCGGGCGCGCACCTCGTGGAAGGTGATGCCCCGGAACTCAGGGGTGTCGAACTGCCTCGTGACCACGTCGGTGCCGAAGAGGGCGGGAGACTCCGCCGCCGACCCGTCGCCGCTCAGGTTCTCCCAGCGCATGGACCCTCCTCGCGTGCCGCCTTGCTGTCCGTACCTAGAATAGAACATCTGTTCCCCATCGCTCTGTCAAGCCGATTTGGGCGGGGAGCGGCCGGGTGGTTGGCTGACGCCGGGGGATGCCGCGGCAGGAGGCGGACGCAGCAGGAAGGCGCCGCCCCGCCGCATCCGGATGCCGACAGCAGGAGGAGTTCATGGCGCAGGTCGTCTCGACCACTCAGCGGGAGATCGCGGCGAAGCCCGACGCGGTCTTCGACGCGCTCGCCGACTACAGCGCGACCCGGCCGAAGCTGCTGCCCGCCCACTTCAGCGAGTACGAGGTGCGGGAGGGCGGTGACGGTGCGGGCACCCTCGTGCACTGGAAGCTGCAGGCGACGAGCAAGCGGGTGCGCGACTGCCTGATGGAGGTGAGCGAGCCGTCCGAGAGCGAACTCGTGGAGCGCGACCGCAACTCCACGATGGTCACCACGTGGAGCGTCGCCCCGGCCGGCGCCAGTTCCGCGCGCGTGTCCGTGCGCACCGAGTGGCAGGGGGCCGGTGGCGTCGGGGGCTTCTTCGAGCGGACGTTCGCGCCGAAGGGGCTGGCGCGCATCTACGACGAGATGCTCGCGAAGCTCGCCGCCGAGCTGGAGAAGTAGAGCCGAGGCGCGGGGCGGGGGTGCGGGCGGCGCTGCCCCCACCCCCCCCGGCGGGGGTGCGGGACGGGCTGCCGTGCTCACCGGTTCGGGTGGTTTCCGCAGTAGGGCGGTGCGTGATGATCCGCGTGCGCCCCCGCGCCAAAGCCGCAGCTGAGCGCGGCGACCGGCGCCCCGGGCAACGGAGTTGGGGCCGCGGCCGCAGCTCCCGGGGCCCTCTGTCCGGCTTGCTCGCTCTTGTCGCGTAATGCGAGAAATACTCCCCGAGGACAGTGAGCACGACAGGGGAGCGCAATGGGCGGCATGGCTCTGGGTCACAGAGATGAGCAGAGCCCCGCCGTCGTCGAAGTCGGCCTGGAGCTGCCGGAGTACGGCCCTCCTGCCGGCGGCGTTGCTTCCGGCGGCGCCCCGGCGGCGGCCCGTACGCCTTCCACCTCGGCGAGCGCCCCGGCACCCGGCCGCACCGGGGCGGGGCCCCGGCCGGCGCCGCGGTCCGACGCGCCGGACGGACCTGCCGGGGACGGGCCCGGTGCGGGCGGGCACGCCGGGAGGACGCCGGAGGAGGAAGGGCCCGGCGAGGGCGGCGCCGTCCCGCTCAGCCCCCGCCGCGTGCGGCTCGTCTTCGTCGCCCTCATGCTCGCCCTGCTGATGGCCGCGCTCGAACAGACCATCGTGGCCACGGCGTTGCCCGAGATCGTCGGAGATCTGCACGGCCTGGACCGCATGTCGTGGGCGGTGACGTCCTACCTGCTGGCCTCCACGGTCGGCCTGCCCGTCTACGGCAAGCTCGGGGACCTCTTCGGCCGCAAGAGCGTCTTCCTCTTCGCCATCGTCGTCTTCGTCGCCGGCTCCGCGCTCGCGGGATGGTCGCGGACGATGACGGAACTCATCGCGTACCGCGCCCTCCAGGGCGTCGGCGCGGGCGGCCTCATGATCGGCGTGCAGGCGATCATCGCGGACGTCGTGCCGCCCCGCGAGCGGGGCCGGTACATGGGCCTCATCGGTGCCGCCTTCGGACTCGCCTCCGTGGCCGGTCCGCTGCTCGGGGGCTGGTTCACCGACGAGCTGTCGTGGCGGTGGTGCTTCTATGTCAACGTCCCCTTCGGCCTGCTCACCCTGCTCGTCACGGCGTTCGTGCTGAAGCTGCCGCGCCCCGCCGCCCGGCCCCGCCTGGACGTGGTGGGCACTGTGCTGCTCGGTGCGTTCTCCACCTGCCTCGTCCTGCTGACGAGCTGGGGCGGCACGGAGTACGCCTGGGACGACCGCGTGATTCTCGCGCTGGGCGCCGGGGCGTTGCTCAGCGCCGCGCTCTTCCTCGTCGTCGAACGGCTGGTCCCCGAACCCGTGCTGCCGCTGCGGCTGTTCAAGGACTCGGTCTTCAACGTCACGGGCCTCGTCGGGGTGGCCGTGGGCATCGCGCTGTTCGGGGCCGCGAGCTACCTGCCCGGCTTCCTGCAGATGGTCGACGGCGTGACGGCGACGGAGTCGGGTCTGCTGATGCTGCCCATGATGGGCGGCCTCGTGCTCTCCTCGACGGTCTCGGGCCAGCTCATCTCCCGAACGGGGCGCTACAAGGTCTTCCCGGTCCTGGGCTGCGCGCTGTCCGCCGTGGGGATGTGGCTGCTGTCCCTGCTGGAGGCCGGCACGGACCGGCTGTCGTACAGCATCTGGATGGCCGTACTCGGACTGGGGATCGGGCTGGTGCTGCCGGTGCTCGTCCTGGCCGTCCAGAACTCCGTCCCGCCGCGGGACCTCGGCGCCGCGACGAGCGCCAGCAACTACTTCCGGCAGATCGGCGGGAGTGTCGGAGCGGCCGTCTTCGGCACCCTGTTCATCGAGCGGCTCACGGACTCCCTGGCCAGAGAAGTGCCGCGGGGCGGCGCTCATGTCCCGCCCGACGCGGAGTCCCTCACTCCGCAGGCGGTGCACGCGATGCCGGCCCCTTTGCGGGACGCGTACGTGCAGGCCTACGCCGACGCCATGCCGCGGATCTTCCTCTACCTCGTCCCGGTGCTCGTCCTCGGGCTGATCCTGACCTTCTTCCTCAAGGAGAAACCGCTGGTGTCCGAGAACGCTCCCGTGCCCGAGGCGCGCAACGAAGCAGGCAGCACCCACGCCGGGAGCACGGCCTTCGGCCAGACCGCCCCCCTCGGCGCGGACCCCCTCGGCCCCGCCCCTCTCGGCACGGACCCGGCCTTCGGCCGCGACGGGTTCCACCGCGCGGGCGCCGCCGAGGCCCACGCGGGTGCCTCCGGAGCCGTCGCGGTGTGCGGCAGTGTCCGGCACCACGACGGCACCGGCGTGCCGCGTGCCGCACTCACCCTCATCGACAACGGCGGCAAGCAGGTCGGCCGGGGCGCCACAGGAGAGGACGGACGGTACGTGCTGAGCACCCCGGGGAACGGCTCCTACGTGCTGATCGCGGCCAGGGGAGGGCACCAGCCGCAGGCGGTCGGCGTCACCGTGGGGGAGCGGCCGGTCGAGCTCGACATCGTGCTGGGGGGCACCGGGCGCCTGACGGGCAGTGTGCTCACCGCCGACGGGCTGCCCGTTCCGGACGCCGCCGTGACGCTGACCGACGTGCGCGGCGAGGTCGTCGCCGCCGCCCGCAGCGGGCGGGACGGCGGCTACGTCGTCGACGAGCTCGTCGCGGGCGAGTACACCCTGGCCGCGAGTTCACCGGCCTGCCGCCCGGCCGCGCTCCCCGTCTCCGTCCAGGCGGGACGCGAGACCCGCCTGGACATCGAACTCGCGGGCGGCGCCGTGCTGCGGGGCACTGTCCGGGCGGGCGGCGGCAGGCCGGTGGAGGACGCCAGGGTGACGCTCCTGGACGGGGCGGGCCACGTCGTCGAGACCGTCACCACGGGCATCGACGGGTCCTTCCGCTTCGTGGGCCTCACGCCGGGCGAGTACACCGTCATCGCGTCCGGCTACCCGCCTGTCGCGACGGTCCTCAAGGTGGCCGGCGGAGAGAGCGCGGAGCGGGACGTGCTGCTGGGCCACGAGGACTGACCGGAGGCGGGCGGCACGGAACCGCCCGCCCGCAACTCGAGCGGGGGCGCCAGGGGTTGCCCGCTGCCCGCGCGGGCCGCGAAACCCGCCCGCTGGCGTGTCGCGAGGTGCCGGCGCCGGGCGTGCCTTCCTGTGAAGGGGCAGGTCAGAGGGGAGAAGCCGGGCCGGTCAGTGGTAGAGACCACAGGAGTTATCCACAGGGGTGTCATGGGGTTTGCGCACCGCGTAACGTTCCCGGCATGAAGATCCTCATCAGCGCCGACATGGAAGGCGCCACCGGTGTCACCTGGCCTGCGGACGTCCTGCCGGGCACGCCCCAGTGGGAGCGCTGCCGCCCCATGTTCACCTCGGACGTCGACGCGGCGGTGAAGGGCTTCTTCGACGGCGGCGCCGACGAGGTGCTCATCAACGAGGCGCACTGGTCCATGCGCAACCTCCTGCTCGAACAACTCGACGACCGGGCGCAGATGCTCACCGGGCGCCACAAGTCGCTCAGCATGGTCGAGGGCGTCCAGCACGGCGACGTGGACGGCATCGCGTTCGTCGGCTACCACACGGGGGCGGGGACGGAAGGGGTGCTCGCCCACACCTACCTGGCCAACTCGATCACGGGGGTCTGGGTCGACGGCGCGCGGGCGAGCGAAGGGCTCCTCAACGCCCTGGTCGTCGAGGAGTTCGGCGTCCCCGTGGTCCTGGTGACGGGCGACGACCGCACCGTCGAGGACGCGAAGGGCTATGCGCCCGACGCCTTCGGCGTCGCCGTGAAGGACTACGTGTCGCGGTACGCGGCGGTGTGCCGCACCCCGCGGCGTACCGCGGCCGACATCAGGGAGGCCGCGGCGAGCGCGGCGCAGCTGGCGGTGCGCACGAGCCCGGCGGAGCCTCAGGAGCACACCGTGGAGCTGGAGTTCGACGCCGAGCACCTGGCCGGAGCCGCCAGCGTGGTCCCCGGCGTGGAGGTGACGGGGGAGCGCCGCGTGGCCTACACGTCGCCGGACATGTACGAAGGAATCCGGACTTTCAAAGCAGTGACGACGCTCGTCTCGTCAGCGGTGGAGGAGCAGTATGGCTGAGCACATCGACCAGCGGGCCCTGGACGAGGCGGTGACCTTCACCTCCGAGCTGATCCGCATCGACACCACGAACCGCGGCGGCGGCGAGGGTTCGGAGCGTCCGGCCGCCGAGTACGTGGCGGAACGGCTCTCCGACGCGGGCATCGAGCCCAGCCTGATCGAGAAGGCCCCGGGGCGGACCAACGTGGTGGCCAGAGTCCCGGGCAGCGACCCCTCCGCGGACGCCCTGCTCGTGCACGGCCATCTCGACGTGGTGCCCGCGGAGCCCGCCGACTGGAGCGTGCACCCCTTCTCCGGGGAGATCCGGGACGGCGTGGTCTGGGGACGCGGCGCCATCGACATGAAGAACGCGGACGCCATGGTGCTCGCCGCCGTGCGTGCCTGGGCCCGGGCCGGTGTCAGCCCGCGCCGTGACGTCGTCCTGGCCTTCACCGCCGACGAGGAGGACAGCGCGGAGTACGGCTCCGAGTACCTCGCCGAGCAGCACGCGGACCTCTTCGAGGGCTGCACGGAAGGCATCAGCGAATCAGGCGCCTTCACCTTCCACACCGGCGACGGGATGCGGCTGTACCCCGTGGCGGCGGGTGAGCGGGGCACGGCCTGGCTCAAGCTCACCGCACACGGCAAGGCGGGGCACGGTTCGAAGATCAGCCGCGCCAACGCGGTCAGCCGGCTCGCCGCCGCGATCGCCCGGATCGGTGAGCACGAGTGGCCGCAGCGGCTCACGCCGACCGTGCAGGCCGCGCTGAAGACCCTGGCCGCCGTCCGCGGACTGCCCGAACCGGACGTGGACGCCCCGGACTTCGACGCCGACAAGCTCCTCGCCGACCTCGGCCCCGCCTCCCCCCTCGTGGAGCCGACGGTGCGCAACAGCACCAACCCGACGATGCTGAACGCCGGTTACAAGGTCAACGTCATCCCCGGCACCGCCACCGCGTACGTCGACGGGCGGATCCTGCCGGGCGGGGAGGCGGAGTTCACCGAGACCCTCGACCGCCTCACCGGCCCGCACGTCGAGTGGGAGTTCCACCACCGCGAGGTCGCGCTGCAGGCCCCCGTGGACTCACCGGCGTATGCGGCGATGCGTGAGGCGCTGGAGTACCACGACCCCGGGGCGCACGTCGTGCCGTACTGCATGTCGGGCGGCACCGACGCGAAGCAGTTCTCGCGGCTCGGCATCGCCGGGTACGGCTTCTCACCGCTGAAGCTGCCCGAGGGCTTCGACTACCAGGCGCTCTTCCACGGCGTGGACGAACGAGTGCCCGTGGACGCCCTCCACTTCGGTGTCCGCGTCCTGGACCGCACGCTGCTCGCGCTCTGAGCCTGCCCCGTCCCGCTCCCGCTTCTCCCAGTCCCCGGAGGCTTCACGCATGCCGACCACCACGGCCCCCTACGGCACCTGGCCGTCCCCGATCGACGCCTCTCTCGTCGCCTCGCACGACGGCAGGCCCGAATACCCCGGCGCAGTGGGCGAGGAGATCTGGTGGACGGAACCGCGGCCGGCCGAGGGAGGACGCCGCGCGCTGATGCGCCTGCCCGCCGACGGCGGGGACGGCGCCGCGGAGTCGGTGCTGCCCGCGCCGTGGAACGTGCGCAACCGCGTGATCGAGTACGGCGGGCAGCCCTGGGCGGGCGCGGTCCGGAGCGAGGGCGGGCCGCTGCTGGTCTTCACCCACTTCGCCGACCAGCGGCTCTACGCGTACGAGCCGGACGTCCCCGGCTCCGTTCCCAGGCCGCTGACGCCGCTCTCCGAGGTGTGCGACGGAGGGTTGCGCTGGTGCGACCCCGTCGTGGTGGAGCCCGAGGGCTCCCGGCCCGAAGTGTGGTGCGTCGTGGAGGAGTTCACCGGTGAGGGGCCGACCGATGTGCGGCGCCTGCTCGCTGCCGTCCCCCTGGACGGCTCCGCCGCCGAGGACCGGGGGCGCGTGCGTGAACTGACCGGCGACGCCGGCCGGTTCGTGACGGGCCCGCGGCCGTCCCCCGACGGCCGGCGTGTGGCCTGGCTCGCCTGGGACCACCCCGCGATGCCCTGGGACGGGACGCTGGTGAAGGTCGCGAGGGTCACGGGCGGGGGCGAGCTGGCGGACGTGCGGACCGTGGCGGGAGGCCCGGAGGAGTCGGTCGCCCAGGTCGAATGGGCTCCCGACGGCGCGCTGCTGCTGGCCTCGGACGAGACCGGCTGGTGGAACCTGCAGCGCCTCGATCTGGGCGAGGCGGCGTCGGGCGGCTCCGGCGGAAGGGTCGCTCTGTGCCCGCGCGAGGAGGAGTTCGCCGGCGGGCTGTGGCGCATCGGGCAGAGGTGGTTCGCCCCGATGGCCGACGGCCTCATCGCCACTCTCCACGGCCGCGGCGCCATGCGGCTGGGCATCCTCGACCCGCGGACAGGCGAGATCGCCGACGCCGCCGGCCCCTGGACGGAGTGGGCCGCCCTGGCGGTGACGGACACCCGCGTCGTCGGGGTGGCCGCCTCACCGCACAGCTCCTACGAGGTGGTCGAGCTGAACACGGGCACCGGTCACGCGGTCGTCGTCGCCGCCGCGCACGAGGACCCGGTCGATCCGGCCCACTACCCGCAGCCGCTGGTGCGCACGTTCACCGGGCCCGGCGGCAGGGACATCCACGCCCACGTCTACCCGCCGCACCACCCCGGCTACGCGGCCCCGGAAGGAGAGCTGCCTCCCTACGTGGTGTGGGCACACGGCGGTCCCACCAGCCGCGCCCCGCTCGTACTCGACCTGGAGATCGCCTACTTCACCTCCCGCGGCATCGGCGTCGTCGAGGTGAACTACGGAGGCTCCACCGGTTACGGGCGGTCCTACCGCAACCGGCTGCGCGAGCAGTGGGGCGTCGTCGACGTCGAGGACTGCGCGGCGGCGGCCCGCCAGCTGGCGGCCGAAGGCAGCGCCGACCCGAGGCGCCTGGCACTGCGCGGCGGCAGCGCGGGCGGCTGGACGACTGCCGCCTCCCTCACCTCACCGGACACCGCGGCCCTGTACGCGTGCGGGACGATCAGCTACCCCATCCTCGACCTCACCGGATGGGCCACGGGCGAGACGCACGACTTCGAATCGCAGTACCTGGAGTCGCTGGTGGGCCCGTTGCGGGAAGTGCCCGACCGCTACCGCGACCGCTCGCCCATGCAGCACGCCGACCGGATCGAGGCGCCCTTCCTGCTGCTGCAGGGACTCGACGACGTCATCTGCCCCCCTGTCCAGTGCGACCGCTTCCTGGAGCAGCTCGACGGCCGAGGGGTGCCGCACGCCTACCTCACGTTCGAGGGGGAGGGGCACGGCTTCCGCCGCGCGGAGACCATCATCAGCGCGGTCGAGGCGGAACTGTCGCTGTACGTCCAGACGTTCGGGATCGAGCGGAGCGACGTACCCACACTGGAGCTGAAGCCGTGACGGATGAGACGCAGACACCGCACCGGGGTGCGGACCGATCGGGAGCCGCGTTCGCCGCGGCCGCCGACGCGACCCCCGCCGCGTCGCCTTCCGCGGGCGCGGAGGCGAGCGTGCGCCCCCTGACGCGGCCGCGGCGGCTGCGGCCTGGCGACCGGGTGGGGATCGTGGCGCCGAGCGGGCCCGTGGAGCGTGAGAACCTCGCGTCGGGTGTGGACGTCCTCCGTGACTGGGGCCTCGAGCCCGTTCTCGGACCGCACGTCCTCGAACCCCACCCCTCCATGGACCACTTGGCGAGTGCGGACGAACTCCGTGCCCGCGACTTCCAGGAAGCCTGGTGCGACCCTTCGCTCTCGGCAGTCATCGCCGCCCGCGGCGGCTACGGCACCCAGCGCGTCCTCGACCTCCTCGACTGGGACGCACTGCGCCGCGCGCCGGTGAAGGTGTTCGTCGGCTACAGCGATCTCACCGTCATGCACGAGGCGCTGGCCCAGCGGCTCGGTCTCGCCACGCTGCACGGACCGATGGTCGCCACCGCCTCGTTCCTCGCCGACAGCGCGACGCGTGAGCATCTGCGCAGCACCCTCTTCGCTCCGGAGAGCGTCCTGACGTCGACGCCCGGGAAGGACACCCGCACCCTCGTGCCCGGGCAGGCGCGGGGCGTCACCCTCGGCGGCAACCTGTCGCTGCTGGCGGCGGAGCGGGGCACCAGCCACGCGCGTCCCTCGGCGGCGGGCGGCATCGTACTGCTGGAGGACATCGCGCAGCAGCCCTACAGCCTCGACCGGCTCCTGACCCAACTGCTGCGCTCCGGCTGGTTCGAGGGGGTCGCCGGTATCGCCCTCGGTTCGTTCACGGACTGCGGGGAACGCGAAGACGTCCGGGTAGTGCTGCGGGAGCGGCTCGCCCCGCTCGGCGTCCCGATCGTGGAGGACATGGGCTTCGGGCACGGCACCTCCACCCCGACTCTTCCCCTGGGCGTTCCGGCCGTGCTCGACGCGGACGCCCGCACGCTCACCTACGACGAACCAGGACTCACGTGACCGCCACCGAAGCCTCCATCCCGCCACTGCCGCCGGGGGAGCCCGATCCGTCGACGGCCGATCCGCACGTACTGCTGCGCGGCTATCTCGACTACTACCGGGACACGCTGCTGCGGAAGATCGACGGCCTCTCCGAGGAGGAGCTGCGGGGCAGCCGTCTGCCGTCGGGCTGGACGCCGCTCCAGCTCGTCCGGCACCTGACGTACGTCGAACGCCGCTGGCTGTGCTGGGGATTCGAGGCCGAGAAGGTTCCGGACCCGTGGGGCGACAGGGGCGGGGACGGCAAGTGGCGCGTTCCGGACGGGGTGCCGGTGGCCGATATCGTCGCCGCCTTCCGGGCCCAGTGCGACCGCTCACGGGAGATCGTCCGCGAGGCCCGGCTGGACGCACACGCCCGGCTCGGTGGCCGCTTCCCCACGGAGGAGGAGGCGCCCTCGCTGGCGTGGATCCTCTTCCACCTGCTGCAGGAGTACGCGCGGCACGTCGGGCACCTCGACGTTGCACGGGAGCTGGCCGACGGAGCGACGGGGGAGTAGGGCGGGCAGCGGCCGTCGCAGCGATGGCACGGTCGGGTCGTGAACCGGCGCGACGGCTGACGAACCGACGTCAGGCCCCTTCGCCCCTGCGCTCAGCGACGGGAGCGCGAGGGTCGATGTGGGCGCGCCGCACGAGGACTTCGTCGACGGGCCCCACGGGGACCCCGAGATCGCTTGCGGCGCTTCGCAGCTGGGTGAGCGCGGCGTCGGCGGCCTGTCCGGGCGTTTCGGCCGGCATCCCGAAGACGGCACCCAGCGTCTCGGCCGTGCCCCCGTCGGCCATGGTCAGTTGGGGCGAGGCGTCGGCCCCGTGAGCGGAAAGCCACGCCGCGAGCCGCTCCGTCAGGGTTACGGAATCAAGCCCGTCCTCCATGACGACCAGTTCCGCGTGCACTTCCCACTTCACGGGGTCTCTCCTCGACGCGGTGTCCGCTACGGCGTGTCGACCTTCACCAGCTTGCTGCCGGCGCTGCCCTTCGTGCCCGGGAAGGGTGAGGTGATCTGCATGGTCACCTTGCCCTGGTAGGAGCCGTCTCCCCTGATCTTCTTCCCCTTCGGCTTGGGCGTGTAGTAGGTCACGTTCCCGCCGTTGACCGCGACCGTCTTCGTCTCATCCGACGTCGCGACGGTCGAGGGCGGGCAGAGGCCGGGGCACTTCAGCAGTTGACCGCGCACCCGCACATGGACCCTGGGGATGTTCCCCTTGCAGCTGAGGCGGGTCTTGAAGATGACGCTCTTGCCCCCCTTCGACCAGTGCGGATTGTTGACGGTCCCCGTGCACTTGGCCCACCTGGTCCGCTTCGTGCTCACGTCCCCGTCAGTGCCGCCGGTCCGGACGCTGCTCGTCACAGTTCCGGACTCCGATCCGGATGCCTGAGCGGCAGTCTGGGCGGAGGCGATGTCCGTGCCGCCCAGGAGCAGCACGGCACTTGCGGCCGCAACGGCCGCGACGGCACGACGAGATACAGATTTGCTCATGTGATTCCCCCGTAGAACTCGGTGATGGCTCTGATCGTGCACTGTGCGCAGCGGCGGAGGAATGCGATAGATGTCAGATGTCCAAGATGTGCCGCCGGAATGACTTGTTCTCCAAGTTTTCACGCAAGAGGAAAGTCATACGAAAAATGCTCCCGCCGTTCGCCAATTGCCGGATTGCCGATTGCCGATTGCCGATTGCCGACTGCCGGGTGGGCCGGAGTGGGGCGAGCACGAACTGCCTTTAGGTGACGGCGCGTTGGGGATATCCGAGACGCCTGTCGGGGTCGAATTGCGGCAGGAAAGCACGTTGCCGTCGCGAAGACTGCCTCCGCGCCGCGGCCCTGGATTCCGGTCCCGCCGCCCTCGGGATTCCGGGCCGGCAAATCAGAGGCCGGCCAACTCGGCGAGGACGCGGGCTTGCCGTACGAGGCGCACGGTCCGGTTCAGCCGCGCTTCGTGTTCGGTGTCACCGCCGTCCACGTCGAGCTGCCACAGCGCGAACTCGACGAGGCGTGCCATGGCCCAGGCGTGCAGGCGGGCCGCGTCCAGGCCGAGTTCATCGGCGACGAGCGCCGTACGCCGGGCGAGGACGCGCTCCGGCGAGGGATACGCGAACGGGTCGTCGATCTGCTGGATCAGGGGCCAGGGGTCGAACGCGACGTCCCCGTACAGGGGTTTGGCGTCGATCGCCAGCCAGGGCCGGCGGCCGGACGCCAGCACGTTGCCGGGGTTGAAGTCGCCGTGCACCACGGTCTCCAGCGGTGCGGTGCGCGGCAGTTCGCGCAGCAGCGACGACGCCTGCCGGAAGAGGCCGGTGTCCGCGGAGGGCGGCCATGTGCGGCGGCCTGCCCGTTCGTCGAGTACGTCCGCCAGCCGGCCGGTGGCGCCCGCCAGGTCCTCGATGGCGGAGTCCGGTCCGGGACGCCGCCCGCGGCCGCTGTCCCACAGCGCCCGCAGCACGCCCGCACCCGTCACGAGCCGTTCCTCGGCCGGCAGTTCCAGCGCTTCGCCGAGCTGCGTGCCCGGTTCGCAGCGCTCCAGGAGCAGCGCGTACTCCCGCGGGTCGTGCTCGTACACCCGCACCGCGCCGTCTCCCGCCCACAGCCGCAGCGCCTCGCCCTCCGGCCGTGCCTCCCTGTGGGGCCACGTCACCTTCAGCACGGCGCGGGTCCCGTCGCGGCGCTCGGCCGGAGCGACCCAGGAGCAACTGCCGCCCTCGTAGGGGGAGCCGAGCCGCAGGTTCCAACGCCGCCTCAACTCCTCGACCAGGGAAGGGAGCCGGCCCAGCCAGTCCCGTCCGCTCGCAGTGCGCCGCATGGCGGTCGTCACGGGAAGCGAGTCGGGGAAGAGATCGGCTGGGGTCATGCTGGAGAGCCTTCCGGCGGCATGGGGCGACGGCCTCGGGGAGTGTACTTTCAAGGGATGCCGACCACTTCCGGAGCAGCGTGGGACGCCGACCGGGTTCCGGGCCGCCGCCTGTCGTCCGAAGACGCGCCGGATGCCCCTGTCGACGTCCGGGTCCTGCGGGTCTCCGAGTGCGCCGACCGCGCCGCCGGCGAGCTGTCGCTGCTCTCGGGCGAGGAGCGGGCCCGCGCGGCCGCGTTCCGGCTTCAGGCGGACCGTGACCGCTACCACGTCGCACATACGGCGCTGCGCCACGAACTCGCGGCGCGGCTCGGCACGGCGCCCGCCGCGGTGCCGCTGACCCGGGCCCGCTGCCCGGTCTGCGGCGGCCCGCACGGACGTCCCTCCGTGCCCGGCGATCCCCTGCACTTCTCCCTCTCCCACGCGGGTGACCTCGTGGTGCTCGCCTTCGCGGGCGCCGCGGTCGGGGTCGACGTCGAGCAGGAACAGGAGCCGTCGGTCGTCACGGAGGTCGCGCGCGCCCTCCACCCCAGGGAGCAGATCGAGCTGGCCGCGCTTCCGGAGGCGGAGCGGGGCGTCGCCTTCGCCCGCTGCTGGACGCGGAAGGAGGCGTACCTCAAGGGCACGGGCACCGGACTCGCCGAGGATCCCGCGGTCTCCTACGTGGGCACGTCGCGGGTGCCCGTGCCGCCGGAGGGCTGGCGGATCGCCGACGTCGCCGTCCCCGGCGGTTACGCCGCGGCCTGGGCGCTGCTGGACCGTCCGGGCGCCCCGTCCTCCGCGTAAGCACCGGCCGCCGGCCGCCAGGCTCCGGCCGCAAGACACCGACCCCCAGACACCGGCCGCAAGACAGCGGGCCGCCCGGCCACCCGCCGCCGCGTTCCGGAATCCGCACCGCACGGCGCCCGCCCCTGACACGCCCCGTACGGACGGACGCGTCCCGTACGGACCTGCCCATGCGCCCTGGTCATCGCGGCGCCCACCGTGTTCCATGGTCATCGGGGCCCGGGAGAGCCGGGCGCCCCAGCCGCGTAGAGGAACGAGGTAGCCGTGCCGACGACGCTGCGCTCCACCACCCTTACTCTTCCGGCGGCTCCCGTCGGCCCCGCGAACCCGCTGCCGCCGCTGCTCCCCCTCGACGAGACGCACACGCTCGACGAGGGCGAACGGGCTTCGCTGCCTGCCGAGATGGCACGGCAGGTGGGGTACGAGCCGCTGCGCTCGGTGCTTCCCGAACGGGTGCTGGACGGCTACACCCGCGAACGCGCAGCGGCGTCCCTCCATGCGCTCGTCCTGGAGAACGAGAAGCTGCGCGTGACCGTTCTGCCGGGGTACGGCGGCCGGATCCACTCGCTCCACCACAAGCCGACCGGACGGAACCTGCTGTACACCAACCCCGTACTGCAGCCCGCGGACTTCGCCCTCAACGGTGCCTGGTACTCCGGCGGCGTCGAGTGGAACATCGGGGCGACCGGCCACACCACGCTCTCCTGCGCCCCGCTGCACGCCGCACGCGTGCCCGCGCCCGCCGGCACGGGGTCCCACCCGGCGGCAGCCGGGGGAGAGATGCTGCGCCTGTGGGAGTGGGAGCGGCTGCGCGACACCCCGTTCCAGGTCGATCTGTGGCTGCCGGAGAACTCCGACTTCCTGTACGTGGGCGTCCGTGTCCGCAACCCGCACGACCGGACTGTGCCCGTCTACTGGTGGTCGAACATCGCGGTGCCGGAGGACGAGGGCACGCGCGTCCTCGTACCGGCGGAGGAGACCTGGTACTTCGCCTACGAGCGCCGCCTGCGCCGCATCCCGGTGCCGGAGTGGGACGGCGCGGACCGCTCGTATCCGCCGGCCAGCGAGTTCCCCGCCGACTACTTCTACGAGATCCCCGCCTCGTCCCGTAAGTGGATCGCCTCGCTGGACGCGCAGGGCACCGGCCTCGTGCAGACCTCCACCTCGCTGCTGCGCGGACGCAAGCTCTTCGTGTGGGGCCACGGCCCGGGCGGGCGGCGCTGGCAGGAGTGGCTGACCGAGCCGGGCACCGGCGGCTACGCCGAGATCCAGGCGGGCCTCGCACGCACCCAGCTCGAACACGTCCCGCTCGGCCCGGGACAGGAGTTCGCCTGGCTGGAGGCGTACGGTCCGCTCGACGCCGACCCTGCCGCCGTGCACGGCGCGGACTGGGCGGCGGCCCGCCGCCACGCCGAGTCCCGGCTGGAGGAGGCTCTGCCCCGCGCGGCGGTGGACGCCGCCTACGAGGCATGGCGAGGGTGCGCCGACGCGGAGCCCGAAGGCGGGCTGCTGGCCGCCGGATCCGGATGGGGCGCGCTCGAAGTCGCCCGCGGCGGCTACGCGTTGCCGGGCACGCCGTTCCCCGAGGAGACGATGGGCGAGGAGCAGCGTCCCTGGCTGGAGCTGCTGACGAAGGGCCGCTTCCCCGAGGTCCCGGCGACCGGCTCGGCGGTGCCCGGTGCCACGGGGCACGGCGCCGCCGCCACCCGCGTCCCGGCCCCCTCCCTGGTTTCCCGGGAATGGCGCGATCTGCTGGAGTGCGCTCCCTCCGGGCCGTCGACCGACTACCACCTCGGCGTCGCGCAGTGGCACGCGGGAGACAGGGCGCAGGCCGTACGGAGCTGGGAGCGGTCCGTCGCCGCCGAGGCGACGCCGTGGGCCCTGCGGTGCCTGGCGGTCGCGGACGCGCAGGATCCGCACCCGCGCGTGGGGCTGCCGCGGGCGGCCGAGCGCTGGCTGGCCGCCGTCGAGGCCGCCGCGTCCCCCCGCGCGCCGGCGGTGCTGGTGGAGGCGCTCGTACGCGAGGCGGTACCCGTGCTGCTCGCGGCGGGGCGGCCCGCTCAGGCGCGGGACGTCCTGGAGCGGCTCCCCGCGGAGACGCGGGAGCGGGGCCGCTACCGGCTGCTGCTCGCCCAGGTGCTGGTCGCCGAGGGCGAGACGGGCGCGGCACGCGAAGTGTTCGATGCGGGCTTCGAGGTCGACGACCTCCGGGAGGGCGACGAGGTGCTCGGCGAGACGTGGGCCGCTCTCACCGACGAACCACTGCCGGAGCGGTACGACTTCCGGATGCGCCCCGCCTGACCGGGCGGGCCTTCCCCGGCAGCCCCGCGCTGACGGCGCAGCCCAGTCCTGACGGCGCGCGTCTGTCTCCTCGGACCGCTCCGGATGACCGTTCGGACCCGGGCTGTCCGGCGGGCGGTGACCCAGGCCACCGTCCCGCCGGGCCGGAACGGGCGCCCGGCGGGCACGCCCACGGCGGCACCAGGCGTCGCCTGTGAACGCCGGAGGCCCGTCGGCGCATGTCACGGCGCCGCGACGGGGCCCGTGGAACGGGCAGAAACGGGCACGATCCCGCCAGTGCCTGGCCTGGTCCCCGAGTTCGAGGAGCTGTACAACTCTCCACACGGGCCCGAACGGGCACGGCCGTGACCGTACGGAGAGGGGAGTGCCGGCCATGAGCGCGGAGGAACGACAGCGCGAGATCGTCGTGGCGGCCCGCCGCGGCGGCTCGGTCGACGTCGCGGAACTCGCCGTCACGCTGGGCGTCGCGAAGGAGACGGTCCGCCGCGATCTGCGCGTCCTGGAGTCGCACGGACTGCTGCGCCGTACGCACGGCGGGGCCTATCCGGTGGAGAGCGCGGGCTTCGAGACGACCCTGGCCTTCCGCACCACCATGCACGTGCCGGAGAAGCGCCGCATCGCCGCCGCCGCTGCCGAACACCTCGGAGAGGCGGAGACGGTCTTCATCGACGAGGGGTTCACGCCGCAGCTCATCGCCGAGGCGCTGCCCCGCGACCGTCCGCTGACCGTGGTCACCGCGTCCCTGGCCGCCGCCGGAGCGCTCGCCTCGTCGGAGGAGATCACCGTGCTGCTGCTCGGCGGGCGCGTGCGCGGCGGGACGCTGGCCACCGTCGACCACTGGACGACGAAGATGCTCGCCGGATTCGTCATCGACCTGGCCTTCATCGGCGCCAACGGCATCTCACGGGAACACGGTCTGACCACCCCCGACCCGGCCGTCAGCGAGGTGAAGGCGCAAGCCGTCAGAGCCTCCCGGCGGCGGATCTTCGCGGGCATGCACACGAAGTTCGGGGCGGTGAGCTTCTGCCGCTTCGCCGAGGTCGGCGACTTCGAGACGATCATCACCTCGACCGGAGTGCCCGCGGCCGAAGCCCACCGCTACTCCCTCCGCGGACCCCAGGTGATCCGCGTCTGACCCGCCAGGGGGCACCTCCGCGGCCCGCCCCCGCCCCTTGCCGGCGGCTCGACGCCCTCCCGGCTCCTTCCGTCGACTCTCCCGCCCGAAGTCCGCCCGCTTCGCCCCGATATGACCAGGAGACCGTTCATGCGCAGTCAGAGCCGCCGCAGGACGCGCGCAGTCATCGGTGTGGCAACCGCCAACGTGCTGATGGCAGCGTGCGCCGGCGCGGGCAGCCTCGCCACAGGCGGCGACACGATCAACGTCCTGATGGTGAACAACCCGCAGATGGTCGAGCTCCAGAAGCTCACAGCCGAGCACTTCACCAAGAAGACCGGCATCAAGGTCAACTTCACGACGCTGCCGGAGAACGACGTACGCGACAAGATCGGCCAGGACTTCGCCAACCAGGCCGGCCAGTACGACGTCGCCACGATCAGCAACTACGAGGCGCCGATCTACGCGAAGAACGAATGGCTCCAGCCGCTGGACGGCTACCTGAAGAAGGACGCGGACTTCGACCAGAAGGACATCCTTCCGCCCATCCGCGAGTCGCTGAAGGGCGAGGACGGCAAGACCTACGCGGAACCCTTCTACGGCGAGTCCTCCTTCCTGATGTACCGCAAGGACGTCTTCGAGAAGAAGGGCCTGAAGATGCCGGCCGAGCCGACCTGGCCGCAGGTCGCGAAGCTCGCCGCGAAGGCCGACGGCGCCGAGAAGGGCATGAGCGGCATCTGCCTCCGCGGGCTGCCCGGCTGGGGCGAGGTGATCGCACCGCTGACCACCGTGGTCAACACCTTCGGCGGCACGTGGTTCGACGAGAACTACAAGGCGAGGCTCACCGACCCCGCCTTCGTGAAGGCGACCGAGTTCTACGTCGAACTCGTCCGCGCGCACGGGCAGTCCGGCGCCACGCAGTCGGGGTTCGCCGAATGCCTGAACAACATGACGCAGGGCAAGTCGGCCATGTGGTACGACGCGACGTCGGGCGCGGGCTCGCTGGAGGCCGAGAAGTCCCCCGTCAAGGGCAAGATCGGCTACGCGCCCGCGCCGACCGTGAAGACCCCCTCCTCCGGATGGCTCTACAGCTGGGCCTGGGGCCTGCAGAAGGCGTCGCGCAACCAGGACAAGGCGTACGAGTTCATCTCCTGGGCGTCCAGCAAGGAGTACGAGCGCCTCGTCGGCGAGGAGTTCGGCTGGGCGAACGTGCCGGCGGGGAAGCGGGCCTCCACCTACGACATCCCCGAATACGAGCAGACCGCCGGAGCCTTCGGCGAGACCACCCGGAAGGCCATCACCGAGGCGGATCCGCGCGACCCGGGCGTCCAGCGGCGCCCCACCATCGGGATCCAGTTCGTCGACATCCCCGAGTTCTCCGACCTGGGCACCAAGGTCTCCCAGGAGATCAGCGCGGCCATCGCGGGACGCCAGTCCGTGGCGACGGCCCTGAAGAAGTCACAGCAGCTGGCCCTAGAGGTCTCCGAGGAGTACGAGGGGCGAGGACGATGAGCAGCACACCGGCCACGACGACCACCACGACCCCGCCCGGCGGACGGGCGCCCGGCGCACGGGACTCCGGGCATCCGGCGCGTCCCGCCCCGTCCCCCCGGCTGCGCGCCTGGGTCACCCGGGCGCCGCTGCTGCCCGCCCTGATCTTCCTGATCATCGTCACGCAGCTGCCCATGGTGGCGACGCTGGTGATCTCCGTCTTCGACTGGAACGCCCTCTACCCGGAGGCCCGCAGCTTCGCCGGGCTGGCCAACTACGCGGAGGTGCTGGGCGATCCGGAGCTGCGCAAGTCCGTCCTGACGACGATCCTGCTGACCGTCACCGTGGTGCTCGCCAGCCTCGTGCTGGGGATGCTGCTGGCGCTGCTCCTGGACCGCCGGTTCAAGGGCCGCGGCGCCGTCCGCACGATGCTCATCGCGCCGTTCCTGCTGGTGCCGGTGGCGGCGGCGCTGCTGTGGAAGCACGTGCTGTACAACCCGGAGTACGGGCTCTTCAACGGCGTGCTGCACTGGATCTCCGGCGACGGCGCCCCGCAGCCCGACTGGGTCGCGGAGATGCCGCTCGGCGCCGTCGAGGCCTCACTGGTGTGGCAGTGGACGCCGTTCATGATGCTGATCCTGCTCGCCGGACTGCAGAGCCGGCCCTCCGACGCCGTCGAGGCCGCGTGGATCGACGGCGCGAGCGCCTGGCAGGTCTTCCGCTACATCACGCTGCCCCATCTGCGCCGCTACCTGGAGCTGGGGGCGCTGCTCGGAACCGTCTACATCGTGCAGAACTTCGACGCGGTCTTCACCATCACCTCGGGCGGACTCGGCACCGCCAACCTGCCGTACACGATCTACCAGACCTTCTACCAGGGCCACGAGTACGGGCTCGCGTCCGCCGCCGGTGTGCTCGTCGTGATCGGCTCCATCGTCATCGCCACCCTCGCGCTGCGGGTGGTCTCGTCCCTCTTCAACGAGGAGGCCCGTTCATGAGCGCCGCAACGAGCACCGGCCGGTCCGCCGCCCCGGCGGGGACGTCCGCCGCGAAGCCCGCGGGGAGGCGCGCCGCCCCGGACACCGCGCCGAAGAGCGTCCGCCGCAGGAACGCCTCACTGGGTCTCGTCGCCTGGTTCGTGGGCGTCGTCTTCGTACTGCCGGTGCTGTGGATGGTGCTGACGTCGCTGCACTCGGAGACCGACGCCGCCAAGAACCCGCCCGCCCTGGCGGCGCCCCTCACGCTCGACGGCTACCGCGAGTTCTTCGGCGCCGGAGGGGGCCCGAGTCCCTGGTTCTCGCTCGCCAACTCGCTGACGGCGTCGGTGGTTTCCACCCTCTTCGTGCTGCTGCTCGCGCTGCCCGCCGCCTACGCGCTGTCGATCCGCCCCGTGCGCAAGTGGACCGACGTCCTCTTCTTCTTCCTCTCCACGAAGATGCTGCCGGTCGTCGCCGGGCTGCTGCCGATCTACCTCTTCGCGAAGAACACCGGACTGCTGGACAACGTCTGGCTGCTCGTCGTCCTCTACACGTCGATGAACCTGCCGATCGCCGTCTGGATGATGCAGTCCTTCCTCGCGGAGGTGCCGCCCGCGCTGATCGAGGCGGCGCAGATCGACGGGGCGAGACTGCCGGCCATCCTCACCCGCGTCGTCGCCCCCATCGCCATGCCGGGCATCGCCGCCACCTCGCTCATCTGCTTCATCTTCAGCTGGAACGAGATGCTCTTCGCCCGGGTCCTCACGGGCGTCGTCGCCCAGACGGCTCCGGTCTTCCTGACCGGATTCATCACCAGCCAGGGCCTGTTCCTCGCCAAGGTGTGCGCGGCGTCGGTCGTGATCTCCCTGCCGGTGCTCGCGGCAGGTTTCGCCGCCCAGGACAAGCTCGTCCAGGGCCTTTCCCTAGGAGCAGTGAAATGAAGGCAGCGCTCGTCGAGTCCCCGGGCAGGGTCTCGCTCACCACCGTCCCCGACCCCGCGCCCGGCCCCCGGCAGGTGGTCGTGGACGTGGCGGCGTGCGGGCTGTGCGGCACCGATCTGCACATCCTGCAGGGCGAGTTCGCGCCCTCGCTGCCTCTCGTGCCGGGCCATGAGTTCGCCGGCGAGGTCGTCGGCGTGGGCAGCGAGGTCAGCGAGGTCGCGGTGGGGGACCGGGTCGCCGTCGACCCGTCGCTGTACTGCTACGAGTGCCGCTACTGCCGTACGGGGCACAACAACCTCTGCGAACGCTGGGCCGCGATCGGGGTGACCACGGCGGGGGGCGCCGCCGAGTACGCGGTGGCTCCCGTCGCCAACTGCGTGAAACTGCCCGAGCACGTGCGCACCCAGGACGCCGCCCTCATCGAGCCGCTGTCGTGCGCGGTGCGCGGCTACGACGTGCTCAGGAGCCAGCTCGGCTCGCACGTCCTGGTCTACGGCTCCGGAACCATGGGCCTGATGATGCTGGAACTGGCCAAGCGCACCGGCGCGGCGAGCGTCGACGTCCTCGACCTCAACGAGGAACGGCTCGCCACGGCACGGCGGTTGGGCTGCTCCGCGGCGGCCGCGACGGCCGACGAGCTGGACCGCCCCCAGGGCTGGGACCTGGTGGTCGACGCCACGGGCAACGCGGCCGCGATCCAGGACGGCATCGGGCGGGTCGCGAAGGCGGGAACGTTCCTGCAGTTCGGCGTGTCCGACTACGCGACGACGGCGACCATCGAGCCGTACAAGATCTACAACCAGGAGATCACCATCACCGGGTCCATGGCGGTGCTGCACAGCTACGAGCGCGCTGCCGAACTCTTCGCGGGCGGCCTCCTCGACCCGGAGATCTTCATCTCCGACCGGCTACCCCTGGACGAATACCCGCGAGCGCTCGAGCAGTTCGCCGCAGGCAAGGGGCGGAAGATCGTCGTCGTGCCGTGACGCGGTGGCGGTCTTGCCGGTGAACTCCCGCCCCCGTGTGGTGAGTTCAGGCAGCGATGAGCGGGCCCCCGTCCGGGTCCGGAACCACCCTGCGGGGCCCGCTCGCCCCCGACCGCATCCTCCGCCCCGTCTCCGTCACCGCCCTGCTCTCCCGTTCCCGGGCCACGTCACGGACGGTTCACAGAGAACTCACAAGGTCGATGTCCAGCATGCGCGGCACGCACCAGAGTTCAGGACCGGAGAGGAGGGCCGGATGCCCACCGGCAAACGTCCACACCGCAAGGGCCAAGGGCGCCGACGCATCGGACGTACGCCCGTCGCGGGACTGTGTCTCGCCGTCGCCGCCGCGCTGCTGACGTCGTGTTCGACCGTGCAGGGGACGGACGCGAAGGACGCGGCGAGTTCCTCGTCCGCCGACGGCGGCGAGGGCGGGAGCGGCAGGCCGAACATCGTGCATGTGCAGACCGACGACCTGTCATGGAACCTCGTGCGGTACATGCCGCACGTACAGCGGATGCAGAAGGAGGGGGCGACGTTCTCGAACTTCTTCGTCACCGACTCGCTGTGCTGCCCGTCCCGCTCGACCGGCCTCACGGGGCAGTATCCGCACAACACAGGTGTCTTCACCAACAACGGGGACGACGGCGGCTACGGCGCCTTCATGAAAAAGGGCAACGAGAAGAAGTGCTTCGCGCCCGCGCTCCAGGACGCCGGCTACCGGACCGGATTCATGGGCAAGTACCTCAACGGCTATCAGCCCGCGGACAAGAACGGCACGTCCCGGCCGTACGTACCGAAAGGCTGGGACGAGTGGGCCGTCGCCGGCAACGGCTATCCGGAATTCGACTACGACCTCAATGAGAACGGCCGCGTCAAGCACTACGGAAACGAGCCCGAGGACTACCTGACGGACGTCCTGTCGAAGAAGGCGTCATCGTTCGTCGACAAGTCGTCCGGGGCGAAGAAGCCCTTCATGCTCCAGATCAACCCGTTCACGCCGCACTCGCCGTCGACTCCCGCGCCCAGGGACAAGGACGAGTACCCGTCGCTGAAGGCGCCCCGTACCGAGGCGTACGACAAGGCGGCGACGCCCGCTCCCGAGTGGCAGAAGGACCTGAAGCCGCTCACCGCGAAGGAGAAGAGGCAGATCGACCGGAAGTTCGCCAAGCGGGTGCGTTCCGTGCAGGCCGTCGACAAGATGATCGGCGACCTCCAGGACCAGCTGAAGAAGAAGGGAATCGCGGACGAGACCTATTTCGTCTTCGGCTCCGACAACGGCTTCCACATGGGTGAGCACCGGCTCAGGCCCGGCAAGCAGACCGCCTACGACACCGACATCAACGTGCCGCTGATGGTCACCGGACCGGCGGTGCCCGCGGGCGAGCGGATCCCGCAGATGGCGGAGAACACCGATCTCAATCCCACGTTCCTCGAAATGGCGGGCGTGAAGCCTCCGTCGTCGGTCGACGGCAGCGGCCTCACGGACCTGCTGCGCGGGAAGACGCCCGAGGACTGGCGGGAATCCGTGCTGGTGGAGCACCGCAAGGGGAAGTCCAAGAAGGGGGATCCGGACGCCGCCCCCCGGAAGAACCACGGTGACCCGCCGAGTTACGAGGCCCTGCGGACCCCGGAGTCGCTGTACGTCGAATACGCGGGCGGCGACCGCGAGTTCTACTCGATGAAGTCCGATCCCGAGCAGCTGCGGAACCGGATCTCGTCCCTCCCGGACGACCGCCGCGACGAACTGCACGACACCTTGAAGGCGTTGAAGAGCTGCGAGGGCTCGGAGAGCTGCCGCGAGGCGTCCCGCGTCGACGAATAGCGGCCGCGCCGACGAGCGCCGGGGAGAGGGCGGTGGCGCGGCCCTGCCGTGCGTTGCGGGCAGGGCCGCGCCGTGCGTCCCGCCGTGACGCCCTAGGTGTTCTGTCCATGGAGGTTGGTGACGGTGATCACCGGTAGGTGATCTTGAAATGGGTGAGGGCCTTCTGGCCTGGTGTGTAGCGACGAAACCGCACACCTGGCGACCAGGAAGGCCCTCATGCCGCACCGTAACGCACCGTTGACCGAGACCGGACGGCTGCGTCTGGCCCGCTGTGTGGTCGAGGAGGGCTGGCCTCTGCGGCGGGCGGCCGAACGGTTCCAGGTCTCACCGACTACAGCACGGCGGTGGGCAGGCCGCTACCGGGAGTTGGGCGAGGCCGGGA